>DBFD01000021.1:41232-70018 GCA_002294185.1 Paracoccus sp. UBA889
GGAAGACGTGACCGTGGGGCAGGGCGTCGCGCCCTGGGAAAGACGCGGCAGAGGTTCGGAAATGGCGGGCGAACGGCGCGAACCGGATCGCGGTCAAAGTCCCATGGCCGAACCTGCAAGCGCCTGCCGCGCGGCGTTCAATCGCTGAAGCGCCGATCTGGTCTTTTCGGGCTCGGATGCCGAAAGCGCGATCAGCAGCCCCTCCAGCAGGGCGAGGGTGCCCGCGTGAAGCCCGAAGCCGCCGGTCCGGCCGCGGGGAACCCGCACAAGGATGCCTGCGCGCAGATCGGGAATATGCGGTCCCATCGAGGTCACCAGAACCGAGCGCAGCTTCAGGCCGCTTGCCCTGTCGAACAGGGCCCGCACCTCGGGATAGGGGCGATCATAGGCCAGCGCGATCACCGCATCGCCCGGCCCGATGCCGATCAGATCATCGGCGAGTTGCAGTCCGGTGCGCAGGATGGCGCGTGCATCGAAACCCAGGCGCACCAGCTGCGCCGCGAAATAGCCGGCGATGAAGCCCGACGGACCGATGCCGAAGACATGAATCCGGCGCGCCGAACGCATCGTCATGACGAAATCCGAAACGAGCGCGGGCGCCATCGTCTCGATCGCCTCGAGAGCGTCACGAAACGCCTGTGCCGAAGACTCCAGTCCCGCCGCCCTGGCGGGCCGGGCCAGTTCATTGGCCATGCGATCGGCCAGGGTCAGGTCACGACGCAGATCCTCGGCAAGCGCGCGACGCAGTTCGGCAAGCCCGCCATAACCAAGCTTTCGCGCAGTTCGGATCACCGTCGCGTCACTGGTCTTCGCGGCCGTCGCGATTTCCGCCGCAGAGGCGCGCAGTCCATGCTCGCGATTGCGGGAAAGCCAGTCGATGACCCGCGCCTCGACCGCCGAAAGCCGCGACCCGACAGCCAGGATTCGCTGCGAGAAGGTTGCGTCCGTCGGGTCAGTCGTGTCGGTTTCGATCATGTTGAAAATGCTACCTCGATGATGTAGTAAACACAACAATAGAGTCGCGGCCGCACCGCAGCCAGGATCGATTGAGAGAAGGCTTCATGTCGCCGGATTTCTGGACCGCCCTTTTTCCCGCCGTCGCCGCGGCTTTCCTTGCATCCCTCGTCGAGGTGGTGGAGGCCTTCACGATCGTGTTGGCGGTGGGCACCACGCGCGGCTGGCGACCGGCCGTCGCCGGGGCCGCCGCGGCGATTGTCGTTCTGGGACTGATCGTTCTGACGCTGGGTCCGGCGCTTCGATTCATCCCGATCCGGACGCTGCAGCTTGTCGTGGGGATCCTGCTGCTGCTGTTCGGCACGGGCTGGCTGCGAAAGGCCGTTCTTCGCTGGGCCGGCGTGATCGCGCTGCATGACGAGAGCGCGGCTTACGCAAGGGAAGCCGCCGATCTGAGGTCACGGACGGGGGCGCCGCGGACATTGCGGTGGATTGCAGGCATCGCCGCGTTCAAGGCCGTTCTTCTCGAAGGCCTGGAGGTCGCTTTCATCGTCATCGCCATCGGTGCCGGCAAGGGCCTGCTGTGGGAGGCCTCGCTTGGCGCCCTTGCCGCCTGCGCCCTGGTGCTGGTCCTGGGCGCCGCTCTGCGCAAGCCCTTGGCCCAGGTTCCTGAAAATACGCTGAAGTTCGGGGTTGGCGTCATGCTGTCGGCCTTTGGCGTGTTCTGGACCGGCGAAGGGCTGGGCGTGCGGTGGCCTGGTGCGGATCTCGCACTCTTGCCCCTGGCGGCGCTTTTCCTGTTGGCGGGCATCGGCCTTGCCCATCTGGCGCGCGCCTTGGCCGCGGGGCGGCCGGCATGACAATCCTGGGCGATGTCTTCAGGGAGCTTTTCGGGATGTTCGTGGCCGACCTGCGGCTGACGCTGTCGGTTCTGGGTGGCGTTCTGCTTGTCGCCATCCTGATGAACAGCGCCGTGCTGGGGCCCGTCGCGGCAGGGTTCGTGCTGGCGCTTGGTTGCGTCCTGATCCTTGTCGAAACGGTCCTGCGCGAGACGCGCCGCGGCAAGTGATGCAGGGGCGCGGCCGGCTGGTCCGCCATTCCGGTGTCTGGGCGATCGCATGGCGGCGTGGGCCTTGCGGCGACAGCGGGCGTCAGGACGGCGGGGCCACCGCGTCAGCCCAGATAGGTCCTGATCGCGGCGCCGACACCCTGATCCTGCACCAGTCTCAGCTTGCGGGCGAAAGCGTCCTGAAAGCGCGGATTGTCGGCCAGTGCGCCAAAGACGGCACGGTTCGACAGGAAGGCCAAAGGATCGCGGCGCGCGGCCAGGGCATAGTCGCGCAATGCGTCGCTGTTCTCGTCATTGGGCGCGATCTCGTTTCCGGCCTCGTCGATACGTTCGCAATAGCGGCACCAGAAGGCGACCTCTTGCGCCAGCCCGTCGATGGCGGCATCCGATCGCAACGCGTCGGCCAAAGTCGGCAGGATGAATTTCGGCTGCCGGTTAGACCCGTCGAGGCACAGCCGCGGGATGGTGTCGCCGATTTCCGGATTTGCGAAACGGCCGAGGATGAGGTCGAGATAATCCTCGTAGCTGACGCCCTCGATCGGGGGCAGGGTCGGGATGATCTCGCGTTCCTCCAGCGCGCGCAGCCAGGCGGCGATCCGGGGATCGGCCATCGCATCATGGACGAAGTGGTGGCCCAGCAGCGCGGAAGGATAGGCGATGGCGGCGTGACCGCCATTCAGGATACGCAGCTTCATCAATTCGTGCCGGCTGACATCGGTCACGAATTCAGCGCCGACCTTTTCCAGCGGCGGGCGGCCCTGCGGGAAATTGTCTTCCAGCACCCATTGGCGGAAGGGTTCACAGACCACGGGCGCGGCGTCGATGATGCCGAATTTGTCCCGCACCAGCGCGCGTTCGCGGTCCGAGGTGGCGGGGGTGATGCAATCGACCATGGAATTCGGGAATGCCACATTCTGGCGGATCCATTCGGCCAGGCCGGGATCGGACAACTGCGCCAGTTCTGTCACGGTGCGCGCGCAGACATGACCGTTTTCGGGCAGGTTGTCGCAGGACATGACCGTGAAGGGCGCCTCACCCGCCGCGCGGCGCGCGCGCAACGCCGCCAGGATCATGCCGAAGACGGTGCGCGGCGCGTCCGGATTGTCGGCGTCGTGGGCGATATCGGGATGGGCCGCGTCGAAGCCGTCGGTCTTGGCATCGACGTAGTAGCCGCCCTCGGTGATGGTCAGCGACACGATCCGGATCGCGGGATCGGCCATCGCGGCGATGACCCTGGCCGGATCGACCTCGACGAAATCGACCATCGAGCCGATGACGCGGGCGCTCAGGCCCTTCGGGTCCAGTTCGACCACCGTCGTCAGCCAGTCCTGCGCCGCCAGTCGGTCGCGCATCGCCGCATCGCCCGGACGGACGCCCGCGCCGATCAACGCCCAGTCATGCCCCTCGCCGGTGTCGAACAGCCGGTCCAGGTAGAAAGCCATGTGCGCGCGGTGAAAATTGCCGATGCCCACATGCAGGATACCGGGTTTCAGCGCGCCGCGATCATAGCCGGGGCGCCCGACATGGTCGGGCAGATCGCTCAGCATGGATTGCGAAAGTGTGGCGGCCATGTCTGGACCTTTCTTCGAAAAACGCCCGCGGAGGACGCGGGCCTCGGGGCAGGGGGCAAGGCGTCGCGCGGATCAGCTCATCCATTGTCCGCCATCGACATTGTAGGTCTGGGCGAGGATGTAATCGGCCTCGTTCGAGGCGAGGAAGATGGCCATCCCGGTCAGGTCGGCAGCGGTTCCCATGCGGCCATGGGGAACGGCGGCGGCGACCTCGGCCTTTTTCTGGCCGGGCTCCTTGCCTTCGTATTTCGCGAAGAAGGCATCCACGCCGTCCCAGTGTTCGCCTTCCACGACGCCTGGCGCGATGGCGTTGACGTTGATGCCATGGCGGATCAGGTTCAGGCCCGCCGATTGCGTCAGGCTGATGACGGCAGCCTTGCTGGCGCAATAGACGGCGACCAGCGGTTCGCCGCGGCGCCCGGCCTGGCTGGCCATGTTGATGATGCGCCCGCCGCTGCCGCGACGGATCATGACACGCGCGACCGCCTGCATCATGAACAGGGTCCCCGAGACGTTGACGGCGAAGATGCGATCGTAATCGGCGCGCGTGATCTCGGTCAGGGGGGCGGCGGTGAACAGGGCCGCGTTGTTGACAAGGATGTCGATGCCACCAAAGGCCTCCTCGACCTCGGCCACGCAGGTGTCGATCGATTTCTGGTCGGTCACGTCCAGCCGCACCGCGATGGCGGCATCGCCAAGTGCCGCGGCGGCATCCGCCGCGGCCTGGGCATTGATGTCGCAGATCGCCACCCGCGCGCCCTCGGCCGCATAGGCGCGGGCGAATTCCAGCCCGATGCCGCGTGCCGCGCCGGTGATCAGTGCGGATTTGCCGTCCAGTCGCATCATGCGATCCGGTCTCCGGTCTTGTCGAACCGGTGAATGCGCTCTTCGTTCGGCGTCAGCCAGACGGTGTCGCCGTGCCGAAAGCCCAATTCACCGTCCGAGCGAACGGTGATGGTTTCGGTCAGCCCGGTTTCCTCGACATAGAAGAAGCTGTCCGAGCCCAGATGTTCGCTGACGCCGATCCGTCCCTTCCATTTCCCGCCCTCGGCCGAGATGGCGATGTGTTCGGGACGCACGCCGATGGTCTCGGCCCCGTATTCGGCGGCGGTCGGACCCGAAAAGAGGTTCATCCTCGGGCTGCCGATGAAACCTGCAACGAAGACGTTCCTGGGGCGCAGATACAGATCCAGCGGGCTGCCGACCTGTTCGATCCGCCCGGCCTGCAGCACCACGATCTTGTCGGCCATGGTCATCGCCTCGACCTGGTCGTGGGTGACATAGATCATCGTGGTCTTCAGCCGGTTGTGCAATTCGCTGATTTCCAGCCGCATTCCCACGCGCAGCGCGGCATCCAGGTTTGACAGCGGTTCGTCGAACAGGAAGGCCGAGGGTTCGCGCACGATCGCGCGGCCGATGGCGACGCGCTGGCGCTGGCCGCCCGACAACTGGCCGGGCCGGCGGTCCAGGTAATTGGTCAGGTTCAGCGCCTTGGCCGCGGCCTCGATCCGGCGGTCCTGTTCGTCCTTGGACAAGCCGGCCATCCGCATCGGGAAGGCGATGTTCTTCCTGACCGACATGTGCGGGTAAAGCGCATAGGACTGGAACACCATCGCCAGCCCGCGTTTCGCCGGCGAGGCATCCGTGGCATCGGTGCCGTCGATCAGGATGCGCCCGCCGCTGACATCTTCCAGCCCCGCGATCAGGCGCAGCAGGGTGGACTTGCCGCAGCCCGAGGGCCCCACGAAGACCACGAATTCGCCGTCCTCGATGGTCAGGTCCAGCGGCGGGATAACCTCGACCTCGCCGAACCGCTTGGCCACCTCTTCCAGGGTGATCTGTCCCATCGTGGTCTCCTATTTCACCGCGCCGAAGGTCAGGCCGCGGACAAGTTGTTTCTGGCTGAACCAGCCCAGGATCAGGATCGGGGCGATCGCCATGGTCGATGCCGCCGAAAGTTTCGCCCAGAACAGCCCCTGCGGGCTGGAGAACGAGGCAATGAAGGCCGAGAGCGGCGCGGCATTGGTGGTGGTCAGCTGGATCGTCCAGAACGCCTCGTTCCAGGCCAGGATGATGTTCAAAAGCAGGGTCGAGGCGATGCCCGGCACCGCCATCGGCGTCAGCACATACAGGATCTCGTCCCGCAGGCTGGCGCCGTCCATCCGCGCGGCTTCCAGGATCTCGCCCGGAATCTCGCGGAAGTAGGTATAGAGCATCCAGACCACGATCGGCAGGTTCATCAGCATCAGCACGATGACCAGCCCGGTCCGGGTGTCCATCAGCCCGGTGCGCAGGAAGATCAGATAGATCGGCACCAGCACCGCGACGGCCGGCATCATCTTGGTGGACAGCATCCACATCAGGATGTCCTTGGTGCGCTTGGTGGGCGAGAAGGCCATTGCCCAGGCCGCCGGAATCGCCACGATCAGCGCCAGCAGCGTCGAGCCGACCGCGATCACGACCGAGTTGGAAAACGGCCGCCAGTAGTTGTTCTGGCTCTGCACCGCCTCGTAACTGGACAGGCTGAAGGAGGGGATCAGGTTGAAGCCGGAAATCGCCTCCTGCTCGGTCTTCAGGCTGGTGATGATCGTGTAGAGGATCGGAAAGAAGATGATCAGCGCCACCGACCAGGCGGCGATGGTCCAACCGATCTTCGCGTTTCTGGAAACCGCGCGTGCCATGATGTCCCCTCAGTCCAGGTTCCGGCCGACGGCGCGCATCAGGAAGATGGCGACGATATTGGCCAGGATGACGGCGATGATCCCGCCCGCCGCGGCGCCGCCGATATCGAAGTTCAGCCGGGCGGCGCGGTAGATCAGGAAGGTCAGGTTGGTCGAGGCGAAACCCGGTCCGCCATTGGTGGTCACCAGGATTTCCGCGTAGATCCCCAGCAGGAAGATGGTCTGGATCAGGATGACCACGGTGATTGCGCGGGCCATATGCGGCAGCACCAGATGGATGAAGCGGCTGATTGCGGGCGCTCCGTCCATTTCCGCGGCCTCCATCTGCTCGCCATCCAGCGATTGCAGCGCGGTCAGCAGGATCAGCGTTGCGAAGGGCAGCCATTGCCAGGCGACGATGATGATGATCGACAGCAAAGGAAATTGCGCGAACCAGTCCACCGGGCTTGCGCCAAAGAACTTGGCGATGTCGGCGAACACCCCGTAGCTGGGATGCATGATCATGTTTTTCCAGATCAGGGCCGCGACCGGCGGCATGACGAAGAAAGGGCTGATCACCAGGATCCGCACGATACCCTGTCCGAAGATCGGCTTGTCGATCAGCATGGCGATGCCGATGCCGCCGCAGACGGTGATCAGCAGGACGCCCAGGACCAGCACGATCGTGTTCCAGATCGATTCAAGGAAGGCCGGATCGGTGTAGAAATATTGATAGTTGAACCAGCCCGCCCAGCTTGTGACACTGGGATTGAGCAGGTTGTAGTTCAGGAACGAATAGTAAAGCGTCATTCCCAGCGGGATTACCATCCAGATCAGCAAAAGGATGATCGCTGGTGCGCGCATCAGCCGCGCGAGGCTGGCGGTCTGGCGTGTTGCCATGATCTTGCTCCTCCTCGGGCGGCGGGGCCACGCGGCCCGCGCCTTCCCCCCATTCCTTGTCGCGCCGCCCGGACGGGCCGGACGGCGCTATTTCAAAGCCTACTTGATGTAGCCCGACCGCGTCATCTCGCGGGTGGTATTGGACTGCGCAGCGGCCAGGGCGTCCTCGGCCGACATCTGCCCGGCCAGTGCGGCCGAGAATTGCTGGCCCACCGCCGTGCCGATCCCCTGGAATTCCGGGATCGCGACAAATTGCCCCCCCGTATAGGGAATATCCTGAACCGAGGATTTCTGCGTATTCGCCGAATCGATGGATTTCAGCGTCATCGCGGCGAAAGGCGCCTCTTTCTGGTATTCGGGATTCTCATAAAGCGAGGTCCGCGTGCCCGGAGGTGCGGCGCGCCAGCCATCCTTGCTGGCAACCAACTCGGTATAGCCCTTCGATGTTGCCCAGGCGATGAACTGCTTCGCCGCATCCTGTTGCTTCGACGAGGCCGGGATCGCCAGGCTCCATGCCCACAGCCAGTTGCCGTGATTGTCCACGCCTTCCTTGTTGGGGAATTGCGCGAAGCCCACGCTGTCGGCCACTTTAGAGTTTTCCGGGTCGGTCACGAAGCTGGCGGCGACGGTCGCGTCGATCCACATGCCGCATTTTCCCTGCTGGAACAGCGACAGGTTCTCGTTGAAGCCGTTGGACGAGGCACCCGGCGGACCGTAATTGGTCATCAGGTCCAGATAATCGGTCAATGCCGCCTTCCATTCCGCGCTGTCGAATTGCGGTTTCCAGTCCATGTCGAACCAGCGCGCGCCATAGCTGTTGGCCATTGCGGTCAGGAAGGCCATGTTCTCGCCCCAGCCGGGCTTGCCGCGCAGGCAGATGCCGTAGGTTTCATTGGCCTTGTCGGTCATCTTTTCGGCGGCGGTCTTGATATCGGCCCAGGTCGGGCTGTCGGGAATGGTGACACCGGCCTTTTCGGCCAGGTCGGTGCGATACATCACCATCGCGGATTCGCCATAGAAGGGGGCCGCATAAAGCGTGCCATCGACCGACAGCGCCTCGCGGACGGCGGGCAGCAGGTCGCCGGCGTCGTAATCGGCGCCCAGATCGTCCAGCGGCACCAGCCATTGTTGCTTGGCCCAGATCGGAACCTCGTAGGTGCCGATGGTCAGCACGTCATACTGGCCGCCCTGCGTGGCGATGTCGGTGGTTACGCGCTCGCGCAGGATGTTCTCTTCCAGCGTCACCCATTCAAGCTTGATGTCGGGGTTCTTCTCGGTGAAGTCGCTGGTCAGACCCTGCATCCGGATCATGTCGCCGTTATTGACGGTGGCGATGGTCAGCGTGGTTTCCTGCGCCGCGGCAATGCCGCCCACGGCGCAAAGCGCGGAAGCGCCCAGCAGGGCGCGGATGGTCGTCTTCATGTAGTTCCTCCCTTGGCGGTTGGGCATTTGCTCTACCGGTGGGCAAATATTCATCTTCCTGCCCGATTCTGTCAATACATTTGCAGGCAAGGTCCGGTCTTCCCGTGCAAATGGCCGATATGAATGGATTTTCTCGGTTCCGATCATGTCAGTAGTCGCTCTGCGGTGGCTTCCGAGGTGATCAGACCGTTGATCAGATGCCCGGTCAGGGCGGCGCGAATCGCGGGCAGCTTGGCCTCGCCTGTGGCCACCGCGATCACCGGGCGATCGGCGGCGCGTGGCAGCGGGGCCGAGGCCACGCGGGCGTTGAAATCGCAATCGATCACCTTGCCTGCCCGGTCATAGACCCAACTGGTGATCTCGCCCACGGCACCGGCGGATTTCAGATCCTCCATTTCGGCGGCACTGGCGAATCCATCCACAAACAGCGGTGCGCTGGTGTCCATCTGTCCGATCCCGACCAGAGACAGGTCCGCCTCTTCGCATTGACGCAGGGTGTTGCGGACTGCCTCTTGTTCGCGCATCGCAGCCAGTTCCGTGGCGCTGCGGGCCAGAACCGGCAGCGGATAGGGGTAATGGGCTGCGCCGATCCTTTCGGCCAGACGGATCGTCGCGTTATAGGGCGAGGCGGATCCGTCCTGCATCATGTTGCCCAGACGCGAGACGACGACGTGCTGCGGGCAGGACATGCGCGGCAATTGCTCGACCGTCGCTTTCAGCGCCCGCCCGGTCCCGAGGCTGACAACCCGGCGTTCGGACGATTTCAGCACCCGCTCAAGCTCGGCCGCCGCCGAGATGGCTATGCCGGTCAGCAGATCGGGCGCTTCGGGGTCCGAGGGCACCACCTCGCAGCTTTTCAGCCCGAAACGGTGTTTCATCTCATAGGCAAGGTCCATGCAGCGACCGATCGGATGATCCAGGCGCACCTTGACCAGCCGTTCGGCCACCGCCATTGCCACAAGGCGTTGCGCCGATTGGCGGCTGACGCCCAGCTTGCGCGCGATCTCGTCCTGCGTGTTGCCGGCCACGTAATACAGCCAGCCGGCGCGTGCCGCATCGTCCAGGCGCGTCGCCTCGGGGGTGAAGCGTCCATGGGTCATGGCCTGGCCTGTCCCTCCTCCAGCCTCATCAAGAGGTGCGCGAAATCGGCCCAGTTGTCAAAGCTTTCGGTCGGGCCATCGCCGGGGCCGGCGCCCGACAGATGGCTTCCGCCGGTATAATGCAGATGCGGCATCCCCGCCGCAGCCGCCGCCTGAAGGCCCGGCGCGCTGTCCTCGACCACCAGGCAGGCCGGGGGCGGGACGCCCATTCGGCGGGCCGCGAACAGGAACAGATCAGGCGCCGGCTTGCCGCGTTCGACCTGGCTTGCGGTAAAGACATCGGCGTTGAAAAACGCTGTCAAACCAAGGATTTCAAGTGTCTTATTCACCCGCGGCCTGCTTGAGGAGGTGGCCACGCAGACCGGCCGGTCCAGGGCCTCGATCATGCGCGCGAACCCCGGCGTCGGGCGTAGCTCGGTCTCGAACCGGGACAGCAGGCGGCTGCGGTAGTCGGCCTCGAAACCGGGCGGCAAGGCGCGGTCATGGCGGCGGCGTATGGTTTCGGCCACGGTGGGAAAGCTGCGCCCCAGGAAATCGCGGCGCACATCCTCGGCGCTCAGCGCAAGCCCTTCGGCGGCGAGTTGTTCGATGAGCACCTCGGCCGAAAGGATTTCGCTGTCGGCAATGACACCGTCGCAATCGAAGATGACCAGATCGACCTTCACCACGCACCCCTTGTTCGATGAGGGCGGCAGCATAGCGCCCGCCCGCCCTGCCGCAAGGGATTGCGAATTCTAAAGCCTTCGTCTTGCCCGCAGCGCAGCGCTGATCGTGCCGTCGTCCAGATAATCCAGCTCTCCGCCGATGGGAACGCCCTGGGCAAGGCCGGTCACGACGACACCGCTGCCCGCCAGCGCCTCGGCGATGTAATGGGCGGTGGTCTGGCCATCGACGGTGGCGTTCAGCGCCAGGATCACCTCGGTCACGCCATCGCGGCAGACACGATCCACCAGGGTGGGGATCCCCAGATCCTCGGGGCCAACCTCGTCCAGCGCCGACATCGTGCCGCCCAGGACATGATAGCGGCCGCCAAAGACGCGCCCCCGTTCCAGCGCCCACAGATCGGCCACGTCCTCGACGACGCAGATTTCGCCATTGGCGCGGCGCGGATCGGCACAGATCGCGCATTCGTCGCGATCGGTGATGTTGCCGCAGGTCAGACATTCGCGCGAATTGACCGCGACCCTGTCCAGAAGCTGGGAAAGCTGCACCATCTGGCCGCTGCGCTTGCGGATCAGCGCCAGAACGATGCGCCGCGCAGAACGCGGACCCAGCCCCGGCAGCCGCGCCATCAGCGCCACCAGAGCCTGAATGTCGTCGCTGCCCTCGGCCATTTCTGACAGGGGCCTAGAACGGAAGCTTCATGTCCGGCGGCAAGCCCAGTTCCGAGGTCATGCGCGACATTTCCGACTGCATCCTGTCCTGCGCCCGCTTCTGCGCATCCTTGATCGCGGCGAGGATCAGATCCTCGACCACTTCTTTCTCGCTGGGCTGGAAGATCGAGGGATCGATCTCCAGCGCGGTCAATTCGCCCCTGGCGGTGGCGGTCGCCCTGACCAGCCCGGCGCCGGATTCGCCGGTCACCGTCACCGATGCAAGATCATCCTGCATCTTCTGCATCCTGTCCTGCATTTCCTTGGCGGCCTTCATCATCTTGGACATGTCGCCCAAACCGCCCAGACCTTTCATCATCGTCTCAATCCTCATCCTCGAACGGGTCCCATTCATCGACTTCGGCGACGGGACCATCTGTGATTTCATGCGGGTTCGCCGCACCCTCGGCCGCGATTTCCGCCGCGTCCTCGGGCGGCCGAGCGATCTTCGTGACCGTTTTCAGTCTGGCGCCGGGAAAGGTTGCCATCACTTGCTGCACGATCGGCAATTCCAACGCCCGCTTGCGTGCCGCCTCCAATTCGGCCGCGCGGGTTTCTGCGATGGTGGGCGCACCGCCACTGCCGACGACGCTGACTGCCCAACGCTGCCCGCCGCACCAGCCGCGCAGGCGTTCGCCAAGCCTTTGCGCCAGATCGGCGGGGCCGTTGCCACGCGGCTCGAATTCGATCCGGCCGGGGCTGTAACGGACCAGCCCGACGTGATTTTCAACCTGCACCAGCAGCAGCATGTCACCCATGCGGCGGATCAGATCAAGCACCGAGGCAAAATCGGGAAAGGCGGCAAAGGCCTGGGGCGAAACCGCAAGAGCCGCCGCAGTCCCGCCGGCCCCGACGCCGATGGCAGGGGCCGGGCGGGCCGCCGCGCGCGGCGCCTGCTGATCGGTCCCGGCGGGCGCGGCCTGGCGCGCGAAATCGCCCGCCGCCGCCGATTGCTGGACCTTGCGGATCAGCGCCTCGGGGTCGGGCAGATCGGCCACATGGGTCAACCGGATGATCGCCATTTCGGCCGCCATCATCGCATTGGGCGCCGCCGAGACCTCGTCCAGCGATTTCAACAACATCTGCCACAGCCGCGTCAGGACCCGCATCGCCAACCGGTCGGCCAGATCCTTGCCGCGCGTGCGTTCATCCGGGGAAATGGTCGGATCCTCGATCGCTTCGGGCGTGATCTTGACGACCGAAATCCAATGCGTGATCTCGGCCAGATCGCGCAGAACCGCCACCGGATCGGCGCCGCCCGCATATTGCGACTGCAATTCGGTCAGGGCGGCGGCCGCATCGCCGCGCAGGATCATCTCGAACAGGTCGATGACCCGGCCCCGATCGGCCAGGCCCAGCATGGCACGGACCTGATCCGCCCCCGTCTCGCCGGCGCCGTGGCTGATCGCCTGGTCCAGCAGGCTGGTCGCATCGCGCGCGCTGCCCTCGGCCGCCCGCGTGATCAGCGCCAGCGCCTCATCGGTGATCTGGGCGTTTTCGGATCCCGCGATCCGGCGCAGGAGACCGATCATCACCTCGGGTTCGATGCGACGCAGATCGAACCGCTGGCAGCGCGACAGAACCGTGACGGGCACCTTGCGGATTTCGGTGGTGGCGAAGATGAACTTCACATGCGGGGGCGGTTCCTCCAGCGTCTTCAGCAGCGCATTGAACGCGCTGGTCGACAGCATGTGCACCTCGTCGATGATATAGATCTTGTAGCGCGCCGAGGCCGCGCGATAGTGAACGGATTCGATGATCTCGCGGATGTCGCCCACGCCCGTCCGCGATGCCGCATCCATTTCCATGACATCGACATGGCGCCCCTCGCTGATCGCCACGCAATGTTCGCAGACGCCACAAGGCTCGGTCGTCGGGCCGCCTGCGCTGTCGGGGCCGATGCAGTTCATGCCCTTGGCGATGATCCGGGCGGTGGTGGTCTTGCCGGTCCCGCGAATGCCCGTCATGATGAAGGCCTGCGCGATCCGGTCGGCGGCAAAGGCGTTCCTCAGCGTGCGCACCATCGCGTCCTGACCGACCAGATCCGCGAAGGTTTCCGGCCGGTATTTCCGGGCCAGAACCTGATATGCCTGCTTCGTCTCGGTCATCCGCCACCCGCTTCTGGAGCGCCACTCTAGCCTCGGTGCAGGGGGGCTACAACCGCCTCACGCGGCGTTGGGCGGCGGCGCATCATGCATGGCGCGGAACTTTTCCCAGGCCTCGTTCAGCCGCCGGGTCCGGGCCTCGGCCATGCGCACGGCCTCGGGGGGCAGGCCGCGGGCGATGGCACGGTCGGGATGAGCCTCGCGGATCAGGCTGCGCCAGCGTTTGCGGGCTTCGGGCAGCGGGGTATCCGGGGTCACGCCCAGGATTTCGCAGGGCGGACAGCCAGCCTTCGGATCGTGGCTTGCGCGGATCGTGGCGATGCGGGCGGGCGTCAGGCCGAAGATGCGGCCGACCTCGTCGATGAAGGCGATCTCGGATTCGTGCATCTCGCCATCGGCGACGGCGATGATGCACAATCCCTCGATCACGTCGGCCAGGACCGGATCGCCGGGCGCGAACATCGCGGCGATGCGCCGCGCCCAGGCGTCGAAGCCGGCCACGTCCTGCCGCGCCAGGTCGAAGACGCGGGCGGCGTTCTTTTCCTCGGCGCGCGGTATGATGAAGACACGGCGGAAGGCCGTCACCTCGGATCGGGCGACGGTGCCGTCGGCCTTGGCCAGCTTGGCGCCGAGTGCGATCACGCCGATGGTAAAGGCGACCGATCGTTCCGGCGCCACGGCGCGCGGGCTGCCCAGCAATGCCGCCAGCCGGTCGCCTATGCGCTGCCAGAAGCTGCGCGGCTTCGGCAGGTCGGGACAGGTCGGGTGATCGGCGCGAGTATCCATGCCACTCAGATTATCCGGGATCGCGCCGCGAGGGTAGGGGGCAGAGGTGAAGGAAACGTTACCCGCCCAGATCCTTGCCCATCAAAACCAGGTCGTGATAGCGGCCGAATTTCCAGCCCGCAGCCGGAATACGGCCCCATTCGGTATAGCCCAGCCGCGCGTGGAAACGCAGCGAACCGCTGTTCGTGGCCGTGATCGCGCCGATCATCAGCCGATGACCGCAAGCGCGGGCGTGATCCTCGATCGCCTGCATCAGCATCCGCCCGATGCCGCGACCGCGCGCGGCGGCAGCCAGGTTGACCGAATGTTCCATGCTGCGCGCATAGCCCGGCCCGCCGCGAAACTGGCCATAGCTGGCATAGCCCAGCAGCGCCCCATCTTCCTCGGCCAGCAGGAAGGGATGACCGGCGGCCTGCCGTTCGGCGATATGGGCGGCGATATCTGCCTCGCTGCGTTCGGCCGGCCAGAAGGTGACATCGGTGTCGCGGATCAGGGGGTTCCACAGGGCGCCTATGGCCGGCGCATCCTCGCCGCGTGCCTCGCGCAGCGTGATCACAGCCTGACCTCGCCCTGGGGCGTGGCGAGGCGCAGGGAGAAGGGGCCGCGCGACAGGCGCGGATCGGCGACAGGCAAGTCAATCGGCAGAGAAAGCCGCGCCAGCCTGATACCGTGATCGGGAAGGGTATCCGAGGGATGCGGCCCGCCGCCCCAGTCGATCCGCATCGGCGCGGCACCGTCATGCGGCATCTGCCCGCCATCGGGAACCGTGATCCGCCAGCGCAGCCCTCCGCGACTGGCCGCAAGGATCGTGGTGCCCCGTGGCGCGGTCAGCCGGCTTTGACGGATGACCCAGCCTGCGACCCTGGGTGGCCCGTCGAACCCGTCCAGCCCGAACCAGCGCGGTCGGTCCGGCGCGGGGGCCGCGGGGTCGATGGCGATCAGTTCCAGATATTCGCCCGGTCCCAGCGACAGCAATCGGTTCTGTGTGCCCATCTGCGGATGTTTCCCGCCCGGTTCCGGCGCCACGCCCAGCCTGGCCCGCAGCCATTCCGCGCCCTCGTCCAGATCGCGGGTGGCGATGGCGACATGATCGAAGGCGCAATCCTGGGCCGGCGGGTCCATCAGCCGCGATGCGCCCCGGCCGCCAGATCGGCCACGAATTGCAGGATCTCGGGCACCGGGCGTCCCGCGCCGATCATCTTCACGATGGCGCTGCCGACGACGCAGCCATCCGCGACCGAGGCGACGCTTTCGGCGGCCTCGGGCGTCGAAATGCCAAAGCCCACCACCACCGGCAGGTTCGCCGCTTTCTGGATCCGGGCAACTTCCGGTGCGACCTCGGCGGCGTCGGCGGCCGGGCCGCCGGTGATGCCGGTAACGCTGACGTAATAGACGAAGCCCGACGTGTTCCTGACCACGGCGGGAAGGCGGCGGTCATCGGTCGTGGGCGTGGCAAGGCGGATGAAGTTCAGTCCGGCTTTCGCGGCGGGGATGCAGAGTTCGTCATCTTCCTCGGGCGGCAGATCGACGATGATCAGGCCATCCACGCCGGCCTCGGACGCCTCGGCCAGAAAGCCCTCGACGCCGCCGGGACGGGCATAGATCGGATTATAGTAGCCCATCAGCACGACCGGCGTTTCATCATCCTCCTTGCGGAATGCGCGCAGCATCGCCAGCGTGCGGCTGACGCTGCCGCCCTGGGCCAGCGCCCGCTGGCCCGCCGCCTGGATGATCGGCCCGTCGGCCATCGGATCGGTGAAGGGCATCCCCAGTTCGATCACGTCCACGCCCGCGCCGGGCAGGCCGCGCATGATCTTGAGCGCCGTCGCGTCGTCGGGGTCCGATGCCATCATGTAGGCCACGAAGGCCTTCTTCTTGTCGGCCCTCAGCGCCTGAAACCGTGCGTCGATCCTGGTCATGTCCGTCCCCGTTCGTCCCGGCGCCCAGCACTAGCCCGACCGCACGGCTTTCGCAATCCGCGCGAGGCTGGACTTGCGGCCCCCATCCGCCTATGAGGACGCCGAAATCAGCAAGGGATGTCGCAATGGGCTTTCGCATGGGGATCGTCGGGCTGCCGAATGTGGGCAAGTCCACGCTGTTCAACGCCCTGACCAGAACCGCCGCCGCGCAGGCCGCGAATTTTCCCTTCTGCACGATCGAGCCCAACGTGGGCGAGGTCGCGGTGCCAGACCCGAGGCTGGACCGGCTGGCGGCGATCGCCCACAGCAAGCAGATCATCCCCACGCGGATCACCTTCGTCGATATCGCGGGCCTGGTGAAGGGCGCCAGCAAGGGCGAAGGGCTGGGCAATCAGTTCCTGGCCAATATCCGCGAGGTGGACGCCATCGCGCATGTGCTGCGCTGTTTCGAGGATCGCGATGTCACCCATGTGGAAGGCCGCGTCGATCCCATCGCCGATGCCGAGGTGATCGAGACCGAATTGATGATCGCCGACATGGAATCCATCGAGCGGCGGCTGACCAATCTGGCCCGCAAGCTGAAGGGCGGCGACAAGGAGGCGTTACAGCAGCAGGTGCTGCTGCAACGCGCGCTCGAGGCTCTGGAGGCCGGCCGGCCCGCGCGCAGCGTCGAGGTTGCCGAGGACGACCGCAAGGCCTGGTCCATGCTGCAACTTCTGACCGCGAAGCCGGTGCTGTTCGTCTGCAATGTCGATGAGGCCAGCGCGGCCGGCGGCAACAGCCAGTCGGCGCGGGTGGCGCGGATGGCCGAGGCGCAGGGGATGGGCCATGTGGTGATCTCGGCCCGGATCGAAGAGGAAATTAGCCAGCTTGAACCGGAAGAACAGCAAATGTTCCTGTCCGAGATGGGTCTGGCAGAGGCCGGCCTGGACCGGCTGATCCGCGCGGGATACGCATTGCTGGGTCTTCAGACCTATTTCACCGTCGGCCCGAAAGAGGCGCGTGCCTGGACCATCCGCCGCGGCACGCTGGCCCCGCAGGCGGCGGGCGAAATTCACGGCGATTTCGAAAAGGGCTTCATCCGCGCCGAAACCGTCGGCTATGAAGATTATGTCGCCGGCAACGGCGAGGCGGGCGCGCGCGAGTCCGGAAAGCTGCGCGTCGAGGGCAAGACATACGAGGTCCGGGACGGCGATGTGCTGCATTTCCTGTTCAACGCCTGAGGTTTCGGCCCCGAACCGGATCTGTTCCTGGTTTCCGGAAACCCGCGTCGCCTGATTTGCCTGAAACCATTATAAAATCGTCCTCGGTTATCATTTTCGCGAGGAAAACACGCCGATCGCGCGCCGAAAAGCAATTTTCTTTGTGCAAATCATGCTGACCTTGGGTAAACTGACCGGGAACCGCGTGAAGCAGAGAGATATTCATGGCGCAGATTCCCGATGATCTCATTGTCGAAATGCGCCTGGCGCTCGACGATCTCGGCGAGGCGCGTCAGCAGGTTGCGGATCTGGTTGCACGGGAATGCGACCCCCATCTGGGGGCTGCCGTGATGCGGCTGATGATCGCGGCCGAACAATCGACCCGCAAACAGATGCAGCCACAGAATTCCCTTATCTGGGGCTGGCTGTTTGGCGGCGAAAAGGCTGCCGCATCCGCCGCGTCCCGCTGAGGCGGCGTTCCGTCGCGCGGTCATGCAGACCGGATCGAACCGCGTTTCTATCGGCAATGCCGAGCCGCGATTTCCCACGCGATTGATAAAACAGATGAAAGTCGCGGCCGCGTATTAGCATGACTCACATTACCGCGACAGTATATTAACGACACCTGCTAGCGCCGCAGACCGGTCTTTTTCAGCAGTCCCTTGCGTTTGGCTTCGTCATAATAGCCGCGCGAATACCACATGATCGCCGCGTCAGGATCGCCGCCGGCCACCAGCCATGCGCCGCGAAGGTATCTGACGCCGTAGCGCAGGTTCGTATCGGCATCCAGCAACCCATCCGCCGGACCGCGATAGCCCATGGTTCGCGCCGTCTGATACCGGATCTGCATCAGACCGTAATAGGCACCGTTGCGCGCGGTAGGGCGGTGGCGGGATTCGCGAATCACCACACGCTGAACGATCTGGGCCGGGACCCGGTAATGGCGCGCCCAGAAATTGATGCGGGATCGGATATAGGGGGTCTCGTTCGGATAAAGGCCGGTCCTGGTCAGCCCTGCCGGGGCGGTGCGGCCCGTTCCTCCGCCGCCGCAGGCGGCCAGGGCCAGGCTGGCCAGCACCATGGCGCGCCGCCCGACCAGGGGCAGCGCGCGCCGCGGGCGGTCAGGCATGGATCGCGCCGTCGCCGCAGGCCAGGGCGGCCTCTCGGACGGCCTCGGACGTGGTCGGGTGGGCGTGGCATGTCAGCGCCACATCCTCGGCCGAGGCGCCGAATTCCATCGCCACGCAGATCTCGTGGATCATCTCGCCCGCGTTCGGGCCGACGATATGGCAGCCCAGAATGCGGTCGGTTTCCGCATCCGCGATCATCTTGACGAAGCCGTCGGCCTGCAGCATCGCCTTGGCACGCGCGTTGCCCAGAAACGGGAACTTGCCGATCTTGATCTTGCGCCCGCTATCCTTCGCGGCCTCTTCGGTCAGCCCGACGCTGGCGACTTCGGGGGTGGTGTAGATGACGCCGGGGATCACGTCGTAATTGACGTGACCATGCTTGCCCGCGATCACCTCGGCCGTGGCAATGCCCTCGTCCTCGGCCTTGTGGGCCAGCATCAGGCCGGGGACGCAATCGCCGATGGCGTAGAGACCCTTGATGTTGGTCGCCCAGCGGTCATTCACCTTGACGAAGCCGCGATCGGTCATCTCCACGCCCAGCGTGTCAAGTCCCAGCCCTTCGACATGCGGGCGGCGCCCGGTCGAGACCAGGACGCAATCGGCCTCGATCGTCTTTTCGCTGTCGTCCTTTTTCAGCGCATAGACGACCTTCGCCTTGCCCTGAACGATCTCGGCGCTCTTGACCGCCGCGCCAAGAACAAAGTCCATGCCCTGCTTGAGCAGGATCTTCTGGAACTGCTTTTGCACCTCGCCATCCATGCCCGGCGCGATCGCGTCGAGATATTCGACGAAGGTCACCTTGGCGCCCAGGCGGGCATAGACCGAACCCAGTTCCAGCCCGATGATCCCGGCCCCGATCACGACCATGGATTTCGGGATCTTCGGCAGCGCCAGCGCGCCGGTCGAATCGACGATCACGCCGCCGGCATTGTCCACCTCGACCCCTTTCAGCGCGGCCGGGACCGAACCCGAGGCGATGACGATGTTCTTGGTCTCGTGGACCTCGTCGCCGATCTTCACCTTGCCGGCCTCGGGAATGCTGGCCCAGCCCTTGAGCCAGTCGATCTTGTTCTTCTTGAACAGGAATTCGATACCCTTGGTATTGCCCGCGACGGTTTCGGCCTTGTAGCCCTGCATCTTGGTCCAGTCGACCTTCACCTTGGCGCCGGTCAGGCCCATCCGGTCGAAATTCTCATGCGTCTCGTGCAGCATGTGGCTGGCGTGAAGCAGCGCCTTGGAGGGGATGCAGCCCACATTCAGGCATGTGCCACCCAGCGTTTCGCGGCCCTCGACGCAGGCGACCTTCAGGCCCAGTTGCGCGGCACGGATGGCGCAGACATAGCCGCCGGGTCCGGCGCCGATGACGATGAGGTCGTACATGTGGTATTCCCTTTTTCAGTGTTTGCGGCGATGCCGTCGCGAGATATATGGCCCGGCAGGCGATCAGAAAAGGCTCGCCAGGATCATGATCATGCTGGCCGCGAAGCCGACCGCCCAGATGACCGAGCGCCAGGGCACCCAGCCGAAGACGTAGGCCGGCACATAGAGGATGCGCGCCAGCAGGTAGATCCAGGCGCTGGTGGCGGTGAGGCCGCTGGACTGGCCCGGTACGGTGACCACCACCACGGCAAGGGTGAACAGGACGAGCCCCTCGAAATGATTGTTCAGGGCGCGCTGAAGGCGGCCCGCCGTTCCGGTCAGTTCGGGTTTGACGTCGCGCGTGCCCATCGCGACCCGCGGTCCGATCTGCCGATTCGCCGCCACCGAAAAGGCCGCGAACTGAAGGCCCTGCAAAAGACCTGCAAGGGCGAGAACGGTCAATTCGGCTGTCATCAGGCGGTCTCGACAAAGTGGAAGCTGGTCGCGGTCACGCCGCCCTGACTGTTGAAGACCGCCGCCGCGCCGTCCAGATACTCGCGCGCCGTCCTGGCGTTGCCGACATCGAACAATGCCCAGGCGCTGCTGTCGCTTTCACGCCAAAGTTGCAGCAAGTTCAGGCTGTTGTTGCCACGATCCTCGGCATCGGCATCAAAGGCGGTCCTGAAGGCGGCATAGGACTTGACCGTGTAATGGGCGATCATCTGCATCGGGATCACTCCGTCGTCATGGCGTCGCGGATGGTCTGGAAATCCGCGGCGTTGATTTCGAAAAGCCCGCGCCGGGCCACGAGGCCCCAGTTGCTGCGGGTAAATTCCAGCCTGTCGCCCAACGGCGCAAGAAGGGTTTCGGTTGCCTTCCACCAGTCGATATCGCGGCGAAAGCCGGTCCGGCCCGGAGCCATTTCGGCCTTGTAGGGCTGGCTGTCCCGGACCGTGCCGATGGCGGTGAAGGCCTTGAGCGGCGGCCCGTCGGGATAGGAGGCTTTCGGCGAGTAACAGATCAGCCCGTCGCCCGGCGTCAGCGCGGTCAGCGGACCCAGCTTGCCGTGGTTCAGCATGGCGAAGCCGCCGGCGACGCCCTTGCGGACATGATCGCGGCTGACGACGCCGATCCAGTGGCGGGGGCCGGTCACGCGGCGCCCCGGGTGTTGCGCAACGGCTGCGCGCGTTGCGCGGCGGGGCGGAATTGGGCCCTGCCGCGTCCGGCCCAGCAAATGCTGGCTTTCGGGGGGCACCGGACGGCCACCGGACAGGCACAGCGCGTGCACAGGGCGTGCACCGACAACGCACGATCCCCGATCGTTCCGTGCGCCCGCGCGCGTTTCCAACGGATCTCAGGTGCATCAGTGCATGAATGCACAGGCCGATCAGCCGTCACCCTGGCCGATCGGACCCCTGTTCCGAATCTGCAAGGGGCGTCGACCCGCCGCGGACGGGACGCGAAGCGCCCGCGCCGGGTCAGGCCCGAAACGGGAAGGCTCCGCCGGACCTGTCCGCCGCTTCCGGGCCGTGGCCCTGGCATCCCGGGACGCAAATCACAGATCCATCAGCAGCCTGCGCGGATCCTCCAGCGCCTCTTTCACCCGGACGAGGAACGTGACCGCGCCCTTGCCGTCCACGATCCGGTGATCGTAGCTCAGCGCCAGATACATCATCGGGCGGATCACGATCTGGCCGCCGACGACCACCGGGCGATCCTGGATCTTGTGCATTCCGAGAATGCCCGATTGCGGCGGGTTCAGGATCGGCGAGGACATCAGCGAGCCGTAGACGCCGCCATTCGAGATGGTGAAGGTGCCGCCCTGCATCTGGGCCATGGTCAGCTTGCCGTCGCGGGCCCTGGTGCCCAATTCGCCGATCTCCTTCTCGATCTCGGCAAAGCCCTTGCGGTCGGCATCCTTGACCACCGGCACCACCAGCCCGTTGGGCGTGCCCACCGCGACGCCCATGTTGACGTAGTGCTTGTAGACGACATCGGTGCCGTCGATCTCGGCATTGACCTCGGGCACCTCTTGCAGCGCGTGACAGCAGGCTTTCACGAAGAAGGACATGAAGCCCAGCTTGACCTTGTGCTTCTTCTCGAACGCCTCCTTGTATTCGCCGCGCAGTTCCATGATGGCCGACATGTCGGCCTCGTTATAGGTGGTCAGCATGGCGGCGCTGTTCTGCGCGTCCTTCAGCCGCCGGGCGATGGTCTGGCGCAGGCGGGTCATCCTGACCCGTTCCTCGCGTTCGGCATCCTGCGGCGCCGACGGGGCGCGGGCGGATTGCGGCGCGGCTTTCGGCGCCGGGGCAGCGGCCGGGGACCCGGCCCTGGCCACGTCTTCCTTCATCACCCGGCCATCGCGGCCCGAGGCCGTCACCTGACCGCGGCCGACGCCCTTTTCGGCCATCGCCTTTCGGGCCGAGGGCGCGTCCTCGACATCCTCGCGCGGGGTCATTTCCTCGGGGCCGGCATCGGTGGCCTTTTCCTCGGGCGCGGCGGGGGCGGGGCTGCTTTCGGATCCGCCGCCCGCGGCACCCTCGGTGATCACCGCCAGCCTGGCCTTGGCATCGACGGTCGCGCCTTCCTCGGCCACGATCTCGGCCAGCACGCCGGCTGTGGGGCTGGGCACCTCGACCGAGACCTTGTCGGTTTCCAGTTCGCACAGCATCTCGTCGGCGGCGACCTGATCGCCGACCTTCTTGAACCAGGTGGCCACCGTCGCCTCGGTCACGCTTTCGCCAAGGGCGGGAACCATCACGTCCACCGAATTGCCGCTCATCTCTGTCTTTTCCTCCGGGGTTTCGGCGCTTGCCCTGACGGCGGCCTTGTCCTGTTTCGCGTCCTGTCGGGCGTCCTGTTTCGCATCCTCTCCGGCGTCCTGCTTCGCACCCTTGCCGCCATCCTGCCCAGTGCCGTCCTGCGCGGAGGGCCGGCCCGAGTCCGCGCCCTTGGCGGATTCGTCGATCTGCGCCAGCAGGGCATTGGGCTCGACGGTCGCACCTTCCTCGGCCACGATCTCGGCCAGGACGCCGGCTGTGGGGCTGGGCACCTCGACCGTGACCTTGTCGGTTTCCAGCTCGCACAGCATTTCATCGACCGCCACGGTATCGCCGGCCTTCTTGAACCATGTCGCGATGGTCGCCTCGGTGACGGATTCGCCCAAAGCGGGCACGCGGACTTCGGTACTCATCGGATCATCCTTCGATATTCAGGGCTTCGTTGACCAGGGCTTGCTGCTCGGCCTTGTGGCGCGAGGCGAGGCCCGTGGCGGGCGAGGCCGCCGCGTTGCGCCCGACATAGCGCGCCCGGCCATGTTTCGCGCCCAGCCGTTCCAGCACCCATTCGATATAGGGTTCGACAAAGGTCCATCCCCCCTGGTTCTTGGGTTCCTCCTGACACCAGATCACCTCGGCCGACTTGAAGCGGCCCAGTTCGGCAACCATGGCCTGCGCCGGGAACGGGTAGAATTGTTCCAGCCGCATCAGGTAGACATCGGTGACGCCGGCCTCGTCGCGGGCCTTCAGCAGGTCGTAATAGACCTTGCCCGAACACAGCACGACGCGCTTGATCTTGCCGTCCTGGACCAGTTTGGTGTCGGAATTGCCGCGCTGCGCATCGTCCCACAGCACCCGGTGGAAGGTGGAGCCGGACTGGAATTCCTCGGCGCGGCTGACCGCCAGCGGATGCCGCAGCAGCGATTTCGGGGTCATGATGACCAGCGGCTTGCGGAAGCCGCGATGCATCTGGCGGCGCAGGATGTGGAAATAGTTCGCCGGCGTGGTGCAGTTGGCGACGATCCAGTTGTCCTCGGCGCACATCTGCAGGAACCGTTCCAGCCGGGCCGAGCTGTGTTCCGGGCCCTGGCCTTCGTAGCCATGCGGCAACAGCATGGTCAGGCCCGACATGCGCAGCCATTTCTTCTCGCCCGAGGAGATGAACTGGTCGAACATGATCTGCGCGCCATTGGCGAAATCGCCGAACTGCGCCTCCCACAGGGTCAGGGTATTCGGTTCGGCCAGCGAATAGCCGTATTCGAAGCCCAGCACCGCGTATTCCGACAGCATCGAATCGATGACCTCGTAGCGGGCCTGGTCCCCCTGGATATGGTTCAGCGGATAATAGCGATCCTCGGACTTCTGGTCGATGATCGCGGAATGGCGCTGGCTGAACGTGCCCCGCATGCTGTCCTGGCCCGACAGGCGGACGCCGCGGCCCTCGACCAGGAGCGAGCCGAAGGCCAGGGCCTCGGCTGTGGCCCAGTCGAACCCCTTGCCGGTATCGAACATCTCCTTCTTGGCCGCCAGCAGGCGGCCCACGGTCTTGTGCAGGCTCACGCCGTCCGGGGCGCTGGTCAGCGCGCGGCCGATATCGGTCATCATCGCGGCCGGGATGCCGGTCTTGCCGGCGACATATTCCGCGCCTTCGCGTTCGAGGCCCGACCACTTGCCGTCCAGCCAGTCGGCCTTGTTCGGCTTGTAGTTCTTGCCGATCTCGAATTCCTCGGCGAGATGGGCCTGGAAGGCGGCCTTCATGTCCTCGATCTCGCCCTCGGGGATCAGCCCGTCCCTGACCAGCCGGTCGGTGTAGATCTGCAGGGTGGTCTTGTGACCCTTGATGTTGGCATACATGGCCGGGTTGGTGAACATGGGCTCATCGCCCTCGTTATGGCCGAACCGGCGATAGCAGAAGATGTCCAGCACCACGTCCTTGTGAAACTTCTGACGGAATTCGGTGGCGACCCTGGCCGCGTGGACGACGGCCTCGGGATCATCGCCGTTGACGTGGAAGATCGGCGCCTCGACCATCAGCGCGATATCGGTCGGATAGGGCGAGGTGCGGCTGAAATGCGGCGCGGTGGTAAAGCCGATCTGGTTGTTCACGACGATATGGATCGTGCCGCCGGTGCGGTGGCCGCGGATGCCCGAAAGCTGCAGGCATTCCGCCACCACGCCCTGGCCGGCGAAGGCCGCGTCGCCGTGCAGCAGGACCGGCAGCACCGCGGTGCGGGCCTTGCGGTCGCCCAGCTGGTCCTGCTTGGCGCGCGCCTTGCCCAGCACGACCGGGTTCACCGCCTCCAGATGCGAGGGGTTGGCGGTCAGCGACAGGTGGACGATGTTGCCGTCGAATTCGCGGTCGGAGGAGGCGCCGAGATGGTATTTCACGTCGCCCGATCCGTCCACGTCCTCGGGCTTGAAGCTGCCGCCCTGGAATTCGTGGAAGATGGCGCGGTAGGGTTTTGACATCACGTTGGCCAGCACCGACAGTCGGCCGCGATGCGGCATCCCGATGACGATTTCCTTCACGCCAAGCGCGCCGCCGCGCTTGACGATCTGTTCCATCGCCGGGATCAGCGCCTCGCCGCCATCGAGGCCGAAGCGCTTGGTGCCCATGTATTTGACATGCAGGAACTTCTCGAATCCCTCGGCCTCGACCAGCTTGTTCAGGATCGCCCGGCGGCCGTTGCGGGTGAAGGCGATTTCCTTGCCATAGCCCTCGATCCGTTCCTTCAGCCAGGCGGCTTCCTCGGGGTTCGAGATATGCATGTATTGCAGCGCGAAGGTGCCGCAATAGGTGCGCTTCATCAATTCGCAGATCTGGCGCATGGTGGCGACTTCCAGACCCAGCACGTTGTCGATGAAGATCGGCCGGTCCAGATCGCCGGGACCGAAGCCATAGGTGGCGGGCTTCAATTCGCCATGATCGGGGACATGGCGCAGCTTCAGCGGGTCGAGATCGGCGTGAAGATGACCGCGGATCCGGTAGGCGCGGATCAGCATCAGCGCGCGGATGCTGTCCAGCACCGCCTGCCGCATCTGGTCGGTGGTCAGTTCGACCCCCTTTTCGGCGGCCTTTCCGGCGATCTTCCTCATCGCCTCGTCGGCCTCGGCCTTGCCGGACATCGGCCATTCGCCGGTCAGCGCGGCGGTGGTGTCGTCATGCGGCATCGGCGGCCAGTCGGCGCGCGACCAGGACGGGCCCTCGGCCTCGCGCAGCGCGTCTTCCTGGGCATCGCCGAGGCCGCGGAAGAATTCGTCCCAGGCCTGATCGACCGCGGCCGGATCCCTGGCCCACTGGCCATAGAGCTGTTCGACCCAGGCGGCGTTATGGCCTTGCAGGAAGGAGGAATCGTGGAAATCGGTGTTCTTGGGCTGGTCGTTCATCGTTTCGGACCTTTAGCGAGACATGAGAAGCCGGGATGCGGGTCTGGTCGGGGCGCGGCGCGACATGTATGCCGACGCAAATCGCGGGCCGCCGGCGGGACCGCAAGGCCGGATGTGAAAGGTGACGGGATGCAGAACTACATCTTCCTGATCGGGGCGCCCAAATGCGGCACCAGCAATCTGGCAGCGATGTTGGGCGCCTTGCCGGAGATCGCGTTGGCCCGTGGCAAGGAGCCGTGCTTTTTCACCGATTTCGCCGAGCGGCGCTGGTCCGGACCCGGCGCGCGCGCCTTTGCCCGCATCCCGCGTGATCTGGCCGATTACCACGCCCTGTTCGCGCACAAGCCCGCCGCGGCGTGGCGTCTGGACGCCTCGACCGACTACTTGTGGAACCCCGCCGCCGCCGGCCGCATCGCCGATTTCGCGGCGCGTCCGGACGTGGGCGAGATCCGGATCCTGGCCGTCCTGCGCGACCCGGTGGCGCGCATCATCTCTGAATATCAGCACACCCGGCGTGACCAGCTGGAGACGCTGGGGCTGACCGCCTCGCTGCGGGCCGAGGCGCAGAGGATCGCGGATGGCTGGCATCCGCTTTTCTATCACCGCCTGCGCAGCCGATATTCCGGCCAGATCGCCCGCTATGACGCGCTGTTCGGCGACCGGCTTGAAGTCCTGGATTTCCACGCCGCCCAGGGCGAGGCGCTGTTGCGGCAGGTCAGCCGGAACCTGGGCGTGGAACCGGTCGCAGATGTGCCTGCCGACCGGAATCGCAATGAAAGCTATGTCACCCAAAGCCGGACGGTGAAGGCCGCGCTCTACAACCCCGCGCTGAAGCGCGTGGCGCGCGCCCTGGTGCCGCGGGAATGGCGCAAGGCAGCCTGGGCGCGCATCGACCGCATGAACCGCACCACGATAGAGGTGAGCGAGCCGGACCGCGCGGCGATCCGAGAATCGCTGGCCGACGAGATCGCCGCCTGTGCCGCCGATCCGAGAATCCCGACCGTGAACTGGTCGCAGGCTTTCGCGACGCCGGCCTAGGACGGGGCCGGCGAGACAGCCGAAATCCGGGTGATGTCGGCGAGCCGTCACGCCGTCGCGCCGCATTTCACCACCATCACCGACACGCCCGGCATGGCGCTGGAGCCGCCGCCGGAATTGGTGCGGGCCGAGGCCACGCCCGCGTCGCCGCAGAGCCTGGCCGCCGCGCCGTCGACGCTGGCGGGTTCGGTCTGCTTCGGACGGAAGATCACCGAAAAGCCGCGATCGGCATTGCCCGAGACCGACACGACAGCGGACTGCCGCATGCCCGTGCGGCTGTCCATCGGTCCCGAAAAGCTGGGCGCGACCGGCGTGGGGGGCGCGATCTCGGCGGGCGGCCTGATCGCCGGCGGGGGCGTGCGGGGTGCCGCGGGCGCCATCGCATAGGGCGAGGTCGCGGCGGCGCTGCGGCCGGTGGTGGTCGGCGCGCCCGGCGGCGGCACGCAGCCCGCGAGCGCCAGCAGCCCCGCAACGGCAAGCGCCGGTTTGCGGATCGTCGTGATGGGGGTGAAGTTGACAATCATGCCCGATCTCCTCATGCGCAATAGATGTCGATGATACGTGCGCCGGGATCGGCAAGGGGGTCGATCCGCGGGATTTGGTCGATCCGCGCCACGGCGCGGCGTTCCAGCCCGCACAGGGCGCTTGCGGCGGCCGGTCCGGCATTGGCGGGCGCGCGGGCGGGCCGATAGATCAGCCGCCAGCCGAAGTCGCGGCGCGCTACGGTGCGCACCGAATCCGGCGGCAGGGTGCTGGCCTGATGCAGATCGGTGCGGGCGGGAATGCCGCCGCGCAGGATGTCTTCGGTCGCGCGTTCGCCGCAGCCCGACAGCAGCAGCGAACCCAGCAGCAGCGCCGGGCGCAGGTCGGTCACGCTGATGCCCGGAACCATCATGGGCGGGCCGGGCGATGCGCCGATCCGCGTCCGCGACCGGCGATCCCCGCCAGGGACATGTCCGGCCGAGGGATCAGGTCACGCGGGCAAGATGCGATCGCCGCGCGCCGGTCGGGCAAGGCCGCGCCGCACGGGCCGCGCATCACGCCCGGAAGCGTTCCAAGCGAGGCGCCTCTGCGGTTGGCTGTCATTCACCCACTCCTTGCCCGTGCCATGCCATCGTCGCGAGGGCGGCGCCCGGTGTCAAATCATCAGCCCTTGATGGCCTTCAGCACCGCCTCGCCCAGCCCCGCGGGGCTGTCGGCGACGACGATCCCGGCCTTCTTCATGGCCTCGATCTTCGATTCCGCGTCGCCCTTGCCGCCCGAGACGATGGCGCCCGCATGGCCCATGCGCCGGCCCGCGGGCGCGGTGCGCCCGGCGATGAAGCCGGCGGTGGGCTTCCACTGGCCCTTCTTCTTCTGCCGGGCCAGGAATTCGGCCGCCTCTTCCTCGGCCGAGCCGCCGATCTCGCCGATCATGATGATCGATTCGGTTTCCGGATCGTCCAGGAACATGGCCAGCACGTCGACATGTTCCATCCCCTTGATCGGGTCGCCACCGATTCCCACGGCGCTGGACTGGCCCAGGCCGACATCGGTGGTCTGCTTGACCGCCTCGTAGGTCAGCGTGCCCGAACGCGACACCACGCCGACGCTGCCGCGCTGGAAGATGTTGCCGGGCATGATGCCGATCTTGCATTCGCCGGGCGTCATGATGCCGGGGCAGTTCGGTCCGATCAGGCGGCTTCTGCTGCCCTCCAGCGCGCGCTTGACGCGCATCATGTCCAGCACCGGGATGCCCTCGGTGATCGCCACGATCAGCGGGATTTCGGCGTCGATGGCCTCCAGGATCGAATCCGCCGCGAAGGGCGGGGGCACATAGATCGCGGTCGCGGTCGCGCCGGTCTTTGCCACCGCCTCGTGGACCGAGTTGAAGACCGGCAGGCCGATATGCTCTTGCCCGCCCTTGCCCGGCGTGACCCCGCCGACCATCTGCGTGCCGTAGGCGATGGCCTGTTCGGTGTGGAAGGTGCCCTGCGAGCCGGTCAGGCCCTGGCAGATGACTTTGGTGGTCTTGTCGACGAGAATGGCCAT
>DBFD01000064.1:0-6417 GCA_002294185.1 Paracoccus sp. UBA889
CGCCGTGGCCAGCCCGATCTCGTTCAGAAAGGTCTTTTCGGCCAGCCTGTCCTGCGACACCGCCAGCGCATGGCGGCCGGGGCGTATCGGGCGCAGGCGTTCCAGCAGATCCAGTGCCGAGGTCGGCACGTTCTCGAATTCGTAGGTGATCACGTCCACGCTTTCGGCAAAGGCGGCAAGGGCATGGTCATCTTCGTAGGGTGCGGTCGTCAGCCGCCATGCCACTTCGCCCGCTGGCGCCGCGCCGGGGTCGAAGACATGGCAGCGCAGGCCAAGACGGCTGGCCGCGACCGACAACATCCGACCCAGTTGACCGCCTCCGAGAATGCCGATGCTGCGAATCTCATTCATCGGCGGGCTCCTCGGGGATAGAGGCGGACAGCGCGGCCCGCCAATCCTCCAGCCGCCGCGCAAGATCCGGATCGCCAAGCGCCAGGATCGCCGCCGCCATCAGCCCGGCATTGGCGGCCCCGGCCGCGCCGATGGCCATGGTCGCGACCGGAAACCCCTTGGGCATCTGCACGATGGAATAGAGCGAATCGACACCCGACAGGGCCCGCGTCTGGATCGGCACGCCGATCACAGGCAGCCGGGTCTTGGAGGCCATCATTCCGGGCAGATGCGCCGCCCCGCCGGCCCCGGCGATGATCACCTTCAGGCCGCGCGTCACTGCGCCCTTGCCATAATCCCACAGCCGGTCAGGCGTCCGATGGGCGCTGACGATCCGGACCTCGAAGCCGACCCCGAGATCGTCCAGAATTGTCGCCGCCTCGCGCATGGTCGCCCAGTCCGACTGGCTGCCCATGATGATTCCAACGGGTTTTTCCATGCGCCGCCCCCTTTTCTGGCCGGACAACGCCATAGCGCGCGCGGCGCTACGCCGCAATCAGGCGATGATGTCCGGGGTCAGTTCGTCTTCCAGGCGGGCGATCTGGTCCTTCAGCGCCAGTTTCTGCTTTTTCAGTCTCTGCAGGGTCAGCGTCGAGGTCAGCTGTTGCGACGACAGCGCCGAGATCGCCTCGTCAAGATCACGATGCTCGCAGCGCAGCGCGGTCAGCCGCGCCCGCGCGATCTGGTCATGGGACATTTCGTGATGCATGTTCATGGGGCGACACTTCGCTGACAGGCCTGCTTTCCTTTCTTATAGCCCCTTGCGGCCGCTGTGTTAACAAGAAGCTTGCGTCAGCCGCCCCGGACCGGGCGGGCGCGGCGCTGAACCCGGCGCGAACCTTGCGCCGGCGGCGATTCATTCACATATTGAAACCGGAAGGGTTGCCGCGACGGGATCCTCCGACAGTCGCTTTCATGGACAAGGGCTGAGAAATGAGCAAGATTTCACTGGGGACGCATCCCTATCTGCTGGGTTTCGACCAGCTTGAACGGCTGGCCGAGCGGGCGGCCAAGGGATCGGAAGGCTATCCGCCCTACAACATCGAACATGTCGCGCCGGATGGCTTTCGCATCACGCTGGCGGTCGCGGGTTTCGCCCAGGACGATCTGGCCGTCACCACCGAGGATCGGCAGCTTGTCATCAGGGGCCGCATGGCACCGGCCGATGACGATCGCGTCTTCCTGCATCGCGGCATCGCCTCGCGCGCCTTTCAGCGCAGTTTCGTTCTGGCCGACGGGGTCGAGGTCGTCTCGGCCGATATCGAGAACGGGCTGCTTCACATCGACCTGAGGCGAACGGCACCGCAACAGGTCGTCCAGACCATTCCGATCAGCCGCAAATAAAGGGGATCATCATGGATACCAAATTCGATTTCGGCGAAGGCGACAGCGCCAACACCGTCTATATCCGCAAGATCGCGACCAGCACCCTGCCCGAAGAGGTGCGTGAACAGGTTCCCGACCTCGACACGATGTATGCCGTCCACGATGCCGACGGCGAGCGTCTGGCGCTGGTGCGAGACCGTTCTCTGGCCTTCATGCTGGCCCGGCAGAACGAATTGTCGCCGGTCAGCGTCCATTGACAGGCTGCACCGGGGCACGCCCCGGTGCTGGCTGTTCGCGCGCATAGCGCATGAAGGCGAAGGCGCTGCCATCGGGTGCCCAGCAGGGAACGTTGAGGCTGCCCTGACCGCCGTGCAGATCGACCACGCGCCGTCTGTTGCCGCCGTTGATATCCATCAGCCACAACTGGACGGACCGGTCGCGGGGATGGCCTTGGGTTCCCGGCGGATAGGCCAGATACAGAACGTGCCTGCCGCAGGGCGAGGGATGCGGAAACCAGTTCACGTTTGCGTCGCGAAAGACCGGAGCGGCCTCGCTGCCATCAGCCCGCATCCGCCAGATCTGGGCCTGCCCGGTCGCATCCGAATTGAACCAGATGAATTCGCCGCAGGCCGAGAAATCCGGCCCGTCGTGATGGGCGAGGCCCGGTGTCAGGACCCGCTCGACCCCGCTTGCCATGTCCAGGACGGCAACACGCACCACCCGGTCGCCGCCGCGCGCGCAGGCATAGGCGATCCGGTTTCCATGCGCCGAATGCCACCAGCTTGGGCGCGCAAGGCCAAGATCGCGCGGACCGTTCCGTTCCAGAACATGGATGCCTGCGCCGCTGTCGCTTTGGCAGGAGAGGATGATCCGCCCGTCGGGCAGGAAACCGTGATCGTTGTTGCAGCGATGCAGTTCGCCGGTATCGATGCGCCAAAGCCCCCGGGCATCCGCGCGCCACAGATGGCCGCCGCCATTGACCAGGAACCAGCCGTCCGGATGCCAGTTCGGCGCTTCGATCAGCCGGTCGCAACGCAGCAGCACCCGGCTGGCATCGCGGTCCAACGCGAAAACTTCCAGCGACGAACGCCAGCCGCTCATTCCGCCAACGGCGTGTCTGCCGGCGGGTTCTTGCCGGGCCGGGGCGGCCCCATGGTCCAGCGCCGCAGGCCGAGGATGATCAGGATCGCCGTGAATGCGAAAAGCTGATAGGTCAGCGCATGGTTCATGGCGGCCGGATAATCCTGTCCGCCCCCGGCCTTCAGCCGCACGAAGAACAGGCTGGACACGGTCGCGATGCCCACCGCCGAACCGACCTGCTGAAACGCCTGCATCGCCCCCGCCCCGGCGCCCGCATCCCGTTCGGGCACGGCATGCAGGACAAGCTGGAACAGGGGCGAGATCGCCAGCCCCATGCCCAAACCGCAAAACGCCAGTGGCAGCGTGAACGCCAGCGCCGAGAAGGGCTGCGGCGGGTTGCCGGCGACATGGCGCAGAAACGCCATCCCGATCAGCAGCACCAGCGCCCCCACTCCCATCCGCACAGCCAGCCCCCTGGCGCCGAAACGCCCGGTGATGAAGCTGCCCGTCATCACGCCCAGCGGAAAGGGCGCGGTCGCAAGACCGGACTGGAACGGATCCAGCCCGAATCCGGTCTGGAAATAGATGGCCAGCACCAGAAACATTCCCGGAATCGCCGAAAAATGCAGCAGCACCATCAGCAGGCCCGACAGATAGCCCTTGTTCCGCATCAGCGCGACCGGCAGCAGCTGCGTGCGTCCGGATCGCGCCAGCCGAAGCTGCCGCCAGACGAACAGCGCGGCCATCGGCAGGGCGCCCGCCAGCAGGGCGATGCACCACCAGGGCCAGCCCAGCAGTGCGCCCTCGATCACCGGCAGCACGATCATGGTGATGGTCAGCCCGAACAGGCCGACGCCCGGCCAGTCGATGCTCATCTGCCGGTCGGGATCCAGCGCCGGGATCAGGCGGCCGCCCAGCACCATCACCAGCGCGCCGACCGGCAGATTGACCAGGAAGATCGGCCGCCAGTCCAGTCCCCACAGATCGGCCGTGATCAGCGCGCCGCCCAGCAGCGGCCCCGTCACGGCCCCCAGACTGATCACGACGGCGGACAGCGCAAAGGCCCGCGCCTTGTCGTCGGGCGGAAAGATCACATGCATGATCGCCATCACCTGCGGCACCATCATCGCGCCGCCCAGGCCCTGGACCGCGCGCGATCCGATCAGCATGGGCATGTCGCGGGCCAGCCCGCAAACCGCCGATGCCAGCGTGAACAGCCCCACGCCCCACAGGAACAGCCGCTTGCGGCCCAGCTTGTCGCCGAACCGGCCGAACGGCAGCAGCCCGGCCGCGAAGGCCAGCACATAGGCCGCCGAGACCCATTCCATCTGGCTGGCCGAGGCCATCAGATCGCGCTGGATCGAAGGCAGCGCGACATTCACGATGGTGATGTCAAGCAGGTTCATGAAATTGCCCAGAAGCAGCAGGATCGTCGCCACCCAGGGATTGAAGTCCTGCGTCGTGGCGGCGTCGCGATCCGTCATGCCCTGTCCTTTCGATGCCTTCGGCAAGGAACCTGACCCATGGACCGGGCCCGCTTTGCGCCGCCACCCGACCCTAGGCGGGACGTGGCGGCAATTCGTCCGGTGCCTGCTGCGGCGGCTTGCCATCGGGCCACAGACCATAGCGGCGGCGGAAATACTCGATCGCCATGGTATCGGCCTGGCGCCGATCGCATCCGTTGTCGACGAAATGTTTCAGCCCGTCCAGCAGCCGCGCGTCGTGGCTGCGGGTCGGCTGTGGCGCTTCGGCGATCAGCCAGATCGGATGGCCATTGCGCAACAGATGGCCCGACAGCCAGGGATCGTCAACCATCCACAACGTCTCGGGGATGTCCCACGCCTCGGCAGGCAGGAAATCGGGACGGATCATCGCACCGCGATAGCCTTCGAGGATGTCCAGATAGCCACTTTTGACAAAGGGTTTTTTACGCCACGTTCCCAGACTTGCCGCGCGCCGCAGGCGATAGCGCAGGTCGCGCCGGAAACGCTGCGCGCGCGGCTGGTGGGCGGGATCGTGGCGCGGATAGTATTTCGTGCCTTCGGGCCGATCCTCGAGATTGTATCCCTTCTGAACCAGGCAGGCGTCGGGATGCTGCCTGCGCGCCTCAAGGAACCAGCCTGCCCAATCGGGATCATAGGCCTGATCGTCGTCGCAGAAGATCAGTTCGACATCCTGCCCCGCCAGATCCCGCGCGGCCGGCAGAACCTTGGTCGCGGGTCCGAAATCCTCGTCGACCAGGATCAGCCGGATACCTTTGGGCAAATCGGGAATCTCGGCTTCGGCCAGCGGAAACCGGCGGTGGCGCCGCGGCAGATACAGCCGGATCTCGTCCACCGGCGCCGACTGATTCAGCAGATCCAGCAGCGTCGGCCGGATTCGCGGCAGACGCGGCGGAATGGTCGTCAGGGAAATCACCAGGCCGGACAAGATGTCTGCTCCCCACATTCGCCACTTGCATCGATGCGACGGCCGCGAAACCCTGATGCGGCCGTCGGAAATCCGTGAAATGGCCGGACCGCGCCCGCCTCAGTTCAGCCCGATCAATCCCATGCTTTCCAGCGTCAGCAGCACCTGATGGGCGCATCCATCAACGTCGCGATCCTTGGTATCGACGCGCAATTCCGGGTTTTGCGGCTCTTCATAGGGATCGGAAATCCCGGTGAATTCCTTGATCTTTCCCTCACGCGCCAACTTGTAGAGCCCCTTGCGGTCCCGGCGTTCGCATTCTTCCAGATCGGTCGCGACATGGATTTCGACGAAGGCGCCGTAGGCCTCGGTCATTTCGCGGACGGCGCGGCGGGTGGCGGTATAGGGCGCGATCGGCGCGCAGATCGCGATCCCGCCGTTCTTGCTGATCTCGGAGGCGACATAGCCGATCCGCTTGATGTTGATGTCGCGATGTTCCTTGGAAAAGCCAAGCTCGCTGGACAGATGCTTGCGGACCACATCGCCATCCAGCAGCGTGACCGGACGGCCGCCCATCTCCATCAGCTTGACCATCAGCGCGTTGGCAATGGTCGATTTGCCGCTGCCGCTGAGGCCGGTGAAGAACACCGTAAAACCTTGCTGCGCGCGCGGAGGCGAGTTGCGGCGCAGTTCGCGCACCACTTCGGGAAAGCTGAACCAATCCGGGATATCCAGCCCCTCGCGCAGGCGGCGGCGCAGTTCGGTGCCGCTGATGTTGAGGACGGTCACGCCTTTCTCGATCTCGTCGGCGGGTTCGTATTGGGCACGTTCCTGCACATAGACCATATGCTTGAAATCGACCATCTCGACGCCGATCTCGTCCTGATACTTGCGGAACAGATCTTGCGCCTCGTAGGGACCGTAGAAATCCTCGCCCGCGCTGTTCTTGCCCGGGCCGGCATGGTCACGGCCGACGATGAAATGGGTGGCGCCGTGATTGGCGCGGATCAGACCGTGCCAGACCGCCTCGCGCGGGCCGCCCATCCGCATCGCCAGGTTCAGCAGCGACAGCGTGGTCGTGGCCTGCGGATATTTGTCCAGCACCGCTTCGTAGCAGCGGACGCGGGTAAAGTGATCCACGTCGCCAGGCTTGGTCATGCCGACGACCGGGTGGATCATCAGGTTGGCCTGCGCCTCTTTCGCGGCCCGGAA
>DBFD01000064.1:6798-14916 GCA_002294185.1 Paracoccus sp. UBA889
ACGCGCCGCCAGTTCAGCTTCTTGAACATGGTGCGCAATTCGTTGGGCGTGTTGCGGCGACCGCGGAAATCGTAATGGGTCGGCGCCTGCAGGCCCTTGATCGGACCGCCCAGATAGACCGGCCCCGCCACATTGTGAAGATAGTTCACCGCCGGATGGGCCAGATCATCGGCGCCAAAGACCTCTTTGGCCTCTCGTGCCTTGTTCGGCCGCCATTTGTCGGTGACCGACATGATCGCCAGGATGACGCCTTCCTGATCGCGCAGCGCGATGTCGGTGCCCGGCTCCAGCCCTTCGGCGAAGGCCTCGCTGACATCGAGGTTGATGGGCATCGGCCACAGCGCCCCCGAGGCCAGCCGCATCTCGCTGACAACACCGTCGTAATCGGCCCGGGTCATGAACCCTTTCAGCGGATTGAAGCCGCCATTCATCAGCAGTTCCAGATCGCAGATCTGGCGCTGCGTCAGATCCCAGCTGGGCATGTGGCCCGCCTCGTCCTTCAATGCGGCGGCGGCTTCGGGCGAGACATAAAGCTCGGGGATCGGCGTCTGGTTCGGATGGGTCATGTGCAAGGGCTCGGATGGCTGAACGAAAGTGGGCAGGCAGCCGAGAACCGGCCGGCTACGAACCCGTCGCGCTTAGCCGCCCCGCAGGCAAGTTTCAACCTGGGCCCGCACTTTTCGCGCCAACAGCGCAGGGGCGCGTCCCGCCGCCTGACCGACGATACCCGCAGGCAAGCCAGCAGATCACCCGGCCGGGGCTTGTTCGGGCAGTTCGGCGCCGGCCGGATCGGGTTCGCCCGCCTCGTCACGTTCGGCCAGCCAGGCTTCGGCGTCCAGCGCCGCCATGCAGCCCATTCCGGCGCTGGTCACGGCCTGCCGATAGATGTGGTCTGTCAGGTCGCCCGCCGCGAAGACGCCGGGGATCGAGGTCCGCGTGGACCCGGCCTCGACCTTCACATAGCCGCCGGAATGCAGGTCAAGCTGGTCCTTGACAAGTTCGCTGGACGGCGCATGGCCGATGGCGATGAAAACCCCGTCCACGGCGATCCGCCGCGTCCCGCCATCCTTGACGGATGTCAGCACGGCGCCGCTGACCCCCAGCGGGTTCTCGGTCCCCGTCACCTCGGCCAGTTCGTGATCCCAGACGATCTCGACCTTCGGGTTCTTGAATAGCCGGTTTTGCAGGATTTTTTCTGCCCGCAGGCTGTCGCGGCGATGGACCAGTGTGACCTTCGAGGCGAATTTGGTCAGGAACAGCGCCTCCTCGACCGCTGTATTGCCGCCGCCGACGACCAGCACCTCGCGGCCGCGATAGAAGAACCCGTCGCAGGTCGCGCAGGCGCTGACGCCGAACCCCTTGAACCTTTCCTCGCTGGGCAGCCCCAGCCAGCGCGCCTGTGCGCCGGTCGCCAGAATCACCGCATCCGCCGTGATCCGCGCGCCGCTGTCGCATTCGGCCGTGAAAGGCCGGCGGCCCAGATCCAGCTTGGTGACGATATCGGTGACGACCTCGGCGCCCATCGCCCTGGCATGGGACTCCATCTTCACCATCAGGTCGGGACCCTGGATTTCGGTCTCGCCCGGCCAGTTCTCGACCTCGGTGGTGATGGTCAGCTGGCCGCCCGGCTGCATCCCCTGGATCAGCATCGGGTTCAGCATCGCGCGGGCACCATAGACGGCCGCGGTATAGCCCGCCGGTCCCGACCCGATGATCAGAAGTTTCACATGCGTGTCGTCACTCATCTTGCGCCCCGCTTTCGATTTGAGGCATCAGGTAATCCCTTGGTTCGGCTTGTGCAACATGGCCGAGGCCGGAAAGAATGTTGCGTAAACGCGGGCCGCATTGTAGTTTCCCGCAACGCCGGAACCCGTTTCAAGAAAGAGCAGCATGGCAGGCGCGAGACTGGACGACATCGACCGCAAGATCCTGGCCGAATTGCAGGCCGATGGCCGGATGACCAATGTCGAACTGGCGCGTCGCGTGGGCATCTCGGCCCCGCCCTGCCTGCGGCGTGTCCGGACGCTGGAAGAGATGGGCTATATCCGCGGCTACCACGCCGATATCGACCCCCGCGAACTGGGTTTCGAGGTTCAGGTCTTCGCGATGGTCCGGCTTGCGGCGCAATCGGAACGCGACCTTTCGGCCTTCGAGACGCTGGTGAAGGCATGGCCGCTGGTGCGCGAATGTCACATGCTGAACGGCGAGATCGATTTCATCCTGAAATGCGTCTCGCCCGATCTGCCCACGTTCCAGCGGTTTCTCACCAACAGCCTGACCGCGGCCCCGAATGTGGCCAGCGTCAAGACCTCGCTGGTCATCCGCGCAGCCAAGGACGAGCCCTCGGTCCCTTTCGAGGTGGTCGAGGAGCGGGTTCGCGAGGCCGGATAGCGGCGCCGATGCCCGGTTCCCGGCCAACCGCTGAACAACCGCCGCCACCCGTGGCCGGAATTGCCGCGCGGAATACGGAAAAAGGGCATCGCGCAATCGCAACACCCTTCCGGTTTCCGGACGAATTCCGGGACGTCCCGACGCGCGGCGCCTGACGGCTTCTATCGAAGTCGGGCTTGGCCCCGGGCAACAGGCATGATCGCTACTTGATCTTGCCTTCCTTGTATTCGACATGCTGCCGCACGACCGGATCGTATTTGCGAACGGTCATCTTTTCGGTCATCGTCCGGGCATTCTTCTTGGTCACATAGAAGTGGCCGGTCCCGGCGGTCGAGTTCAGCCGGATCTTGATGGTCGTCGGCTTCGCCATGGTTACTGCTCCTGCTTCGGGGAAAGCGCGGCGCAAACCCCGTGGAATTCGTTTGAAGCCCGCCTTTTAGCCGCCGCCCGCCCGAAGTCAACCGAAAACCACCCGCAATTCACCCGATCCGGCAAGCGATTGGCGGCTATGCAAATCATGCAGAACAGCGCCGACCCGATTGCAGAGCCGGTTTCCAAGCCGCTCATGCCGCACATCAGCGCGTTCAATGCGGCACAAACAGCAACAGGCTGTTCGAGGCGCGGAGGAGAAAGAGGTGACGGTGGCAGCCCGTAGGGAAGGCGACAGCATTGAAAAAAGCGGAAATTACGTCGACACCAACAAAAATACCAACAGGTGTAAGCGCCTTGGGGGGAGTTACGGTCGATTTTCGGGCACCTGTGACGGGGTAGACACAGCGAAATTGACTATGGTCGATCCTTGCACAAGCGGTGTCCCGACAGTTGGTGTAGTTCCCGCAGGTAGCGCGGGCAGCGCGGAGCCTTCGCGTAGCGAAGCGAGGTCCGTGCGGGTCGCTTGGCGGCCACGGCTGTTCTTCGGCCAAGGTTTGGTTTGCCGACCCGACCTTTGACCGAGGAGATCAACCATGACCAAGGACAGCCTATCAGAGACCGCGGCGCTGCGCGCGCTTTTGTCGGAGACATCCGACATCCACCTGCTTGCCGAGATGCTCGGGTTCGCGGCCGACCGCCTCATGGCGCTGGATGTCGACCAGCTGTGCGGCGCCGGGGCGCACGAACGCAGCGACGACCGTGTGAACCACCGCAGCGGTTATCGGTCCAGAGCCTGGGAGGCCCGCGCCGGGAGGGTCGACGTGATGATCCCGAATCTGCGCAAGGACACGTGCTTCCCCGAGTTCCTGGAGCCCCGCAGAGCGGCGGAAAAGGCCGTGACGGCGGTCATTCAGGAGGCTTATGTCCAAGGACTCTCGACCCGCTCGGTGGATCTGGTCAAAGCCATGGGCATGACCGGCGTGTCCAAGAGCCAGGTCTCGCGGCTTTGCGGCGAGATCGATGAACGGGTCAATGCATTCCTGGGCCGGCCCCTTGAAGGCGAATGGCCCTACCTCTGGCTCGACGCCACCTACATCAAGGTGCGGCGTGGCGGCCGGATCGCCAGAGTCGCGGCCATAGTGGCGGTCGCCGTCAACCTGGACGGCCGCAGAGAGGTTCTTGGCATCGCCGTCCAGCCCCAGCGAGGCAGAGGTCTTCTGGGACGAGTTCCTCTGCTCTCTCGCCGATCGCGGCCCGCGCGGGACCGACTACACGCTCGGGCTTTACGCATCGACAGGCTACATCGCGAGGCGGGGGCGGCCGGACAGCGTTGCGGATCTTGCCCGGCACGAGCTTGTCGGCTACGTGGAGGATCTGATCTACACGCCCGAACTGAACTATGCCTCGGACATTCTCGCGGACTGGCGATCGACCATCGAGGTGGCGACCGCGATCGGCCAGGTCGAGGCGGTTCGCATGGGCGCTGGGATCGGAGTGCTGCACGATTTCATGGTTGCCGGATTGGATCTCGAACCCTTGCTTCCGGAGGTCCGCGTGGAATGCAGCTACTGGACGGTCTGGCACGAGAACCTCAAGACGGACCGCCGGGTGCAAGCGGTGGTCGAATTCCTCGACCAGACCGCGCGGGCAGAACGCAGGTTGTTCGTTCGCGCCTGACGTCTTCGGCTTCATGCGTCGCCTTGCATGATCCACTCGACTTCCGGCGCTGGCACGAAGCGCCACTTGCGCAGCGGTCCGGCCATCACGTTGAGGTAGTACATCTCGAATCCGTAAGGCGCGCCGCAGGGATGGTGTCCGCGGGGCACCAGAACCACATCGCCGTCCGAGACCGCCATGGTCTCGTCGAGCCCGCCATCATCGGTATAAACCCGCTGGATGCCGAACCCCGAGGCCGGGCTCAGCCGGTGGTAATAGGTCTCTTCGAGGTAGGTGATGCGGGGGAAGTCGTCCTCGTCGTGGCGGTGGCTGGGATAGGACGACCAGTGGCCTGCGGGCGTGAAAACCTCGGTTACCAGCAGGCTGTCGCAATAATCCTCGTTTTCCATCGCGATGTTGTTGATGTGGCGGGTATTGGTGCCCTTGCCGCGTTCGGTGAGGGTGATGCCGTCCGGTCCGATGCGGCGTGCCTCGTGACCGCCCTGTCCGGGCGCCGAGCAGACCGCGATCACGCAGTCGGTCTCGGCCACTGCCTGCCAGTCGGTGCCGTTCGGCAGGTAGAGGCAATGGGGCGGCGTCTTTTCGAACACGTTCATCCGCTCGCCCAATACGCCCCAGTCCTGACCGGCGCCGGTGATGGCGGCCTTGCCCTCGACCATCACCAGGATGACTTCGCGATCGCCCGTCGCCTCGGCGGCCGTCTCGCCCGCACGCAGGCGGTAGAGTGAGAAGCCGACATAGCGCCAGCCCGCCGATTGCGGCGTGATCTCGTGGACCTTGCCATGCGTGCCGAAGGGTTTTCTTTGCAGATCGGTCATCGCTCGTCCTCGCGGTCGCGTCCCCGCGCCCGGGCCCTGGGGGACAGGAAGAATTCGTAGAGGCACCAGAGCCCGAGCGCGCCGAAGAGGATCGCCCAGAACACCGCGCCGGTGATCAACTCGAAGATCGCCCAGCCCAGGCAAAGCGCGACGATCAGCCCCCGCCGCCAGGCGGGGGCGAGGAAGGGGTGGTCGGGATCAAACAGCTTCATGTGCGGTGTCGAGGCCGGCCTCTGCCGCCATCCGCTTCAGCGAACGCAGCCCGAGAGCTTGATAATGCTTGGGGTCGCGCACCGCGCTGTCCTGTTCCGCCTCGATCACGAGCCAGCCGTCGTAGCCGTGCTCGGCCGCGATCTTCAAAACGGGCGCGAAGTCCACCGCGCCCTCGTCGTCGCCCGGCACGGTGAAGGCCCCGCGCCGCACGCCTTCGAGAAAGGACAGACCCTGCTCGCGAACTTGCCTGGCAATATCGGGGCGGACGTTCTTGCAATGAATGTGGCTCACGCGGCCCATGTATTTCCGCGCAACCTCGGCCGGATCGGCACCGCCGAACCATGCGTGACCGGTATCGAGCAGAAGGCGCGTCTCGGGGCCCGCCATCTCCATGAAGCGGTCGATATCCGCCGCGCTTTCGATGATCGTGCCCATATGGTGGTGATAGCCCATCTTGACGCCAAGCTCGTGCGCATAGGCCGACAGCGCCTCGTAGCCCTTCGAGAAGCGGTCCCATTCGGCGTCCGTCATGATGGGGCGGACGTTCACCGGGGTTCCGTCGCTGCCATGCACCGTGTTCGAACACTCGCAGGCATTGATGTGGTCGCCGCCGGCCGCCTTGGTGAACGCGATCCACTCTTTCAGGCGGGCCTTCTCGGTCTCGATGTCGTTCGTCAGGATGTTGGTCGAAAACCAGCCCGCGGCGAACCGCAGGCCAAAGGCTCCGAGCGCCTGTTTCAGCTCCGTGCCGTCGCCGGGCATCTTGTGCCCCTTCTCGATGCCGTCGAAACCGATCTCGCGGCAATCGCTCAGGCAGTCGTCGAGGCTCAGGTGATCGCCAATCGACCAGTCGTCGTCGTTGGACCACGCGATGGGGTTCGTGCCGTAAAGGATCATGGTGTGTCTCCCGAAGGACAGATCAATTGAAGGTTCTCTGAAGCGCCGCGTTGGCGTTGTAGCGGCGGCGGGCGTTTTCGAGCCGCTCGGGTCCGCCAGTCTGGGGCACGGCGACATCCCACCAGTGGCCACCGGCCCCGGTTCCGGGCACCGCGTCGGTCTCGATCAGGATCACGCTTGGCAAGTCGCGGCCGCGTGCCTCGACGATCTTGCGTTCCAGATCCGCGATATCGGCGGCCTTCTCCGCATGGGCGCCCATTGCGGCGGCATGCGCGACGAAGTCGATCTTCGGCCAGACGTCGCTGTCCTTGTACATGTTGTTGAATTCGGCCCCGCCGCACTCGATCTGCAGCCGGTTGATGCAGCCATAGCCCGAGTTGTCGGTCAGAACGACCGTGAAGGGCACCTTGCGGGCGGCGGCGGTGGCGAGCTCGGAATTGGCCATCATGTAACTGCCGTCGCCGACGAAACAGATGACCTCCTTCTCCGGCGCGGCGAGCTTGATGCCCATGGCGCCGGCGATCTCGTAGCCCATGCAGGAATAGCCGTATTCCAAGTGATAGCCGCCCTGCGCAGCCTGCCAGAGCACCTGTAAAGCGCCGGGCATTGTGCCGGCGGCGCACATCGCCACGGTTTCGTCGGTCGCGACGCGCTGCACCGCGCCGATCACCTGTGCGTCGGTGGGCAACGCGTTCGTGTCGGGCTCCGGCGCCGCGGTGACGCGGCCGACCTCGGCGATCCAGTCCTCGCGTGACGAGGGGTCATGCGCGTCGAAGCGCAGATCACCGAGTGCAGCAGTCAACTTCTCGAGCGCGACCTTCGCGTCGGAGACGAGCGGCGTCGCAAGGTGCTTGGAGGCGTCATAGGGATGCAGGTTGATCGACACGAGCTTGCGCCCCTCGCGGCCGAAAACCGTCCACGAGCCGGTGGTGAAGTCCTGGAACCGCGTGCCCACTCCGATGACCAGGTCCGCCTTTGCTGCCAGTTCGTTACCGCAGCCCGATCCGGTCACGCCCGGCGAGCCGAAGTTCAGTGGATGGCTCGCGACGATGCCGCCCTTGCCGGCCTGGGTTTCCAGCACCGGAATGTTGTGCGTCTCGGCGAAGGTCCGAAGCGTCTCGTCGGCCCCGGAATAAAGCACGCCACCGCCCGACACGATCACCGGGCACTCGGCCTCGGCGATCATCCGGGCGACGTCGGCCACCTCGCGCGGATCGGGTTCCGGCCGCCGAATTCGCCATGTGCGCGGCGTGAAGAAGTCCTCTGGGTAGTCGAATTCCTCGGCCTGCACGTCCTGGCAGAAGGCGAGCACGGCAGGGCCGCAATTCTGCGGATCGGTCATCATCGCCATCGCGCGCGGCAGCGCGGTCAGAAGATGTTCGGGCCGCGAGATGCGATCGAAATAGCGCGCGACCGGGCGGAAGCAGTCGTTCGCCGAGACCGTGCCGTCGTCGAAATCCTCGATCTGCTGCAGCACCGGGTCGGGGCGACGGTTGGCGAAGACATCGCCGCAGATCATGAGGACCGGCAGTCGGTTCACATGCGCTAGCCCGCAGGCGGTGACCATGTTGGTCGAACCCGGCCCGATGGAGGAGGTGATGGCCATCGCCTTCCGCCGTCGTTTGGTCTTCGCATAGGCGATGGCGGCATGGGCCATGGTCTGCTCGTTCTGGCCGCGCCACGTCGGAATGACTTCCCGGAAGCGATGCAGCGCCTCGCCGACCCCCGCGACATTGCCGTGTCCGAAGAT
>DBFD01000038.1 GCA_002294185.1 Paracoccus sp. UBA889
GTCGGCATGTCATGGGCACTTCAGATTTCGGTTGACGTATTGCCCCGTGGAAAGCAACGCGCGGAAAGGTAAATACTCGTTAACTAATTGCTCCTACAACCGATCCCGCAGATCGGCGGGGAGGTTCTATTGCAACACAATTTACGGGACTTCCTTCGGCATGGCGGACATGGTCAGTACGTGGTCAGCCAGCGTAACGATTCTATACGCCAGGCCATTTCCATCAAGTCGCTATTTCCTGGCTACCCGGGTCTTCGGAGCGATTTTTCGGATCGTCTGGATCGGGTTATCGCCGACAATACACGGGCGCTTCTGAATGCCCTGACACCACCCGACACAGTCCCTTGGGTGACGGAGGCAGACCTGCGCGATGTGTCGGACGCGAAGGAGGCTGTCCTGCGCGAATGGGATATGCGTCTGACGGCCATCTTTGAAGAATATCAATCCCACCCCCAGCGTCTCCGCCCATTGCGAACGGCCATGGAGGAGCGTCTGCTGAGGGCCTTCGCGGGGTTGATCAATCAGCTTCGGCAGCAAGACCTTGGGATAGAGCGTTACATCTGGCGTTCCCGAGACGACGCGCAGGTTCGCGACAGTCACGCAGAGTATGACGATCAGGTCTTCAGTTGGGATGAGCCTCCTGCGGGCGGGCATCCGGGACAGGCACATAACTGCCGGTGTTTCGCCGAGCCTGTTGCGTCGCTGTTGCCAAACGATGCTGTCCTTGCCCAGTATGCGCCAGCGGCGGAAATTCCGGTGGGGGCCTTCTTTCGGGGCCTTGTCGGACGTGCGGTCGCGCTTACCCCTCAGGGAGCCGCTGCTTTGGCGGCGTTTTTGGCGGCGTGGGAGGCTAGCAATGCCTTGGGGGAACTCACCGAACTCGCAACAGAACGTCGCCTGAACCGCGCTGCCGATATCCTCGGCGTCGATCTTGGATCGGGCGAAGGGCTCCTGGCTGCCATTGCGCACGAACTGGTGCAGGAAACGGTCAGTACCGGCTTCGGATCCAGCCTGCCCAAGACCGTTGATCCGGCACGGATCGCCGGTCAGGCGGCGGCGCTTTTCGAGATGTCGAATCCCGGAACTATTCAGCAGGTTGCGGAAGGAGACCGCGCTGCTCAGCGCGCGCTTGGCGCATTCGTACAGCGCGCCTACGATGCGTTCAGCGAAGGTCGACTCCGGCTCCAGGACGGCACGATTGCCGATGGCTGGGTCGAGGTATTCCCTGAACTGACCGAGGACGAGCGGCGGCTGGGCGAACTTCCCGGCTTCACGCCCGAGCGCATCGAGCAGTGGCTGGAGATCTACCCGGCCGAGGTTCTCGGCCTGCCGAACCACACCGGATCGCCCGCCGCCGAAGACCCGACCGGAAATATCATCTCAACACCGATCCCAGAGCTTGCTGGTCCCAGCATTCTCGAAGCGCGCCCAGCCAACATCACTACACCAGATGGCAACATCGTCCGGGGTCACGGCCCAAAAGGTGACGGGGCCGAGTATATCACGGGCAAAGGGCACACTGCCGAGCAGATCGATGGGATCATCGCGAACCCTAACCCTGATTTGAGCGGGGTAATTCGCGGATTTGGTCCCTACAAAGGGCAGGAGATGACTCTGCTTACTGGCCGCGACGGGCATTGGGTGATATTGAACCCGGACGGCGAAGTCGTCGCGGTAAGTAACAGAAATGTGCCCTTGCGCGCACCGGAGAACGATCTGCAAGAAATTATTCGACCGCTGGAGTAGCCATGGAAGATAAGATGCAAGCCTGCATGCAAGAACTTCTCCACGGAAAGAAGTATGTCCGATTGTCGTTGGATCAGCTTCGTGCCTTCAACAACTATCTTGCAAATGCCGGATTCAGCATATCCCGTATGGAGACAATAAAGACGGCTGGCGCAAGAACCGGGCGACGCCTTGACTATGACATTCTGGTCCTGCCCGAGCATGAGGAGGGCTGGTCAATTTTTGCCGATCCTGATCGGTCGAGGGCGCGCGTCGTGGATATTGTCGACCAAGCTGTGCGTGAGGGTGGAACTTTCGAGTTCTTGGTTTGGGCCGAGAAACCGTCGGGTTAGAGAATTGTTCGCCCCTCCACCCACTTCCCGACGACCCTCCCCGGCACCGCTTCCGCTGCTCGTTCCGCCTCCCTTGCCAGAGCCAGCCGCTTGGGCAGCCTGACCTGCGGCACCAGCAGGAAGATCGGCACGGTAGCCCGCCCGCGCCCGGTTTTTGACTTTGAGGCCACCGCACGGCCCTTGGTGTTCAGCCGCCCTTCGGCCACCAGCAGGCTTGGTCCGCGCCTGCGATAGACGAAGCGCAGCCTTAGCCCGGTCCGTCTTTCCCATTCGCCGGGGGTGATGCGTCCGCCTCGCAGGGATTTTCCGGCGGCTTCCGTGGGGATGGCCAGCCAGAATCCGTCCTTGGAGCGAATCAGCGGTCCCGCATTATGGGCGCCGATGATCACCGGCGCCTTGGACCAGACCAGCGCGGTGGCATTCAGGCTGTCGCCCGCCTCCGGATAGGTGGCGTTGCGGATCGAATTCGCCAGCCTGCGCCCCAGCCCGGCACCGGTGATCTGCCCGCGCCATGCGGTCTTGAGGCCCGCGCCCGCCTCGCGCATGGCGCCGGTCACGGCCTTTTCGCCCGCTTTGATCTCGGCTTGCATCATCGCGACGAGATCGGGATCGATGTCCAGTTTCAGCCTCATGCAGGCACCAGTTCCACGGTCCAGATCAGCCGGTCGCGGTCGCGGATCGGTTCGCCTTGGATCGCAAAACTGTCGGCGCCGATGACGATCAGATCGCCGGGCCGGGGATCGGGGATGTCACTGACCCGGATATCGGCGGTGAGGGTTTCCGACAGGATGCGCGCCGAACCGAACTCGGTGATCCGGTCCGGCGCGCGGTGGATAAGGCTGATCGGGCGTTCTTCGGATGTGCCCGCCGCGATCCAGACAGCGGAGATACCCATGTCGGGATGGCCGAAAATGCGGTCCATGGCAGCGGCAAACGCGTTCATCAGTTCGAGCTGTGCAGCCGGATCGCCAGCCGCGGGCGCTTGTTGACCGGCAGGATCGAGGCTTCCGTCATCAGATCGATCCAGCGGCCCTTGGGATCGAGATGCTGGCGGGCATAGAGCGGCAAGCCGATTGTATTGGCGGTCTCCAGAAGGTTCGCCGGGCCGCCATAGGTGGTAAACGTGTCCATGGTGCCGGTCGGGAAGGCGATGCCTTCGTTCGCCGGGACCAGCCGTTCCGATGCCTTGGTCGAAAGGGTGACCGCGCCCGCATATTCCTCGAACAGAATCCCGGCGAAGGGGAAGTTGCGGCGGACGTCCTGCCGGAGCGGCTGGGCGCCGGTCGCGGCATAGAACTTGTAGGCCTCTTCCGTCTTGGGGTGCGAGATCAGCTTGTCGAAGAATTCCCGGCTGACCAGCGCATGGACGCCCGACATGCTCTCGCCCAACAGATTATCCTCGACCGCACGCAGCACCTCGCGGACCTTGCCTTGAATGTTCGTGCCAGCGGTGCCCAGCACGAAGTCGACCGAGATCTGCGCGATGCCGAACTCCGTGAAGTAATTGTAGAGGGTCGTGCCCGCGCCATCCTTCACGATACCGCGCAGCGCGTTCATCTCCATATATTCGCGGGTCTGCGCGTGCTTGCGGCGCATCAGGGTCAGCTTGCGGGTCATGACCGCGACCAGCGGGTCGGCCTCGTCAATTGCGCCGATGGCCGGAACCCCCTGAATATCGGCGGGCAGGATCACATCGTCATGCGGGATCCAGGGCAGCGCGAAACTGCGCATGGCGCGGCCTTCTCGGCTGCCGACGGTGGCGGGACCGCCCAGTGGGACAGAGGGGAGGAGGTTCAGCACGCCCTCGATCTGCTCGATGATGACGCTGCGCTGGCTGACCCCCTCGAAGCGGAAGAGGCCCAGTTCTCCGAGGCGGGTATAGAGGTTCGGCAGGATGTTGATGGCCTGCGTCATCTCGGCCAGCGAATAGCCGTCGGCATCGAAGGGATTGCGGATGATGGTCATGGGGAAACCTTGTCGGAAGGAAGGATAAGAAGCAGAAGGTCGCAGCCGCCGGTCAGGCGCTGTCGCGGATGACGATGCCCAGCGCGGTCAGCTCGACATGTTTGGCAGCGATCTTGGCCGCATCATCGACACTGCCATCGTAGAAAAGCGCGTCGCGCGACAGGATCGCGGGGCCGCGCGCCAGTAGGATGCCGGTGGCTTCCGCCAGCCTTGTATCGACCGGATAGAGCAGAATGCCTGCGGCCAGTTCCGCGCCATCGCTGCCGCCATGGCTGGCGAAGGTGTATTGGCCGCTGGTGGTGACGCGACCGAGGACTGCCCCGGCCGGGTATTCGGTTCCCTCGGCGAGCGTCACGGTCTCGCGGGTATAGTTGGGGTTCAGCTCATATTTGAGCGCATGGCCCATGCTGGGCGGCTGTGTCAGGAAGGGCATCTTGGTCTCCGGAGGCTGTCAGGCTGTCAGCGCTGAGCGCTGTCGGCGGATTTGCGGGCCGCAGCCACGAGCGGGCTCGGCCTGTCTGTCGGCGCGGGCGCGCTGGCCAGAATGCCGCTGGCATCGCTTCTGGCCGCGAGGCTGTCGAGGATCTGGCCGCGCAGCGCGTCGGGACTCACGCCGCGCCGGACGGCATCGGCGGCGTCCAGGGTGACGCCCAGCTTTGCGGCCTGCGCGCAGATCGAGGCCACTTCGGCGGCTTCGGCGCGGATGGCATCGGCATCGGTCGGAGCCGCAGCCGGTGCAGCGCCGGGCGCGGGCGGTTCCTGTGCCGTCGGCGTGGCGGCTTGCGGCGGCGTGTTGGGTGCGATGGGTGTTGCGGTTTGTGGGATTTGCTGGTCCGGCGTCCGGGCATCTTCGTCCGTCTGATCACTCATGATCATCTCCTGTTTGGGGTGGGGTGGTGAAAGGGTCGGGGATTTCGCCGGCCGCCCGACCGGCAATGCCGGGCGAGAAAGGCCGTTGGCAAAGGCGCGAAAGGCGACACGAGGATCGGCCACGGCATCGGCGAGACCGGCATCGACAGCCACCGCGCCGCGAAACACCGCCGCTTCGGTGGCGAGCGCCGCGTCTTTGGTCATCCTGTCACCGCGCCCGGCTGCGACGGTTTCCGCGAAGAGGATCCGCAGATCCTCCAACTCGGCCTGCAGTCGGCCGCGGATGCCTTCCGGCAGCGCGGCATAGGGATTGCCATCGGCTTTCCGGGCCCCGGCATGGATCAGCGTCACGGCCACTCCCTTCTGGGCCAGCATGCCGGACATGTCGGTATGCATGGTGATGACGCCGATGCTGCCCGCAGCCCCGGTGCGGGGCAGGGTGATGTGATCCGCCTGCGAGGCCAGCGCGTAACCCGCCGACAGAGCATGTTCGGCGAGGAAAGCGTGCACGGGTTTGATGTCCCTCGCGGCACGAATGCGGTCGGCGAGATCGAAGGCACCCGCGACCTCGCCGCCGAAGCTATCGATCTCCAGCGCGATGCCGCGAATGGTATTGTCAGAAACCGCCGCGTCGAGCTGGGCGGTAAGTCCCTCATATGAAGTCAGGCCGGAGCTCTGGCCGATCCACGCCCCGCGATGAACCAGCGTGCCCGCAATCGCGATGACCGCCACGCCATCGATGATCGGGAAGGGCGCATCCGTATCGCCGCCATGGCGCTGGGCGAGATCGCCGCCGATCAGCGAGGCGAAGGCGGTTTGCCGGGTGGCCGTCAGATCGGGTTCGGCGACCGTCATGCCGTCAAACCTGATCTCCTGCCCGGTGATGCGCGGGCCGAGGCCGGCGAGGAACGCCAAAGCCTTGGCGGGGGCGATCATCAGCGGCGTGTCGAAGGCGCGCTGGGCGATCTGGGCGTGATGCATCAGCGGTCCTCCTTGGCATCTGCGTCATCAGTGTCGGCGACGCGATCATCGTCATTGCCGTTCGCGGCGTTGATGCCATCGCCATCAGCCTCACCCTTCGGTCCCTGCGCGGGCGAGCCGGGGCGGCGGAAATCGAGACCCAGCGCCGCTTCGCGTTTGCGCTCGGCCGCGATCTCGCGATCCACCTGCTCGGCATCAAAACCACGCTCGGAAATGGCCTGGCTGCGGGATTTGAGACCGGCCTCGATCTGCAGGATCTCGGCCGAGGCGTCCTTCATCGGATCGACCCAGTCCCAGCGCGTTGGCAGCCAGCTGACGGCCTGAAAGCTGCGCCGGTCGCGGTCATAGCCGGGCAGATCGATGGCGCCGGACAGAACGGCCAGATCGAGCCAGCGCTGCCAGACCGGGCGGCAGAGCTGATGGACGATGACGCCGTGCTGGATCGCCGAGACCCGGCGCCGGAAGTCCAACAGTGCGACCCGGGTATTGGAGAAATTGCCGCGCGCGGCATCGCCGGTCAGGTAAGGGTAGGGGATGCCCAGCGCCGCCGAGATCTGCAGCAAGGTCCGGTATTGAAACGGCTCGTAGGTGGAGCCGGAATCCGGTGTCGCGGGTGTCGAAATATCCTCGCCCGGATCGAGCCGGACGACCTGACCCGGTTCGACCTCCAGATCCTCTTCCGCCGGTTCCAGTGGCGTTTCCGGGGCGGGCGAGGTGATGAACATGGCAAACATCGCCGCCGTCTTCTTCCGCTCCAGCTCCGCATCGTCATAAAGATCCAGCGTGAACAGTTTGACGATGGCCGGTGCGAAGCGCGACACGCCGCGCATCTGACCAGCCTCGACCGGATCCAGCACATGGACGATCTCCGAGGCCGGGATGCGGACCGTCTCACCCACCAGCCCCGGATCGGTCATGTCGCCCGGATGTCGGCGGAGCAGGTGATAGGCGACGCGCCGACCGATGCCGTCGAATTCGATGCCCTGGCGGATGGATCCGCCGCCGGGCAATTCCCGGTTCAGATCCATCGGCAGCATCTCCGAGGGCAGCATCTGCAGCTGCAGCGGCACCGACAGCCCGTCTTCGGAACGTCGCGGGCGGAGCCGCAGAAACACCTCGCCCGCCAGAAACAGTTCGCGGGCCGCGCGGCGCTGCAACCCGTAGAAATCGGTCAGCCCCTCGGCGTCGGCTTCATCCGTCCAGCCGAGCCAGAGCCTTTGCAGGGCTTCCTTTTGGGTGGCATTCGAAATCGACGATGACGGCTTGATCCCATCGCCCACGACATTGCTGGCGAAGGCCTCGACCGCGCCGGACGCATAGCCGTTGTTCCGCGCCAGCCAACGGGCGCGGGCCGTGATGGTCTCGCCCGCGCCCGCGATCAAGGTGTTCACATGGGCGCGGGAGGCCCGGAAGCCGCGCAGGCGTCGATGCGACTGCGCCGCGTCGAACCCGCCGATGATCGCGCCCAGCCGCGCGCGGATGCCGTCGAATGCCATGGATCAGAGCCCCTTGGTTGCGACAGTGCCCCAGCGCCGACGGCGCGCGGTCCCGGGCGCGCGGGCAATGCGGGCTTCCAGATCGGCGATGGCAGCGGCCAGCTCCGCATCCGAGCCATAGGTCAGGGTCTTGCCGTCATAGCTGACGCTGCGCAGCCCGCTGAACCGGGCCTCCTGCAGCGCGCTCAGCAGCGCCCGCATCCGGTCGATCTCCATCTCTCACCTCATGAAACGCGGTGTGTAGGTCTGCCGCTTGCGGCGTGGTGTTGTGGGCGGGGCGCCCGCCTGACGGGCAGGCGGTTCGGTGGCAGGCTCTGCGGGGTCGCTGGTTGCGGTCTCGAGTGCCGCGACCCCGGCCTGATCCTCCAGCTGCCGCCACATGCGCTCGTCCCAGCGATCCGCGCCCATGATCCAAGCGGCGGCGCGGGCATAGACGCGGGTATCCAGCGCCTCGTTGCGTTCGCGCAGCTTCTGCCATTCCTGCCGGGCGTAGCCGCGCTTGTTCCGGACCGTGACCAATTGTTCGGCCACCAGCTGCTTCAGCCATTCGCTGTCGGCCCATTCTGGCAGGTGGATCATGCCTGGCGGATCGGGTTGATCCTGCTCGGGCCGCTCGAGCCGCAGGAAGCGATAGGTCTCGATCTTGAAGGTGGCCGTGGCCACCGACCAGAGCCGGGCGCCGCGCCGCAGGCGCTTGCCGCCCATAGTCGCATCGACAAAGGTCGGCCCGGAAACCGGCGTCGCCCGGTTGAAACCTTCGAGACCCTTCACCGGCACGACCTGCTCGAACCCCTGAGCCCGCGCCCAGGCATAGACCGCCGCCGCCTCATAGCCGGTATCGATCGCCAGTTTTGCGACGGGCATCACCGCGCCATGTTCGTGCTGCCATGTGCGGGTCAGCAATTTGGTCAGCTCCGCCCAAGCTGCCGGGCTGTCCGGACCGCCCGGAATGACGATGTGATCGATGAGCCAGCTCTGCAGCCCGCGCCCCCAGGCCCAGATATCCACCTCGATCCGGTCCTTCTGGATATCGGCCCCGGCCGTCAGGAACAGACCGCCTTCGGGGATCTGCGCCGCGAAGACTTCCCGCCGGTCGGCCAGCCGCTGCCATTCCGGCGCCTCGCCGCGCTCGACCCAGGTCTCGCCCAAGAGCGTGTTCCGCGCCGCGCGCAGCATCTCGTCATTGCCCTGCGCGGTCAGCCATTCCCGGGCGATCTGCTCCCAGCTTTTCCAGCCGATAGGCGAATAAAGCGCGGACAGGTGATAGCCGACATGATGCGGGTCAGTTGCAACCGCCGTCGCGCGCCATTCGCCCGCCTCCAGCATGGCGGTCTTGTGATGTTCGGCGATCAGGGTATCGCAGGCATTGCAGGCATAGGCGGCGGTCTCGGGCCGACCCTTCTCCCAGCGCAGCCGTTCGAATTCCAGCCACTGCATCGTGCCGCAATGTGGGCATGGCACAAAGAAGCGCCGCTGGTCCGAGGCCTCGAACTCCTGCTCGATCCGGCTGAGGCCCCGGATGGTCGGTGTCGAGACCAGAAACACCTTTCGGCGATGCGCGAAGGTCGTGCTGCGCGCCTCGGCCAGCGTCACCGGATCGCCCTCTTCATCGGCCGAAGGCGGATAGGCGTCGATCTCGTCCAGAAACAGGTATCGCGCGGGCATCGACCGCAGGCCAGTGGCTGAGTTCGCCCCGGTAAGCACCAGAATGCCGCCCGGGAATTCCTTGGACAGCATCGAATTTCCGGCATCGCGCGACCGGGCCGGGCTGACCCGTTCGCGCAAGGCCGGAGAATCCGAAATCAGCGGATCGAGCCGCCCGCGCGAGGCACGCTTGGCCATCTCGACCGTCGGCAGCACCGCCAGCATCGGTCCCGGCGCGTGATGGATCACAAAACCGATCCAGTTGTTCCCGGCTTCCGTGGCGCCGACCTGCGCGGCCTTCATGAAGGAAATCCGCTGTGCTGGATGACCGGGCGAAAGCGCATCCATGATCTCGCGCAGATAGGGCGTCCGTGCGGTGCGGTAGCGACCGGGTTCCGCCGCCGCCCGTGACGACAGCCGGCGATGCTTGTCGGCCCATTCGGACACCGTCAGATTCGGATCGGGCCGGATGCCGCGCGACCAGGCGCGCAACATGTCCTCGGCGCCGTCGAAACTCAGGTCGGGGCTGTGA
>DBFD01000061.1:0-175 GCA_002294185.1 Paracoccus sp. UBA889
ATCCTCATGGCTCAAAACTCCCTTATTTCCGTTCGTCGCGATAATGGTAGAGGTGGTAGAGGCCCCATTGGCCCAGCCTGCGGAAGGGCGTCTTCCATCCTTCATGCGGCAGTTCGGTGTTGAAGATCGGCAGGTCGGGAACCGCCTCGCCCGCGACCAGTTGCGCCATGCGGCG
>DBFD01000061.1:559-23725 GCA_002294185.1 Paracoccus sp. UBA889
GCGCCGGGCAGGTCCGGCAGGCCGGTGATGCGGGGCATCATGTCATGGCTGACATCGACCCAGCCCCACCAGGAATAATCCAGATCGATCCCGCGCAGGGCCGGAAATTTCCGCGCCATCCCCTCGCGCAGCGCGTTCAGATGCGCCGGATTGGCCGCGTCGCGGCCGGTGATCGCGGCCCGCGATCCGATTTGCAGCCGGTTGTCGGGCAGCAGCCGGTAATAGTGGCGCAGGGTCCGGGTATCGGTCAGCGGCGACAGTTTCCTGATGCCGACCTCGTCCAGTTCCGACGGTGTCAGAACGCGGGTCACGACGCTGTTGGACATGATCGGCATCAGCCGGTCCCTCAGCCGCGGATGCAGCCCGCGCGGGGCATAGGCCGCCGTTGCCACCGCGACGCGACGCGCGCGGATGGTGCCGCCGGGCGTGCGCAGGTGATGGATGCCATCCTTCAGCAGCCAGCCCTGGACCGGGCTGTCGGTATGGACCCTGGCGCCCAGTTCACGGGCCACGCGCAGATAGCCGAAGGCCAGTTTGGCCGCATGGATGCCGGTGCCGTCGGGTTCCCACATGGCGCCATGCGCCTCGTGGTCACGGACGACGGTGTCATGCAGCTCGTCCCGGCCCATCATCCGCGCGCCATAGCCGAACGTGTCGTTCAGCAGCCGGGTTTCGCTTTCCAGTGCCGGCATCGCGGATGCCTTATGCGCGATGTAGTAATGGCCGCCATCCTGTGGCTGGCAATCGATGCCGTGATCGCGGATCAGGCCGCGGAACAGGTCAAACGCTTCGGTGACCTCGGCATGCAGGCCCTGCGCGGTATCAAGGCCCCAGCGTTTGATCCACTGGCTGCGCTTCAACCGGCCCGAACTGATCTGCGCCTGCCCGCCATTGCGGGTGGAACAGCCATAGGCAACGCCGTTCGCCTCCAGCACGGTGGCCTTGATGCCGTGCATCCGGGCCAGGTGGATGGCGCAGGACAGGCCCGTATAGCCCGAGCCGATCACCGCGACGTCCACGTCCATGTCCGCCGTGACCGGGCCGTCATCCTCGGGCGCCGGGCCCGCCGTGTCGATCCAGTAGGTCGGCGCGTAATCGCTGCCCGGTCCCAGCCCGCGGGCCGTCATCGGGTCGTAGAAGGGATCGAAGGGCACCGATCCCGCACGTCTGGCGATCATCTGCATGACACGGCTCACTTCGCGGGGATTGCCGGGCGCTGCTTGCGGATCGCCTGTTTCTCGACGATCCGGCCGCCCTCGATGCGGAACAGGTCGGCGCCCTGAACCTCGGTCCGGGTGCCGTCGGGGTTGGTGGCACGGAAGGTCCACTGGCTGACGCCGCGGGTGCCGTCCTCGGACAGGAAATGGCTGTGATCGGCCCATTGCACGTCAGGCATCGCGGTCCAGACCCCCTCGAAGGCCCTGGCGATGGCATCCTTGCCTTCGATCCTGTTGCCGTATTCATGTTCGCCCGCGACGGTGAAGAACACGCAATCATCGGCGAAATGCGTCATCACGCCGTCGATGTCGTGGCGGTTGAAGGCGTCGAAGGTGGCCTTCAGGTCGTCGGCGGTCAGGGCGCGAGTGGTCGTTGTCATAGGCGTGTTCCTTGCGTCAGTAGCCCATCATCCGGGGCAGCCACAGGGCGATTCCGGGGAAGATGGCGATGATGAAGATTGCGGTGACAGAGGCGAGCGCGAAGGGAATGGCCCGCAGGCTGATCCTTTCGATCGAGACCCCGGATATGCCCGAGGCGATGAACAGGTTCTCGCCCAGCGGCGGCGTCTGGAAACCCACTGACAGGGTGGCGATCATGACGATGCCGAAATGGATCGGATCGATCCCCATCATGTAGGCGACCGGCAGCATCACCGGGACCAGGATCATGATCGCGGCCAGCGTTTCCATGAACATGCCGATGACCAGCAAGAGACCGATCACCATGGCCCAGATCAGGTAGAGGTTCGTGGTCAGGGACAGGATCCCGCCCGCGATGACGGCGGGAACGTCGTTTTCGACCAGGATCCGGCCGAAGATGGTGGCGGTGAACAGGACCAGCAACACGCGCCCGGCCAGCCATGTCGTCGTGTCCAGCGACTTGATGACCTCGCGCAGATCCAGTTCGCGATAGATCGCGGCGCCGACGAACAAGGTGTAGAAGATCGCCACGATGGCGGCCTCGGTCGGGGTGAAGAAGCCGGAATAGATGCCGCCCAGGATCACCACCGGGGCCAGCAGCGCCCAGAAGCCGTGATAGCAGGCCGACAGGATCTTGCCGACCGAAAGCGGCTCGGCCGAGCCGTGGAAGCCGCGCATCCGGCAGCGGATGTAGTTCATCACCAGCAGGCCGCCGGCCATGACGACACCCGGCAGGAAACCCGCGATGAACAGCTTCGAGATCGAGACCGACTGGAACGCGCCATAGGTTTCGATCGCCGCGGAGGGCGGCTGCATGCCCATGGCCGAGATGCCGTAGATGACCATCGGGATCGAGGGCGGGATGATGATGCCAAGCCCGCCCGCCGCGGCCGTGACCGAAGCCGCGTAGCCCGCGCCATAGCCCTGCCGCACCATAGCCGGGATCATCAGCATCCCGACGGCCGCGGTCGTCGCCGGCCCCGAGCCCGAGATCGCGCCGAAGAACAGGCAGGCCATCACGGTGGCGGCGGACAATCCGCCGGTGAACGGACCGGCCAGGCTTTCGGCCACGTTGATCAGGCGCCGCGACAGGCCCGCAGCCTCCATCAGCGCGCCGGCGAGGATGAAGGCGGGCAGGGCCATCAGCGGAAAGGATCCGACCGCGGACCAGGCCATCTGCACCATCTTGATCGGATTGTCGCCCAGATACAGCATCGCCGCCAGCGACGAGACGCCAAGCGCCACGGTGATCGGCGCGCCAAGGATCAGCAGCCCGAAGAAGGCGCCGAAGAGGATTTCGACCAGATAGCTGTCCATCAGCGGTGACCCTTGTCATAGGCGCGCTTCTCGTCCTCGGCCAGTTCCAGCGCCGCCTCGACGCTGACCTTGTCGGGATCGGCGGGGTCGATGCCGCGCACCAGCTTGAGGTAGTTCACCTGGAGGATGCGCAGCGTCATCAGGGTGAAGGCGATGGGCAGGGCCAGATAGACATAGCGCATCTCCCATCCCAGGGTCTGGGCCTTCACGAAGGGTTTCAGGCGGCTGATGAATTCGATCGACTGCCAGATGAAGACCAGGTTGAAGGCGATCCAGAACAGATCGCCGATCGCCTCGACGATGCGCGCCTTCTCGCGGCCCAATGCGTTCAGGTGAAAGCCCACGCGGTTATGCGCGGCCATCCGGGCGGCGTAGGACGCGCCGAAATAGGCGAACCAGACGAACAGGATCACCGACAATTCCTCGATCCAGGTGATCGAGAAGCCGAACAATTGCCGGGCGACGATCTGCGCGAAAAGCAGCGTCACGAAGACGGCCAGCAGGATGCGGCAGACATGGCTTTCGAACTTGTCGAGAAAGGACCAGAGTGCTGGCATGGCGGTGCCTTTGGCTGACGGGCGCGCCGGGACGCGGACGGGGACGGGAACGAGGCGCGCGGGCCAGAGCCCGCGCGCGGTGGCGCATCACTGGGGCGCGGGTTCGCGGCCCAGCGAGGTCAGGACGTTGTCCAGAACCTCCTTGCCGCCGATCTGGTCATAGAATTGCGGCCAGACCGCGGCAGTCGCAAGATCGCGGAACTCCTTCTCGTCGTCGGCCGGCTGGGTGATCTCCATGCCGCGGCTGACCAACTCGTCGCGGATCTTGGATTCCTCGCTGCGCAGAAATTCGGACGATGCCTGCGTCGCGGCCTTGCCGGCGGCAAGAACCTGCTGCTGCTGATCCTCCGACAGGCTTTCGAACAGGGCCTCGCTGACGATCAGCGGCTCGATCGAGAACAGGTAGCGCAGGTCGGTGATGTATTTCTGGACCTCGTCGAACTTCATCGCGTAGATCGTCAGATAGGGGTTGTCCTGCCCGTCCACGACCTTCTGCTGAAGCGCGGCGAAGGTTTCGCCCCAGGCCATCGGCGTCGGATTGAGGCCCCAGCTCTTGTAGGTCTCGATCATGATCTCGTTCTTCGGGACGCGGATCACCAGCCCCTGCAGATCCGCGACCGTCGAAACCGGCCGCTTGGAATTGCTGAGCACGCGAAAGCCGGAATAGCCCCAGCCGATGATGCGCACGCCGGCATCCTCGATCGTCTGGTCGATCATCTGCTGGCCGACCTCGCCCTGCGTGATCTTTTCGGCGTCGTCCTGGCTGAGAATGACATAGGGCAGCGTCAGCGTGCCGACCGAGGGCGAGAACGGCGTGATGTTGTTGATGGCGAGGATCGAGAAATCCAGCGTTCCGGTGGCGGCGGCGGTCACGGTGTCCTGTTCGTCGCCAAGCTGGCCGTTCAGGAACAGCTTGCCGGTCATCTCGCCGCCGGTCTGTTCTTCCAGCGCGGCGACGAACGCCTTGCCAAGCGCCTCCTGCGATCCGCCGGCGCCATCGCCCACGGCGATGCGGTATTCCTTGGCCGCGGCGGGAACGGCAAGTGCCAGCGTCAGCGCGGTGCCGGTCAGAAAACGGGTCATGTAGCTCATCGGTTGATCCCTGTTGCTGGGGCCGCGTTGGTCGCGGCGTGTTTGGTGCGGCATAATGTTGCAGGCCGGTTGCCGCAAGGATATGTCCAGATGGAACCGTCTCTAGGTCCAGATGCACAGCCGGATTGCGCCCGAGGTCATCTTTCTGCGCGACAGCGACGCGCCGACGCGGCAGGGCCAGCTTGCCGCGGCCATCGTGCGCGCGGTGCTGGAAAGCCGGGCCCGGCCCGGAACACGCCTGCCCTCCAGCCGCAGCCTGGCCGGGGCGCTTGGCCTGTCGCGGATGACGGTCACGCTGGTCTATCAGGATCTTGTCAGCCAGGGCTATCTGGAGACGATCCCGAGATCGGGCATCGCCGTCGCCGCAACCGTGCCGCACAGGCGCCTTCGCGCGCAAGGTGCCAGACGGACCGAAGAACCGCCCGATTGGGGACACTGGCTTTCCGACCACCACCTGCCGCGCCGGATGATCCGGAAACCCGCGAACTGGCGCGATTTCCGCTATCCCTTCATCTACGGTCAGGCCGACCCGGCCCTGTTCGATCACAACGCCTGGCGCGATTGCGCGCGCCGCGCGCTTGGCACCCGCGATTTCGCGGAACTGGCCGCCGACCGCTATGGCGCCGACGATCCGCTGCTGGTCGATTACATCCGGTCCAATACCCTGCCCCGGCGGGGGATCACCGCGGGGCCGGACGAGGTTCTGGTGACGTTGGGGGCGCAGAACGCGCTGTTTCTGGCGGTGGAACTGCTGGCCCGCGCCGACCGTCTGGCCGTGACCGAAGAACCCGGCTACCCGGATTTCGCCGAAACCCTGCGCCGGGCGCAAAGCCCCACGACCTTCCTGCCCGTTGACGACAGGGGATTGCGGCCCGGCGATCTGCCCGGCAATACCCGGCTGGTCATCGCCACGCCCAGCCACCACATTCCGACCGGCGCAACCATGCCCCTGTCGCGGCGTCGCGAGTTGATCGCGAGGGCCGGGCAACGGGATTTCCTGATCATCGAGGACGACTACGACTTCGAGATGTCTTATCTGGCCCCGCCTGCCCCGGCGCTGAAATCGCTGGATGACGAGGGCCGCGTGATCTATCTGGGCAGTTTCTCGAAATCGCTGTTTCCGGGCTTGCGGATCGGCTACATGGTCGGTCCCGCCGCGCTGATCGCGCAGGCCCGCGCGCTGCGCTCGATCATGCTGCGCCATCCGCCCAGCCACCTGCAACGCATCACCGCCTATTTTCTCGCGCTTGGACATTACGACGCCCATATCGTCCGGTTGCGCCAGGCGATGAAGCGCCGTCGCGCGGTGCTGGAACAGGCACTGGCGGCATCCACCCTGCGGATCGAGGGCGCGGCGGCCTCGGGCGGGTCCAGCATCTGGCTCAGCGGTCCGGCGGGATGCGACAGCGCGGATCTGGCTGACCGGCTGGTCGCCGACAGCGTGCTGATCGAGCCGGGGGCGGTCTTTTTCGAAACCCCGCCGCAGCCCTGCCCGCTGTTCCGGCTGGGCTATGGCTCGATCGACGAGACCCGGATCCCCGAGGGCGTCGCGCTGATCGAGAGGGCCGCCAACATCGTCTGACGCGCAGCGACCCGGACCGTCGCGCGCCTTGCCGCCTGTGGTTCCATCTGCGATAGAAGGCGCGATCCGTCGCCAGAGAGGTCGCCCATGTCCTTCCGCGCCCGCCACCTTCTGGGCATCGACCATCTTTCCCCGCCCGAGATCGTGACGCTTCTGGATCTGGCGCAGGATTATGCCGGCCTGAACCGGCGCACGATCAAGCATTCCGACGCGCTGGCCGGAATGACCCAGATCAACATGTTCTTCGAGAATTCGACCCGCACCCAGTCCAGCTTCGAACTGGCCGGAATGCGGCTGGGCGCGGACGTGATGAACATGTCGATGCAGACCAGCTCGGTGAAGAAGGGCGAAACGCTGATCGACACGGCGCTGACGCTGAACGCGATGCAGCCCGACCTGCTGGTCGTGCGTCATCCGCAATCGGGCGCGGTCAACCTGCTGGCCGAAAAGGTCAATTGCGCGGTCATCAACGCGGGCGACGGGCGCCACGAACATCCCACGCAGGCGCTGCTGGACGCGCTGACGATCCGCCGCGCCAAGGGCCGGCTGCACCGCCTGAGCGTGGCCATCTGCGGCGACATCGCCCACAGCCGCGTGGCACGATCCAACCTGATCCTGCTGGGCAAGATGGAAAACCGCATCCGCCTGATCGGGCCGGCGACGCTGATGCCCGCGGGCGTGGGCGAGATGGGCGTCGAGGTCTTCGAGGACATGCGCGAGGGGCTGCGCGGCGCCGATGTGGTGATGATGCTGCGGTTGCAGCGCGAACGGATGGATGGCGGCTTCATTCCGTCCGAACGCGAATATTACCACCGCTGGGGCCTGGATGCCGAAAAGCTGGCACTGGCCGCGCCCGACGCCATCGTCATGCATCCCGGCCCGATGAACCGGGGCGTCGAGATCGACGGCACCATCGCCGACGACATCAACCGCTCGGTCATCCAGGACCAGGTCGAGATGGGCGTGGCGGTGCGGATGGCGGCGCTGGATCTGCTGGCGCGGAACCTGCGCGCCGAACGGGGCGCGGCGGCAGCGGGGGTGATGGTGTGACCGCGATCCTGTTCAGCAATGCCCGCCTGATCGACCCCGAGGCCGGGACGGACGGGCCCGGATCGCTGCTGGTCGGCGATGGCCGGATCGGGGGCCGCGGCGCGCCGGACGAGGCCGCGCCCGAAGGGGCGGAGATCGTCGATTGCGGCGGAAGGGTCCTGGCACCCGGCCTGATCGACTGGGGCGTCAAGATCGGCGAGCCGGGCGAACGGCACAAGGAAAGCTTCCGCAGCGCGGGCCTTGCCGCCGCTGCCGGGGGCGTGACCACGATCATCGCGCGGCCCGATACCGCGCCGCCCATCGACACGCCCGAATCGCTGGAATTCGTGACCCGCCGCGCCGCCGATGCGAAGGTCAACATCCGCCACATGGCCGCGCTGACCAAGCAGCGCGCAGGCCGCGAAATGGTCGAGATCGGGTTTCTGAGCGATCTGGGCGCGGCGGCCTTTACCGATGGCGTGCGCGTGGTCAGCGACAGCAAGCTGCTGTCGCGCTGCATGGCCTATGCCCGCGGCACCGGGGCGCTGATCGTGGGCCATCCGCAGGATGCCGGGCTGTCGAAGGGCGCGGCCGCGACCAGCGGCAAGTTCGCCTCGCTTTACGGCATTCCCGCCGTCTCGCCCATGGCCGAGGTGATGGGGCTGGATCGCGATCTGGCGCTGGTCGCCATGACCGGCTGCCGCTGGCACGCCGATCAGGTCACGCTTGCCGCCGCCCTGCCCGCCCTGCGGCGCGCGCGGGCGGCGGGGCTGGACGTGACCGCGGGCATTTCCATCCACCACCTGACGCTGAACGAATTCGATGTCGGCGATTATCGCACCTTCTTCCGCTTCACCCCGCCGCTGCGCTCCGAGGATGACCGCGAAGCGATGGTTCAGGCCGTGGCCGAAGGGGTGATCGACGTGATCGCCAGCTTTCACACCCCGCAGGACGAGGAATCCAAGCGCCTGCCCTTCGAGGCGGCGGCCCCCGGCGCGGTCGGACTGCAGACACTGCTGCCCGCCGCGATGCGGCTTTATCATCAGGGCGGATTGTCGCTGCCGCAGCTTTGGCGCGCGATGTCGCTCAATCCCGCCAAGCGGCTGGGGCTGGAAGCCGGGCGGCTGACGCCCGGCGCCCCGGCCGATCTGGTCCTGTTCGATCCCGACGCGCCCTTCGTTCTGGACCGTTTCGCCCTGCTGTCGAAATCGAAGAACACGCCCTTCGACGGCGCCCGGATGGAAGGCCGCGTGTCCGGCACCTGGATTGGCGGCAACCGCGTCTTCGGGGGTGCGTCATGATGCTGATCCTGTCGGCGATCTTCGGCTATCTTCTGGGCTCGATCCCGTTCGGACTGGTGATCTCGCGGGCGATGGGCCTGGGCGACCTGCGCCAGATCGGGTCGGGCAATATCGGGGCGACCAACGTGCTGCGCACCGGCAACAGGCCGGCGGCGCTGGCGACGCTGCTGCTGGATTCCGGCAAGGGCGCGATCGCGGTGCTTCTGGCGCGTGAAGTCGGCGGCGAAAACGCGGCGATGCTGGCCGGCGGCGCGGCCTTTCTGGGTCATTGCTTCCCGGTCTGGCTGGGATTCAGGGGCGGCAAGGGCGTCGCCACCTTTCTCGGCACCCTGATCGCGCTGCACTGGCCGCTGGGGCTGATCGCCTGCGCAATCTGGCTGGCAACGGCACTGGCCACGCGCATTTCCAGCCTTTCGGCGCTGCTGGCGGCGGCCTTGTCGCCGGTCGTCGCATGGGCAACCGGGCGCGGCGACCTGGCCGCCGTCTGCGCCTTCATGGCGGTGCTGATCTTCATCCGCCACAAGGCGAATATCGCGCGGCTGATGAATGGCAGCGAACCGCGGATAGGGCGGGGAAAGGGGTAACGCGCCCGACGCCCCTGCCGGATCAGGGCGAATATGGCCACCCCAGAAACACTTTGCGAACCTTTCCAGGGCAGAAATCTGGTATTCACCCCGGTTCAGAATTCCCGATATTGACTGCGGAAGCTTTCCATGAGACGCTTTATATAATTTTTGTTTACTATAAGACTGTTTTTTGTTTACTACGGGGCTCTCGTCATCGGCGATTCCGATCTCGTCGAAGGCTGGCCGTTATCCAGACAATCCGCTGTCACGGGGAGCCTTCGGCGTTTGGAAACCGTCTTGCTCTGTTTCCGACCGATCTGAACGTTTCGCAACCTCGCGATCAGGCTGACGAAGATGACCTGCAACACCGCGCGGACCGGTATGACCCTGGTTGGCAAGATTGGCGTGTGCCAAGAATCATAATCTTCCCGCCCGGGGAGAACTTGACCCTTTACCAATGCAATTTTCGAGGAATGGAACGGACATGGACATCATCGGTGACAACGGATTGTCAATCGTGGGCGGAAAGCTTTATCCCGGATTTGAGACCCCGCCCGCGCCGGAAGGTGCGGTTCTCATCGGGACCGATGCAGCGGGCAACAACTGGTGCTATGTCCAGCGTCTCCAGACCGCGCGGGTCGTCATCAGCAACGCCAACAATACCAGTGCCCCCCAGCAGATCACCTATTCGGTCAGCTCCGGCTCGACCATTGGCTTCAGCCAGAAATTCGGCGTCTCGGTAGAGGTGAGCGCAGGCATAAGCTTCCTGATCAATGTCAGCGCGAAGGTGCAGATAAGCGGCGAGATCGGTTTTTCACAGGCGTTTTCCAAGCTGGAAAGCACCGAAATCACCGCACAGACAGCGCCGGGCGTCAAAACGACGATCTATCAGGGCACGATCGTGATGTCATATTACAAACTCAGCAATGATTACACCGGATACCAGAATTATTGCACCCAGACCTGGGAAAACATGAGCACCGATGTCGTCGAAACAAATGCTTATGAGACGACAGAAACACCGTTGCCGACACTGACGGATCTCAAGGCCATGGTATAACCCAGGCATGGGCGCGGATCGCCTGACGCGGCTGCCGTGGCTTGACAGCTTCTTCACCGCGCCGGGGAAGTTCGACAGCCCTGCGCCCCCCCAACCCGATGACCGCATGACAGAAGGGGGCCGCGGCGGACGAACGGCGCCCCTTGGGCGCGGGATGCAAGGGCTTCGCGCCCCGCCGGATCACCGCCAGGGCGCGTTCCCTCAGATCCCCGCCTCGATGATGGCGCGGGCCAGGATCGGGACGGTGTGTCCGTTCAGCCCGGCGATGTTCAGCCGCGAATCGCCGACCATGTAGATCGCGGACTCGCTTTTCAGGGACTGCACCTGATCGGGCGTGGCACCGAGGCGCGAGAACATGCCGCGGTGATCGGCGATGAAATCGAACCGGTCGCTGCCCGACAATTCGCGCAGCTCGGAGGCCAGTTGACTGCGCAGCCCCAGCATCGTGTTGCGGACCTCCTCCAGTTCCGCCTGCCAGTCGGCCCGCAGAGCGGCATCCGCAAGGATCGTGCTGACGATGCGCGCCCCATGATCGGGCGGGAAGGAATAGTTCTGACGGTTCAGATAGGCCATGCTGCCCTGCGTCAGGTCGCGCGCCTCACGGCCCTCGGCCAGCGCCATCAGAATGCCGGTCCGCTCGCGGTAGATGCCGAAATTCTTGCTGCACGAGGCGGCGATCAGCACTTCGGGCAGGCTGCGCGCGACCAGCCGCGTCGCTTCGGCATCGGCTTCCAGACCGTCGCCGAAGCCCTGATAGGCCAGGTCGATCAGCGGCACCGCGCCGGATTGTTCAAGGATCGAGACGACCTCCTGCCATTGTTCCGGCGTCAGGTTCGCACCGGTCGGATTGTGGCAGCAACCGTGCAGCAGAACGATGTCGCCGCGGCCCGCCCTGGCGATATCGGCCTTCATCGCCTCGAAATCGACGCCCCGGCTGTCGTTGTCGAAATAGCGGTATTCGACGAAGGGCAGGCCCATGAATTTCAGGATCGACAGGTGGTTCGGCCAGGTCGGATCCGAAACGTAGACGGTCAGATCCGGGTTCGCCAGCCGGGCCAGTTCCAAGCCTTGCCGGATCGCGCCGGTTCCGCCCACCGTCGCCACGGAGGCCAGACGTTCGGCCGGCACCTCTCCCAGCACCATCCCGGCCATCGCCTCGCGATATTCCGGGGTGCCCGCAAGGCCGGTATAGGCCTTGGTGGTCTGGTTCTCCCAGATGCGCTGTTCGGCCTGCTTGACGGCCCGCATCACCGGCGTCACGCCCTGCGGATCCTTGTAGACGCCGACGCCAAGGTCGATCTTGCCCTGACGGGTATCGGCCTTGAATTCCTCGACCAGCATCAGGATCTTGTCGGGGGCTTGCGGTTTCAGGTTGGACAGCATTGTCAGGCGTCTCCGGTTGCGATTGGCAGGTCGGGAAAGCTGCCCCATTCGGTCCAGCTTCCGTCATAGAGCGAGTGGTTGCGGTGGCCGATCCGTTCCAGCGCCAGGCTGAGGATCGCGGCGGTCACGCCGCTGCCGCAGGTGGTGATGGCGGGCTGCGACAGATCGACCCCGGCGGTTTCGAATTCGGCCCGGATCGCGGCCTCGTCCTTCATCGTGCCGTCGGCATTGAACAGGCGTGCGAAAGGCAGATTGCGCGAGCCGGGGATGTGGCCCGCGCGCAGGCCGGGGCGCGGCTCGTCCACCTCGCCGCGAAACCGCTCGGGCGCGCGGGCGTCGATGATCTGGTGATCGGCCAGCTTGCTGGCCGCCGCCACCTGCGTCACGTCGCGGATCAGACCGGCCTGGCGCTGCACGGTGATGTGGCGGTCGCGCAGGATCGGGGCCATGTCCTCGACCGGGCGGCCCTCGGCCTGCCACTTGCCGAAGCCGCCATCCAGCACCGCCACGTCGATCTTGCCCATCAGGCGGAAATTCCACCAGACGCGAAAGGCGCTGCGCACATCGGAATTGTCGTAGACCACCACCTGATGGCCGTCGCCCACGCCCATCGCGCGCATCCGGCTGATGAACATCTCGACCGGGGGGGCGGTGTGGGGCAATGTGCTGCGCTTGTCCGAGATCGCGTCGATGTCGAAGAACCGCGCATTGGGGATATGGGCGGCCTCGTATTCGGCCCGTCCGTCGCGGCCGCTGGCGGGCATGTGCCAGCTTGCGTCGATCACCCGCAGGTCGGGGTCGTTCAGATGCGCGGCCAGCCATTCGGTCGAGACCAGCGTCTTCGGATCGTCCTGCATCCTCTTCCCCCGCATCAAGGCACGCGGTCCGATTTACAGGCCGAAGCCGCTGGCTGCAACGTGGCTTTCTTCTAGCCCTGCTTCAGAAGCCGCTGTTTCTGCCGGTTCCAGTCGCGTTTGGCGCTGGTTTCGCGCTTGTCGGCGATCTTCTTGCCCTTGGCGACGCCGATCTTCAGCTTCACCAGGCCGCGATGGTTGAAATACATCACCAGCGGCACCAGGGTCATCCCCTCGCGCCCCACGGACTGCCACAGCCGCGACAATTCGCGCCGGCTGACCAGCAGCTTTCGCTTGCGGCGCTCCTCGTGGCCGAAGACGCCGGCATTGGACAGGGCCGCGATATGGCCGTTGATCAGCCACAATTCGCCATCCTCGATGCTGGCATAGCTTTCGGCAATATTGGACTGGCCGGTGCGCAGGGACTTGACCTCGGACCCGGTCAGCACGATGCCCGCCTCCAGATCGCTTTCGATGAAGTAATCGAAACGCGCCCGCCGGTTCTCGGCGATCACCTTGTAATTTTTGTTCTCGGGTTCCTTGGCCATGACCGCGCTAGATAGGCGCGGCGCGCGCGGCTGTAAAGATCGCTGCGGCCTTCCTGGCCGATTGCCTTTGGCCGCGTCTTCGCGCTAGGGCGTGATGGCGGATGGAGGAACGGCGATGCGGCATGGCGGGACGATACTGGTTCAGGCGCTGAAGGCCAATCGGGTCGAGCGGGTCTTTTCGGTTCCCGGCGAAAGCTTCCTGGCGGCCCTTGACGGGCTGCATGACAGCGGCATCCAAAATATCGTCTGCCGGCACGAGGGCGGCGCCGCGATGATGGCCGAGGCGGCCGGCAAGCTGAGCGGCCGGCCCGGCGTGGCCTTCGTGACGCGGGGGCCGGGCGCCACCAATGCCAGCGCGGGTGTGCATGTCGCGCGCCAGGATTCGACGCCAATGATCCTGTTCGTGGGCCAGATCGCGCGCGGCGATACCGACCGCGATGCCTTTCAGGAGGTGGATTTCCGCGCCATGTTCGGCCCGCTGGCGAAATGGGTGGCGCAGATCGACGCCACCAATCGGATCGCGGAATACGTCCGCCGCGCCTTTGCGGTGGCCATGTCGGGACGCCCCGGCCCGGTGGTCCTGGCGCTGCCCGAGGACATGCTGTCGGATCGCGCCGACATCCCCGACCTGCCGGCCGCCGCGCGGCCGCTGCCCGATGTGGCGCCGCACGCCGTCGCGGCCCTGGCCGATGCGCTGGCCGGGGCGCGGCGGCCGCTGGTCGTCGCCGGCGGCTCGCAATGGTCGCAGCAGGCGGCCGATGATCTGGCGCGTCTGGCCCGCAACTGGGATCTGCCGGTCGCGGTGCCCTTCCGGCGGCAGGACCGGATCGACAACCGGTTGCCGCATTACGTGGGCGATCTGGGCGTGGGCATGAACCCCGAACTGGGGCGGGCCCTGGACGAGACCGACGTGATCCTGTCGCTGGGCGCGCGTCTGGGCGACACGCTGACGGCGGGATACAGGCTGATGGATCCGGTCAGACCGCGGGCGCGGGTGATTCATGTCCATCCCGACGAGAACGAGATGGGCCGCCTGTGGCAACCCGATCCCGGGCTGGTCGCCGATCCGCGCGAGGTCGTCGCGGCGCTGGCCGCCCTGCCCGCCCCGGACCGGGACTGGGCCGATTGGCGCGCCGATCTGCGCGCGCGCTACGAGGCATGGCAGCGCCCCCATGAGACGCCCGGCGCGGTGAAGATGGAACATGTCGTTGGCTGGCTCTCCCGGCATCTGCCCGAAGACGCGATCCTGACCAATGGCGCGGGCAATTACGCCGCCTTCCTGCACCGGTATTTCCGCTGGAAACGATACGGAACCCAGCTTGCGCCGACCTCGGGCAGCATGGGCTATGGACTGCCCGCCGCGATCGCGGCCAAGCTGGCCCACCCCGATCGGCTGGCGATCTGCCTTGCCGGCGACGGCTGCCTGCAAATGACGGTGACCGAGCTTTCGACGGCGGCGCAGTACGGAGCCCCTATCATCGTGATCGTCGCCAATAACGGCCAATACGGCACCATCCGGATGCATCAGGAGCGTCACTATCCCGGCCGCGTCTCGGGCACGGCGCTGTTCAGCCCCGATTTCGCGGCCCTTGCCCGCGCCTATGGCGGCCATGGCGAGATCGTGCGCGAAGACGGGGAATTCGCCGATGCCTTCGCCCGCGCCCGCGATGCCGGCACGCTGGCGGTGATCGAGCTGCGGCTGGATCCCGAGGCGCTGACGACGGGTGCGACGCTGAGCCAGATCCGCGATGCGGCACGCGGCGCGCGATGAGGTCCGGCCCGCGAAACCTGATTTCGGACGTGGCCGGTCTGCGGGTCGGGAACGCGGCCGAGGCGCGGCTGAAATCCGGGGTCACGGTGCTGACGGGCGATGCGCCCTTCACCGCGGCGGTGCAGGTCATGGGCGGCGCGCCGGGCAGCCGCGAGACCGATCTTCTGGCGCCCGACAAGCTGGTCACCGCGGTGGATGCGCTGGTCCTGTCGGGCGGCTCGGCCTTCGGGCTGGCCGCCTGCGACGGGGTGATGCAGGCGCTGCGCGCCGCGGGGCGCGGCTTTGCGGTCGGCGCGGCACGGGTGCCCATCGTGCCGGGTGCAATCGTCTTCGATCTGCTGAATGGCGGCGACAAGGACTGGACCGAAAATCCCTATCCCGCGCTCGGCCGTGCCGCCTGGCAGGCCGCCGCGCCCGATTTCGGCATCGGCAGCGCGGGCGCGGGAACAGGGGCGATGACGGGACGGCTGAAGGGCGGGCTGGGCTCGGCCTCGGCGGTGCTGGAGAACGGCCTGACCATGGGGGCGCTGGTCGTGGTCAATGCGATAGGCTCGGCGACCATCGGCGAAGGCCCGCATTTCTGGGCCGCGCCGTGGGAACTGGAGGGTGAATTCGGGCGCGGCGGCCTGCCGCGCAGCTTCCCGGCCGCGCAAGAGCCGCAGCCGATGAAACGTCAGGGCGAGGCCACGACCCTCGCCATCGTCGCCACCGATGCCGCCCTGGACAAGGCGGCGCTGCAACGGCTGGCCATCGCCGCGCATGACGGGCTGGCCCGCGCGCTGGTTCCCAGTCATACGCCGATGGATGGCGATTTGGTCTTCGCCGTCTCGACCGGGGCGCGGCGGGTCGCGGACCCGGTGGCGCAGGTCTTCGGGCTGGGCCATGCCGCGTCCTGCACCCTGGCCCGTGCGGTGGCGCGCGCAATCCACGCGGCCGAACCCGCGCCAGGCGATCTGCAACCCTGCTGGTCGGTGCGTTTCGGCGCATGAGAAAGGGCGGTGCGACAAGCGCACCGCCCCCAGAGATCGCCAAGAGGGAAAAACTCAGCGATAGATGTAAACGATCTGGCGGTCGTTCGGGTTCACCAGAACCGTCTGTCCATTGATCTGGGCATAGCGATAAGCCGGATATTCCGGGATATCATACAGGGTCACGTCTTCGGGAATGCCGGCACCGGGCACGACCTCGCCCTCCAGATAGACCGGATCGACGGTGTTCTGGGTCACGTAGGTCGTAACTTGCGCGTCAGGTTCCTCGGTCGCGGCAGCGCCCGAGGTTCCGCCAAGCGCCGCGCCCGCGACCGCGCCGATCGGTCCCGCGACCAGGGCACCCATCGCCGCCCCCGTCACGCCGCCCACGGCGGCGTTCTGGCCGGCGCCGGCCTTGTCCGCCGCCGGGGCCTCGATCACCGTGACGCCGATCTGCTGGCGGTTGGGATACAGCGGCTCGATCTTGTCGCCGGCCTTGACGGTCAGGTAATCGCCATAGGACCAGCCGCTGAGATCGCCGGCGACGACCTCGCACCAATTGGCGCTTTCGATACAGCCGCTTACGGTGACTTCGGCGCCCGACTTGATCGAGCCGATCACCTCGTTCTGCACGCCGGGACCCGAACGAACGTTCAGATCGGTGCCGGCCGTGGCCATGGTCTGGGCCTGGGCCGCGCCCGCCAGTGCGATCGCGGCGGCGGTGGTGGTCATGAACAGCTTGCGCATCGTTCTTCTCCTTGTTTGCCGATCCGGGCTTGCGGATCATTGGCGATCCAACCCCGCCCGCCGCAAGGACGTTCCTGCGCCGCCATCAACAGGACATCACTTTTTATTGCCGCCGCGGCGGGAACCCGCCCACTTTGACAAGGCTGGGGCAGCGTGATCATCTATCGCCAAATCGCCAAGGAGGCCGAAGCCGATGACCAAGCATTCCACCGATCTGAAAACCCTGCTGCGCGACCCGTCGCTGCTGGAAACGCGCGCCTTCGTTGCCGGCGAATGGGTCGATGCCGATGACGGTGCCACCTTCGATGTGGTCAATCCCGCCCGCGGCGACGTGATCGCGAAGGTCGCCGATCTGACCCGGTCCGAGGTTGCCCGCGCCATCGACGCCGCCGCCCAGGCGATGAAGGGCTGGGCCGCGAAGACCGCCAAGGAACGCGCGCAGGTGATGCGCAAGTGGTTCGACCTGATGATGGAAAACCAGGACGACCTGGGCCGCATCCTGACCGCCGAGATGGGCAAGCCCCTGGCCGAGGCCAAGGGAGAGATCGCCTATGGCGCCAGCTTCATCGAATGGTTCGGCGAAGAGGCCAAGCGCGTCTATGGCGAGACCATCCCGGGCCACCAGCCCGACAAGCGCCTGACCGTGATCCGCCAGCCGGTCGGCGTCGTGGGCAGCATCACGCCGTGGAATTTCCCCAATGCGATGATCGCGCGCAAGGCGGGACCGGCGCTGGCGGTCGGCTGTGGCTTCGTCGCCCGTCCCGCCGCCGAGACGCCGCTTTCCGCGCTGGCGATGGCGGTGTTGGGCGAGCGCGCGGGCCTGCCCAAGGGCATCCTGTCGGTCGTCACCTCGTCGCGGTCATCGGAGGTCGGCAAGGAATTCTGCGAGAACCCCAAGGTCCGCAAGCTGACCTTCACCGGCTCGACCGAGGTCGGCCGCATCCTGCTGCGCCAGGCCGCCGATCAGGTGATGAAATGCAGCATGGAACTGGGCGGCAACGCGCCCTTCATCGTCTTTGACGATGCCGATCTGGACGCCGCGGTCGAGGGCGCGATGGCGTCGAAATTCCGCAATAACGGCCAGACCTGCGTTTGCGCCAACCGGATCTATGTGCAGGCGGGTGTCTATGACGCATTCGCCAAGAAGCTGGCCGCCGCCGTGGACAAGCTGCGCGTCGGCGACGGGCTGGAAGACGGCACCACCACCGGGCCGCTGATCAACGAGGACGCGGTGGAGAAGGTCGAAGAACATATCAAGGACGTGCTGGATGGCGGCGGCGATGTCGTGACCGGCGGCAAGCGGATCGACGGCCTGTTCTTCCAGCCGACCGTGGTGACCGGCGTCAACGATGGCATGAAGGTCGCGACCGAGGAAACCTTCGGCCCGCTGGCGCCGCTGTTCCTGTTCGAGACCGAAGACGAGGTCGTGGACAAGGCCAACGCGACCATCTTCGGACTGGCGTCCTATTTCTATGCCCGCGACGTGGGCCGGATCACCCGGGTTCAGGAGGCGCTGGAATACGGCATCGTCGGCGTGAACACCGGGATCATCTCGACCGAAGTGGCGCCCTTCGGCGGCGTCAAGCAGTCGGGCCTGGGCCGCGAGGGCAGCCACCACGGCATCGATGATTATCTGGAGATGAAATATATCTGCCTGTCGATCTGACGGCGGATTTGCGGCGTGGCGGAACGATTGGCTTCCGCCGCGCATTTTGTCGGCGAACGGCGCCGCGGAAGCGGTGCCTTGGCATCAATCAGGGAAGGCTCGTCATGGAAGGTTTCGGCTGGATTCTGTCCATCATTCTCGGCGCGATTGCAGGCTGGATCGCGGAAAAGATCATGAAAAGCGATCACAGCCTGGTCGTGAACATCATCCTGGGCATTCTGGGCGCGCTGGTCGGGAACTGGCTGTTCCGCGCGCTGCTGGGCGGCACAGCCGGCGGCGTCATCGGACAGCTTGTGGTCGCGGTCATCGGTGCCTGCATCCTGATATGGCTGGGCAGGCTGGTCCGCAGCAAGACCTGACGGCCACGGTCACGGACCATGAAAACGCCGGCGCGGGTTTCTCCGCGCCGGCTTTCCCTTGTGCAGACGGTCGGCCTAGCGGTCGTCCTCATCCTCATCGTCGCCGCTGTCGGGCAGGTTGAAGAAACTGTCCGCATCCACCTCGCGCTGCGGCTTTTCCTCTTCGTCCTCGTCCCTGGACAGCGAGAAATTCTCCAGCCCGGCGATGGCGGTGGGCAGGCGCGGTTCCTCCCCGCTCATCGCCAGCGAGGTTTCGGTGCTGACCAGCTTGCGCCGTTCGTCATCGGTCATCACCTCGCCGTCGGCGGCGCGTTTCTTGGCCGCCTTCTGGACAGCGGCATCCAGTTCGGTCTGGCGGCACAGGCCCAGCGCGACCGGGTCGATCGGCTGGATGTTGGAGATGTTCCAATGCGTCCGGTCGCGGATCGAGTTGATCGTGGGCTTGGTCGTGCCGACCAGCTTGGCGACCTGGGAATCGGCCAGTTCGGGATGAAATTTCACCAGCCACAGGATCGCGGCGGGGCGGTCCTGACGCTTGGACAGCGGCGTGTAGCGCGGCCCGCGACGCTTTTCCTCGCCCTCGGCGGCAGGATTGTATTTCAGTTTCAGCGAATAGGCGGGATCGGCCTCGCCCTTCTTGATCTCGGCCGGCTCAAGCTGGTGCGAGGCCACCGGATCATAGCCCTTCACGCCGGCAGCCACGTCGCCATCGGCGATGCCCTGCACTTCCAACTCGTGCAGACCGCAGAAATCGCCGATCTGCTTGAAACTCAGCGTGGTGTTGTCAACCAGCCAGACGGCGGTAGCCTTGGCCATCAGCGGCTTGTTCATGTCTTTCTCCTTCGCATCTCGGCCCCGAGGATGGCCTTCATCAGCCGGGAAAACGGCTTTCGGCGGGTGCCATTCCTCGTTTTCGGGGGGAATTGCGGGTGGATATAGCGATTTCGTCGGCACGGGAAAAGGGGAATCGCACGAATCTCGGTGCGCGGCGGCATTTGGCGGGCTAGACTTGGACCATGAAACGCCTGTCCGCCCTTCTTGCCGCGATGCTTTGGGCAAGCCTTGCAGTGCCGGCCGCCGCCCAGGACCGCGCCGGCCGGTTCGATTATTACGTCCTGTCGCTTGGCTGGTCGCCCTCCTGGTGCCGTGCGACGGGGGATTCCCGCGATGCCGGGCAATGCGACGCCGGCGGCAAGACCGATTTCATCGTCCATGGGCTCTGGCCGCAATATGAACGCGGCTGGCCGCAGGATTGCGCCTCGGACGATCGCGACCCGTCGCGGCGGGACAGTCAGGCGATGGCGGATCTGATGGGCTCGGGCGGACTGGCCTGGTATCAGTGGAAGAAACATGGCCGCTGTTCGGGGCTGTCGGCGGCCGGCTACTTCGCGGCCACCCGCGAGGCGGCGACGCGCGCGCGCATCCCCGGTGTGTTCGACGGCCTGTCCCGCGACATCACGCTGCCGCCCTCGGTCATCGAGGATGCCTTCATCGAGGCCAATCCGGCGCTGACCCGCGACGGCATCACCGTCACCTGCCGGTCCGAGGCCCTGCAGGAGGTCCGCATCTGCCTGACCCGCGATCTTCAGCCACGCGACTGCGCGCCCGATGCGCGGCGCGATTGTTCGCGGCGTTCGGTCCTGATGGAAAAGGTGCGCTGAACCGACGGCCCCGCCCGGCCCCGGGATGCGGCCACCGAACCGAAAGCGCCGTCGAAGATCCCTTCAGCCCGCCGAGGTGCCCAGCGTCTTGCGGGCTCGGGCGACCATATCACGCATTTCCTTCAGGCTCATCGCGCCGAAGACGGCCTCGTCTCCGGCGACGAAGGCGGGCGTCCCCATCAGGCCCATATGATCGGCAAGCTGGAAGGACAGGGCGATGTGGTCACTGACACGCTTGGCGTCCATCTCGCGGCGCAATTGCGCCTCATCCAGTCCGACCTCACGGGCGACGCGCATCACCGTCGGTTCGGCCGCGCGCACCTTCAATTTCATCAGCGCCTCATGGAACTGCCAGTATTTTCCCTGGCTCAGCGAGGCCAGCGAGGCGCGGGCCGCAAATTCGCTGCCGGGCCCGAAGACCGGCCATTCGCGATAGACGACGCGAAGCTGCGGATCGGACAGGATCAGCCTCTGCACCGTGCCGACCATCTTCCGGCAGAAGGGACAATTGTAGTCGAAGAACTCGGTCAGCGTGACATCGCCCTGCGGATTGCCCAGAACCGGAGCATTGGGCGAGCGTTCCAGCGCCTTGCGCAGTTCCTCGGGCATCGGGTTGGGCCGGTCCTGCGCGAAGGCCGGCAGCGCGGCGGCACCGAGCGCGGCACAGGCGGTCAGCAAATGGCGGCGGGTCGGCATGGGCGTTCCTTTCGGGTCGTCATCGGATGTCGCACCCGGACAGGGATAGAAGGCCGTCGGATGCGGGAACAGTCACGTTTCGGTGGGGTCGGACATGCGATCTGCCGCCGATGCCGGCGGGTTTCCTTTGGAAAATGGGTGATTCGGCCGCATTCTGTCCGGATACATCCCAACTGGACAGGAACCGCCATGCCCCGTCTGACCGTTTCCGCCGCCATTGCCGCGCTGCTGGCCCTGCCTGCTGTCGCGCAAGAGACGCCGACACCCGTTCCCGTGATCCCCGCGCCGCAGACACAGGCCACGCCGCAGACCGGCGACGCCCAGGGCGAAACCCGGCCCCAACCGATCGCGCCGGCGCGGAAAGCCACCTGCTCGGATCGCAAGCAGGTGACGTCGTAATCGGGCCCGCGGCCCGCAACTCCGTGCCGCGACGGGCGGGATGCGGGTTCATTTCTTGCGGCCCGGCCGTTTCGACCTTTTGCAGATCTTCGCCTGCGGATCGAGGCGGACGTATTCGCGCGCGCTGATCCGGTTGATCGACAAGGACCGGTTCCAGCCGCCGAACCATTCCCGGCGGATCCCGTTGCGGTAATATTCACCCATGATCTGATCGACCAGCGGCGGGATGATCGTGGTGCCGGGGATGCGCGGCGCGTGAAAGCCGATCGTCAGTTTCGGGCCCAGACAGGCATTGGGCAGCGTAGTCAGAATCGTGCAGGCCGAATCGCAAACGCCCCGGATGCGGATCGGACGGCTTGACCGCGCCAGTTCGGCCCGCCGCCGGACCATCTGCAGGACATTGCCGCCCTTGTCGTTCCAGATATCCAGATAGCCATCGGTCACGCGCATCTCGGCCGCCGCCGGCAGCGGCGCCAGGGCCAGCGCGACCAGCAGCGCGATCCGGGCCGCCTTCATCGACCGCGCTCGGGCGCCGGCAGCCGGGGGCCGGCCGGCGGCGGCGCGACAAGGACAAGGGCAAGCATCAGCCGGGCCATGGTCGTGGTCATGGCAACAGTATCGGCGGAAGCAAGCCGGCGCGAAAGCCGTCAGTCGCTCCTGTCACGCAATCGTCAGGTCTTGTGCGCGGCCCTTCCCTGACCGGGCGGAATCGCTTATCTGCGGCCCATGCAGCAGAACCCGCCCGATCTTCGCCCCGACCTTGCCCGCGCCCGCATCCCCGAACAGCGGCGCGACGGTCAGCCGACCATCGGCATGGTCAGCCTGGGTTGCCCCAAGGCGCTGGTGGACAGCGAACGCATCCTGACGCGCCTGCGCGCCGAGGGTTACGCGATCAGCGCGGATTACGCGGGCGCGGATGCGGTGGTCGTCAACACCTGCGGCTTTCTGGACAGCGCCAAGGCGGAATCGCTGGATGCGATCGGCGAGGCGCTGGCCGAAAACGGCCGGGTGATCGTCACCGGCTGCCTGGGGGCGGAGCCCGACTATATCACCGGCGCGCATCCCCGCGTCCTGGCCGTGACCGGACCGCATCAATACGAACAGGTCCTGGATGCGGTCCATGACGCGGTCCCGCCCGCGCCCGATCCGTTCATCGACCTGCTGCCCGCCAGCGGCGTCAGCCTGACGCCGCGCCATTACAGTTATCTCAAGATCTCAGAGGGCTGTAACCATAAGTGCAAGTTCTGCATCATCCCCGACATGCGCGGCCGCCTGGTCAGCCGCCCGGCCCATGCGGTGATCCGCGAGGCCGAAAGGCTGGTCGAGGCCGGGGTCCGCGAGCTTCTGGTCATCAGCCAGGACACCAGCGCCTACGGCCTTGACCGCCGCCATGCCGAGGAACGCGGCCACCGCGCCCATATCACCGATCTGGCCCGCGACCTTGGCTCGCTGGGGGCATGGGTGCGGCTGCATTATGTCTATCCCTATCCGCATGTGCGCGACCTGATCCCGCTGATGGCCGAAGGACGGGTGCTGCCCTATCTGGACATTCCCTTCCAGCACGCGCATCCTGACGTGCTGCGCCGCATGGCCCGGCCGGCGGCGGCGGCGAAGACGCTGGACGAGGTCGCGGCCTGGCGCGCGATCTGCCCCCAGATCACCCTGCGATCCACCTTCATCGTCGGCTATCCCGGCGAGACCGAGACCGAATTCCAGACCCTGCTGGACTGGCTGGACGAGGCGCGACTGGATCGCGTCGGCTGCTTTCAATACGAGAACGTCAAGGGCGCGCGGGCAAACGATCTGCCCGATCATGTCGCCCCCGAAATCAAGCAGGACAGGTTCGAGCGGTTCATGCAGAAGGCGCAGGCCATCAGCGAGGCAAAGCTCGCCGCCAAGATCGGACAGCGGGTCCAGGTGATCGTGGATCAGGTGGACGCCGATGGCGCCACCTGCCGCACCAAAGCCGATGC
>DBFD01000061.1:24052-61330 GCA_002294185.1 Paracoccus sp. UBA889
CCCGAAATCGACGGCAACCTGTTCATCGACCAGGGGTTCGAGGCGCTGTCGCCCGGCGATATCGTCACCGTGACCGTGGACGAGGCCGGCGAATACGACCTGTGGGGTCACATGTGAGCCTGCGCAACCGGCTGCCCGCCTTCATCAGCGATCACTACGAGGTCCATGAATGGCGCCATGCCAGCGCGATCCTGGCCCATGATTTCCCCGACGAATGGCGCGATATCGTCGATGTCCTGACCGCGTTCCGGCTGCGACGCGAATGGATCGAAGTCGGCGGCGGCAACAAGTCGCGCGTCTCGGCCTTCATCGACGGCGCGCTGGCGCGGCGCGGATGGTCCGAACGCCAGTTCCGGACCGGCATCGTCGTGGACGATTCGCTGACCGAAAGCCCCACGCACAAGGTGGACTGCTTCAAGAACGGCATCGGCCTGGAAATCGAATGGAACAACAAGGATCCGTTCTATGACCGTGATCTGAACAATTTCAGGCTGCTCTTCGATCTGCGCGCGCTGAGCGTGGGCGTGATCGTCACCCGATCCGACGCGCTGCAACGAATCTTCAGGACTTTGGGACGAGGATCGTCCTATGGCGAATCGACGACGCATATGTCCAAGCTTCTGCCGCGGATTGAAGGTGGCGGCGGGGCCGGTTGTCCGCTATTGGTATTCGGGATCACCGAAGCACTATATGTAGAAGGGCGAGGCGATGAACAGCGCGAGTGACGATCTTCTGGCGGCAGCCGGATCCACGCGTTTCGGCACCATCCTCGCCGATCCGCCCTGGCAGTTCCAGAACCGCACCGGCAAGATGGCGCCAGAACACAAAAGGCTGTCGCGCTATCCGACCATGACGCTGGACGACATCTGCGATCTGCCGGTCGAGGCCATCGCAGCCGCGCGCGCGCACCTGTATCTGTGGGTTCCGAACGCGCTGCTGCCCGAAGGGCTTCGGGTCATGGATCAATGGGGCTTCAGATACAAAAGCAACCTGATCTGGTACAAGATCCGCAAGGATGGCGGCCCGGACCGTCGCGGGGTCGGCTTCTATTTCCGCAACGTGACCGAAATCCTGCTGTTCGGGGTGCGCGGCAAGGATGTGCGGACATTGGCGGCGGGCCGGTCGCAGGAAAATATCCTCGTCACCCAGAAGCGCGAGCACAGCCGCAAGCCCGACGAACAATACGGTCTGATCGAGGCGTGCAGCTGGGGCCCCCGGCTGGAAATGTTCGCACGCGGTCCGCGCGAGGGCTGGAATGTCTGGGGAAACCAGGCCCAGCAATACGAACCCGACTGGCCGACCTATGCCAACCATTCGCAAAGCAACGTCGTGAAGCTGCGCGAATAGGGGCTTTTGGGAACTGTCTTCTGGCCAGTCGGCATCTTCGGGATCCAGCGCTTCGATCCGCCGTCCCTGTGGCGGCGCCAGCCGGACGTGGCTTTGCCACCCCCGTGGCGCGGGACGCACCGCGCGCGCGCACCGACCCGCATCATCCGGCTGCCGATCACCGGTTTGACGTGCCGGTTCGGCGTCCTATCCTGCGCAGGCGGCCCAGAAGACCGATGACGCCGTTTTGCGGGGGATGCCCTTGATTCAGACGATGATCACCATCAGCCCGGCTTTCGACCCCGACGGCGCCCCGCGCAAGCCCGGCGCCCTGTGCATCGGTGCGCAGAAGGCGGGGACAAGCTGGCTGGCGCAGATGCTGGGCCAGCATCCGCAGGTCTGGATCCCGCCCTTCAAGGAGGTGCAGTATTTCAACCACCGCTTCATCCCCGGACACCGCCGCTGGATCGGCTGGCACTATCGCAACAAGCCGGCCGAGATCCGCGACCGCCATGCCAGACGCGACGTGCCGGTGCCACCGGAACTGGATGCCTATCTGGACGGGCTGACGGCTGGCCGGATGTTTCACAACCAATGGTACAAGCGCGTCTTCTTTCCCGCCCCCGCCCATGCCGTGCCGATGGATTTCACGCCCGAATATTCGACCCTGCCCGAAGACGGCGTGGATTTCGTGGCGGGCTTTCTGAAGAAGGCCAAGATCGTCTACCTGATCCGTCACCCGGTCGACCGCGCCATCTCGCAGCTTCGGATGAATCTTCGGCGCGAAAGGCGCGTGCCCGCGACCAATTCAGACTGGCGGGCCGAGCTGGACAACCCCGTGCTGCTCGATCGCGGCGATTACGCGACCTATCTGCCGCGCTGGCGGGCGCGGTTTCCGCAGATGATGGTGATCCCCTTCGGCCGCATCGCGCGCGAGCCCGACCTGCTGATGGACGAGATCGAGGATTATCTGGGCATCGGCCCCTTCCCCTACATGAACCTGCGCCAGAAGGTCTTTGCCAATCCCGCGGGCCTGCAACCCCCGCCCGAGACGGTCGAGGCGCTGACCGAAAGGCTGGCTCCGCAGATCGACTTTCTCGCCCGCGAGATGGGCTCCGATTTCGTCGACCGGCTGCGCTGACCTTTTCGCCGCCCGCGCTTTGGCCTACATAGCCTGCAAAACCTTCAGGAGATTCCGATGGCGTCCTATCAGTTCGTGTATCACATGGACGGCGTGTCCAAGACCTATGCCGGCGGCAAGAAGGTGTTCGAGAACATCCGCCTGAACTTTCTGCCCGGCGTCAAGATCGGCGTGGTCGGCGTCAATGGCGCCGGCAAATCCACTCTGCTGCGCGTGATGGCCGGTCTGGACAAGGATTTCACCGGCGAGGCCTGGGCCGCGAAGGGCGCGACCGTGGGCTATCTGCCGCAGGAGCCGCAGCTTGACCCGGCGCTGAACGTGCGCGGCAATGTCATGGAAGGTGTGAAGGCCAAGCAGCAGAAGCTGGATCGCTACAACGAACTGGCGATGAACTATTCCGACGAGACGGCCGAGGAAATGGCCGCGTTGCAGGATCAGATCGACGCCGAGGACCTGTGGGATCTGGACAGCCAGATCGACGTCGCGATGGAGGCTTTGCGCTGCCCGCCCGACGATGCCGATGTCGAGACCCTGTCGGGCGGCGAACGGCGCCGCGTCGCGTTGTGCAAGCTGCTGCTGGAAGCACCGGACATGCTGCTTCTGGACGAGCCGACCAACCACCTGGACGCGGAAACCATTGCCTGGCTGCAAAAGCACCTGATCGAATACAAGGGCACGATCCTGATCGTGACGCATGACCGCTATTTCCTCGACGACATCACCGGCTGGATCCTGGAACTGGATCGCGGCCGCGGCATCCCCTACGAGGGCAATTACTCGGCCTGGCTGGAACAGAAGGCCAAGCGGCTGGAACAGGAAGCGCGCGAGGACAAGTCCAAGCAGAAGGTTCTGGAACGCGAACTGGAATGGATTCGCGCCGGCGCCAAGGCCCGTCAGGCCAAGCAGAAGGCCCGGATCAACGCCTATAACGAGATGGCCGGCCAGTCCGAACGCGAGAAACTGTCCCGCGCGCAGATCATCATCCCGAATGGCGAACGCCTGGGCAACAAGGTGATCGAGGTCGACGGCCTCAAGAAGGCCATGGGCGACAAGCTTTTGATCGAGGGGCTGGATTTCAGCCTTCCGCCCGGCGGCATCGTCGGCGTGATCGGCCCGAACGGCGCCGGCAAATCGACCCTGTTCCGGATGCTGACCGGGCAGGAACAGCCCGATGACGGCGAAATCACCTATGGCGACACGGTGCACCTGTCCTATGTCGATCAGTCCCGCGACGCGCTGGAAGCCGGCAAGACCGTGTGGGAGGAAATTTCCGGCGGTGCCGAACAGATCGTTCTGGGCGACGCGCAGATGAACAGCCGCGCCTATTGCAGCGCCTTCAACTTCAAGGGCGGCGACCAGCAGAAGAAGGTCGGCCAGCTGTCGGGCGGGGAACGCAACCGCGTCCACATGGCCAAGCTGCTGAAATCGGGCGGCAACGTGCTGCTGCTGGACGAACCGACCAACGATCTGGACGTCGAGACGCTTCAGGCGCTGGAAGCCGCGTTGGAAGATTTTGCCGGCTGCGCGGTGATCATCAGCCACGACCGCTTCTTCCTCGATCGCCTCTGCACCCATATCCTGGCCTTCGAGGGCGATGCCCATGTCGAATGGTTCGAAGGCAATTTCGAGGCCTATGAACAGGACAAGGTGCGCAGGCTGGGACCGGACAGTATCGAGCCGAAGCGGGTGAAATACAAGAAGTTCACCCGCTAACCCGCCACGCTGGCCACCAATCCGGCGGCCGGCCCGGATGCCGGTTCAGAAAACGCGGCCGCGCCCGACCGCAGGCGGGCGCGGATGTGGCTGTGCCAGACATGTGGTCGGGCGGCCCGCCACCGCGCCGATGCCTATTCCCGCAGCCGCCAGCCGGTCGCGAAGATCCAGCGGATGATGGCAAAGCAGATCACCACCATGACCGCCACCGCGACCAGCGACACGCCGACGGGCACATCGGCCAGCCCGAAGAAGGCCCAGCGAAAGCCCGAGATCAGGTAGAGAACCGGATTCAGCTTGGCCACCGCCTCCCAGAAGGGCGGCAGCATCGAGGCCGAATAGAAGGCGCCGCCCAAAAACACCAGGGGCGTGATGACCATCAGCGGGATCAGTTGCAACTGCTCGAACGACCGGGCCCAAAGCCCGATGATGAAGCCCAGCAACGAAAAGCCAAGCGCGGTCAGGAACAGGAAGGCCATCATCCAGAACGGATGCAGGATATGAACGCCCACGAAGAAGAAACTGGTCGCCAGGATCACCAGCGCGATCAGCATCGCCTTGACCGCGGCCGCGCCGACAAAACCCGCCGTCACCTCGATCCAGCCGACGGGCGAGACCAGATATTCGTAGATCGTGCCCGAGAATTTCGGGAAATAGATCCCGAAACTGGCATTGCTGACCGATTGCTGAAGAATCGTCAGCATCATCAGGCCGGGCACGATGAAGGCGCCGTAGGGCACGCCCTCGACCGACTGGATACGTCCGCCGATCGCCGCGCCGAAGACCACGAAATACAGCGTCGTCGAGATCACCGGCGACAGCATCGACTGCATGATGGTGCGGAAGAATCGCATCATCTCGTGATGGAAGATCGCCCAGATGCCGGGCCAGTTGACGGCCGGGCTCATGCCGCGTCCTCCGCTTTCCTGTCCTCGTTGACCAGCGTCATGAACACCTCTTCAAGGCTGGATTGCCGGGTCGAGACATCGCGCACCGTCACGCCCTCGCCGGCCAGATCGCCCAGCAGGCGCGCAATGCCCGTGCGCTCGGCCCGCGTGTCGTAATCATAGCGGATCGCGCGCCCGTCTTCGGACAGAACCAGACCGCGATCCGCGACCGATTTCGGAACCGCCGTCAGCGGCGCATCCAGTTCGATGGTCAGGGATTTCCTGCCGAACTCGCCCATCAGGTCGTCCTTGGGCTTCATCAGCAGCAATTCGCCCCGATTGATGACACCGATGCGGTCGGCCATCTCCTCGGCCTCTTCCAGATAATGCGTGGTCAGGATGATGGTCACGCCGTCGCGGCGCAGCCCTTCGACGACCTGCCACATCTCGCGGCGCAGGGCCACATCGACCCCCGCCGTCGGTTCGTCCAGAAACAGCACCCTGGGCTGATGCGACAGCGCCTTGGCGATCAGCACCCGCCGCTTCATCCCGCCCGACAATTCGCGCGTCATCGCGGCGCGCTTGTCCCACAGGGCCAGCGACCGCAGCACCTGTTCCAGATAGGCATCGTCGGGCCCCGCGCCATACAGGCCGCGCGTGAATCGCACCGTGTTCCAGACCGTCTCGAACGGCTCCAGCGCGATTTCCTGCGGGACCAGCCCGATCAGCCGCCGCGCGGCGCGCCAATCGGTGCGGATGTCGTGGCCGCCGACGCGGACGGTGCCGCCCGTAGGCACGACCAGCCCGCAGATGATCGAGATCAGCGTCGTCTTGCCTGCCCCGTTCGGGCCCAGCAGGGCCACGATCTCGCCCTCGGCAATCTCCATGCTGACGCCTTGCAGCGCCGTGGTGCCGCTGCCGTATTGCTTCGACAGATCGTCGATTTCGATGATATTCGTCATCCCTCGTTTCCTTGTCCTTCGGCCGTCAGTTCGCCCGCACCGGCCGGGCCGCACCGCCGCCCTGTCGCCGCAACGTGATGGTCAGCAGCACCGCCAGCGCGACAAAGGCGATCGCGCCCACGCGAAACGTGCCCGAATAGCCCAGATGGGCGACCAGCGGCTGAGATGCCAGAGGCGACAGGAACTGACCCAGAAAAATCGCCGCCGTCATCAGCCCCGAGATCAGCCCGCGATGCCGCGCGGGCGTCACGTTCAGCGCCGTGGTGATGAAGGTCGGCATGCAAAAGCCCAGCCCCGCGCCGATCAGCCCGGTCGAGATCATCTCGGCCGGCAGCGAATGTTCGGCCGTCAGCCCCGCAAATCCGGTCGCCAGCAACAGATACCCCGTCACCGGCGTCCCGATCCGCCCCAGCCGGGGCCGCACCAGCCCCGAGACGATCGAGGCTATGGCCGCGGCCAGCATCATCGCCCCCATCGCCGCCCCGGCGCTGGTCGGATCGGTCAGACCCATCGCGTTCAGCTGATAGGGCAGTTGCGTCGGGATCGCGTAGAAGATCACGAAGGTCAGCATCGCCGCGCCCGCCATCACCGCGACCACGCCCTGCCAGCCCGGCTCGGCCCCGGTCAGATGCGGTCCGCTGACGGGTCTGCCATCGGCCGCGCGCGCCGGCTCGGGCAGGATCGCCGACAGGATCGGCAGCAGCAGCCCGGCCAGCCCGTAGATCGCAAAGGGCAGGCGCGCGTCCTGGGCGGCCAGCACGCCCGCCACGCTGACAAAGACCAGTCCGCCCAGATTGGTCGCGGCGATCTGATAGCCCATCAGCCGCCCACGCGCCGGACCTTCGAAATAATCGCCGACCAGCGCGGCCTGCGACGTCATGATCGACGCCACCCCCAGGCCCAGCACCAGGCGGCTGACCAGAATGGCCTCGATCGAATCCAGATACAGCCCTGCGGTTCCCGCCACGGTATAGATCACCATGCCCACCAGCAGCGGCTTGCGCCGCCCCAGCCGGTCGGTAAGGCTGCCGGCGAAAGGCGCGACGATGGCGACCAGCAGCGAGGGCGCGGTGATCAGCAGACGGGTCAGCGTCGCGGCCCGGGGGTCGTCGGCAAAGCGCGCCTCGAGCCCCGGCAGCGAGGGGGTGATCGTGGCGTTGGACATGATGGTCAGCATCGCGGCCATCATCAGCCCCCATGCGCGGGGGTCCTTCAGAAGCCGGTCCATCACCCCTCCTCCGGATCATAGGGTCGTCCTTCGCGCGCCACGGCCAGCGCGTCGGCCCACCAGTCCAGCCGATGCGCGAAGACGGCCATCGCCGCCTCGACCGCCGCCGCGTCCTCGGGGTCGGCGATCCGCCCCGCTTCGTCGATCCTCCGCCAGGGCGAGACGAAACTGACCGTATCGCGCAGGGTCACGGTGTGCAGTTCGGCCAGGATGATGCGCAGCGCCTCGATCGCGCGCAGCCCGCCCGACATGCCGCCATAGCTGATCAGCCCCACGGGCCGTGCGAACCAGCCCGGCCCCGAGGAATCGATCAGCGTCTTCAGCGGCCCCGGCTCGGCGTGATTGTATTCCGGCGTGACGATGACGAAACCGTCCAGCCCCTGCATCCGCTGGTGCAGGCTGCCGATCGCCGCCTTGTCGCCGATCTGCACCGGCAGCAGGCCGGGATCGGCCGGGTCGATCAGCCGCGTGGCAAAACCGTGCCGCTCAAGCTGGCCGGTGACCCAACGCGCGACGCGATCATTCACCCGACCCTCGCGGATCGAGCCCAGGATCACGCCGATGATCTTCTGTCGTCCCATGCCTGTTCCTTGCCATTTGCGTTGCAGGATGCGACCCTAGCGCCTGAACCTTGGTTGAGGACAAGGACAAAATGTCCCGCAAAATCAATTCGTCACAATCGTCTCTGCCGAACAGCCTTCCCGTCGGCGCGCTGTCCCGGCGCAGTGGAATCCCCGTCTCGGCGATCCGTTTCTATGAACGCGAGGGGCTTTTGACAGCCTCCCGCAACGCGATCGGCCATCGTCGCTATGGCCGCGCCAGCCTTCGGATCCTGGCGATCATCAAGGCCGGTCAGCAGGCCGGGATCCCGCTGGCCGAAATCCGCACCGCTCTGGGTCCGGCCGTCAATGGCCTGCCGCTGGATCGCGACCGGTGGCGCCGGATCTCCGAGGGCTGGCGCGCCGATCTGGACCGCCGCATCCACCTGTTGCAGAACGTCCGGGACCGGCTTTCCGACTGCATCGGCTGCGGCTGTCTGTCGCACGAGTTGTGCGCCATGATCAACCCGGCCGACACCGCCGCCGACCGCGGCCCCGGAGCGCCCGGCCTTGCCGGCCCGGAGATTGCATGACCCGATATAGGGCCGGCTGTCGCCGTGGCAAGGTCGGCATGGCGGCGTCCATCCCCTCGGTCCGGCCGGTCACGGCGATTGGCCCATTGCCGCGGCGGTGATGGGGGGCCGGTCTCCGGGGGTTCGGGCGCAGTCCCGATCCCCGGCGTCGCCGCGGCCCGCGTGGTGCATAGCCCGAGCCGCCCCGCTGCACCCGCTGCCCGTGCCCCGCATCTGGCGGGATTTCCGGAATCAGCACCGCGCGTCCGTTGCGGGTCCTATTCCCGCGCCGCGATCAAGCTGGCCTCGATCACATCCAGCGCCTCCTCGAAGACCGCGTCCGGGATGGTCAGCGGGGCCAGGAACCGGATCACATTGCCATGCACCCCGCAGGTCAGCAGGATCAGGCCGCGATCCAGCGCCTCGCTCCGCACCCGGTTGGCAAAGTCGGGATGCGGTGAATCGCTGCCGGGCAGGTTGAACTCGACCGCGTTCATGAAGCCCGGGCCGCGTATATCCGCGATCTCGGGCACCTCGTCGCGCAGAGCCGCCAGCCGCTGCTTCAGCCGTTGGCCCAGCCGCACGGCCCGGTCGCACAGATCCTCGTCCTCGATCACGTCCAGCACCGCATGAGCGGCCGCGACGGCCAGCGGATTGCCTGCATAGGTGCCGCCCAGACCGCCGGGATTGGGGCTGTCCATCACCTCGGCCCGGCCGGTCACGGCGCTGATCGGCAGCCCGCCGCCAAGCCCCTTTGCCATCGTCACCAGATCGGCCGCGACGCCATGATGGTCCATCGCGAACAGCTTGCCGGTCCGCGCAAAGCCGGTCTGCACCTCGTCCGCGATCAGCAGCATTCCGTATTTGTCGCACAGCCCGCGCAATTCGGCCATGAAGCCCTGCGGCGCCTCGTAGAATCCCCCCTCGCCCTGCACCGGCTCGATGATGATCGCGGCCACCCGCTCGGGCTCCAGATCGGCCTTGAACAGACCGGTCAGGGCGCGCAGCGCATCCTCGGCCGTGACTCCGTGCAGCGGGTTGGGAAAGGGCAGGTGCCAGATATCGGGCATCATCGGCCCGAAGCCGGCCTTGTAGGGCTGAACCTTTCCGGTCAGCGCCATACCCATGAAGGTGCGCCCGTGAAACCCGCCCGCGAAGCTGATGATCCCCGGCCGCTGCGTATGGTGCCGCGCGATCTTGACCGCGTTTTCGACCGCTTCGGCGCCGGTCGTGGCGAAGATGGTCTTCTTGTCGAAATCGCCGGGAACGAGGCTGTTCAGCCTCTCGGCCAGCGCGACATAATTCTCGTAGGGGACGACCTGATGGCAGGTATGGGTAAAGCGGTCCAGTTGGGCACGAACCGCCTCGATCACTCTGGGATGGCGATGGCCGGTATTGACCACCGCGATGCCCGCGGCAAAGTCGATATAGCGATTGCCGTCCTTGTCCCAGATCTCGGCATTTTCGGCCCGTTCGGCATAGATCTGTGTGGTCATGCCGACACCACGAGAGATGGCGGCGTTCCTGCGGTCGGTCATGCTGGTCATGAAAGCTCTCCGGAAAGGCGTGTCCGGCACCTGTCTAGCGCGCCGCGCAGCGCCGCGACAGGGAAAGCTTGCAGCCTCCCGCGCACCGGGCGAACATGGCCCCGACCAGGGCCGGACCAAGGCCCCCGCGAGGCACGATGTTTCCGATCCGCGACCATAATCCCTCGCAGAGGACACCCTATGTCACCTATGCGCTGATCGCGGCGAATATCGTGATGTATCTGATGACGCTGCCCGGGGTTCCGGGCGGGGAATGGCTGTGGGCGCGGCTGGCGCTGTATCCGCTGGCGGTGGTGAACGGACAACTTCTGTGGGGTCTGTTGACCCACATGTTCCTGCATGCCGGGTTGCTGCATGTCGGCGGCAACATGCTGTTCCTGTGGGTTTTCGGGGACAATCTGGAGGACCAGATGGGCCATCGCGGCTTTCTGGCCTTCTACCTTGCGGCCGGCCTGGCGGCGGCGGCGGGACAGATCGCCGCTGCGCCCTTCTCGCCGGTGCCGATGGTGGGGGCTTCGGGCGCGATCGCGGGGGTGATGGGCGGCTATCTGCTGCTGTTTCCGCGGGCCAGGATCGATGTCATCGCCATCTTCATCATCTTCTTCAAGATCTTCACCGTGCCGGCCTGGCTGGTCCTGGGCGCCTGGTTCGCGCTGCAGGTGTTCGGCGGTTTCACCGTTGCAGGCGATGGCGGCGGCGTCGCCTACTGGGCCCATTCCGGGGGCTTCATCGCCGGAATCGTGCTGGCGCTGCCGCTGTTCCTGCGCCGCGGGGGCCCGCGCTTCTGGTCGCGCCACCATGGCCGACCGCCGCACCCGGCGGCCGATTATGCGCCCAGCCGCATCCCCCAGGTCCCGCGCCGGTTCCGCTGAGGCCTGGTGCCGCGACGCCAATGTCCCCCGCGATGCGAGGCTGGTTGACTGCACGCGCGCCGCATCCTACCGAATTCTGCACATCGTGAAGGATCCGCCACCATGAGCCTCGCCGCCGGTCATCCCGCCATCGCCATTCCCGGCCCCTCGCCGCTGCCCGACCGCGTGATGCGCGCCGCGCACCGCGCCTCGCCCGACATCTACGGCGACGATCTGGCGCAACTGAACCTGCGTGTCATGGCCCAGCTGAAGCGCCTCGCCGGCACCTCGGCCCATCTGGCGCCCTATATCGGCAACGGTCATGCCGGCTGGGAGGCCGCCGCGATCAACATGTTCGCACCGGGCGATCGGGCGCTGGTGCTGACCTCGGGTCATTTCGGCCGGTCATGGGCCGAGCTTCTGACCCAGCTTGGCGTCGAGGTCGAGCGGCTGGATTTCGGCAACGCCCCGCCCGAGGCCGAGCGGCTGGCGCAGCGTCTGGCCGAAGACGGCGAGGGCCGTATCCGCGCGGTGCTGGTCTGCCAGACCGACACGGCCAGCGCCACCACCGCCGACATTCCCGCGCTGCGCGCGGCGATGGGCGATCACCCGGCGCTGCTGGCCGTCGATGCGATCGCCTCGCTGGGCTGCGCGCCGATGATGATGGACGATTGGGGCGTGGATGTGCTGATTGCGGCCAGCCAGAAAGGGATGATGACGATGCCCGGCATGGCCTTCGTCTGGTTTTCGGACAAGGCGGCGGCGCGGGGCAAAGGCCCGCGGGTCACGCCCTACTGGGACTGGCACACGCGCGCCGGGGCCGATGCCCTGTGGCGCTTCTGGGGCGGCACACCGCCGGTCCAGCATCTCTTTGCGCTGGACGAGGCGCTGCGCATGATTCTGGATGAAGAGGGGCTGATCGCGACATGGGCCCGCCATGCGGCGCTGGCCCGGGCGGTCTGGGCCGCGGCCGAGGCCTGGGGCGAGGACGGTTGCGGGATCTGCCTGTCGGTCGGCGACCCGATGGCGCGGGCGGCCTCGGTCACGGCCATGACGGTGCCGGGGGCGGATGATCTGCGCGAGTGGCTGTCCCAGCAATGCGGCGTGACGCTGGGCATCGGACTGGGCGCGGCGCAGCCCCGGAACGCGCTGCGCGTGGCGCATATGGGCCACGCCAACGCGGCCACGATCATGGGCGTTCTCGGCTGCATGGAGGCCGGCATGACGGCGCTGGACATCGCGCACGGGCCGGGTGCGCTGGAAGCCGCAGCCCGCGTCATCGCCGAACCGGCCTGACCGGGCGAAGCGCGCGCGGACAGGGCGGGGCGATATCCCCACAGCCGCGACGACCCCGCGACGACTCCGCGACGGGCGGTCGCGGCTTGCTGCCTTGGCGGATTTCAGCCTTCCGGCAATCGCGCCAGCGTCACCCATGTATCGCCATATCGACGCTGATCGATCCGGACCAGCGGCGCAGGCACGATCGGTCCGCGCGCCTCTTCCCAGGCGATCATCGCCCCCGGGGCGATCCAGCCGCCCTGCAGCGCCGAAGCGATGGCAGCTTCGCCCAGGCCGGCACCATAGGGCGGGTCCAGAAAGATCATCCCGAACGGCCGGTCCGGGACGGGGCCCAGCCGCGTGGCATCGCGCCGCCACAGGTCGGTCACGTCCTTCGCCCGCGCCCGTTCCACGTTCGCCCGGATCAGCGCCCGCGCCGTCATGCCGTCATCGACAAAGCTCACCCGCGCTGCGCCGCGCGACAGCGCCTCCAGCCCCAGGGCGCCGGTGCCCGCGAACAGATCCAGCACCCGCGCGCCGGGCAGCGGATTGCCATGGCTGCCGTTGATCAGCAGGTTGAAGATCGCCTCGCGCACCCGGTCGGTGGTCGGTCTCAGATGCGCCGCCGCATCGCCCGCGCCCAGTTCGGCCAGTTTCAGGCCGCGCAGCGTGCCGCCGACGATCCTCACCCGACGGGCCGCCCTGCGGTGGCGTCAAGCCCGGGCCAGAGGCACCGCCCCCCCGCCCCTGCAGGCGCAACGGCGTTGCGGGGGCTCATGACAGAAGCGCCTTCAGGTCGGCGGCATCGGCAATGGCGTCCGGATCGGGCGATCTGCCCGCCTCGATCAGGCGCTTGCCGATCATGTAGGCGCGGGCGTCGTTCAGCGCATCCACCGCAATCAGGCGGTCCGCGCGAAAATACCAGACCGAGCCGCCATGCGCGCCATCGCCCTGACGGGTCACGATCCGGTCGTAGCCGGTGCCCAGACCCGCAATCTGCAGCTTGGCGTCGAACTGGTCGGACCAGAACCACGGTTTGGGCTGATAGGGCCGGTCCGCGCCCCGCATGTTGTCGGCGACGGCCTCGGCCATGTCGATGGCGCCGCCGACACTTTCCAGCCGCGCGCGCCCGCCCTGCCACGGAAAGCTGGCGCAATCGCCCGCCGCCCAGATCGCCGGATCCGATGTGCGGCCCTGTTCGTCGGCCGCGATGCCATTGTCGATCCTCAGCCCCGCCGCCTCGGCCAGGGCCGTTTCAGGGGCCACGCCGATTCCCGTCACCACGATATCGGCCGGCAGTTCGCGCCCGTCGGCAAGACTGACCCCGGTGGCGCGCGGCTCGCCCAGGATGCGTTCTATCGCGATGTCTTCCAGGATCTTCACGTCATGGGCATGGTGCAGCTCGCGGATCAACTTTGCCGTCTCGGGGGCCGCGACGCGGCCCAGGATGCGCGGCGCGGCCTCGATCAGCGTGACCTGCAATCCCAGCTTTCGGGCGACCGCGGCGGCCTCCAGCCCGATATAGCCGCCGCCGATCACGATCAGCCGGCGGTCCGGCTGCATGGCAGGGGCCAGCGCATCGACATCGGCCAATGTGCGAATGACGTGAACCCCCGGAAGATGACCGCCCATCGAGGCCGGCAGCCGGCGCGGGACCGCGCCCAGCGTCAGCGCCAGCGCGTCATAGGCAAGACGGCCGCGATCCGACACGACCTCGCGCGCGGTGCGGTCGATGGCGGTGACCGTCTCGCCGAGGCGCAGGTCGATCCCCTGATCCTGCCACCATTCGGGGCCGCGCAGCACCAGCCGATCCAATCCCATCTGACCCAGCAGATAGGCCTTGGACAGAGGCGGGCGCTGATAGGGCGCCACGGGTTCGGCACCCAGCACCGTCAGCGGCCCGTCATGGCCCTGCGCGCGCAGCCGCGCCGCCATCGAGGCAGCCGCCTGCCCCGCGCCGACAATCACGATCCGCATCCCCTACCCTTCCGGCTGCTGGCCAGTCATCGGGGCACAGCCTATAGTCACGCCGAATCCGTTGCAATTCATGGAGTAGGCGCGATGAGCATCCAGACCGGTCAGACATTCCCCCAAGGCAGCCTGCTGCGCGTGGGCGAGAAAGGCCCCGAATCGGTTTCCACCGCCGAACTGGCCGAGGGCCGCGTCGCCCTGTTCGGCCTGCCCGGCGCCTTTACCGGCACCTGCACCAACGCGCATATGCCCAGCTTCGTGCGCACCGCGCCCAAATTCCGCGAAAAGGGCATCGACCGGATCGTCTGCCTGACCGTCAACGATCCCTTCGTCGCCAAGGCGTGGTCCGATGCAACCGGCGCGGCCGAAGCCGGGATCGAGGTTCTGGCCGACGCCGATGGCAGCGTCACCAAGGCGCTCGGCCTGGATTTCGACGCTCCGCCCGCAGGCTTTTACGGCCGCTGCAAACGGTTTGCCGCGCTTTTGCGGGACGGCAATGTCGAGGCGATCGACATCGAGGACGCGCCCGGACAATGCAGCGTCAGCGCCGGCGAGTCGCTGCTGGAAAAGGTCTGATCGGCGATCATGGGCGGGATCCTGTATTTCGCCTATGGCTCCAACATGCTGTCGGCGCGGCTGAGGGCGCGCTGTCCCTCGGCCCGGCTGCTGGGACCGGCATGGGCGGAAGGTCATTGCGTCCGCTTCGAGAAGCGCGGCATGGACGGGTCCGGCAAGGCGGCGCTGATCGCCGCGGACCCGGACAAGGCGGCTGGGGTTCTCTACGCGATGGAGTCTGCCGATCTGGCCGCGCTGGACCGGTTCGAGGGCGCGGGACACGGTTATGACCGCGTCGAGGATGTCACGATCCGCCACGGGAACCGGCCGGCGCGGGCAATGACCTATCTGGCCTGCGACCCGCAGCCCGGCCTCGTTCCCTTCGACTGGTATCTGGCGCTGATCCTGGCGGGCGCGCGGCAGCACGGATTTGCCGCGAGCTACCTGAACAGGCTGGGCGGGCATCCGTGGCAGGCCGACCCGGACCCCGACCGGCCGGGGCGACGGGCCGCCTTGCAGGCACTGGTCGCGCATGGCCATGCGGATCCGGCCGCCCTGCTTCAGCCCCTGCGGAACGGGGTCCAGTCGGCCAGCGCCGCGATCTCGCCGCCCATCGCCTCGCGTTCCTGATCCAGATAATCGGCCAGGGCGCGCAGGAATCCCTCATCCGCGACCCAGTGCAGCGAATGGATCGGCACCGGCTCGTATCCCCGCGCCAGCTTGTGTTCGCCCTGCGCGCCGGCCTCGACACGCGACAGGCCATGGGCAATCGCGTGGTCGATGGCCTGATGGTAGCACAGTTCGAAATGCAGGAAGGCGTGGTCTTCGACGCAGCCCCAGTAGCGGCCATAGACGGCATCGGGCCCCAGGAAATTCAGCGCCCCCGCGATCGCGCGGCCGTCGCTTTCGGCCATGACCAGCAGGATTTCGTCGCGCATCGTGTCGTGGATGCGGTCGAAGAAGGCGCGGGTCAGGTAGGGCGTGCCCCATTTGCGCCCGCCGGTATCCTGATAGAAGGCCCAGAAGGCGTCCCAGTGATGCGGTTTCAGATCGTCGCCGGTCAGATGGACGATGCGGCCGCCGAATTCCTGCGCCCGCTGGCGTTCCTTGCGCAACGCCTTGCGCTTGCGTGACGACAGCGCGGCCAGGAAATCGTCATAGCTGCCGTAGCCGCGGTTGAGCCAGTGAAACTGCTGCGTGACGCGCGGCAGAAAGCCTGCGGCTTCGCCCAGTTCGGCCTCGGCCTCGGTGCAGAAGGTGACGTGGACGCCGGATGCCCCGCCACGTTCGGCGATCTGGGTCATGCCCGCCAGCAGCGCCTGACGCACGCCCGGATCGGGCGACAGAAGCCGCGTGCCGGTGGCGGGCGTGAAGGGCACGGCGCATTGCAGCTTGGGATAATAGCGCCCGCCCGCCCGCGCATAGGCCTGCGCCCAGGCATGATCGAAGATATATTCGCCCTGACTATGCGATTTGGCGTAAAGCGGCGCCGCACCGACGATCTGGCCGTCGCGTTCGACGGTCAGATGCAAGGGCTGCCAGCCGCTGCCCGTCCCGACCGAGCGCGACGATTCCAGCGCCGACAGGAAGCGGTGACTGGTAAAGGGGTTGCCGTCGCCAAGCCGGTCCCATGTCGCGGCAGGGATCTGGACGATGGCCGCATGGGTGGTGAGGGTAAGGGGCGCGCTCATGCCCCCGAAGCTAGGGCTTCCCGCGCGGCTTGTCAGCGGGGCGCGCGATCACAAGCCGCGTGATCGTGCGCGGGTGCCTGCGGCGCGGGCAGCTTCAGCGTCCGCCGCTGACATCCAGGATCGCGCCGCTGACGTAGCGGGCGGCATCGCTGGCCAGCCAGATGATCGCCTCGGCCACCTCGTCGGCGCTGCCGGGCCTGCCCATCGGAATGCTGCCGGCCAGCCGCGTGGCGCGGTCAGGGATGCCGCTATCGGCCTGCATCTCGGTCTCGATCAGGCCGGGGCGGATGGCGTTGACGCGCACATTCCGCGGTCCCAGTTCCTTCGCCAGTCCAAGGGTCAGCGTGTCGATGGCGCCCTTGCTGGCGGCATAGTCGACAAATTCGCCGGGCGAGCCCAGACGCGCCGCGGCCGAAGACATCAGCGTCAGAGATGTCGTGACCCCGTCCTCGCGCGGCAGCCGGCGCGCCGCCTCGCGCGCCACCAGAAGCGCGCCCAGCAGGTTCACCCGGACCATCCGTTCCAGCCGATCGGGCGTGGTCTGGGCCAGCGCCATCGCCGGCGCCACGATGCCCGCATTGGCGACCACCGCGTCCAGTCCGCCAAACGCCGCCTCGGCCCGGTCGAAGATGCGCGCCACATCATCCGCCTGGGCGACATCGGCTTGCAGCGCGATGGCCCGGCCGCCGGCCTTTTCAACGGCCACGACGACGTCGTCGGCCGCATCCCGCCGGTCGCGATAGTTCACCCCCACCGACCAGCCCCGCGCCCCGGCCATCAGCGCCGCCGCGCGACCGATGCCGCGCGAGGCGCCGGTGATCAGGATGCGCGTCACCTTGCCGCCTCGTAGCCCTCGAAGGTGATGTTGTCGGCGATGCGGCGGGCCACGGCCTCTTCTTCGGGCGACTTGATCGTCCAGCACAGGATCGGCACGCCCTGCGCCTTCAGCGCATCGACGCGCGGATTGCCCAGATCGTTCTTGTCATGCGAGATGAAGGACGCCCCGCTGCGGTCGAAATCATCTATGTCGGCCAGGTGGATGCGGGTCTCGGCGTCCAGCATAGGCCATCCCGCCTTGTCATAGCCGCAGGTGGTCAGGCCCACGGGGATGTCCGGCGCGATGTCATGGAAGGCCGCGACGGTATGCGGGTTGAACGACATCACCGCAACGGCCCCCTCGTATCCCGCCAGAGCCGATGCGACACGGGCGTGCAATTCGCCGATATTCGGACCCATGCGACCGTCCTGATCCTTGATCTCGATCAGCAACGGCACGCGGCCATCGACCAGTTTCAGGAAATCGGCCAGCGACGGGATGGCCTGATCGCTGTCCAGCAGGCGCATTTCGGCCAGTGTCTCGGGATCGAGATCGACGATATAGCCTTCGTCCCCGGCCATCCGCGACAGGTCGTAATCGTGAAACACCATCGGCGCGCCTCCCGCGACCGGCTGGATGTCCAGTTCGATCCCGTAGCCCTGTTCGATCGCGGCCTCGGCCGCTGCAAGGCTGTTTTCGGGGCGGCCGGGACCATGCAATCCGCGATGGGCGATCGGCGTGTCCAGAAAGGCGCGAGGCAGCATGGCCATCATTTCACCTCGAAGATGGCTTCGATCTCGACCGCGACGCCGAAGGGCAGCGAGGGCGCCGAGACGGCGGCGCGGGCATGGCGGCCGGCATCGCCAAAGACTTCGACCATCAGATCGGAACAGCCGTTGATCACCTTGGGCTGGTCGCCGAAATCCGGCGTCGAATTGACGAAACCGGTCAGCTTGACCACGCGCGATACCCGGTCCAGATCGCCGATGGCCGATTTCAGCTGTGCGATCAGCGCAAGGCCACAGCGGCGGGCGGCGGCGGCGCCGTCCTCCACCGACAGGCCGTCGCCCAGCCTGCCCTTGATCATGCCTTTCTCGCCGGCGCTGATCTGACCCGAGACGAAGATCAGGTTGCCCGTCCGCACGAAGGGAACGTAATTCGCAGCCGGGGCCGGCGCGTCGGGAAGGGTGATGCCTTTTTCGGCCAGTGTCGCTTCGATGCTCATCTCGTCCTCACCAGTTCATGTAGTTGCGGAAATCGGCCAGCATCGAGCCCCAATTGTCAAGAATGTCGGCAAAGGTCCGCTTTCCGATCCCCGTCCCCGACAGCATCACATCCATCGCGACAAAGGGGTTGCCGGCATCGTCCAGATAGACGCGACCAAAGCGGAATTCCCGGTTCCAGGCATTGATCGCGGCCATGTCGGCCGGCGCGCCCTCGCTGAAGCCGGCGACGAACTGGACCGAATCGCAGGGTCCGGGGTCGCAATCGTAGAAATAGATGCTGAACTTGTTGCCATCGGCCGAGGTCGTCAGCCGCGGCGCGCCGTAATCGTCCTTGCCGCGGATCACCGTCATGCCGCGATCCTGCAGGATGTTCTGGATCTGGCCGGCATCGGCTTTCACCTGTGCCGCCGCAGGCAGCGCGATCAGGCAGGCGAAGGTAGCGGCAGGAATGCGGCGCATCGGGGCCTCCTTGGCAGGCTCTGGCGGCACCCTAGCGCGGGCCGGTTCAGGCGACCAGAGCCTCGGCGCGTTTCAGATCGACGCTGACAAGCTGGCTGACGCCCTGTTCGACCATCGTCACCCCGAACAGGCGGTCCATCCGCGCCATCGTCACCGCGTGGTGGGTGATGATCAGGAACCGCGTCTGGGTGCGCCGCGTCATTTCGTCCAGCAGGTCGCAGAAGCGGCTGACATTGGCGTCGTCCAGCGGCGCATCCACCTCGTCCAGAACGCAGATCGGGGCTGGATTGGCCAGGAAGACCGCAAAGATCAGCGCCATCGCGGTCAGGGTCTGCTCGCCCCCCGACAAAAGCGACAGGGTGGACAGCTTCTTGCCCGGCGGCTGGCACATGATTTCCAGCCCGGCATCCAGAGGATCGTCCGATTCGACCAGAACCAGCCGCGCCTCGCCGCCGCCGAACAGGGTGGTGAAGAGAGTCGAGAAATTCGCGTTCACCGTGTCGAAGGCGGTCAGCAGGCGTTCGCGCCCCTCGCGGTTCAGGCTGCCGATGCCCGCGCGCAGCTTGCGGATCGCCTCTTCCAGATCGGTCTTCTCGCCGGCCAGTTGGTCGCGTTCCTCCTCGAGTTCGCGCTTGTCCTCGTCGGCGCGCAGATTGACCGCGCCCAGACCGTCGCGCTGCGTGCGCAGGCGGGCGATCCTGTCTTCCAGCAGGGCCACCGGCGTATCGCTGTCGGCGGCGTCCAGCGTCGCCAGCAGGGCCTGGGGGCTGTCCTCGGTTTCCTCGTGGATGCGGGCGCGGGCCGCGGCCTCGCCGTCGCGGGCGGCATCACGGCGGGCCTCTCGGGCGGCGCGGGTTTCGCGGGCCTCGGAGGCCGCCCGTTCGGCCTCGCGTTCGGCATGAGCGGCGGCGCGCGCGGCCTCGTCGGCGGCGGACAGGGCAGTCCGCGCGGCGGCCATACGGGTTTCTGCCTGCGCCTCGCGGTCGGACAGGGCCGCGCGTTTCCCGGCCAGAATGGCGGGCTGGGCCTCGGCCTGTTCCAGCTCGTCGGCCGCAGCCTCGCGCCGCGCGGCCAGTTCGGCGGCCCGCGTCCCGGCCTGTTGCAGCCGCAGCTTCCAGCCGGATTCCTCTTTCGCGATCTCTTGCAGGCGCTTGATCCGGGCATTGCCCTCGCGGCGCAATTCGTCCAGTGCGGCGCGGCGGGTCATGGTGGCGATCCGCGCCGCCTCGACGCCGGTGCGGGCGTTCTCGACCGCCAGCGCGGCCTCGCCGCGGTCGGGCAGATCGGCCAGGGCGCGGTCCGCCTGCGTCAGCCGCGCCTGCGCATCCAGCGCATCCTCGCGGTGTCGCCTGACCTCGGCCACCGCCGATTCGGCCCGGCTGCTGGCCATGGCCAGATCCGATTCCGCCCGCGTCGCCGCGCGCGCGGCATCCGACAGCAGCCGTTCCGCCTCGCGCCGGGCATCGCGGGCCGATTTCTCGCGCCCGGACAGATCGGCCAGCCGCGCGCGGGCCTTGTCATGTGCCTCGGCGGCAGCGTCCGCCCGGGCCCGGGCCTGTTCCGCCTGACCGCCTATCTCGTTGAGCTGGTTGACCTTTTGCAGATGCAGTGCGGCCTGAGAGGAAGCCTCGCCCGCCATGACCTGCATTCCGTCCCAGCGGAACAGATCGCCTTGGGGCGTGACCAGCCGCTGACCGGGCGCCAGCGCCGCCTGCATCGCGGCGGCTTCCGCCGCATCGCTGACCAGCCCGATCTGCGACAATCTCCGGTCCAGCGCATCCGGCCCCGTCACCTGTCGCGCCAAGGGTTCGGCCCCGTCCGGCAGGGCCTGCGGGCTGTCCCAGCCCGGCAGGACATGCCAGCCCGTCTCTCCATCCTCGGCCAGACCGGCGCGCAGGTCATCGCCAAGCGCCGCGCCAAAGGCGATCTCGGATCCCTTGGCCACCTGCACCCGGTCAAGGATCGCCTTGCCGCCCGATTGCCCGCGTTCCACCAGCCGCCGCAGGGCTGCCATCTCGGCGGCCAGCGCGCCCGATTCGCCCTCGGCCTCGGATCGCGCGGCGCGGGCCGCGGCCTCGACGGTCTCGGCCTCGCTGCGCGCGGCCTCGGCCTCGGCCAGCGCCTGTTCGGCGGCCTCGGCCCGGTCGCGGGCGGCCTCTTGCGCGGTTTCCGCGGCCTGCAAGGCCGTCTGCGCGGCGGTTCCCGCATCGGCGGCGCGGCCGGCGCTTTCGCTGGCCTCGGCCGCCGCCCGTTCGGCGCGCTGCAGAATGGCCCGCAGATCGCCGGCCAGCCGTTCGGCCGATTGGTGCCTGGCCGCCAGACGGGCCGATTCGTCGGTCAGTTCGGCCAGCCGCGCCTCGACCTCGCGCAGCGACTCGGCCGCCTCGTCGGCCCGCGCGGCTGCCGCGTCCAGCCGGTCGTCGTGACCCCTGCCGGCCTTGTCCAGTTCGGTCCGCTCCCAAGCCAACCTTTCGACAACCTCGCCCGCATCGCGGTTCAGCGCATCCTCGCGCTCGATATCGCGATCCAGCTGGGCGATCCGCGCGACCAGCGTGCGCACCGCATCCGCCGCCCGTGCCTCGGCCTCGTCCAGCGCCTCGCGCTCGACCGCAAGCCGCTGCCGGATCGCCGCCGCCACCTGTTCCTCTTCGCGCAGGGCCGGCAGCGCGGCCTCGGCCTCTTCACGCCGCGCCCCGGCCAGACGCGACGCCAATTCGGCCTCGCCCGCCGTCTTCACCGCCGCCGCAAGCGCCTCGGCCGCCGCCAGACGGGCCGCCTCGGCCTCGGCCCAGCGGCGATACAGCAGCACCCCCTCGGCCAGCCGCAAGGCGGCGCCGATCTCGCGGTACTTCGCCGCCGCGCGGGCCTGGCGCGCCAGCGAGGCCGCCTGCGCCGACAGCTGATCCAGCGTATCATCGACGCGGGTCAGATTCGTCTCGGCCCCGTTCAGCTTCAATTCGGCCTCGTGGCGGCGCTGGTAGAGGCCGCTGATCCCGGCCGCCTCTTCAAGGATCCTGCGGCGGCTCCTGGGTTTGGCATTGATCAATTCGCTGATCTGCCCCTGCCGCACCAGCGCCGGTGAATGCGCGCCGGTCGAGGCGTCGGCGAACAGCATCTGCACGTCGCGCGCCCGAACCTCCTTGCCGCCGATCTTGTAGGCGCTGCCCGCGTCGCGCGTGATCCGGCGCACGATGTCGAAATGATCCTCGTCGTTGAAACCCGCCGGTGCCAGCCGGTCGCGGTTGTCCACGCCAAGGCTGACCTCGGCATGACCGCGGGCCGAACGGCGCGAGGTGCCGGCGAAGATGACGTCCTCCATTCCGGCGCCGCGCATCGCGGTCGGACGGTTCTCGCCCATGACCCACCGCAGGGCTTCCAGCAGGTTCGACTTGCCGCAGCCATTCGGTCCCACGACACCGGTCAGCCCTTCGCGGATGACCAGATCGGTCGGGTCCACGAAGCTTTTGAAGCCGTTGAGTCGGAGCCGGTCGAAACGCAAGGCGAAAATCCGTCAGAATCGGGTCAGTCTAGCGGATTGTTCCGTCCTTGACCCTACAAGTCAACATCAACCGCTATATGTGGAATTATTGCACCACTTATCCACAAGATGAGTGTTCCAGAAAGGCACTGGCGCGGCCTGCGCGGCGGCGCTAGCGTCGGGCCATGATCGCATCGCTTGCCCTGATCCTGTCCTTCCAGCTTGTCGGCGAAATCGCCTCGCGCGGTCTGAATCTGCCATTGCCGGGTCCGGTCGTCGGTCTGCTGCTGCTGGTCGGCGCCTGCATCGCGCGGCCGGGACTGGCGCGGCGGATCCGGCCCGCCACGCAGGGGTTGCTGCAACATCTGTCGCTGTTCTTCGTTCCGGCAGGCGTCGGGATCGTGGCGCATCTGCAATTGCTGCGCCAGGACGGGCTGGGGCTGGCGCTGGCGCTGGCCGGCTCGACCATTCTGGCGATCGCGGCGGGGGCGCTGGCGTTTTCCTGGACGGCGCGGCTGACAGGCTCGATCGACCCTGCGGCGCTGAAAAGCGATGACTGATCCGCTGCTGATCTGGTCCTACCTGTCGGAAGGCCCGCTGCTGTGGCTGACCGCGACCCTGGCCGCCTATCTGATCGGAGATGCTGTCTTTCGTGCAAGCCGCCGGAAAAGCTGGGCGAATCCGGTTCTGGTGGCAATCATCCTGCTGGCGCTGCTGCTATGGGGGACCGGGACGGATTACGCCACCTATTTCGAAGGCGCGCAATTCGTCCATTTCATGCTGGGGCCGGCGACCGTAGCCTTGGGCCTGCCGCTCTATGACAATCTGCCGCGTGTGCGCAAGGCCGCCTGGCCGATGCTGGCGGGACTGCTGGCGGGGTCCTCGGTCGCGATCGTCTCGGCGTTGGCGATTGCCAAGGGCTTCGGAATCGGGGGACCTGTCCTGGCCTCTCTGGCGCCGAAATCAACCACGGCGCCGGTCGCCATCGGCATCGCCGAACGGATCGGCGGCCAGCCCACGCTGACCGCCGCGCTGGTCCTGATGACCGGCATCTTCGGCGCGATCATCGTCACGCCGTTGCTGAATGCGCTGCGGATCAGGGACTGGCGTGCAAGGGGCTTTTCGGTCGGCGTGGCGGCGCACGGCATCGGCACCGCCCGCGCCTTCCAGGTGAACGAGACGGCGGGTGCCTTTTCCGGTATCGGCATGGGATTGAACGCGGTTCTGACCGCGATCATCGCGCCGCTGGCGCTGCGGCTGTTCGGCGGCTGAGAACTGCCGCATCCGCCGGCCTCTCCGCCGCTGCGAAGGCGCTGCGGCGGAGAGGCCGGCGATGGTCATCAGAAGATTGCGCGCGCTCATATACTCGGCAGCGCAGTTCCTTTATAGAGGTATCAGTCGGGCGGTTCTGCCGCGGCGTCACGGCGCCCGGCCGATCGGCGGCCTCCAGGACCGTGACCATGCGCGCCGGATCATTGACCGGGCGCGAACCGCGGCCCGCAGGCCGCCGGAACAGGACAAGCCTGTCGATGCCGGAGGAAAGCCGGCCGCGGGGCCACGCAGCAGATCGGCGACAGGGCAGCAATCCGATCCGCAGGGACGGACCCGCCGAATCGCGGTCCGCCCAGCCCCAAACGACCGAACCGCCTCTGCCGCCCGATATGAAACGCCACATTGTGAGGAAGATCCGAGTGACACGCAAAGACAAGCCGAGCCCGCTGTTCGGCCAATTTTTCAAGCCGACCGAAACCCTTCAGGACCGCACCACGGCGGCGGCAAAGCTGATCATCGACGAGGACCGCACGCGCCGGGACGAACTGTCCGCCAAGCTGAAGGAAGCACGGTTGAAGCGCGACGAAAAGCGCGCCGCCGAGGCCGCGGCGGCAGCCGCGCCCAAGAAGCGCGCGTCCCGGAAGAAGTCGGGCTGATACCATCCTGCGATGCCCGGCCCGGCGCCCCGCGCCGCTTCGCCCGCAAGGCGGTCGCCGGAACCTTTCGCCCTGGCACGAACAGCATCGCATCCTCCCGCCCCCGATTATAGACGATTGTGGCCGAGGTTGCCGGCGGGGCCTCAGGCGGGGTCTGACGCGGCGCTTTTCGCTTGCGGCCTGAACGCATCGATCTTTGCCGGGTCGGTCTCGATCCGTCCCGCGCCCAGCAGGTCAAGGCAATAGGGCACGGCCGCAAAGACCGCATTGAGGCAGGTGGCGATGGCCGACGGCTTGCCGGGAAGCGTGATGATCAGCGTGGCATCGCGGCTGACCGCCGTCTGGCGCGACAGGATCGCGGTCGGAACCTCGCGCAGGCTGGCGCGGCGCATTTCCTCGCCGAAGCCCGGATATTCGCGTTCGGCCACGTCCATCACCGCCTCGGGCGTCTGGTCGCGCGGCGCGGGGCCGGTGCCGCCGGTGACGAGGATCAGGTCCGCCCCGCCTTCGGCCAGTTCGCGCAGCCTGGACGCCACGCCCTCGCGCCCGTCGGGAACGATGTGCCGGGCGATCTCCACCGGCGAGATGATGACATCGCGCAGCCAGTCTTCCGCGCCAGGGCCGCCCTTGTCGGGATATTCACCGGCTGCTGCACGGTCGCTGACGGTCAGGATGGCGATGCGGGCGGTCCGCCGCTGGTCGGTCATGGCAAGGCCCTTTCGGTTGCGGCATGGTGGTTCCCGGAACAGATCGCCGGAAATCCGGGGAAGCGCGTCACGGATCCTCGGCGGGCATGAAGGCGATATCCGTGGCACCGGGCTTTTCTCCGGCGGCGGTCAGCATGGCGTGGATTTGTCCGCGGTGATGGGTCTGGTGGTTGAAAAGCTGCATCACCACAAGCGGTTTGGGCCGGGACATGTTCCGGCCGGCCGCGCCGGAGAACCAGGAAAGTTCGCCGGCGAACCAGTCGGGATCGACCGACGCGGCCCAGGACAGGATCAACTGGTCGGAGGCGGCGCGCGCCTTGCGAAAATCGTCCCAATCGCCCTCGAACGCGGTCGACTCGGCCAGACCGCCCGCGGGCGCGGCCAGATCGGTGAAGCGGCTCATCCAGATGCGGTCGGCCCAGTAGACATGGAAAAACGTCTTCTCGATCGACCCGAAGAAGGCCCCGCGGTCACGCTGCCGCGCGGCTGGTCCGATCCGCGTCGCCGCGCTGACCAGATTGTCGTTCTGCCACAGATTGTATCGCGCCATCGCATGCACATATTCGGCATTGGGCATTCCAGATCTCCTTTCCCAACCGACCGCGGGCCGTCGTCACTTCACCCGCGCGTTGCGATTCGCCACCAGTTTCAGCCGCAGGGCGTTCAGGCGGATGAAGCCCGCCGCGTCCTTCTGGTCATAGGCGCCGGCGTCGTCCTCGAAGGTGACATGGGCTTCGCTGTAAAGCGAGTGATCCGACCAGCGGCCGACGCAATGCACACTGCCCTTGTACAGCTTCAGCCGGACGGTGCCGGTGACGTGCTGCTGCGACTTGTCGATGGCCGCCTGCAACATCTCGCGTTCGGGGCTGAACCAGAAGCCGTTATAGATCAGTTCGGCATAGCGCGGCATCAGGCTGTCCTTCAGATGGCCCGCCCCCGAATCCAGCGTGATCTGTTCGATGCCGCGATGCGCCTCCAGCAGGATGGTGCCGCCGGGGGTCTCGTAGATGCCGCGCGACTTCATGCCGACAAAGCGGTTTTCCACGAAATCCAGCCGGCCGATGCCGTGCCGGCGGCCATATTCGTTGAGATCGGTCAGGATCGTGGCGGGCGACAGCGCCGTGCCGTTGATCGCCACGGCGTCGCCCCGTTCAAAGGTCACTTCGATATATTCGGGCTGGTCGGGCGCGTCCTCGGGGCTGACGGTGCGCTGGTAGACGTGATCCCCGGCCTCCTGGGCCGGATCTTCCAGCGCCTTGCCCTCGCTGCTGGTATGCAGCAGGTTCGCGTCCACGCTGAACGGCGCCTCTCCGCGCTTGTCCCTGGCGATGGGAATCTGGTTCTGTTCGGCGAATTCGATCAGCTTCGTGCGGCTGGTCAGTTCCCATTCCCGCCACGGCGCGATCACCCGGATCGCCGGATCCAGGGCATAGGCCGACAATTCGAACCGCACCTGATCATTGCCCTTGCCGGTCGCGCCGTGGGCCACGGCATCGGCGCCATGCTGATCGGCCAGTTCGACCAGCCGCTTGGAAATCAGCGGCCGCGCGATCGAGGTGCCCAGCAGATACAGCCCCTCATAGACCGCATTGGCGCGGAACATCGGAAAGACGAAATCGCGCACGAATTCCTCGCGCAGGTCCTCGATATGGATGTTTTCCGGCGCGATGCCCAGCATCTCGGCCTTTCGGCGCGCGGGCTCCAGTTCCTCGCCCTGGCCCAGATCGGCGGTGAAGGTGATGACCTCGCAGCCATATTCGGTCTGCAACCATTTCAGGATGATCGAGGTATCGAGGCCCCCGGAATAGGCGAGGACGACTTTCTTCGGCGCGTCGGACATGGCGGACCCCTTTCGAATTGCCGAGGCGGGAATACGGTCAATCGGCGCTGCTCACAAGGGCCGCAGGGGTCATTGCCCTTGCCAAGTCCGCGCTTTCGCGGCATGGGCGGCTGCATGGAAAACTTTGTCGCCTCCGTCAGGGCTGCCGAGACCGCGCTTCGCGACCTGTTCGAGCCCACGCCCCTGCAACGCAACGACCATCTGTCGGCCAAGTTCGGCGCCGACATCTGGCTGAAGCGCGAGGATCTGACACCGGTGCGCAGCTACAAGCTGCGGGGCGCCTTCAATGCCATGCGCAAGCTGGTCAGCGACAAGCCGGGCAGCAGCGCCCATTTCGTCTGCGCCAGCGCCGGCAATCACGCCCAGGGGGTGGCCTTTGCCTGCCGTCATTTCGGCGCCAGAGGCACCATCTTCATGCCGGTCACCACGCCGCAGCAGAAGATCCAGAAAACGCGGATCTTCGGCGGCGACGCGATCGAGATCGTCCTGAACGGCGATTATTTCGACCAGACGCTGGCCGCCGCGCAGGCGTTTTCGTCCCGCAACGGCGCCGCCTTCCTGTCGCCCTTCGACGCGCCCGACGTGATCGAGGGTCAGGCGACGGTCGGGCTGGAAATGCTGGAACAACTGGGCCGCGCGCCCGATCTGGTCGTGTTGCCCGTGGGCGGCGGTGGGCTGTCATCGGGCGTGACGCGCTATTTCGGGACCGAGGCGCCCGAGACGTGCTTTGCCTTTGCAGAACCGTCCGGCGGCGCCAGCCTGCAGGCCGCACTGCAAACCGGCGCACCCGTCGCCCTTCCCGCCGTGGACAGCTTCGTCGATGGCGCCGCGGTCGCCCGGATCGGCGCCCTGCCCTTCGAGATCCTGCGCCGCTTCAGCCCCGCCGATGTCCGCCTGGCCCCCGAGGATCGCATCTGCCGCACCATGCTGGAGATGCTGAACACCGAAGGCGTCGTGCTGGAACCGGCGGGCGCATTGGCCGTCGATGTGCTGCAGGATCTGGACGACATCGCGGGCAAGACGATCGTCTGCGTCTGTTCGGGCGGAAATTTCGACTTCGAGCGGTTGCCCGAGGTCAAGGAACGCGCCCAGCGCTATAGCGGCGTGAAAAAATATTTCGTTCTGCGGATGCCGCAGCGCCCCGGCGCGCTGCGCGACTTTCTGGAAATGCTGGGCCCGGACGATGACATCGCGCGATTCGAATACCTGAAGAAATCGGCGCGCAATTTCGGCTCGGTCCTGATCGGGATCGAGACGAACGAACCCGCGAACCTGACCGCGCTGAAGGCCCGGCTGGACCGGACCGGCTTTGTCTATCGCGACATCACCAATGACGAGATTCTGGCCGAACTGCTGGTATAGACGTCGCAGGCCCTGCATGATCTGCAGCATTTGACGGATTACGCCGGGCGATCTTTACCAATCATTCACGGCGGCGCGCCTAGAAGCTTGGATATGAAAGCCGAGACTCGAAAGCAGCGCAGCGTCAAGACCGCGGAATCGACCGCGGCCGGCAAGGCGCGTCTGGTCCTGCTGGTCATCGGCGATCCGGATCTGCGCCGGATGCTGGCCAGCCAGTTGCGCGATGCCGGCTATGCGGCGGTCGAGAAGACCCCGGGCGACGACATTCTGGGATGGAGCGTCGAGAACCGGCCTGACGTCGTGATCTATGACTGGATCGAGGAGGGGGGCGGAGCGCTGGACTTCTGCCGCAGCTTCCGCGCCGATCCGCGTTGCGCGCACAGCTATCTGGTGATGCTGATCCATGGCGATCCGCGCGATCAGGTCCCGCGCGGATTGCAGGCCGGGGCCAATGATTTCGTGGCCATGCCCGCGCAGGGCGCGAATGTCCTGGCCCGGCTTGCGGTCAGCGAACGGGTGCTGCGGATCGAGGCCGAGTTGCGCGCCAGCAACGATCGCCTGCAAGAGGCGCTGACATCGCTGGAACAGGCGCAGGAGGCGATCGACCGCGATCTGCGCGAGGCGCGCAAGCTGCAACAGGGTCTGGTGCGCGAACGCGGCGGCCGCTTTGGCCCGTTCGAGATGTCGTTGCTGCTGCGACCGGCCGGCCATATCGGCGGCGATCTTGTCGGCTTCTTTCCCATCGGCGAAGACCGCGTCGGAATCTATGCCCTGGACGTGTCGGGTCACGGGGTCACGGCGGCGCTGTTGACAGCGCAGCTTTCGGTGCATCTGTCGGGCTCGTCAGACCAGAATGTGGCGCTGCGGGCGGCGCAGTCGGGCAGCGATTCGGTAAGGCCCGCGGCGCTGGCGCATTTCTTCAACAACATGATGCTGGAGGAGATGTGCACCGACACCTATTTCACCATGATCTATGCCGATCTGAACCACGTCACCGGTCAGCTTCGGATTGTTCAGGCGGGCCATCCGCATCCGGTCCTGCAAAAGGGCGACGGATCGGTCCGGCTGCTGGGCCGGGGCGGGATGCCGGTCGGCGTCTTCGAGGAACCGGTCTTCGACGAGGTGGACGTGATGCTGGATCCCGGCGATCGGCTGCTGATCACCTCGGACGGGATTACCGAGGCGTCGAACCCGGCCGGACGCCTGCTGGGCGATGACGGGCTGGAGGCGATCATGCGCACCAACGCCTTTCTGGGCGGCCATTCCTTCCTCGAGGCCATGGCCTGGTCGGTCTCGCAATATGCGGGCGGCGAAAGGCCCGACGACATGTCGGCGGTGCTGATCGAATATCTGGGACCGGCAAAGCCGTTGAACCTGCCCGCGCGCTGATCCGGCCCTAGCCGTGCGCTTTCAGCCAGCGCGACAGGATTGCGCGCGCGCCGGGATCGGCCAGCAGGTCGGCCGCAACGGCGGGGCGGACCCAATGCGCGCTGTGGCCGGGTTCGGATGGCGGACCCAGGCGCCGGATCGGACGGGCCAGCCAGATTTCGCATAGTTTCTCGGCATGAAGATCATGGTCGGGCATATAGGCGAAACGGCGATAGGCAGACAGGAAACGCGGACCCGCGATGGTCCAGCCGGTCTCTTCGCCGACTTCGCGGTGCAGCGCCCTGACCGGGCTTTCGCCCGGATCGATACCGCCACCCGGCAACTGGAATTCCGGCACCGGTGCCTGCTGATGGGTCAGCAACAGCCACCCGTCCCGGATCAGGATCGCATAGGCCCCGGGCCGCCTGCGCCAGCCGTGGCCGATGCGCGATGCGGGACGGGGCGGCGGGCCGTAGCGCGGGATCATCAAATGCCTCATCTGCTGCGGCTTCTCTCTAGCGCGGCGGGGCGCGCGGCGAAAGCCGATGCGCCCTGGCTCTTGGGATCGGCGGCGAATGGATTATATTGGGCGGCGAAACCGCCTGCGCCGCGCCGCGGGCCAGACTGAATTTTCAGGGACCCGCCATGAGCATGATCAACCAGATCGCCTGGGACGATACAGTCCTGCCCTTCCAGCTTGACCGCTCCTCGATCCGGGGCCGGGTGGCACGGCTGGACGGCGTGCTGGATCACATCCTGTCGCGCCACGACTATCCCGCCCCGGTCAGTGCCCTGGTGGCGGAACTGGCCCTGCTGACCGCGCTGATCGGCCCCACCATCAAGTTGCGCTGGAAGCTGAGCCTGCAGGTCCGGGGCAATGGCGCCGTGCGCACCATCGCCGCCGATTTTTATGCGCCCGCCTCGCAGGACGAACCCGCGCGCATCCGCGCCTGGGCCAGTTTCGATGCCGACAGGCTGGACGCGAGCGAGCCGTTTGCCCAGATCGGCGAGGGTTATTTCGCCATCCTCATCGACCAGGGCCAGGGCACGCATCCCTATCAGGGCATCACGCCGCTGGCCGGGGGATCGCTGTCAGCCTGCGCGCAGACCTATTTTGCCCAGTCCGAACAATTGCCGTCGCGGTTCGCGCTGGCCAGCGGCCATTCGCAACTGACCGGCGAGCCGGCGCATTGGCGCGCCGGCGGCGTGATGTTGCAGACCCTGCCCGCACAGCCGATGGATGCCGGAAAGGGCGGCAGTGGCGAAGGCGGGCTGATCGAGGCCGCCGACATCCTGCAGGGCGGCGAATCCGAGGATTGGAACCGTGCCAACCTGCTGCTGGACACGGTCGAGACGCTGGAACTGATCGGTCCCCGCGTCGGTCCGACCGACCTGCTTCTGCGCCTGTTTCACGAGGAAGCTCCGCGCGTCTTCGATGCGCAGAGGGTGGAATTCGGCTGCTCCTGCACCGCGGGCCGGGTGCGCGACACCCTGTCGATCTATTCGGCCAAGGACATCGCGCACATGACCACCGACGAGGGGATCGTCACCGCCGATTGCCAGTTCTGCGGCGCGCATTACGAATTCGATCCGAATTCGCTGGGTTTCGAGGCGACGTTGGATGCCGAGGGCAATCCCATCGACCCCGATGACGATGCTCAGAACAGGGCGGCCGAGTGACCGGCGGCTGGTCCGAGGACCGGCTGCGGCGGGCCCTGTCGATTCCGGCGGGGCCCAGTTCGGACTATGACCTGAACGCCGATCCGGCCCCCGAGACCGCGTTGCGGCCGGCCGGCGTTCTGGCTGCCTTCCACGAGGATGACGGGCGTATCCTGATGACCAAGCGCGCATCGGGGTTGCGCCATCATCCGGGCCAGATCGCGCTGCCGGGCGGCAAGGTCGATCCCGGCGATACCGACGAGACCGCGGCCGCGCTGCGCGAGGCCCGCGAGGAAGTCGGCCTTGATCCCGCGCAGATCGATCTGATCGGCACGCTTCCGCCGCACCGGACCGTGACCGGATTTGCCATGACTGCGGTGCTGGCCGTGATCCGCGGCCCCTTCACACCCATTGCGGAGCCCGGCGAAGTCGAAGAGGTCTTTTCGCTGCCCTTCGCCCATATCGCCGACCCCGCCCATTACCGCATCGAGGGACGGCGCTGGCGCGGCGGCTGGCGATACTATTACGTGGCGCCCTATGGACCCTATTACCTGTGGGGCGCGACGGCGCGGGTGCTGCTGCAACTGGCGCGCAGGATGGCGGCGTGACCCGCCTGCCCGCCGACATCCTGCGCGATCCGGCGCTGATCGCGGTGCTTGACGCCATCGAGGCCGGCGGCCATCGCGCCCTGCTGGTCGGCGGGGCGGTGCGCAACGCGCTGCTGGCCTGTCCGGTCGAGGATATCGACATCGCCACGGATGCCCGTCCCGACGACGTGATGCGGCTGGTGCGGGCAGCCGGGTTGAAGGCCGTGCCGACCGGGATCGACCATGGCACGATCACAGTGGTCTCGGACACGCGCGGCTTCGAGGTGACGACCTTTCGCCACGATCTCGAAACCGACGGCCGCCACGCGGTCGTGGCCTTCTCGGACGATCTGGCCGAGGATGCGCGGCGGCGTGATTTCACCATCAACGCGCTTTATGCCGGCCGCGACGGGAAGGTCGTCGACCCGGTGGGCGGCCTGCCCGATCTGGCGGCGCGGCGGCTGCGCTTCGTGGGCCAGGCACAGGCCCGGATTCGCGAGGATTACCTGCGCATCCTGCGGTTTTTCCGCTTCCTGGCCTGGTATGGGCGTGACGCGAACCCCGAGGCCGTCGCCGCCTGCAGCGCGCTGAAGGATGGTCTGGCGCGGATCGCGCGCGAACGGATCGGGGCCGAGATGAAAAAGCTGCTGGCCGCGTCCGATCCCGCGCCCGCGATGGCGCTGATGGCCGAAACCGGCGTTCTGGCGCGGATCCTGCCCGCCGCGACCGTCGATGACCTGCCTGCGCTGATCGCCGCCGAAGGCCCGCGCCCGCCCTCGTGGCGGCGCCGTCTGGCCTGCCTGGCTGATCGCAACAGCGCCGATCTGCTGCGCCTGTCGCGCGACGAGGCCAGGGCACAGCAGGTTTTGCGCGGGGCGCTGGATGCCGGGTGGTCGCTGAACGAGGCGGGCTACCGGCTGGGCTTCGAGGCTGCCACCGATTGCGCGCTGATCCGGGCCGCTCGGGGGCAGGAGCTGCCGCAGGACTGGGAGACGCGACTGGCCGAAGCCGCGTCGGCGCGGTTCCCGATTTCTGCCGACGACCTGATGCCGCGGCTTCGCGGACCGGCGCTTGGACGCGGAATGCGCGCCGCCGAGGCGGCCTGGATCGCGGCCGATTTCGTCATGCCCGCGCCCGCGCTGATCGACATCGCCCTGCTGGCCGGAGAGCGGTCATGAGCCTGCACCGCCGCCTGGGCCGCCTGATCGATGCCTTTCGGCCCGCCGCCGGGCCGCCGCCCGACCGGCTGCTGGCCTTTTTCGGCTGGTGCCTGTCGGGTGCATGGCGGGGACTGTCACTGGCGGCCCTCGCATCGGCGCTTGGCGGGCTGGCGGACGTTGTGGCGGCGATCCTTCTGGGCCGCGTCGTCGATGCGGTGACGCAGGGCGTCCCCGAAAGGTTGTGGGTTGACAACGGATTGCTGATCGCGGCCTTCGTGGGGTTCTTCCTGCTGCTGCGGCCGGTGATCTTCGGCATCTCGACCGCGACCTCAAGCGTGATCGTGGGTCCCAACGTGCTGCCGCTGGTCCTGTCGCGGCTGCATCGCTGGACGATGGGCCATTCGGTCACCTTCTTTGACAACGATTTCGCCGGGCGGCTGGCCCAGAAACAGATGCAGACCGCCCGCGCCGTCACCGATGTCGCGACCGAGATGGTCAACGTGGTGGCCTTCGCGCTGGCCTCGGTTCTGGGTTCGGCGGCGTTTCTTGTCAGCGTCGATGGCTGGGGCGCTGCGGCGCTGATCGTCTGGCTGGCGGCCTATTTCGGGCTGATCCGTTTTTTCCTGCCCCGCATCCGGGCGCGGTCGGGCGCGCGCGCATCGGCTCGTGCCATGGTGACCGGGCAGGTCGTCGACACGATCACCAACATCAAGACCGTCAAGCTGTTCGCCCATGCCGAACACGAGGATCGCGCGGCGCTTGGCGCGATGGCCGGGTTCCGTGAACGCGCACTGGATTTCGGCATCGTCAGCAGCAGCTTCCGGCTGTCGCTGATGGTGATCGCGGGGGTCTTGCCGGTGATCCTGGTCGGCGGTTCGATCCTTCTGTGGCGGCAGGGCCTGGCCACGCCCGGCGATATCGCGGCAGCCGGTGCGATCGCCATGCGGCTGAGCCAGATGACCGGTTGGGTCAGCATGGCGCTGATGGGCATCTGGGGCAGCGTCGGCGAGGTCGAGGACGGGATGCGCACCCTGTCGCCGCCCCACGACCTGAAGGACGCCCCGAACGCGATCGCGCTGGACCGCGTGCAGGGCCGCGTGGATTTCGACGCGGTGGGCTTTGCCTATGGCCGCGATCTGGGCGGCTTGCAGGACGTCGATCTGCATATCCGGCCGGGCGAGAAGATCGGCATCGTCGGCGCCTCGGGCGCGGGGAAATCGACGCTGGTGGCGCTGCTGCTGCGGCTCTACGATGTCGAACGCGGGGCGATCCGGATCGACCGGCAGGACCTGCGCGGCGTGACCCAGGAAAGCCTGCGCCGGCAGGTGGCGATGGTCACGCAGGAAACGGCGATGTTCAACCGGTCCGCGCGCGACAACATCCTCTATGGCCGCCCCGGCGCCACGCAGGCCGATATCGAGACGGCGGCCCGCGCGGCCGAAGCGCATGATTTCATCCTGACGCTGGAAGATCACGCCGGCCGCAAGGGATATGACGCGCATCTGGGCGAACGCGGCGTCAAGCTGTCGGGCGGGCAGCGCCAGCGAATCGCGCTGGCCCGCGCCTTTCTGAAGGACGCGCCGATCCTGGTGCTGGACGAGGCGACCAGCGCCCTGGACAGCGAGGTCGAGGCGCAGGTGCAACAGGCATTGTCGCGCGCCATGCGCGGCAAGACCGTCCTTGCCATCGCGCATCGGCTGTCCACCATCGCCCAGCTAGACCGGATCGTGGTCATGGATGCGGGCCGGATCGTGGAACAGGGCAGCCATGACGATCTGCTCGCCCTTGGCGGGCTCTACGCGCGATACTGGAACCGGCAATCGGGCGGCTTTCTGGGCACCCGGGAGGCGGCCGAGTGAGCCTGTGGACCATCGGGCGGCTGGGACGGCGCGGCGACGGGGTGGCGGTCGGCGACCGGGGCCGGGCGCTGGCGCCGCTGACCCTGCCGGGCGAGGTGATCGAGGGCGAGGCCACGGATGGCCGCATCAGCGCGCCCCGGATCGTGACGCCCTCGGCCGATCGGGTGCGCCCTGCCTGCGCCCATTATCGCACCTGCGGCGGCTGTTCGCTGATGCATGCCAGCCAGGGCTTCACGGCCGGCTGGAAACGGCAGGTGGTCGAAACGGCGCTGGCGGCGCGCGGATTGCCGGCGCCGATCCAGGGCATCCATGTGTCGCCGCCGCGTTCGCGCAGGCGCGCGGTGCTGTCGGGTCGGCGCAGCAAGAAGGGCGCGCTGGTGGGATTTCATGCGCGCGCCTCGGACGTGATCGTCGATCTGGCCGATTGCCATGTGCTGCGGCCCCGGATCACCGCCGCGCTGCCGCTGTTGCGGCGGATCGTGGCCGCGGGCGCCTCGCGCATGGGCGAGGTGACGATCAACGTGATTGATGGGCCTGCCGGTCTGGATGTCGCGGTCGCGGGCGGCAAACCGATGCAGGCCGAGCTTTTCGCCGCCCTCGCCGCGCTGGCAGCCGAGGGCGACCTGGCGCGGCTGGATTGGGACGGGCAGACGATCACGCGCCGGTCGCCGGCCGTGCCGATGGGCCGGGCCAAGGTGGTGCCGCCGCCCGCCGCCTTTCTGCAAGCGACCGAAGAGGGCGAAGCCGCCCTGGCGGCCGCGGTGCACGATTTTACGCGCGGCGCGCGCCATGTCGCGGACCTGTTCGCCGGCTGCGGGACATTCTCGCTGCGTCTGGCCGAAAGCGCGCAGGTCCATGCGGTCGAGGGGCTGGGCGCCCCGCTGGCCGCGCTGGACGCGGCATGGCGCGCCACGCCCGGCCTGCAGCGCGTCACGACCGAGATTCGCGATTTGGCGCGCAATCCCCTTCTGGCCGATGAAGTGTCACGCTTTGACGCAATCGTGATCGATCCGCCCCGCGCCGGGGCTGCGGCGCAGGCACGCGAAATCGCGGCTTCGCGGGTCGGGCGACTGGCCCTTGTTGCCTGCGATCCGGTCAATTTTGCCCGCGATGCGCGGATTCTGGCCGATGGCGGTTTCAGTTTGACCCGGCTTCTGATCGTCGATCAGTTCCGCTGGTCGCCCCATATCGAAACCGCGGCCGAATTCGTCAGGCGCTAGGCAAGGACCCGGTCTTCATGCTATGTCAGGGCCATAAAAACGATAAAATGCAGAGGCAGTGATGTATCGAGCAAACCGGCGCGTGATGGCGCTGTCGCTGCTGGCCTTTCTGGGGGCCTGCGGCAGCAAGAACACGAAATTCAAGACCTATAGCGGCCCTCCGGTGACTCAGGTCGTCATAAACAAGGGGCAGCGGCGGTTGTATCTTTTGAACAACCAGACCGTGCTGAAATCCTATGACATCGGGCTGGGCAACGAGCCTGTCGGCGACAAGCAGTTCGAGGGCGACGGCAAGACGCCCGAGGGGACATATTTCATCGACCGTTTCAATCCGCGCAGCCGGTATTATCTGTCCGTCGGCATGTCCTATCCCAATGCCGAGGATACCGCCTATGCGGAAAAGATGGGTCGCAAGCCGGGTGGCGACATCTTCATCCACGGATGGGGGCCCGAAGGCAGGGTCCTGGCGCCCAAGAAGCGCGACTGGACTGCCGGCTGCATCGCCGTGAAGGACAACGAGATCGAGGATATCTATGCGATGCTGCGTCCCGGCACGCCGATCGTTATCAATCCCTGACCGATAGCCGCCTGACCTGCCTGCTGTCGCGGCGCCCTCAGGTGCCGCTGATCAGCGTCCACCAGATCTTGCCCGAGGGTTCCTGATACCAGGCGAATCCCAGGCTGGTCGCGGTCGGATCCATGATCACGTCGCGCGTGTCGCGCGTCTGCATCCAGGCGTTCAGCGTCTGGATGTCGTTTTCATAGCTTTCGGAAATGTTCTCGCCCACCAGCTGGCCGGAATAGCCCTGCCGCCTGACCCGCTCCAGCGGCGACGAGCCGTCCGAGCCCCAGTGCCAGGCGCGGTTCTGCGCCGCCATGTCGCGCGAATGGGCCAGCGCCGCCGCGGTCAGTTGCGGGTTCATCCGCATCGCGGGCGCGGCGATATTGCCGCGCAGGGTGTTTATCTGCTGCAAGACGCGGGCCGGAATTGCCTGCGCCTCGCGGGCGTCGATCATCGAGGCTGCGGGCACAGGCTGACCGTCCGGTCCCGGTTGCGACGGGCTGGTGATCGGCGCGCAGGCCGAAAGCGCAACCAGTGCGCCCAAGGCCAGCAGCGTGAATTTGGTCATCGTCGCCATCCTTCCTGACGGTTTCGTGCGCAGGTGTAGCGAAGGCGGCGAAGCGCCACAAACGCAAGTTTGCGTGAAACCGGGGCGCTGTGGCTTCGATGCCGATTGACGGCGGTCCGTTCGGCGCGAATCGTCCGACCGGCGCGGCCCGTCCCGCATCCCTGCGGGGGCCGGGCCAGGCCGCAAGCCAGGCCACAAGCCAGGATGGCCGCCGCGC
>DBFD01000061.1:61656-157406 GCA_002294185.1 Paracoccus sp. UBA889
CGCCGCGCGACGGCCTAGACCCAGCCCCCGATATTGTCGCGGATCACGCCCATCATCACCTCGATATGGGCCGGATCGTCGTTCAGGCAGGGGATATAGGCAAAGTCCTTGCCGCCCGCATGTTCGAAACTTTCGCGGATCTCGCCATTGATCTCTTCCAGCGTCTCGATGCAATCCGAGGCGAAGGCGGGCGAGATGACGGCAATGTCGCTGACCCCGGACCGCGCCAGTTCGGCGACATGTTCGACGGTATAGGGACGCAACCATTCCTCGGGACCGAAGACGGACTGGAAACTGGTATCGATGATCCCATCCTCCCAGCCGAGGGCCTGTTGCAGCAGGCGCGAGGTCTTCTGGCACTGGCAATGATAGGGATCGCCTTCCAGAAGATAGCGTTTCGGCATCCCGTGATAGGACGCGACCAGCCTGCCCGGCTTGCGGTCGCCCAGCGTATGGCGGACCGAGGCGGCCAGCGCCTGAACATAGTCGGGCCGGTCGAAATAGGGATCGCAGGTGCGCACCGAGGGCTGCCATTTCTGCGCCATCAACGCGCGGAAAAGCTGGTCATTCGCAGTGGCCGAGGTCGCGCCCGCATAATGCGGATAGAGCGGCAGGAACACGATCCGGCGGCAGCCCGCCTTGACCATCCGGTCCAGCACCTCCTGCGTCGAGGGATTGCCATAGCGCATGCAGAAATCGACCATCACCCGATCGCCCCATTCCTCGGCGGCGCGCGCGGCCAGGGCCGCCGTCTGATCGCGGGTGATTGTCATCAGCGGGCTTTCGTTCCGCTCCTCGTTCCAGATCAGCTTGTAATTCTTCCCCGAGGTGAAGGGCCGTCTGGTCAGGATGATGCCCTGCAACAACGGCTGCCATTTCCACGCCGGATAGTCGATCACCCGCCTGTCCGACAGGAATTCGTTCAGATAGCGGCGCATGGACCAGTAATCATGGCCGTCGGGCGTGCCCAGATTGGCGATCAGGATGCCGGTTCTGGGTTGCTGGATCGGGGGGTGGTCGGCGGGGGCATTCGCTGGCGCGGCGGCTTGCGTCATGTCTTGGTCCTGATCTCGTTCAGCGCATCGGCAAGGCGGGTCGTGGCCGAGCCGGGTCGCAGCGGTCTTGGTTGCGTCTCGGACGGGGCCCACCCGGTCAGAAAGACCAGATCGAAGGTGGTCGCGACACGGGACGGATCGTCGCGGTCGGGGTGATGTTCGGCCATGATCGCGGCGGCGCGGGCAAAGATTGTGGCCCGCGTCGGACGGCGCAGGCGCGCCGCCATGGCATTACCCTCGCCCATGGCGCGCAAATCATGGGCAAGATGGATCAGATCGCGGTAGGAGGCGCGCTGACTGACCAGATCGGCGACCGGCAGCGCCAGCCCGGCCCGCGACAGCAACGCCCCCATGTCGCGGATCTCGCCCATCGGCAGGATGCGGGGCGACAGGCCGCCAGTGACTTCGGCCTCGGCCTGGGCCAGTGCGGCGCGAACCTCGTGCAGGGTCTGGCCGCCGAGACAGGCGGCGATGAACAGACCGTCGGGCGCCAGCGCGCGGCGGCATTGCACCATCTGGCCGACCGGATCCTCGGCCCAGTGCAGCGCCATGGCGTGGATCACCAGATCATGCGCGCCCTGGGCCAGATCCAGGACCGGATCATCGGCCACGACCTGCGCCCCGGGGATCAGTTCGCGCCACAGAGGGCCAAATCCGGTCACGACGACGGGTTGCGTAAACCTTCTGTTAATCTCGGCCAGCCTATCCTCGATTTCGGCGGCCGCGAGGCGGTGCAGCACGTCGACATGGCCGGACCGGACCGCGCGATCACGCTGGCGCAGCAAGGCTACGCGGTCGGTCAGGCCCTGGGGGGCCGGCGCGGGATCGGAGAGGGTCATCATGGGGCTGGAACATAGGGTGCTTCGCGCGGCGATGAAAGGCGCGCTGCGCCTGCTTTATCCACCGCAATGCCTGGATTGCGGCCAGCCGGTCGCGGCGGGCGGGGATGGCGGCATCCAGCTTTGTCCCGATTGCTGGCGCGAGGCGCGGTTCATCACCGGAACCGCCTGCTGCCGCTGCGGCGCGCCGCTGCCCGATGACGGCACCAGCCTGCCCGATGGTGCGCTGACCTGCGACGATTGCCTGACCCTTGCGCGGCCCTGGCGGCACGGCCGGGCGGCGCTGGTCTATGCCGGAACCGGGCGGCGGCTGGTGCTGGCGCTGAAACATGGCGACCGCCCCGACCTGGCCCCGGCACTGGCCGGCTGGCTGTCGCGGGCGGCCGCGCCGCTGATCCGGCCCGGCATGGTCGTCGCGCCCGTGCCGCTGCATCTGCGCCGGCTGATGAAACGGCGATACAACCAGGCGGGTCTGATGTCGGCCCCGCTGGCCCGCTCGCGCGGGCTGGACCATCTGCCCGACCTGCTGCTGCGCAATCGCCATACCGAAGGCCAGGATCACCGCGGCGTCAGCGACCGCTTCGCCAATATCGCCGGCGCGATCACCGTCAATCGCCGCCGCGCCGCGCGGATCGAGGGCAGGGCCGTGCTGCTGGTCGATGACGTGATGACCTCGGGCGCGACGCTGGCCGCGGCGGCCGAGGCGCTGCTGGCGGCGGGCTCGGGGCCGGTCTCGGTCGCGGTTCTGGCGCGCGCGGTCAAGGATGACTAGATTGGGGGTGAACCCTCGAAACCAAGGACCTCCATGAGCCAGCCCCGGATCACGATCTACACCACCGCCACCTGTCCCTTCTGCATCCGCGCCAAGGATCTGCTGACCCGGAAAGGCGCCGATTTCGACGAGATCGACGTGGGTGTCCGGCCCGATCAGCGCGCCGCCATGATCCAGCGGGCCAATGGCCGCCGCACGGTGCCGCAAATCTTCATCGGCGACACCCATGTCGGCGGCTGCGACGACCTGTTCGCGCTGGACCGCGCCGGCAAGCTGGAGGCGTTGCTGGCCGGCCGCGCCGCATGAACCAGGCCCGCGTCCTCAGCGCCGGTCTGGTGCAGCTGAATGTCGGCGACGACCCGGCCGGGAACCTGTCGCCGACATTGTTGCTGATCCGCCAGGCCGCGTCGCAGGGCGCCGAGATCGTGCTGACCCCCGAGGTCACGAACATGCTGTCGCCCGATCGCGCGCGACAGCAGGCCATGCTGCAGCGCGAGGACGACGATCCGACCCTCGCCGCACTGCGCGAGGCGGCGGGGGCTGCACGGATCTGGCTGCTGATCGGATCGCTGGCGCTGAAGACCGGCGATGCGGATGGCCGCTTCGCCAATCGCAGCTTCCTGATCGACCCGACGGGCCGGATCGCGGCGCGCTATGACAAGCTGCACATGTTCGACGTGACCATCTCCCGGACCGAACACTTCCGTGAAAGCGCCGCCTACCGGCCGGGCGACCGCGCGGTTCTGGCCGATCTGAACGGGATCGGTCTGGGCCTGACGATCTGCTACGATCTTCGCTTTCCCCATCTCTATCGCGATCTGGCAAAGGCGGGCGCGCGAATCCTGACCGTGCCCTCGGCCTTCAGCCCGACCACGGGGGCGGCGCATTGGGAAACCCTGCTGCGCGCCCGCGCCATCGAGACCGGCTGTTTCGTGCTGGCCCCGGCGCAATGCGGCACCCATCCCGCGCCCCACAGCCCCGACCGCCAGCCGCGCCGCAGCCACGGGCATTCGCTGGCCGTGGATCCCTGGGGCAAGGTCATTGCGGATGCGGGATCCGAACCCGGTGTCACCATCGTCCGGCTTGACCTTGGAGCGGTTGACAGGGCACGGTCCCGCATCCCCTCGCTTGACCATGACCGTCCCTATTCCGGGCCCTGACAGATGTTTCCCTCCGCACCGGACCGCGCCAGCACGCCCGAGAAGCCGCAGACGACCGACCGTCTGGCGGCCAGCCTGTTCGCCGAGGTGCTGATTGCCGAGCAATTGTCGCGCAATCTGATCAGCAAGGCGCTGCCGCGCGGGATGCAGATCTCGCATTTCTCGGTCTTGAACCTTCTGGCTCACGTGAACGAGGAACGAAGCCCCGCGCAACTGGCCGAGGCGTTCCACGTCACGAGAGGCGCGATGACCAACACGCTGTCGCGGCTGGAATGGGCCGGGCATGTCCATATCCGCCCCGACTGGGACGATGCGCGGCGCAAGTTCGTGTCCATCAGCAAGGCCGGACGGGACGCGCGCGATTCGGCGATCGCGGCCTTCATGCCGCTGATCGCCGGCGTCGTCCGCGACATCGGCGCCGACAAGGTCCGTGGCGCCCTGCCCGTCCTGCGGGAATTGCGTATCCGGCTGGAGGGCGGGCCGGACTAGGGTTCAGCCCCGGCCGCGATAGGGCGCGACGCCCTGATCGGGCAGCCACAGGCCCGCCGGCGCGGCGCCGGTCTGCCAGAACACGTCGATCGGCATTCCGCCGCGCGGATACCAGTAGCCGCCGATCCGCAGCCATCGCGGGGTCAGGCACCGCACCAGCCGCCTGCCGATCCCGACCGTGCAATCCTCGTGAAAGGCGCCATGATTGCGGAAACTGCCCAGAAACAGCTTCAGCGACTTCGATTCGATCAGCCAGTCGCCCGGGGCATAATCGATCACCAGATGTGCGAAATCGGGCTGGTTCGTGATCGGGCAGAGACTGGTGAATTCCGGCTGGGTGAAGCGGACCAGATAGGTCTCGTCCTGATGCGGATTCGGCACCCGCTCCAGCACGGCCGCGTCGGGGCTGGCCGGCAGGTCGGTCTTCGCGCCAAGCTGGGTCAGCGTGTCGGTGTGATGGGGCATGGCGGCTCCTGCCTTGACCGGATGGGCTGCGACCGGGAACGCAGGCGATAGCAGCGCGCCGCGCTTGCGTCAAATCAGTCCGGGTCGCGCGGCGGACGCGGGCGATACACCGGCAATTGCCATCCCCGCAGCAGACTGCCCGCGCGCAGAATCCAGACCGCCACGGCGCCCGCGATCAGCGCGGCGGGCGGGGCGACACCCAGCCAGACAAGGCCGGCCGCGACCAGGGCGCCGCCAAAGGCCGCCGTCAGGTAGAGTTCGCCCTGTTTCAGGACCAGCGGCACCTCGTTGCCGACCACATCGCGCATCAATCCGCCGAAGGTACCGGTGACAACGCCCATGATGACGGTGATGGCGGGGCCAAAGCCCGCCTGGATCGCCACGGCCGCGCCGGCGGCGACCGCCACCGACAGCGCGACGCTGTCCAGCCAGATCAGCAGGCGATAGCGGCTTTCGATCAGATGCGCGGTCCAGAACACCACCAGCGCGGCCCCGGCCGCAAGCATCACATAGGCGGGCTGGGCGACCCAGAACACCGTCGCGCGGCCCAGCAGCAGATCGCGCAGGGTGCCACCGCCGACCGCCGTCAGTGCCGCCATGAAGACGAAGCCCACCGGGTCAAGCTGGGCCCGGCTGGCCACCAGGGCCCCTGTCAGCGCGAAGATCAGCACCGATCCGTAATCCAGCGCCGCGACCAGCGTGCCGGGGCTCATTTGAAGGGCGCCATGCCGGCGCGGGCCAGTTCGTCGGCGCGTTCGTTTTCGGCATGGCCCGCATGGCCCTTGATCCAGCGCCACTCGACCTGATGGCGCGCCTGCGCCTGATCCAGCCGCTGCCACAATTCGACGTTCTTGACGGGCTTGCGGTCAGCCGTGCGCCAGCCGTTGCGCTTCCAGCCATGGATCCACTGGCTGACGCCGTTCTTGACATAGGCGCTGTCGGTGACGATCACGATGCGGCTGGGCCGGGTCAATGCCTCCAGCGCCGAGATCGCGGCCATCAGTTCCATGCGGTTATTGGTGGTGGCGGCCTCGCCACCCTGCAATTCGCGCTCTTTCAGCACCGCCTCGCCATCCATGGCGCGCATCAGCACACCCCACCCGCCAGGGCCGGGGTTGCCGCTGCACGCGCCATCGGTCCAGGCAAAGAGGTCTGTCATGCGGTCAGGCCGACATGGCCGGGCCGGGGTTCAGGCCGACGCAACCCTGGTCCGATGGCCGAAAGATCGCGCCGTTTCACCGAATCGCGCGGTCCGGCACCAGGGTTGCCGGCCGGTATCCCCGCCTGACAACCCGCCTGCGGCAGGATCAATTGTGACGTGGGTGTGTTGCCCGACGAGGGAATCGCATAAAATCGCATCCCTGACCTTTCACTTCGTCCCCGGTCCTGCGCTTTTCAGGCCACATTGTCGCGCAGGATGCGCGGCACCTTGAACTCGACCCGTTCCTGCGCCGTCTCGACCATCTCGACGGTAACGTCGAAGCGGTCGCGGAAGGCGTCGATCACCTCGTTGACCAGCACTTCGGGGGCGCTGGCACCGGCGGTGACGCCGACCGCGCGGATGCCCTCGATCGCGCGCCAGTCGATCTGGTCGGCACGCATGACGAGCTGTGAATAGGCGCAACCCGCCGCGCGACCGACCTCGACCAGGCGCTTGGAATTGCTGGAATTCGGCGCACCGATCACCAGCAGCGCGTCGATTCTGGGCGCCACCGCCTTGACCGCCGCCTGCCGGTTGGTCGTGGCATAGCAGATGTCTTCCCGGGCCGGGCCCTCGATGTTCGGAAAGCGGGCTTGCAACGCGGCGACGATGCCGGCGGTGTCATCGACCGACAATGTGGTCTGGGTGATGAAGGCCAGCGCCTGCGGATCGCGAGGTTCGATCCGGGCGACATCTTCGGCAGTTTCGACCAGGATGACCTCGCCCTCGGGCAATTGCCCCATGGTCCCGAGAACTTCCGGGTGGCCGGCGTGCCCGATCATGATCAATTGCAGACCCGTCGCGTGATGACGCTGGGCCTCGACATGGACCTTGCTGACCAGCGGGCAGGTGGCGTCCACGAAAACCATCTCGCGGCGGCGTGCCTCGGACGGGACCGATTTCGGCACGCCATGGGCCGAGAAGATCACCGGCCGGTCGTCGGGGCATTCGTCCAGTTCCTCGACGAAGACCGCGCCCTTGTCCCGAAGGGCATCGACGACATACTTGTTGTGGACGATCTCGTGGCGGACATAGACCGGGGCGCCCCATTTCTGCAGTGCCATCTCGACGATCTTGATGGCGCGATCGACGCCGGCGCAGAATCCGCGCGGCGCGGCGAGATAGAGGGTCAAGGGCGGCTTTGGCTGTTCCATGCGGCTGACCTAGCGCGGCGAAGCCTTTTCGTCCAGCGCCGCGACGGTCACAAGACCTCAATCCGCGCGAAACCCGGGGACGTCACGCACGGCCTTCGCGTCTCATGGGTATTTGGACAACGAAGAAGCGGATACCCCGCCCAGAGCCAGAAGCGCGGGCATGTCGAGATGCGTTTCGAGATGATCGGCAAGCTGATCGAGCGTCTGCTCGATGCCAATTTCATAGCCCGGCTGCGAGGCTGTGCCGAGCCGGGCGAGGTAGGCCGCCCGGAAGCCGTCATCCGAAAACATCCCATGCAGATAGGTTCCGGCGATCCGGCCATCCGGGCTGATCGCGCCATCGGGCGCCGGGACATGGGCGAAGGGGCGGGCGCAGTCGGCCCCGTGGCTGCGGCCCATATGGATCTCGTAGCCGCTGACCCTTTGGCCCAGGGCAGTGCCGGCGACGCGGACAAGGCGTTTCTCGGCGGCCATCAGGGTCTCGATGTCCAGCAGACCCAGGCCCGCAACTTCGCCCACGGCGCCATCGCGACCCAGCGGGTCGCGGATGATCCGGCCCAGCATCTGATAGCCGCCGCAGATACCCAGCACATGGCCGCCGCGCCGGACATGCGCGGCGAGATCCAGATCCCAGCCCTGCGCGCGCAGGAAAGCCAGATCGCCCAGCGTGGATTTGGTGCCGGGAATCACCACCAGATCGGTATCGCCGGGGATCGGGCGGCCCGGACCCAGCATGGTCAGCCGGACGCCGTGTTCGGCGGCCAGCGGATCGAGATCGTCGAAATTCGCGATCCGCGACAGGGTGAGGCAGACGACATGCAAACCGCTGCCTGTCGAGGCGCGCAGATCGACGGCATCCTCGGCCGGCAGGCGGTGGGCCGCGGGAAACCAGGGCACCACACCGAAGCCGGGCCAGCCGCTGCGCGTCTCGATCATCCGGTATCCATCCTCGAACAGCGCCGGATCGCCGCGGAACTTGTTGATGATGAATCCCCGGATCATCGCGGCATCGCCCGCGTCCAGCACCGCCCGCGTGCCGACGATCTGGGCGATCACGCCGCCCCGGTCGATATCGCCCGCCAGCACCACCGGCACGCCCGCCGCGCGCGCAAAGCCCATATTGGCGATGTCGCGGGGGCGCAGGTTGATCTCGGCCGGGCTGCCCGCGCCTTCGACGATCACCAGATCATGGGCCGAGACGAGGCGGGCGAAGCTGTCCAGCACCCCTTGCATCAGCCGGTCCTTCAACCGCGCATAATCCCGCGCCTCGGCCCGCGCGATGGCGCGGCCATGCAGCACGACCTGGGCGCCGGTATCGGTCTCGGGCTTCAGCAGGACCGGATTCATGTCGGTGACCGGATCCAGCCCGCAGGCGCGCGCCTGCAGGGCCTGCGCCCGGCCGATCTCGCCCCCGTCCAGCGTCACGGCGGCGTTGTTCGACATGTTCTGCGGCTTGAATGGCGCGACCGACAAGCCGCGCCGCCGCGCCGCGCGGCACAGCCCCGCGACCAGCATCGACTTGCCCACGTTCGAGCCCGTGCCCTGGATCATCAATGCCGGCATCCGGACACCCTGCTTGCCTTCACCATCATGGGTGACTAGATAGGCGCGTCCGAAAGTGAAAGGTCGAATTCCGTGCAAAACGTCCTGTTGACCATCCACCTGATCTTGGCGGTGCTGCTGACCGGTGTCGTGTTGTTGCAGCGATCCGAAGGCGGCGGGCTGGGCATGGGCGGCGGCGGAGGAGGCACCGGCGTGATGACCGGCCGGCAGGCCGCGAACGCGTTGACCCGCCTGACCTGGATCTTCGGAATCGCGATCTTCGTGACCTCGATCGGCCTGACGATCATCGCCGCGCAGCAGGGATCCGGTGGATCGATCATGGATCAGCTTGGCGCGACGAACGAACAGCCCGCCCCGGACCAGAATCTTCCCGATCTGCCGGCCTACACGCCCCCGCCGGTGACCGGAGGCGATCCGCTGACGCCGCCCGCGCCCGATGCGCCCGCAACCCAGGCGCCCGCCACCCAGGCGCCCGCCGCGTCCACCCAGGCGCCCGCGGCCGAGCCGGTAACGCCGCCCGCAGCCCAGGCGCCGGCCCCCGAAACCGGCGCAGGCCAGGCTGTCGCGCCAGAGGCGCCCACGACAGAGGCGGTGCCCGCCGGCGATGCCCCGGCCGACCCGGCCGGGACAAAACCGTCGAATTAAGGTCACACAACAACTAGGGGCAGAGAAAATCTGCCCCACATCAACTTGCGGTCCGTTGCGGCCACGGGGCGAATCGACTATATCTCAAGTCCCGTGGTGCCGGCAGTTCGGCGGCCCGCAGAACAACGATTCCGGCACATCACGGGGGCCTCATGGCGCGTTACATCTTCATCACCGGCGGCGTGGTTTCGTCCCTTGGCAAGGGCCTCGCGTCGGCGGCGTTGGGCGCGCTGTTGCAGGCGCGCGGCTTTACCGTCCGCCTGCGCAAGCTGGACCCATACCTGAACGTCGATCCGGGGACGATGAGCCCGTTCGAGCACGGCGAGGTCTTCGTCACCGATGACGGCGCCGAGACCGATCTGGATCTGGGCCATTACGAACGCTTTACCGGGGTCGCGGCGCGCCGGACCGACAGCGTGTCCTCCGGCCGCATCTATTCCAACGTGCTGGAAAAGGAACGGCGCGGCGAATATCTGGGCAAGACCATTCAGGTCATTCCGCATGTCACCAACGAGATCAAGGACTTCCTGGCCATCGGCGAGGACGAGGTCGATTTCATGCTGTGCGAGATCGGCGGCACGGTCGGCGATATCGAGGGCCTGCCCTTTTTCGAGGCAATCCGCCAGTTCACCCATGAACGCCCGCGCGGTCAATGCATTCTGATGCATCTGACGCTGCTGCCCTATCTGGCAGCCTCGGGCGAGCTGAAGACCAAGCCGACACAGCACAGCGTCAAGGAATTGCAGTCGATCGGTCTTGCGCCGGACGTGCTGGTCTGCCGGTCCGAACACCCGATCCCGGAAAAGGAACGCGCCAAGATCGCGCTGTTCTGCAATGTGCGTCCCGATGCCGTGATCCCGGCCTATGACCTGAAAACCATCTACGAAGCGCCCTTGGCCTATCACCGGGCGGGTCTGGACCGCGCCGTGCTGGACGCGTTCCGGATCAGCCCCGCGCCCCGCCCCGACCTGTCGAAATGGGAAGACGTGATGGACCGGCTGGACAATGCCGAGGGCCGCGTCAACATCGCCGTCGTGGGCAAATACACGCAGCTCGAAGACGCCTACAAGTCCATCGCCGAGGCGCTGACCCATGGCGGCATGGCCAACCGCGTCCGCGTCAGGGCCGATTGGGTGGACAGCGAAAAGCTGGAGGGCGAAGGCGCGCATCTGCTGGACGGCTATCACGGGATCATCGTGCCGGGCGGCTTCGGCGAGCGGGGCACCGAGGGCATGATCGCGGCGGCGAAATACGCCCGCGAGAAGGACGTGCCCTATCTGGGCATCTGTCTGGGGATGCAGATGGCTGTGATCGAGGCCGCGCGCAATCTGGCCGACATGCCGGACGCGGGTTCCGAGGAATTCGACCACGAGGCGGGCAAAACGCGCTTCACGCCGGTGGTCTATCACCTGAAGGAATGGGTTCAGGGGAACTATACCGTGCAGCGCAAGGTCGGCGACGACAAGGGCGGCACGATGCGGCTGGGCGCCTATACCGCAATCCTGGCCGAGGGATCGAAGATCAGCCAGATCTATGGCGGCGCGCGCGAGATGGAGGACCGGCACCGCCACCGCTATGAGGTGGACGCGACCTTCCGCGAGGCGCTGGAGGCGGCGGGCCTGTCCTTCTCGGGCATGTCACCGGACGGCAAGCTTCCCGAGGTGATCGAGTATCCCGACCACCCCTGGTTCATCGGCGTTCAGTCGCATCCGGAACTGAAATCCAAGCCCTTTGCTCCGGCGCCTCTGTTTGCGGGCTTCGTTCGCGCGGCGATGGAAGAAGGGCGGCTGGTCTAGGAAGAATTTCCTGCCATCGCCTGCATTTTTCTGAACGGACAACTTGATATCGTCGGTTCGATCTGGCGTCATGGCAAGCCAAGGCCGCACCGGCGGGACCGGAGGCGGCCCTGACCTGCCATGATTGCGTTGAAAAATCCCATTTCATATAAGCCGGGCCTGAATTTTCATGAAGGACAAGACAAGCCACGAACGGTTGATCGCCCAGAACCTGAGAGACAAGTTTTTCAGGGGCTGGCGGGTTTTCCGCGTCTCTTTCAAGATCAAGTCAGGCCGGTCCGAGGCGGTGTTTCGCGCCGAAGGCCCGGACGGGCGCAAGCTGGCCATCAAGCACTGTGCCCATCCGCGGAAGGCGATCGAGGAATTCATCGCGCTGCAATCGCTTTCGGCGGCGCGGGGCGATTGCATCAGGCCGGTCTTTCTGGACGAACAGGCTTCGGTCTTCGCGATGGAATGGATCGAGGCCCCGACGCTGAAACAGATGATGCAGCGGCCCCGACGTCTGGATCTGATCCGACAGGCGGGACGCTGGCTGAAAGGGCTGCATTCCGCGACCAGGTGCTGGACCCCGCGCCGCGACCGCCAGATCGAGGGCGACCTTCTGATCGGCCCACAGGGCGGCGAATTCAGGAAAATCGATGCGATACTGCGAAACCGGCGGACACGGCTTGGCTTGCGCCTTCATCGCCATTCGCTTCTTCATACCGACTTCCACATGGGCAATCTTTTCGTCGATGGCGAACGGATCATCGCATTCGATCCGATGACGTCTCGTCGCGGCCTGCCCGTCCACGACGTCGCCGATTTTCTGGTCCTGTGCGAGGTCTATCGCCTGCACGCGGCCATGCGGGGCGATGGTTGGCCCGATTGCGGAGGGCAGGATCGGCGAGCGTTTCTTGATGGATACGGCGCGCTGAAACCGCGCCGCAAACGGCTGCTGGACTTTGCCCTTGATGTCAAGATCGCCCGGATGTGGCACCACCACGCCAAGGCCGACACACGCGCGCCGCTGGCAGATGCCGAGTTTCTCCATCTGAGCAAGCGGATGCGCCAGCGGGGCCTGCTGCATCCCGTGGACTGAGCCGCGTTGGGGTGGCGGCAGGCGACGCGGCCCTCAGCGCCTGCCCCCCGCCAGCCGCCGTGCCGCCGGCAGCCCGCGCAGCCGCAGCATCGCCCAGGCGCCCGCCAAAGGCCCCGGCACCAGCGCCAAGAAGGTCCACTGCCAGCCTCCCAGCAGACCGGCGATGTGGGGCATCAGCCAGATCGCCAGCACCGTCAGCGCGAAGCCGATGCTGACCTGAAGCGTCAGCGCCGTGCCGACAAGACGCGGATCGGCCAGCTCGGTCACGGCGGCGGAGAACTGGGCGCTGTCGCCGATGATCGCGATACCCCAGATCACCGCGACCAGCGCCAGCAGCCATGCCGGGCCGGTGAAGGCAAAACCGATCAGCACCGCGCAGGCGCCCGAAACCGCCATCATTCCCGCCGTGGTCAGGCAGCGTCCGATACGGTCGGACAGAACACCGCCCAGGACGCAGCCGACGACGCCAGAGGCCACGACGATGAAAGCGAACATAGACGGCGATCCGAACGGCGCCACACCGCCCTGCCCCGCCGCCATGGCGAAGGCCAGAAACCAGGCCCACATCGCGTAAAGTTCCCACATATGGCCGAAATAGCCCAGATTGGCCAGCAGGACGGGTCGATCGCGCAACACGGCCAGCGACTGACGGGGGTCGAAGGTGGCGCGGCCGAAGGCATGGGGCCCCTCGCGGACCAGAAGGCCGAAGATCAGGGCCGATACGATCGTGGCAAGCGTCGAGGCCAGCACGACCATGCGCCAGTCGAAGCCGCCGCCGAGGGCGCGAAGCAGATGCGGCATCGACGAACCCAGCGTCAGGCCCGCGATCAGGAACCCCATCGCCAGGCCGCGTCCGCGGATGAACCAGGTGGCCATCAGTTTCATCGCCGGGGGATAGAGACCGGCCAGCGCCACGCCCGTCACGAAACGCGCCGCCACCGCACCGGGCAAGCCCGGCTCCAGCAGCAGCGCGGCATTGGCAATTGCGGCCAGCAACGCCGCACCGGCGATCAGCCGCGTCAGCGGCATGATGTCGGGCAGGTTCACCAGCGACGCGGCCAGGGCGCCCAGAACGAAGCCGATCTGGACCGCGTTGGTCAGCCAGACCGCCTGACCCTGCGACAGATTCCACGCCACGATCAGATCCGGCACGACGGCCGTGGCCGAGAACCAGCAGGTCATCGCCCCGACGACGCCGGCGCAGATCAGCGCCAGTGCCCTCCAGCGCCCGGCGACGGGATCGGACGCATCGCTCATGGGGGCGGTCGGCGTCGCATCAGGTTTCGGCCTGACCCTCGCGCGGGGGCCGGCCGATGATGTCGCGCAGTGCATCGAGTTCGATGAAATTGTCGGCCTGACGGCGCAGCTCGTCCGCGATCATCGGCGGCTGCGAGCGGATGGTCGAGACGACCGAAACCCGCACGCCCTGACGCTGCAACGCCTCGATCAGGGGGCGGAAATCGCCGTCGCCGGAAAACAGGACGGCGTGGTCCAGCCGGGGCGCAAGCTCCATCGCATCCACCGCCAGTTCGATATCCATGTTGCCCTTGACCTTTCGCCGACCCATCGGATCGATATATTCCTTGGCCGGCTTCGTGACCACGCAATAGCCGTTATAGTGCAACCAATCGACGAGGGGACGGATCGGGGAATATTCCTCGCTTTCCATCAGGGCGGTATAGTAATAGGCCCGCATCAGCTTGCCCCGACGGTCGAACTCTTGCCGCAGCAGCTTGTAATCTATATCGAAACCAAGCGCCTTCGCGGCGGCGTAGAGATTGGCTCCATCAATGAAGATGGCCAGCCGGTCGTCCTTGTAAAACATTCTGTGTTGCCTTCAATGGATCTTTCTTGCTCCCGGCGGTCGCGGATCAGAGTGAGGGGCCTGATTGTTCCAGACCGGCCGGAACGTCTTAGGACAGAAGGACTGACATGGTTAACCTGTCTTTCGGTATCGGTGCAGTCGGCGCCAATCTGCCCTCGGCTGCGGGCATTGCCGGTCAGACACTGCGCGCGGCTGCGGGCATTCTGCATAGTGAACAACACATTTCAATAACGGCGATCAGCCGCTTCTGGCGGACACCCGCCGTTCCCGCCGGATCGGGCCCGGATTATTGCAACGCTGCCTTCTGCTTCAGCACGATCCTGCCGGCCGAGGCGGTTCTGGCCCGGTTTCATGCCATCGAGGCCCGGTTCGGACGGGACCGCGGAACCGGGCGCTGGTCGGCGCGGGTGCTGGATCTTGATCTTCTCGCGCTGGCCGACCGGATCGCGCCGGACCCCGAAACCCTGGCGCACTGGATCGGCCTGCCGCCCGACCGGCAGGGGTGCGAGGCGCCCGACCGCCTGATCCTGCCGCATCCGCGGATTCAGGACCGCGGTTTCGTGCTTGCGCCGCTGGCCGAGATCGCGCCGGGATGGCGCCATCCGCTGACCGGGCGCAGCGTGGCGGCCATGCTGGCCGGCCTGGGACCCGGCGGGCTGGCCGGAATGCAGCCGCTTTCCCCCGAAAGCCTTGACATTTGACCCCTCGGCCATCAGTTATCCGGTTTCGCTCTGGATACCCGATTCGCAGTTTAGCACAGGTGATGACATGGCCCGCGTAACCGTCGAAGATTGCGTCGACAAGGTTCCCAACCGGTTCGATCTGGTGATGCTCGCCTCGCATCGCGCGCGAGAAATCGCCGCAGGCAGCCCGCCCACGGTGGACCGCGACAACGACAAGAACCCGGTCGTCGCCCTGCGCGAGATCGCTGACGAGACCCAGCCGGTCGACGACCTGCGCGAGCGGATGATCGAATCGACCCAGACCCAGATCGAGGTGGATGAGCCCGAAGAGGATGCGATGGCGCTGTTGCTGGGCACGGAAGTGGACCGCCCCAAGCCCGCCGACGAGGAATCCGAGGAACGGATGCTGCGCATGATGCTGGAAGCCAACCAGCGCTAGGGCAGAGGCGAACGAGGTCTTCGGCAGGACATGATCGACGTCGAAGACCTGATCGCGCTGGTCCGCAACTACAACCCGCGCAGCAATGCAGACCTGATCCGCGAAGCCTATGAATACGGGATGCGGATGCACGAGGGTCAGTTCCGCCATTCCGGCGAGCCCTATTTCACCCATCCCATCGCCGTCGCCGCCATCCTGACCGAGATGCGGCTGGACGACGCGACCATCGTGACCGCCCTGCTGCACGACACGGTCGAGGACACGCGATCGACCAAGGAAGAGATCGTCACCATCTTCGGCCCCGAGATCGCCGATCTGGTCGATGGCGTGACCAAGCTGACCAATCTGCAACTCAGCAACACCCAGTCCCGGCAGGCCGAGAATTTCCGCAAGCTGTTCATGGCCATGTCGCGCGATCTGCGCGTGATCCTGGTCAAGCTGGCCGACCGGCTGCACAACATGCGCACGATCCGGTCCATGCGGCCCGACAAGCAGGTGCAGAAGGCACGCGAAACGATGGACATCTATGCGCCGCTGGCCGGGCGCATGGGGATGCAGTGGATGCGCGAGGAACTGGAGGATCTGGCCTTCAAGGTCATCAATCCCGAGGCGCGCAACTCGATCATCCGCCGCTTTGTCAGCCTGCAGCGGGAATCGGGCGACATCATCGGCCAGATCACCGCCGATATCCGCACCGAGATGGACAAGGCCGGGATCGACGCCGACGTGTTCGGACGCGCCAAGCGGCCCTTTTCGGTCTGGCGCAAGATGCAGGAAAAGCAGCTTGCCTTCTCGCGCCTGTCGGACATCTACGGCTTTCGCATCATCACCCGGTCCGAGATGGATTGCTATCGCGCACTTGGGGTGATCCATCATCGCTGGCGGGCCGTGCCGGGGCGTTTCAAGGACTATATCAGCCAGCCGAAATCGAACGGCTACAGATCCATCCACACCACCGTGTCGGGCCGAGACGGCAAGCGGGTCGAGGTGCAGATCCGCACCCGCCAGATGCACGAGGTGGCCGAGGCGGGCGTGGCCGCGCATTGGGCCTATCGCGACGGCGTGCGCGCGAAGAACCCCTTCGCGGTCGATCCGGCGGCCTGGATCGACAGCCTGACCGACCGTTTCGGCGGCGAGGATCACGATGAATTCCTCGAACATGTCAAGCTGGAGATGTATCAGGATCAGGTCTTCTGCTTCACGCCCAAGGGTGACGTGATCCAGTTGCCGAAAGGCGCGACGCCGATCGATTTTGCCTATGCGATCCACACCCGCGTGGGCAATTCCTGTGTCGGCGCCAAGGTGGACGGGATTCGGGTGCCGCTGTGGACCCGGCTGAAGAACGGCCAGTCGGTCGAGATCATCGCGGCCTCGGGACAGCGCCCGCAGGCGACATGGCTGGATATCGTCGTGACCGGCCGGGCCAAGGCGGCAATCCGTCGGTCCCTGCGCGAAGAGGACCGCGACCGCTTCATCCGGCTGGGCCGCGAACTGGTCCGCGTCAGTTTCGAACATGTCGGGCGCAAGGCCACGGACAAGACGCTGCGCACCGCCGCACGGCAGATGGGCATGGCCGATGCGGAGGAATTGCTGGCGCGGATCGGCAGCGCCGAGAATTCCGCCAAGGAGGTTCTGGCGGTTCTCTATCCCGAACTCGCGGGCCATCAGGACGAAATCGACGGCGCCCGCCCCTTCGCCGGGCTGGAGGCCGATGCCAACTTCACCCGCGCGCCCTGCTGCAACCCGCTGCCGGGCGAACGGATCGTGGGCATCACCTATCGCGGCACGGGCGTGGTCATCCATGCCATCGACTGCCCCGTCCTTGCCGAATTCGAGGACAGCCCCGACCGCTGGATCGACCTGCACTGGCGCGAGGGGCGCCATCCTGCGGCCTATTCGACGCTGCTGGATCTGACGATCCGCCACGATGCGGGCGTGCTGGGCCGGATTTGCAGCCTCATCGGGTCGCAGGGGGCCAATATCTCGAACCTCGAATTCATCGACCGCAAGCCGGATTTCTATCGCATCGAGATCGAGGTGGAATTGCGCGATCGCGAACATCTGCACAATCTGCTGACGGTGCTGGAGACCGAAAGCGACGTGGCCCAGGTCGCACGCATCCGCGATCCGGCGCTGAAACCCTAGGCAAGCGGGGCCGATCCGGGTAGGTCTTGCCCGGCAGGACAGGATTGGGATGGGGTAGGCCGGGGTGTTCAAGCGCCGCAAGCCACGCAGCTATGGGCAGATCGCCAGCGACATGATCTATCCGCGCGGCGGCTGGCGGCGCGCGGGTGCCTATGTCTGGTTCCGCCTGCGCCGTCTGCCCGACCAGCCGCACCGGATCGGGCGCGGCGTGGCGTCGGGGGTCTTCGTTTCCTTCACTCCGCTTTTCGGTTTTCATTTCCTGTCGGCGGCGGGCTGTGCCTGGCTGATCGGCGGCAATGTGCTGGCCGCGCTGCTGGCGACCTTTGTCGGCAATCCGATCACCTTTCCCTTCATCGCCGTCGTGGCCGTCAGCCTGGGACGCCGATTGCTGGGGATGGGCGGCGAGTTGTCTCCGCAACTGATCTTCGGCGAATTCGCCCGCGCAAGCGGCGAGATGTGGCACAATATCCGGTCGCTTTTCGGGCCTGAACGCGCGCATTGGGGCAATCTGGTCGATTTCTTCCAGCAGGTCTATCTGCCCTATCTCGTGGGCGGCCTGATTCTGGGTCTGATCGCGGCCATCGCGACCCACTACCTCAGCGTCCCCGTGATTCGCGCCTATCACTGGCGGCGCGCCAAGAAGATGGCCGAGCGGATCGCGCGGGTGCGCAAGCAGGGCGAAATCGTCACCACCGCCCCGGATCTGGCACCCAGCCGCGATTCCGCGGCGCCTGCCGGACACGCCGCCCGCCCCGATCACCCGCCGGAGGATGGCGATCCGCCCCGGAGCATCTGACGGCGGAAACCGCCTCAGTATCCCCGGTCGCGGTCCACGAGGTTCAATATGGGTCGCCCGGACATGGCGCGGCGCAGGTTTTCGGCGACCACCGGGGCCGCGGTTTCGGGCCGCGTCTCGGCGGCGATATGGGGCGTGACGGTCACGCCGGGATGGGACCAGAACGGGTGGCCGCCGGGCAGCGGCTCGGTGCGGAAGACATCCAGCACCGCATGTCCCAGATCGCCTCGATCCAGCGCGGCGATCAGCGCGGCGTCCACGATGGCCGTGCCCCGGCCGGGATTGATGATCCAGGCCCCGCGCGGCAGCATGGCCAGGTGATCATCATCCAGCAGATCCCGCGTCCGCGCGGTGTCGGGCAGCAGGTTGATCAGGATTTCGGCCCGGCCCAGGGCCGCAGCCAGATGGTCCGCGTCAAAGACCTCGACGCCTTCGACCGGGCGGCCCGAGGCGCTGAAGCCCGCCAGCCGAAAGCCGATCGCGCCCAGCATCGCGGCGGTGGCACGGCCCAGCTCTCCGAGGCCCAGGATGGTCACGCCCCGCTGGGGCGCCAGCGGTGCGACGACATCGTTGCGCCAGGTGCCGTCCTGTGCATAGCGGTCCATCCCCAGATGCGCCCGCATCGCCCAGCCGGTGCAGAATTCCGCCATGCCCCGCGCCAGGCCCGGATCGACCATCCGCGCCAGCGGCTGGGTCAGGGTCGGGTTGGTGACGATCCGCTCGACCCCGGCCCACAGGCTCTGGACCAGCCGTGCATTTCCATAGGGCGACAGATCCTCGATCTCGCCGCCCGGCGCGTAGATGATGGCGTCGAAGCTGGCCGGTTCGCCGCCCCTGTCCAGATCCATTTCGGGACAGGCTTCGCGCAGGGCCGGGGCCCAGGCCTGCCACGCCTCGGGACGGGCGGCAAAGAGAACGCGCATCTGGCTACCTCGATCGGTGAACATGGGCGGATTGCACCAGGCCGAAGCCCAGCATCAGGATCATCAGCGAGGTGCCACCATAGCTGATCAGCGGCAGGGGGGAACCCTTGGCCGGGATCAGACCCATCACCGTCGCCATGTTGATGGCGAAATACAGAAAGAACGTGCCCGAGATGCCGATGGTGATCAGGCTGGCAAAGCGGTCGCGGTTGGTCAGCGCCGAATGCAGGCAGAAGCCCACGATCAGCGTATACAGCACCAGCAGCGAGACCGCGCCGATGAAGCCGAATTCCTCGGCCAGCACGGTGAAGATGAAGTCGGTATGCTTTTCCGGCAAGAAGTTCAGCCGCGACTGCGTGCCCTGCATGAAGCCGCGGCCCGACCAGCCGCCCGAACCAAGCGCGATCTGACTCTGTATGATGTTGTAGCCCGCGCCCAGCGGATCGGCGGCGGGGTCGAGGAAGGTGTCGATCCGGCGGAACTGATAATCCTTCAAAAGCTGCCAGTCGGTGCCCCGGCTTTCCAGCACCGTGGCGACGAGGCCGACGGCCATGCCGATCACCGCGCCGAAATACCACAGCGACACGCCGGCGGCGAACATCACGATTCCGCCGCCCGCGACCAGCATGATCGACGTGCCGAGGTCGGGCTGGATGATGACCAGCCCGGTCGGCGCCAGGATCAGCACCACCGGCAGCAGCACCCAGAGCGGGCGCGAGACCCGGTTCAGCGGCAGCCAGTCGTAATAGGCGGCCAGCAGCAGGACCAGGGCGATCTTCATCAGTTCCGAGGGTTGCACGCGAATCGGTCCGAAATCGATCCAGCGCCGCGCGCCCATGCCGACCTCGCCAGCGACCTCGACGCCGACAAGCAGCAGGAAGCAGCCGATATAGGCCGCGACCGAGATCCCGCGCCAGAACCACATCGGAACGAAGCCCAGGCCGATCATGATCACCATGCCGGCCGCGAAACGATACATCTGCGGCTTGGCCCAGCGATCGACATCGCCGCCCGCGACGGAAACCAGCATCAGAAAGCCGATCCCGGCAACGGCGGTGATCAGCAGGATCAGCGGCCAGTTCAGATACAGCAGCTTGCGCCACCCGGTCGGGGTCTGAAGCACCTGATAATCGAGATAGGACATTCCGGACCGTTCCCGTCAGGCGCGCGAGCGCGTGGCGCGCGGCGGATCGGGCACGTAGAGATTCATCGCGGCATGGCGTTCCTGCATCGCGGCGCGTTCGCTGTCAGGAATGGCATCCAGCGGCGGCAGACCGCCGGCCAGCGCGAACAGCAGGATGTCGCGACCGATCGGCGCGGCCACGGTCGAACCGCCGCCGCCATGTTCCACGACCACGGAAACCGCATAGCGCGGCGCCTGATAGGGGGCGTAGCAGATGAACAGCGCGTGATCGCGGCGGCTCCAGGGCAGATCCTCGTTCGACACGACCCCACGCGCGCGTTCGGCAGCGGTGATGTTGCGCACCTGGCTGGTGCCGGTCTTACCGGCCATGCGCCAGTCCTCGCGGATGATGCGCGATCGTCGCGCGGTTCCGCGCGCGCCGTTCATCACCGCCTCCATTCCGCCTTGTGCCAGCCGCATCAGGCCCGGATCGACGCCCAGATCGGGAAATTCGGCCAGCGGCCGGGGGATGCCGTCAACGCTGCGGATCAGGCGCGGCACCACAACCTTGCCGCTGGCCACGCGCGCCGTCATCAACGCCAGTTGCAGCGGCGAAGCCAGCACATAGCCCTGCCCGATCGAAGAGTTCAGGCTGTCGCCGATCTGCCAATCCTGTCCATAACGCGCAGCCTTCCAGGCCCGGTCGGGCGCGATGCCTTCTGCCACCGCGGACATCGGCAGATCATGCTCTACCCCGATTCCCAGTCGCCGCGCCATCGCGGCGATCCGGTCGATGCCGACCCGCTGGGCCAGTTCGTAATAGAACACGTCGCAGCTTTGCTCCATGCTCTGGATCGGGTTCATGCTGCCGTGTCCGCTGCGCTTCCAGCAATGAAAGCGGCGGCCGCCGACCTCGATGTAACCGGGACAGTAGAAGCGGGTATTTTCGTTGATCAGCCCCGATTCGAGCCCGGCCAGCAGCGGCGCCGGCTTGAAGGTCGAGCCCGGCGGATAGAGCCCCTGAACCGTCTTGTCGGCCAGCGGCCGAAGTTCGTGCTGCATCAGCCCGCGATAATCGGCCGAGGATATGCCGCGGACGAACTTGTTCGGATCGAAACTGGGCGAGGAACAGATCGCGACGATATCGCCGGTCTGCACATCCATGACCACGGCCGCGGCGCTTTCCTGGCCCAGCCGCTGCGCCGCGTAATTCTGCAGCCGCGCATCCAGTGTGGTCTGGATCGTCGCGCCCTGCTGACCCTCTTGCCGGCTCAGTTCGCGCATCTCGCGGCCGGTGCTGTTGACCTCGACCCGCCGCGCCCCGGCCTTGCCGCGCAGATCGGCCTCCATCTTGGCTTCCATGCCGACCTTGCCAAGCTGGAAGTCGGGCAGCATCAGCACCGGATCGGGATCCTCGATCTTCGAGAGATCGTAATCCGACACAGGTCCGACATAGCCCAGCACATGCGCCAGGTCGCCGGCGCGCGGATAAATCCGCGAAAGGCCCGATTCCGGCGTCACACCAGCCAGCGCGGGCGCATTCACGGCGATCGAACTGAATTGTTCCCATGTCAGGCGGTCGGCCAGCACCACGGGGGTGACGGCGCTGCGTCTGGAAAATTCTTCCAGAAGCTCGGCCATGCGATCGTCGCCGATCGGGATCAGTTGCGACAGACGCCGCAGGACCGGCTCGACATCGCCGCCGGCCTCTTCGCGGGTCAGGGTGACGCGATAGTTCTGTTCGTTTCCGGCGATGACCAGCCCGTTGCGGTCATGGATCAGACCGCGCGCGGGCGGCAAAAGGCGGATCTTGATCGAATTGCCATCCGCCAGCATTCGATATTCGTCGGCCTGCTCGACCTGCATCGAGCGCAGCTTCAGCGCCAGCGTCGTGACCACGCCAAGCTGGACGGTGCCCAACAGCAGACCGCGCCGCCCGATCAGGCGGGCGCTGTCGACGATCTGACGTTCGGTCTTCTTCATCTCGCGAATCTCGTCCGTTCGGCCGCGCCCGGGCTGACCCGCCGCAACCCGACCAGCCAGCGCGCCGCAAACACCGTGACCGGGTAGGCGGCGATGCTGGCCAGATATTGCAGGATCGCCTGGCCCAGGGCCGGGACCGGCAGGAAGAACACCACCTGAATGACCCGGTAGCCCAGCATCATCGCCCCGATCAGGATCGCGACGCGCAGCCATTCAACCATGAAAGACTGATCGCGCCAACGGGGCTCACGCAGGCGTGCGGCCTCGCTGCCCAGAAGCACGATCAGCGGCCACAGGCCCAGCGGACGATAGAGAAAAACATCTTCCAGCAGGAAGGCGGCGACGATCACGAGGGCGGGCAACTGGTCCGGGCGGCGCAGCACCCAGGCGAAGGTCAGGCCCAGGGCCACGTCCGGACCCGGCCAGCCCGTCAGCCCGGTCGAAAGCGGCAGCAGGCGCACGAAAAGCAGCACGGCAAAGCACAGCCCGAACAGGACCGTGCCACCGACGACCTGCCGCCCCGGACCCCGGCTCATTCGCCGGCGCCTTCCGGCAGGCCCGCGGAGAGGGGATCGGCCGCCTGCGCCGCCTCGACCGGCGACGAGGGCCGTTGCGGGCCGATCATTGCGCCGGAATTGTCGGGGCGTATGATCGCGTCGCTATCGGCCACCGTCTCGGCCGGGTGGGAACGCAGGACCCGCAGGAATTCCAGCCGACCGTAATCCGCCGCCAGCAGCAGCCGCATCCGCCCGTCGCTGCCCTGGGCCACCTGCCCGACCAGCAGGCCGGGCGGAAACACCCCGCCATCGCCCGAGGTCACGACCCGGTCGCCGGGGCGCACGTTGTCGACCGCCTCGATGAAGTCCAGAAACGGCAGCGGCGTGTTGTCGCCCGTCAGCAGCGCGCGTTCGCCCGAGGGCTGGACCGTGACAGGCAGCCGCGACGAGGGATCGTTCAGCAGCACGACACGGCTGGTCCTCTGCCCCACCCCGGCGATCCGGCCCACAAGGCCAAGACCGTCCATCACCGCCCAGCCCTCGACGATGCCGTCCTGGGCGCCAACATTCAGCAGCACCGATTGCCGGAAGGCCGAGCCGCTGTCGACCAGAACCACGCCGGTCACGCTGGTCAGCGCCGGGTCCAGTCGGACGTTGTTCTGCGCCAGCAGCTTGGAATTTTCCTGTTCCAGCTGGACGGCGGCCTCTTTCCAGGCCTGCATCTTCTGCAACTCGCGGCGCAGTTCCTGATTCTGCTCGTAGATGCGGGCATAGGACTGGAAGCCCGCGATCATCTGGCTGACCTTGGTCACGGGCGCGAAGGCCCATTCGAAACCGGGCACGAAACGGTCGATCAGCGCGACCCGCATCCGTTCGGCCCGGGGGCTGTCGATGCGCCAGAAAAGGAACAGACCGATCAGGACAATCGTCATCAGCGCGATCAGGACGCGCCGGATCGGGGTGACGAAATCGGGTCCCTTTCGTGCCATTCGGAAACGCGCCTTCGCGATACCGCCGCGCTGCGTCAGCTTTCGTAGTCGATGACGTGGCGCAACTGCTTTTCGAATTCCAGCGCCTTGCCGGTGCCAAGCGCGACGCAACTCATCGGCTGATCGGCCAGGGTGATCGAAAGGCCGGTCTGTTCGCGCAGGGCCAGATCCAGATCGCCCAGCATGGCGCCGCCACCGGTCAGGATCACGCCGCGATCGACGATATCGGCGGCCAGGTCGGGCGGCGTCGCCTCCAGCGCGACCATCACCGCCTCGCAGATCGCCTGCATCGGTTCGGTCAGCGCCTCGGCGACCATGGCCTGGCTGATCTCGATTTCCTTGGGGATACCGTTCAGCAGATCGCGTCCGCGCACCATGATCGTGGCGCCGCGTCCGTCATCGGGCATCCGCGCGGTGCCGATGCTGGTCTTCACGCGCTCGGCCGTGCTGTCGCCGATCAACATGTTCTGGTTGCGGCGCAGATAGTTGATGATCGCCTCGTCCATGCGGTCGCCGCCGATGCGGACAGAACGCGCATAGACCACATCGCCCAGCGACAGCACCGCGACCTCGGTCGTGCCGCCGCCAATATCGACGACCATGCTGCCGGTGGGCTCGGTGATCGGCATCCCCGCACCGATGGCCGCCGCGATGGGTTCCGCGATCAGGCCCGCACGGCGGGCGCCGGCGGACAGGACCGACTGACGGATGGCGCGTTTTTCGACCGGGGTGGCGCCATGGGGCACGCAGACGATGATCTTGGGCTTCGAGAAGGTGGTGCGCTTGAACACCTTCTTGATGAAATGCTTGATCATCTGCTCGGCGCTGTCGAAATCGGCGATGACACCTTCGCGCATCGGCCGGATCGCCTCGATGCTGCCCGGTGTGCGGCCCAGCATCAGTTTCGCGTCCTCGCCCACCGCCAGAACCTGCCGCTTGCCGTCCTTGACGTGATAGGCCACGACCGAGGGCTCGTTCAGGATGATGCCCTTGCCCTTGACATAGATCAGCGTGTTCGCCGTGCCGAGGTCGATTGCGATATCGGTCGAAAACAAACCGCCGAATGCCATGCCCGTAGTCCCCTGTTCGCACCGGGTTGATCCCGGCCTGCCCGAATTTCACGCCCCGCACAACCGGCGGGAATCGCCCCCGGTGCGGGCCTCGCCCGGTATAGAAGCCCTCAGGCCCAAGCGAAAGCCCTGTCTAGCGCCGCCCGGCACAACCGCGCTGTGCCGGGCGGCGGGGTGCGGCGACCGTGCCACAACGCGCGGCGGCGGACCGCCCCTTCGGATCCTTGCATCATCCGTGGCGCCGATGGCAGGCGGTTTCCGGGACGTGACAGGGCGTCCCCGCTTTCGCATCATCGGGCCAATCGCATCCGCGCGGGGAATGCCCCGCAGGCTTGCGGGCGGGCTTCCATCCGCGCCAGGGGATCAATGCGAATACATGCTGATCTGCTTGTCGTCCCGGCCCGTGCGGGCGCGGCGCACGATCAGGTGGTTCAGCGCGCCGACATAGGCCTTGACCGAGGCCAGGATCGTGTCGGTATCGGCCGCCTGCCCGTTCACGATGCGGCCGTCTTCCTCCATCCGGACGCTGACCGTGGCCTGCGCATCGGTGCCTTCGGTGACGGCATGGACCTGATACAATTGCAGCCGCGCGTCATGCGGGAAGATCTGCTTGACCGCGTTGAAACAGGCATCGACCGGGCCGTCGCCCACCGCATGGACGGTCCGTTCCTCGCCATCCACGATCATGGTCAGATCGGCGCTCTGTCCGTCGCTTCCGCAGACGACGCGCAGATGCTTGACCTGCAGATGATCGTCCTCGGTATTTGCGGCGGCGTCCTGGACAAGCGCGACGATATCCTCGTCATAGACCTCTTTCTTGCGATCGGCGAGCGCCTTGAACCGCACGAAGATGTCCTTCAACTGGTTGTCGCCGACCTCGTAGCCCAGATCCTTCAGCTTGGCCCGCAGCGCCGCGCGGCCCGAATGCTTGCCCATCGCGATGTTGGTTTCGTTCAGGCCGATATCGGCCGGGCGCATGATTTCGAAGGTCTCGACATTCTTCAGCACGCCGTCCTGATGGATGCCGCTTTCATGCAGGAAGGCGTTCTTGCCGACGATGGCCTTGTTGAACTGGACCGGAAAGCCGGAAACCTGCGCCACCCGACGCGACAGGCCGATGATCTTGGTGGTGTCGATTCCGGTGTCGAAAGGCATGATGTCGTGACGCACGCGCAGCGCCATCACCACCTCTTCCAGCGCGGTGTTGCCGGCGCGTTCGCCCAGCCCGTTGATGGTGCATTCGATCTGGCGGGCGCCGGCCTCGACCGCTGCAAGGCTGTTGGCCGTCGCCATGCCCAGGTCGTTGTGGCAATGGGTGGCGAAGATGATGTCATCCGCGCCGGGCACCCGTTCGATCAGCATCCGGATCAGATCGGCGGATTCGCGCGGTGCGGTATAGCCCACCGTATCGGGGATATTGATGGTCGTGGCGCCGCACCGGATCGCGATCTCGACCACGCGGCACAGGTAATCATGTTCGGTCCGCGTGGCGTCCATCGGCGACCATTGCACGTTGTCGCACAGGTTGCGGGCATGGGTGACGGTCTGTTCGATCCGCTCGGCCATCTGGTCCATGTCCAGGTTGGGAATCGCGCGGTGCAGCGGCGAGGTGCCGATGAAGGTGTGGATGCGCGGGCGGCGGGCATGTTTCACCGCCTCCCAGCAGCGGTCGATATCGGGGATCTGGGCGCGGGCCAGACCGCAGATCACGCTGGTCTGCGCCTGTCGCGCAATCTCGCTGACGGCGGCGAAATCGCCTTCGCTGGCGATCGGAAAGCCGGCCTCGATGATGTCCACGCCCATCTCGTCCAGCATCTGGGCGATTTCCAGCTTTTCGGCGTGGGACATGGTCGCGCCGGGCGATTGTTCGCCGTCGCGCAGGGTGGTGTCGAAGATGAAGACGCGGTTCTCGTCGCTCATGGGTCTGTCTTTCTTGCGCTGTCCGGTATCGGGAATATCCGGGCGCCGACCTGACTGAGCGGCGGCCCGGAAGACCCGCTCAGCGCAGCGTAAGAAGCAGCAGACCGCGGAGATTGACGGCCAGACGCGCGCCAAAGGGCGCGGTCGCGGCGGTCGGGATATGCAGCATCCGGGTCATGGCCGCGACTATGCCGCCCGCGGGCCGGCTTGAAAAGCGAAAAATCGCCGCCCAGGGCCGTGCAGCACGGCGCGGCCGATAGCGCCAATCCGCCGGCGTGAAAGGACATTCACGGTTTCGTCATCTTTTTGCTGGCCGCTGCCCCGGTCATTTGCCTATCATTTGATGATCGACGCAGAAGCGAGCACCGAAAAACCACGAAGCAACGGAAAGGGGGATTCATGTCACGCAAGATCGTCGTCGGTTATGACGGCAGCGAGGCGTCACGCCGCGCGCTGGACTTTGCGATAAGTCGGGCCGGCGCGCAGGGGGACAGCATCATCATCGCGCATGTCCTGGAATGGTCGCCCTACAGTTTCCTCACGCCCAACGAGATCGAAGAACGTCACCAGCGGCGCAAGGAAGAATTGCAGCGCGCCGAAGAGATGCTGATCCAGCCGATGGTCAGGCTGGTCGAGGCCGAAGGGATTCCGGTCTCGACCGCGATGCGCTATGGCCACATCGCCGAGACATTGTGCAAGATCGCGCAGGACGAAAACGCGGCGCTGATCTTCATCGGACGCATGGGCCATTCGGGCTTCACCTCGCGCATCTTCGGATCCGTTGCGGGCACGCTGGCGCAGGCATCGCCGGTGCCGGTGACGATCGTGCCATGAGCCACGGGACAAGGAGATTTGACATGACCCATTTCGCAAAACGACTGGGCGTCCCGGCGGCGCTTGCAACCCTGGCCGCGACAGGACCCGCGGCGGCCCAGGGGCTGGACGAGGCCGTCAACAGCGTCTTCGCCAGTTCGACCGGCTGGTTCGTCAGCTTCATCTTTTCCAGCTTTCCGGGCACCTCCTTCCCCTGGATCGTCGGCTGGCTGGTGGTCGCGGCGACGATCTTCACCATCTATTTCGGCTTCATCCAGTTCCGCGCCTTCGGCCATTCCATCGCGCTGGTCCGGGGCGATTATTCCGACCCCAACGACGCGGGCGAGGTCAGCCACTTCCAGGCGCTGGCCACGGCGCTGTCGGGCACGGTCGGGCTGGGCAATATCGCCGGCGTCGCGGTCGCCATCGGCATCGGCGGTCCGGGCGCGACCTTCTGGATGATTCTGGCGGGTCTTCTGGGCATGGCATCGAAATTCACCGAATGCACGCTGGGCGTGAAATACCGCAACGAATACGAAGACGGCCACGTTTCGGGCGGGCCGATGTATTACATGACCAAGGGCTTTTCCGAACGCGGCGTCGGCGGCGGCAAGGTGCTGGCGGTCCTGTTCTCGATCTTCTGCATCCTCGGAGCCTTCGGCGGCGGCAACATGTTCCAGTCCAACCAGGCCCATGCCCAGCTTGCCAATGTCTTCGGCGACTATCCGGGCTGGATCACCGGACTGGTCTTCGCGCTGATCGTGTTCATGGTCATCGTCGGCGGCATCAAGGCGATCGCGCAGGTGACCGAACGTGTCGTTCCCTTCATGGGCATCCTCTATGTCGGCACGGCGCTGATCATCATCTTGCTGAACTACGACCAGATCGGAAACGCCTTCGGCCAGATCTTCCGCGGGGCCTTTACCTGGGACGGCGCCGTCGGCGGGGCCACCGGGGCGCTGATCCAGGGTTTCCGCCGCGCCGCCTTTTCCAACGAGGCCGGCGTCGGCTCGGCCGCGATCGCCCATTCGGCCGTGCGCACCAACGAGCCGATCACCGAAGGCTTCGTGTCGCTGCTGGAGCCCTTCATCGACACCGTCGTGATCTGCACCATGACGGCGCTGGTCATCATCATCACCGGCCAGCTGGTCACCGATCCCCAGACCGGCATGTTCGTGCTGAACGAGTCGGGCGACGCGATCCAGACGCTCAGCGGCAATAGCGGCGTGGCACTGACCTCGGCGGCCTTCAGCGAAAGCTTCGGCTGGTTCCGCTATATCCTTGCGCTGGCGGTGGTGCTGTTCGCCTTTTCGACAATGATCTCGTGGAGCTATTACGGCCTGAAGGCCTGGACCTTCCTGTTCGGCGAGGGCCGGACCAAGGAACTGGTCTTCAAGGTGATCTTCTGCATCTTCACCTGGATCGGCGCGGCGGCGAGCCTGGGGCCGGTCATCGACTTCTCGGATGCGATGATCTTCTCGATGGCGGTCGTCAACATCATCGCGCTCTATGTGCTGATGCCGGTCGTGAAGACCGAGATGAACAGCTATCTCTCGCGGCTCCGGTCGGGCGAGATCAGGAAGTTCGCCTGAGACGGGACCGGCGGGGGGCCAGCCCCCCGCACCCCCCGAGGTATTGGGAAAGAGTGCGAGGGGGGCGGACGACTTGTCCGCCCCCTGCGTTCAGGGCCGGATGCGGCGATCCAGAAGCTGCTGGGCCGCGCCCGCCAGGATCAGCCACAGCGTCGTCACCACCAATCCCCAGATCGCCCAGCTCGAGGGGTGGAAATCGACCCATGCCGCGCGGACGGCAAAGATCACCCAGGCGATGGCCACGGGCAGCGAGATCGCGCGCCAGCGTTCGGTGCGCACCGGGTGGATGAACTTGATGTTGCTGAACATCGCGACGGTCAGCGCCACGATGATGGCCAGGATCACCGTCCAGTGCGGCTTGACCGCGAACAGGACCAGAACAACCATGTTCCAGCATCCCGGAAAGCCCGCGAAGGAATAATCCCTGGTCTTCATCCGCGTATCCGCGAAATAGATCACGCTGCCATAGGTGATGACGATGATCGCGAACCAGCCGGTCCAGCCGCTGAGAAGCCCGGATTTGAACAACGCGAAGGCCGGAATGAAGACATAGGTCAGATAATCGATGATCAGATCCATCAGCACGCCGTCATAGGTCGGCCAGTTGACCCTGACATCGTATCTGCGCGCCAGCGGGCCATCGACGCCATCGACGGCGAAGGCGGCGACCAGCCACAGAAACATCATCGACCATTCCGCGTTGACCGCCGCCAGCATCGCCAGCATCGACAGCACCGCGCCTGTCGCGGTCAGAAGATGGACAAGAAGGGCCTTGTATCGCGGCTGCATCCATCCCTTCTGTCAGTTTGGCGACGACGGTGCAACAATCCTGCGTCACGGCGCGGGGCGAAACCGACGCGACGATCAGCGCAGGATCGGCGGCCCTTTCGGGCCTTTCGGCAGGTCGGGGAGGACGTCCGGCGGCAGGTCGAATCGCAGCGCGCCGGTCGGAGGAACGGTCTCGGAAAAGCTGATATCGACACCGCCGGGCTGCGGCGGCAGGAAGGCCAGCGTTTCGGCCAGGGCCTTGGCGATGGCGGGCTGGTGGTCCGGCGACGCCCCCGAAATCAGCAGCAGATGTCCGGCCCGGCCCGCGATACCCGCAAGGGCTGCGCCGGATACCAGGCCGCGCAGATCGGACAGCCGCGCCGCCAGGGGTTCGGCCAGCGCCGCGACGGCGGCCGGGTCGGGCGCGACAGGCCGCAGCCGCGCCTCGGCGGTTTCGGGCGCAGAGGTCAGCGCGCCCGCCAGCCAATCCAGCGTCGCGGCGTCCAGAAGCATCTCGGAGGGTGCGCCGGGATTGACCAGCAGGCCCGTGCCCTCGGTGCGCAGGATCGCCGCCAGCACCCGCCCGGGCAACGCGGCATAGGCGACCGGGCCGCCCAGGAACCCCGCCAGCCGGTCCTCGCCGTCGCAGGCCAGGGCGACGGGGCCGTCTTCCAGCGCGAAGATCCGGAATTCCAGCGTCTCGCCCCTGGGTTCGGAGACCAGCGCGACGGCCAGTTCGGTATCGGCCAGCCGCGACAGCATCCGCGCCCGAAGCGGTGCCTCGGCATCGTGGAACGGACTGGTGGCAAGATCGTCAAGCGCGGACATGGCCCCCCCCTTTCATCGCGTTCCGCCCTACAGGCGCGACCCCGCCTGACGCAAGCGTGACTTCGCCTGCCGCCGCCGCGCCCGCATAATGGGGCCATGCACAGACGCATCCTGCTGGCTGCCGCCGCCGCCGTCCTTGCCGCGCCGAACCTTGCGCGGGCCTCGCTGTCGCCGATCCTCTCCGAGGCGTCGCGGCTGGAGCCTCTGCGCGCCGTCGCGATCTGGCGCGACGGCGCCGAGATCGCGGCCCGCGGCTATGGCGGCTTTACCCCGGACCGGCCGACCAACATCAAGTCCGCCTCGAAATCCGTGATTTCGGCCCTGGCGGGCATCGCCATCGACAAGGGGCTGCTGGACGGTCCCGACCAGCCGATCGCCCCGATCCTGAAGGCCGATCTGCCGCGCGACCCCGATCCGCGCCTGGCGCAGGTGACATTGGGTGATCTGCTGTCGATGCAGGCGGGACTGGAACGGCAATCGGGACCGAATTACGGCCGCTGGGTCAACACTGCGAACTGGGTCCGCGCCGCATTGGCCGCGCCTTTCACCCAGGATCCGGGCGGGCCGATGCAGTATTCCACCGCATCCAGCCATCTCGTCTCGGCCATCCTGACGCGGGTGTCACAGCGATCCACGATGGCGCTGGCGCGGGACTGGCTGGGCGATGTTCCGGGCTTTCGCATCGCCGGCTGGCAGCGCGACCCGCAGGGCATCTATCTGGGCGGCAACCAGATGGCGATGAGCACCCGGTCGCTGCTGGCCTTCGGCGCGCTTTATGCCACGGGCGGACGCGCCGGCGGGCAGAGGATCCTGTCGCGGGACTGGATCGCGCAAAGCTGGCAGGTCCGCACAGCCTCGATCTTCGGCGGCCAGGGATACGGCTATGGCTGGTTCATCGACCGCATGGCCGGTCGCGACCTGCGCTATGGCTGGGGCTATGGCGGGCAGATGATCTATGTCTTTCCCGCCACGCGCGACCGCCCGGCCAGCGCCATCGCGATGACGTCCGACCCCGACCTTCCCTCGGCGCGGACAGGATATCGTGACCAACTGCATCGGCTGGCGGCCCGCCTGATCGAGACCACCTGAACGGCCCGGCCCGCGCGCCGCGTCACTCGATGAAGTCGCCGGCCTGGAAATTGCCCAGGTTGCCGAGAAGCTGGCGGATGAACGAAACCTCGGTAACGCTGCCCTCCGTCACGCGGCGCGACAGCACCACGACGCGGCCACGTTCCTGCCCGAAACGTTCGATATTGGACACGACCCCGCTGGGCGCGAAGGAAATCGCCACGACTTCTCGATCTACCTCTTGCGGGGGCAGCGCGCCAAAATTGCGCCAGCGCGAGCCGACATAATACCACCCCGCACCGGTCAGCAGACCCTGCGCCGAGGGCCGGCCGATCAGCCCCTCCAGTTGATCCATGCTGGTCTGGCCGACGACCACCTTCGCCAGATCGGAATCGGGCGGCACATAGCCGTGATTGCGATAGACGGGCGCACAGGCGGCCAGCACGGCCACGAAAGCCAGGATCAGAAGGTTCCTGAAGGCAGCCATGCGGGTTTCCTTTGTGCGGGCGGTTGACGCGGCCCGCCCGGCTTAGCAAACTCCGGCGCGGCGCTCAAGAAGTCCATCCGCGACGAGGGCTTGTGCCGCAGGTCACCGCCGCATGTCGCAAGCCAACTGCCCGAGGCACGATCATGACAGCCCCAGCACAGCCCTCCGCGTCGCAGCCGCAACGCCTGCGCGTCGCCCATCTGGATCCGCGCGGCCCGACCGATTTCGCGCTGCGTCCCGCGGCCGAGGCGCGCGCGGCCATCGCGGCCGAACTGAACATCCTCGCCCTGCCCCGCCTGGCTTTCGAGGGCCGGATCAGGGCCGAGGGCGGCCAAGCCTGGGCGTTGTCGGGCCGGCTGACGGCACAGGTCGTGCAGTCCTGCGTGGTGACGCTGAAGCCGGTGAAGACCCGGATCGAGGAAGATGTGCGCCGCCTCTATTCCCCGCATCTGCGCGACCCCGAGGGCGACGAGGTCGAGATGCCGGACGAAACGCTGGAACCGCTGGGCCAGTTCATCGACCTTTCGGCCGTGATGATCGAGGAACTGGCGCTGTCCTTGCCGGATTATCCCCGCGCGCAAGGCGCCGAACTGACGCCGGATGCCCGCGATGATGACGGCCGGCCCGAGACGCGACGGCCCTTCGAGGGGCTGGACCGGCTGATGCGGGGGGACGGCGACGTCCAGGGATAGGGGCCCGGAACCTGCGCCGCCGCGCCGTTGCAATGCAGCCACAGAATCGCGGCCGATCATGCGGATTCGTCCTGCCGGACCAGAATGGGCTGGCGCGGCGCCACCGCCGCGGCGCATTTATGGGCAAGCCGACCCAAGCGAGGGCTTGCAGGCGCGGGTTCTATCGCGTATCTGCGCGGTTCATTTACGAATACAAAACTCATGGTGCCACGGCTTTCGGCCCGCACCCAGACAACCGAGGTCGAGACATGGCTGTCCCTCAGAATCGCGTCACCCGCTCCAAGCGCAACATGCGTCGTGCCCATGACGCGCTGGTCGCCGGCAACCCCAACGAATGTTCGAATTGCGGCGAATTGAAGCGTCCGCATCACGTCTGCCCGTCCTGCGGCCATTACGCCGATCGCGAGGTGATCGCCCAGGCGAACGAGATCGACCTGGACGACGACGCGGCCTGATCGGGTCGGGCCCTCCCGCCATATGACCGACGATCCAGCGACCATTCAGGAACAGCGCGCCCCCGAGAACCGGGGCAGCGTGGTGATTTCGGTTGACGCGATGGGTGGCGATCGCGGCCCCCTCGCCGTGGTGGCCGGAATGGCCGAAAGCGCCGAAAAGAACCCCGAGATCCGCTTTATCGTGCATGGCGACCAGGATCAGCTTCGCCGTCTGATCAACCGCCGCAAGCAATTGTCCGACCGCTGCGACATCCGCCATGCCGCGGGTGTCGTGACGATGGAAGACAAGCCCAGCCAGATCCTGCGCAAGGGCGACGGCACCTCGATGTGGTCGGCGATCGAATCCGTTCGCAAGGGCGAGGCCGGGGCCGCCGTCAGTTGCGGCAATACCGGCGCGCTGATGGCGCTGTCGATGCTGCGCCTGCGCAAGCTGCCGGGCGTGAACCGTCCCGCCATCGCCTGTCTGTGGCCCTCGAAGAACCCTCAGGGCTTCAACATCATGCTGGATGTGGGCGCGGATATCCGCGCCGACGCGCCTGACCTGTTGCAATATGCGATGATGGGCGCCTCCTACGCCCGCAACGGCCTGGACGTCGAACGCCCGCGCGTCGGCCTGCTGAATGTCGGCACCGAGGAACACAAGGGGCGCGCCGAACTGAAACAGGCCCACGACCTGATCGCTGACGCCGCCGGAACCGGCGGTTTCGACTATGTCGGTTTCGTCGAGGGCGGCGATCTGCCGTCGTCGCGCGTCGATGTGATCGTGACCGACGGCTTTACCGGCAATATCGCCCTGAAGACGGGCGAGGGCACGGCCAAGCTGGTGGGCGAGTTCCTGCGCGCGGCCTTCGCCAATTCGATCATGTCGAAATTCGCGGCCGTGCTGGCCATGACCTCTTTGAAGCGCCTGCAAAAGCGGATCGACCCGCGTCGGGTGAATGGCGGCATCTTCCTGGGCTTGAATGGCACCGTGGTCAAATCTCACGGCTCGGCCGATGCGACCGGCGTTTCGGCGGCGATCAAGCTGGCCTTCACCCTGGCGAAGTCGGGCTTTCAGGACCGGCTTGCCGCGCGCGTGGCCCAGGTTGCCTCGGCCACGACCGCCGGCGAATCGGAGACCTCGACGTGACCCGAAGATCCGTCATTCGCGGAACCGGCCTCTATCTGCCTGAAACGGTGATCGAGAACAGCTGGTTCGAGGACAAGCTGGATACCAGCGACGAATGGATCCGTTCGCGCAGCGGGATCGAGCGGCGCCACTTCGCCGCCGAAGGTCAGGCGACCAGCGATCTGGCTCTGAACGCTGCCCGCGACGCGCTGTCGAAAGCCGGGCTGGAACCCGACCAGATCGACGGCATCATCCTGGCGACGTCGACCCCCGATCTAACCTTTCCGGCGGTGGCGACGATGGTGCAGTCCGGTCTGGGCATGACCCACGGCTTCGCCTATGACGTGCAGGCCGTCTGCGCGGGCTTCGTCTTCGCGCTGGCCAATGCCGATGCGATGATCCGGGGCGGCATGGCCGACCGGGTCCTGGTCATCGGGGCCGAGACCTTTTCGCGCATCATGGACTGGACCGACCGCTCGACCTGCGTGCTGTTCGGCGACGGTGCCGGCGCCGTGGTGCTGGAGGCGCAGGAGGGCGCGGGCGGCAATGCCGATCGCGGCGTGCTGTCCGCCGATCTGAACAGCGACGGACAGTATCGCGACCTGCTCTATGTCGATGGCGGCGTCTCGACCACCGGCACGGCGGGGCATCTGCGGATGCAGGGCAATCTGGTGTTCCGCCACGCGGTCGAGAAACTGGCCAGGACCGCGCACACGGCCCTGGACAAGGCCGGGCTGACCGCCGCAGACGTGACCTGGCTGGTGCCGCATCAGGCCAACATGCGCATCATCACCGCCACCGCACAGAAGATGCAGTTGCCGATGCAGAAGGTCGTGCTGACGGTGGCCGATCACGGCAATACCTCGGCGGCCTCGATCCCGCTGGCGCTGGCCGTGGCCGCAGCGGACGGACGCCTGAAACGCGGCGATGTGATCGTGACCGAAGCCATCGGCGGCGGGCTGAGCTGGGGCAGCGTCGTGCTGCGCTGGTAACGCCGGGCGCGGCTATTTCATCTGTGAATCCTTGCTGCCGCGCCGGTTGATCCCGCCTTCCGGGCGAATTCGGCGGTCGCGTCCGGATTGGCATGTGACGCAAAGCTGCACCCCCGGCACCGCCCGGCGGCGGGCCTCGGGGATCGGGTCGTCGCATTCGGCGCAGAATTCGGCCGATGGCGCCTCGGCGGCGCGGGCCGCGCGCGCCCTGGCGCGGGCCACGGCCTCGGCCGTGCTGACCTCGATCTGATCATTCACCGCATCGTCGCGGGCCCATCCTCCGGCCATGGTATCCTCCTTTTCGTCGCTTCAAGATAGGCGTCGTTCGGGCCGGTTTCAAAGCCCGCGTGCTGCGCGGCGGTCCGCGCAAACGCGCCGATCCGGTGCGGATGGCGGAACGATTTGGCGCCGGCCCTCGTTGACACGGCGATCATTCCGCTTCATCCTGTTGTGACAAAAGAGGAAAAGTCATGGGCGACAAGACTCTGACCCGGATGGATCTGGCCGAGGCGGTGTTCCGCGATGTCGGCTTGTCGCGTCACGAATCCGCCCAGCTTGTCGAAAGCGTTCTCGATCACGTTTCGGACGCGCTGGTCAGTGGCGAGCAGGTCAAGATCTCGTCCTTTGGCACATTCAGCGTCCGCGACAAGAACGAACGGATCGGCCGCAACCCTAAAACCGGCGAAGAGGTGCCGATCACGCCGCGCCGGGTGCTGTCCTTCCGACCATCGCACCTGATGAAGGAGCGGGTCGCTGCCGGCAACAAGCGATAATTGCTGATGCAGAAAAGCGCCGAGGCATTCCGTTCGATCGGAGAGGTCGCCAAGCTGATCGGCGTCGCCCCGCATGTCCTGCGCTATTGGGAAACGCAGTTCCCGCAGTTGAAGCCGATGAAGCGGCCTGATGGTCGGCGCTATTATCGCCCCGACGATATCCGGCTGGTAGCCGGGCTGTGCGAGGTTCTGCGCGACGACGGCATGACCATCAGGGGCGCGAAGAAGCTGATCGCAAAGGATCGTGGCGCGGCGATTCGCGGTCGCGGCGCCGAGCGCCTGGGCGAGCAGGTGGCCGCGCCCGGCGCCCCTGAGGCGACGCCGCGCAAGGAAGCCGCCATCGCGAAGCATCTGATCGAGATGCCCGACGAACCCGCGCCGCAGGACGATCCGATGCCCGACCATCCGCCCCGCGCGCGGCAGCGCCGCCGCCGGCAGTCGGGCCATGATGCGCTGCCTCTGTTTCCCGACCTGTCCGCCGACGCGCAGGCCACCGGCTGGCTGGCGCAGCTTGCCCGACTGTCGGTTCGCCTGCGCGCGGCCAGCCATCGCGACGCGCGGTGGCAGCAGGCCGCGCCCCGCGCCGCCGCACTGCGCGGCATCATCATCGCGCATTACGAAAACACCTGACCGGCAGGATGAAGATTCCCGTCCCGTGGCCCTTGTGCAGGCCCGCCGCTTCGCTCTATATGGCCGGCGTCGGGCCGTGGCGCAGCTTGGTTAGCGCGTCCGTCTGGGGGGCGGAAGGCCGCGAGTTCGAATCTCGCCGGCCCGACCATTTCGAAAACGCCCATCCCTCCACGGGGTGGGCGTTTTCGTATCCGCCTGATCTGCAAGGAAGGATGGCATGAACGGAGTCCTGCCCGACAGCGAGATCCGGCACCTGATCGATAAGGGCGCCATCACCGCCGATCCCGCGATCCTGCCCGAACAGGTCCAGCCCGCCAGCCTGGACTTGCGGCTGGGCACGACGGCCTGTCGACTGCGCGCCAGCTTTCTGGCCGGAAAGGGCCATCGCATCAGCGACCGTCTGGCCGATTTCGGAATGCACCGGATGGATCTGTCCGGCGGTGCCGTTCTGGAACGGGGATGCGTCTATCTGGTGCCGCTGATGGAACGGCTGACCCTGCCCGATGGGCTGAGCGCCGTCGCCAATGCCAAATCCTCGACCGGGCGGCTGGATCTGCTGACCCGGCTTGTGACCGATGACGGCACCGAGTTCGATCGCCTGCCCGAAGCCTATGACGGTCCCCTTTATGCCGAAATCTGCCCGCGCAGCTTTTCGGTTCTGGTGCGCCCCGGAATGCGCCTGAACCAGCTTCGCCTGCGGCGCGGTCAGGCGGTGCTGACGGACGCCGAATTGCGCGATCTGGACGCCCGCGAGCCGCTGGTCGGCGGCAAGGCGCTGATCGACCAGGGGCTTGGCTTTTCCGTGGACCTGCGTCCCTCGGGCGGCGATCTGGTCGGCTATCGCGCGCGACCCCATAGTGGTGTCATCGACCTGGACCGGATCGGGGCCTATGACGCGCGCGATTTCTGGGATGAGTTGCGGACCGGCGACGGCCGCCTGATCCTCGACCCCGGTGCGTTCTATATCCTCGTCAGTCGCGAATCGGTCGCGATCCCCGCCGATTGCGCCGCCGAGATGGCCCCCTATCTGGCCATGGCGGGTGAATTCCGCGTTCATTACGCCGGCTTCTTCGATCCCGGCTTCGGCATCGGGGCGGCCGGCGCCGGCGCGCGCGGCGTGCTGGAGGTGCGCTGTCACGAGGCACCCTTTGCGCTGGAACATGGTCAGGTCGTCGGGCGCCTGGTCTATGAACGCATGGCCGCCCGCCCCGACCGCCTCTACGGCGCGGGCATCCGGTCGAATTATCAGGGTCAGGGCCTGAAACTTGCCAAGCAGTTCCGCTGACCGCGAATGCCGTCCGGTCACCCTCGCGGTGTCTGCCACAGCCGGACCTTCAGCCCGCCATGCGCGATGATGGGACCGGCCTCCAGCGGCAGCCCGGTCGCCCGTGCCAGCCCGGCCTCGCTGGTCACGATCCCGACCCGCCAGCCCGCAAGCCGGTCGCGAAACACCTCGCCCATGGCGGCGTGCAACCCGTATAGCGGCCCCTTGTTTCCGACCCGGGCGCCATAGGGCGGATTGACGATGACGATGCCGGGCGGTCCCTTGGGCGGCGTCAGGTCGCCAACCGGCAGGCAGGCAAAGTCGGTCCATTCCGACACGCCAGCCCGGGCGGCGTTCTGAACGCTCATCCGAATGGCACCGGCGTCGCGATCGCTTCCGTGAAAGCGGTTTTCGGGGGTTGTCGGCGCCGGGGATGCGCGCATTGCCCGCCAGGCTGCGGGATCAAAACTGGAAAGGTTTTCAAAGGCAAAGCCGCGACTGCGACCGGCGGCGAGACCGGCCGCCATCTCGGCCGCCTCGATGACGAAGGTGCCCGACCCGCACATCGGGTCGACCACGGTCTGGCTGCCATCGAACCCCATCTCGCGCAGGAACATCGCCGCCATCGTCTCGCGCATGGGGGCCTTGGCGACAGCTTGCTTGTGGCCGCGCTTGTGCAGCGATTCGCCGGTCGTATCGAGGCTGATCGTGACCAGATCGTCGTCGATCCGGACCTTCACGACGATTCCGGCATCGGCCGCGATCGGGGCGCCCAGTTCCTCGGCGATGGCGCGTTCGACCCGCTGTGCCGCCGCGCCCGCGTGATAGATGCGGCTGGCGCGGCAGACGGCATCGACCCTGACGGACAGATCGCGGCGCAGCACCGAAGCCCAGGGAAATTTCCGCGCCCGCTTGTCCAGCTGCGCCAGATGCAGCGCCCGAAAGCTGCCGATCCGCGCCAGAACCCGCGTCGCCCCGCGCAGCCAAAGATTGGCCCGCCAGACATCCGCCCAGCCGCCGCGAATCGTCACGCCGCCGGGCTGGATCTCTGGCACCCAGCCAAGCGCGCGCGCCTCGGCGGCCAAGGGCTGTTCCAGCCCCGGCGTCGCCACCAGGAAAATGTCGAAAGGATCGTCGCGCATGCGCCGAGCCCTAGCGGCTGGCGACGGAAAAGGCGAGGCTCAGCGGCCGATCCGCCGCGCCAATTTCGCCGCCTGCCGGGCACGCTTGGCGGCCTGACGGTTGGTTCTGGCCTGCTGTGGCTTCGGCGTGGCCCCCGGCTTGCGCCGCGACATGCGGTTGATGCCCTTGTTGATGCCCCAGTTCATCATGCGGCGCATGAACAGACGGGTGAACATGTTGATGAAGCCGTTCATCCTGTGACCTCACTCATCTTCGAACAGATCGTCGGCGGGAATGCCGCGGTCGATATTGTCATCCTCGGTGGCCGGCGCAAGAGGGGTGGCGATCCCCTCGCGCGGCGGCCGCGAATCCAGCAGCCCTGCCGCGCGCAACTCGGACAATCCGGGAAGATCGCGGGCCGATTCCAGGCCGAAATGGTCCAGAAATGTCTCGGTCACGACAAAGGTCGCCGGCCTGCCCGGTGTCATGCGGCGGCGGCCGACACGGACCCATTCCATCTCGATCAGCTGGTCCAGCGTGCCGCGGCTGACCGCGACGCCGCGAATTTCCTCGATCTCGGCGCGGGTGACCGGCTGGTGATAGGCGATGATCGCCAATGTCTCGACGGCAGCGCGGGACAATCGGCGCTGCTCGACCGTTTCGGTCTGCATCAGGAAGGACAGATCGGGGGCGGTGCGGAAGGCATAGCCGTCGCCGATTCGTTCCAGCGCCACGCCGCGGCCCTGATAGCGGCGGCGCAGGGCCGACACGGCCTCGGCCGGATCGCAGCCGCGCGGCAGGCGGGCGGCCAGGTCGCGAACGGTGATGGGACCGGCGGCGGCGAAAAGGATGGCTTCGACCATTCGTTCCTGCTGGTCCGGCGGCGGCGGCGGAAACTCGGGCCGGGCTTCGGCCTCGGCGTCGTCTTGCGGGGTCGGATCGGTCACGTCAGGAGCGGTCGGCTGAAGGGTTGCGGCGGAAGCTGATGGGCGCGAAGGTCCCGGCCTGGCGGATCTCCAGCTTGCCCTGCCGGGCCAGTTCCAGCGAGGCGGCAAAGGTGGCGGCGGTGGCCGAGCGGCGGCGCCTGCCGTCACCGTCCCAGCCATCGGGCAGGAAATCCGACAGGTCGGTCCAGTCGCCGGCAAAGCCGATCAGCCCGCGCATCCGGTCCAGCGCCTGTTCCATGGTGAATGTGTCGTGGCGCTCGAAGGCATAGGGGCGGAATTCCTCTTTCGTCTTCAGGCGGGCATAGGCGCGCATCAGGTCGATCAGCCCGGCCTGCCATTCGGTGCGCCGCTTGCGGGCAATGGTTTCGGGCGCGCCGCGCGCAAAGCGGCTGATGCCCAGCCGATCGCGGCCCATCAGGCGGGCTGCCGCCTCGCGCATGGCTTGCAGCCGTTCCAGCTGGAAGGCCAGATGGGCGGCCATGTCCTCGGCCGAGGGGCCCTCGGCCTCGGGGTCGGGCGGCAACAGCAGGCGCGATTTCAGGAAGGCCAGCCAGGCTGCCATGACCAGATAATCGGCGGCCAGCTCGATTCGCAGGGCGCGGGCCTTTTCCACGAAGGCCAGGTATTGTTCGGCCAGGTGCAGGACCGAGATCTTCATCAGATCGACCTTCTGGGTCCGCGCCAGGGTCAGCAGCAGGTCCAGAGGGCCTTCATAGCCGTCCACGTCGATGATCAGCGCCTCGTCCGCCCGGCGCTGCGCCACGCTGTCGAAATCATCCTCCGGCGGGCTGTCGGGCACCGGCTTCAGATAGGGAACGTCTGTCGAGGATCTGGCCAAGGGAATTCCCGTTTGCTGCGACGGGCAGACTCGGCCCAAGCCCTGCGCGAGTCAAGCGCGGCGGGCGCGCAAGGGGTATTTGTGCAACGAAGAAATCAGGCGGTCAGCGCGCGCCATTCGGCGAGCAGCGCGGCACGGTCCAGATTCCGGGGCGCACGGCGCCGGGCAAGTGCTGCATCGGCACGGCGGCGGGCGAGGGGCGTCATCGGCCCCGCGGCGGCGACCACCGGTTCCATCTGGGCCACATCGCGGTTGCAATGCAGAACCAGATCGCATCCGGCGGCGATCGAGGCCGCGGCACGGTCGGATTCGGACCCGGCGAGGGCGTTCATGGTGATATCGTCGCTCATCAGCAGGCCGTCGAAGCCGATCCGGTCGCGGATCAGCGCGATGATCCGGGCCGAGGCGGTGGCGGGGGCGTCGTCCAGGTCGGCAAAGCGGATATGGGCGGTCATGCCCATCGGCAGATCGTTGAGCGCCCTGAACGGCGCGAAATCCGTTGCGTCGAGTTCGGCCAGTGGCGCGGTGACCACGGGCAGGTCGCTGTGGCTGTCGGCGGCAGCCCTGCCATGTCCGGGCATGTGTTTCACAACCGGCAGCACTCCGGCAGCCAGCAGGCCATCGGCGGCAGCGCGGCCCAGTTCGGCGACGGTTTGCGGATCGGTTCCGAGACAGCGGTTGCGCAGGAAGGGATGAGTGTCGGGCTGCGCCACATCCAGCGTCGGCGCGCAATCCGAATCGATGCCGCAATCGCGCAATTCGCGCCCGATCAGGTAGTGTCGCAGCCACATGGCGCGCGGCCCGGCCGGGGCCTGATCCAGCGGTGCGGGCCATTCCATCCAATGCGGCGCCCGCAGGCGCTGGACGCGGCCGCCTTCCTGATCGACGGTGATCACCGCGTCGCGGCCCACGGCCTCGCGCAGATCACCGGTCAGGCGGCGCAGCTGGTCAGGGTCGTCCACGTTGCGGCCGAACAGGATGAAGCCCCACGGATCGGCTTGGCGGAAAAAGGACCGCTCGCCCGTCGTGAGGCTGGTCCCGGCGATGCCGCCGAGGATCGTCGCGTTCGGCGCCATCAGCGCGACAGCGCGATGCAGTCCGTGCCGCCCGATTTGACCGCCGAACAGAATTGGCGCGCATCGCTGATCGAGGAAAAGCCTGCCACGCGCAACCGCCAGAAGGTGCGGCCGTTCGAATCGTATTTCTGGATCACCTGCCCCTTGTCCGAGAACAGCGAGCCGAACTTGCCCGAAAGGCGGTTCCATTCGCCGTTGGCGATGGCATTGCTGTCAAAGGCGCCAAGCTGGACCAGCGGGCCGCTGCCGGTATCGACGGCCGGCTTCGCGGTCGGCTCGGCCGGGCGGCGGGCCGGGGCCGCCGGCGCCGCGTCGGTTGCCATCGTGCCGGCCGAGGCCAGACGGGTGATGCGCGGGCGCGGAGCCGGACGGGGCGAGGCCACAATGGCGCCAAGATTGGCCGCGGCCTGCGCCTGCGCCAGAGCCGCGTTGATCGCATCGGTCTGCGCGGGGACGCCGTTCTCGTCGGTCAGCGCCTCGTTGACCGATCCCTCGATCACGGGCGCGTCGATGACCGAGGAATCCTCGACCGAATCGCTGGCCACGGCAAGGCGGTTCGCTTCGGCCGCCGCCTGTTCCTCGGCCAGGGCGCGGGCCTCGCTGTCAGACATCGGCGTGATTTCCTCGCCATCGAAGCTGAGCGGCGCGTCGGGCGTATTGGCGGGATCGCGCGCCTCGGCGCCAAGCGTGCCCATCGCGACATCCTCGTCGGTCAGGCCCACCGCGGCGGGCGCGATCGCGACCGTATCGGTTCGCGCGGGTTCGGCCCCCTCGGTCACGCCGTTGACCGAATAGCCGGTGTAAGAGGTCAGCTTGCCGCCCGGATCCTCGGGCGTGGTGCGGGCATCGCCCGCGATGGCCTTGATGACCGGCACGCCCGACACATCGCGCGACACCAGTTGCCAGCCCCAGACCATCAGACCGACCATCAGCCCGACCGAGGCCACGGCGCCCAGATAATGGGTCAGCCGGGTCAACCGAACCGAAATGCCTTCCGACCCGTCGGGATCGGCCGCGAATCGGCTGTCGCCGGATACGGCATCGCCGGCGCCGTCCCAGTTGTCCTGATCGTAAGAGAATTCGCGCCGCACCTTGTGCCGCGAGAACACGTAACCGCCTTCGCGGAAATCCATTACTGCCATAGCCTGCCTGTCTGCCGGTTGATCCGACTTGCCTCGACTGCTCGTCCACTTCGGCCGGGGCGCCTTTGGTCAGCGCATTTCCTCGACCGGAGTGACGCCAAGGATACCCAGACCGGCGGAAATGACAACGCCAACCGCCCGGACCAGCGCGATTTTTGCCTGGCTCGTGGCCGAATCGCCATCCTGGACAAAGCGCAGCGACTGATCGTCATTGCCCCGGTTCCACAGCGAATGCAGGTCGGACGCGATCTCGTAGAGGAAAAACGCGATCCGATGCGGCTCGTGCGCGCGGGCGGCATGTTCGACAAGGCGTGGCCATTCGGCAACTTTCCGGGCCAGGTCAAGTTCTGATTGATGGGCCAGTTTCGACAGATCGGCGTCCGCAAGGGCCGAATCCGAGACGTCGATGCCAACCTCTGTCGCGCGGCGCAGGACCGAACTGACCCGCGCGCTGGCATACTGGACATACCAGACCGGGTTGTCCCGGGATTGTTCCAGCACCCTGGCAAAGTCGAAATCCAGCGCCGCGTCGTTCTTGCGCGTCAGCATGATGAAACGGGTCACATCCGAACCTGCCTCTTCGACGACATCGCGCAGGGTGACGAAGGTGCCCGCCCGCTTGGACATCTTGAAGGGCTCGCCGTTCCGGAACAGCTTGACCAGCTGGATCAGCTTGATGTCCAGCGGCACGCGGCCGTTCGACAATGCCTTCACCGCGGCGTTCATCCGCTTGACATAGCCGCCGTGATCGGCGCCGAACACGTCGATCAACTGATCGAAGCCCCGGTCGATCTTGTCCCAGTGATAGGCGATGTCGGGGGCGAAATAGGTCCAGGCGCCATCCGATTTCTGGATCGGCCGATCCACGTCGTCGCCATGGGCGGTCGATCTGAAAAGCAGTTGTTCGCGCGCCTCCCAATCCTCGGGCAGTCGGCCCTTGGGCGGCTCCAGCACGCCGCGATAGATCAGGCCCAAGCTGTCCAGGCGCTTGATCGCCGCCTCGATCCTGCCGCTGCCGTAAAGCGCCTTTTCGCTGGAATAGATGTCCATCCGGACGCCCAGCAGGGCCAGATCCTGGCGGATCATCCCCATCATCGCCTCGGTCGCGAAATCGCGCACCTCGGCCAGCCATTCCTCCTCGGGGCGCTCCAGCAGGCTGTCGCCGTATCTGTCCTTCAGCGCCTCGCCAACCGCAATCAGGTAATCGCCGGGATACAACCCTTCGCGGATTTCCGGTTCCAGCCCATTGGCCTCGCGGTAACGCTCATAGGCCGAGCGGGCCAGCACATCGACCTGCGCGCCGCCGTCGTTGATGTAATATTCGCGTGTCACCTCGTGGCCGGAAAAGGCCAGCAGATTGGCCAGCGCGTCGCCAAAGACCGCGCCGCGGACATGGCCCACATGCATCGGGCCGGTCGGGTTGGCGCTGACGAATTCGACATTGACCTTGTGGCCCGCGCCGATGCCGGAACGGCCGAAATCGCGGCCCGCGCGGATTGCCGTCCTGACCACACCCTGCCAGACCGAGGGCGCGAGGCGCAGGTTCAGAAAGCCCGGTCCCGCCACCTCGGCGCCTGCGATGCGGGGATCGGTCAGCCGGGCGGCCAGTTTTTCGGCGATCTCGCGCGGCTTCATGCCGGCGGGCTTGGCCAGCACCATCGCGGCATTGGTCGCCATGTCGCCATGGGCCGGATCGCGCGGCGGCTCGACCGTGACATTGGCGGTGTCGAGACCGGCAGGCACTTCGCCCGCCCCGGCCATCTGGTCCAGCGCCTCGATGACGATACCGCGAAGATCGGTGAAAAGGTTCATGATCGGCTTCCTGACATTCAGCCTGCCGGTTATCGCCTGCGGATATGGAAGGTCAACAGCGGTGGCCGAAGCGCGCCAGGAAGCAGGGGCATCTGTCGGCGATCCCGGCATCGGAAACGCGCCCACCGGTCCCGGTCAGGGGGCGATGCGCGGCCGGACGACACCCGCCGCGCCGGGATTGCGGTCGGGGGATCCGCGACCGGGACGGGAATGCCCGCCCGGTCGGATCGTCAGTCCTGCGAATCCCGATCCTTTCGGTCTTTCGGCCGTTCCTCGTCCTCCAGCGCCGCATCCGGATCGGGCTGGCTGCTGTGATCCTCATCGCTGTCCGGATCGGCGACCTTGCCCTGGGTCTCGATCAGTTCGGAATCATCTTGCATATCCTCGCGCAGCTCTTCGGCCTCCTGCCCCGATTCGCCGCCCTTGACGCTGCCATTGCCCTGACCGCGCTTGACGGCCTCGGCCTCGTCGCGGGCGATCCGGCGGGCCTTTTCCTGCGGTTTGGCCTGCGCCTCGTTCTCGCGCGCGATCTGGTCGGCGATGTCGGGCGGCAGAAGCGACACGATCCGCACCCCCGCCTTGTCCACGACATCGCTGTCGGGATCGGTGACGAACCACAGCTTGCCGTCCTGCACGACCGCCAGCGGGATCGCGCCCTCGCGCACCGCACGCCAGTCGTCCAGCCGGTATTCCTCGGTCAGGCGCGTGGTGCGGAAAATCCAGCCCTCGGCCAGAAGTTCCAGATACTCGGCCAGCGTGCGGTTGCCGTCGATGGTCTGCCCGCCCAGTTGCGAGGGCAGCGCATGCCGGGCGCGATCTTCCTTGTGGCGGGCAAGCTGCCAGATCGCCTCGCGACCGAATTCCGGTGCGAGATCGGTGGCGACCAGCGTGTTGTAGGCGTCGTTGTCGGATGCCGAGAGGATCCCCGAATAGGTGATGAACTCGACGTTGCTTTCCGCCGCCTCGCCCAGAATGTCGCCATAGAAGGTGGGAATGTTCTGGGCCCGCGCGGTGCGCAGATGATCGCGGTTGGTGTCGGTGATCAGCACGTTCACCTCGGCCTTTTCCAGCGCCTTTGCCAGGCCCGTCGCGAACAGCGAGCCGCCGACGATCATCAGGCCCGGCTTCTCGCCCGAGGTCAGGCCCAGCCGCCGCGCCAGCGGCGCAAGGGTGAAGCCGTGCAGCACGACCGTCACCAGCACCAGCACGAAGGCCAGCGGCGCGATCTGCGCGCCGTCGTCGATCCCCGCCGATACCAGATTCTCGCCGAAGATGCCCGAGACGGCGACCAGCACCACCCCGCGCGGCCCGGTCAGGGCGATCAGAAACCGTTCGGGCAGGGTCAGGTTCGATCCGATCAGCGAGATCAGGACCGTCAGCGGCCGCGCCACCAGCACCACCAGCGCGACGAAGATGCCCGCGCGCAGCCAGTTCAGTTGCGCCAGCGTGTCGAATTCCACACCCGCCGCAAGAAGGATGAACACCCCCGAAACCAGCAGGATCGTCGCATGTTCCTTGAAGCGGTGCAGTTCGTGATAGCTGGGCAGATCGGCATTCGCGACGACCAGCCCCATGACCGTCACCGCCAGCAGCCCGCTTTCCTGCAACAGCGTGTCCGATACCGCGAAGATCGCCAGCACGGCGACGAAAAGCAGCGGAACCTTCATGTATTCGGGCACCCAGCCGCGCCGGAAGGCCTGCACCAGCATGTAGCCCGCCACGGCCCCGATCAGCGCCGCGAAGCCGACGCCCAGAACCAGTTGTCCGATGGCCTCGCCGGCGGTGACACCGGTGCGATAGACCAGCACGATTTCCAGCGCGATGACGCCGACAAGGGCGCCGATCGGGTCGTTGACGATGCCTTCCCATTGCAGGACCTGCGCCGGCCGCGAGGTCAGCCTGGCCTGTCGCAGCAGGGGCGCGATGACCGTGGGTCCGGTGACGATCATGACCCCGCCGAAGACGATGGCCGATTCCCAGCCCAGCCCGGCACCGAAAACCAGCGCAAGCGACGACAGGATCCAGCCCAGCGGCGCCCCGATATAGACCAGCCGCCTGACGCCCGGCCGGGCATCGGCCAGCTTTTTCAGGCTCAGCGTCAGGCCCCCCTCGAACAGGATCACGGCAACGGCCAGCGCGATCATCGGCTTGATCAGATCGCCGATATCGCGGGCCGGCACGAAAATTCCCGTGACCGGGCCCAGCAGCAACCCGGCGGCCAGCATCAGCACGATCGCGGGCAGGCGGAACCGCCATGCCAGCCATTGCGCGCCCACCCCCGCGATACCGACCACGGCGAAGGCCTGGATCGGGCTCAGCCCGCCGGTCACGTCCATCTCCATTCCTGTCCCTCGTTCTGTGCGCCGGTGTCCCGCGTCCAAGCGTCTGCCGGCCGAAAGGTTCCCTGTCGACTGCCATTGTGGCAGGTTTTCGGCCGGAAAGATTGACCTTCCTGCCCGGTTGGTTTAGGCGAGGCGGGTCCGCATCCGGCGGAACGACCGAAGGGGCGTGCGGAACTGCGTCCCATGACAGCCGACTGATGCGCCATTCGGGCGCACGGCATGGAACGCGGCGCGCGATTGGCGCGGCCAATGGAAAGCCCCCGCATGACGAAATTCTCCGATCTGAAAATCGACCCCAAGGTTCTGAAGGCCATCGAAGAGGCCGGCTACGAGAACCCGACACCCATCCAGGAAGGGGCCATTCCGCCCGCGCTGGAAGGCCGCGACGTTCTGGGCATCGCCCAGACCGGCACCGGCAAGACTGCCAGCTTCACCCTGCCGATGATCACGCTGCTGGGTCGTGGTCGGGCCCGCGCGCGGATGCCGCGGTCGTTGGTCTTGTGCCCGACGCGCGAACTGGCCGCGCAGGTGGCCGAAAATTTCGATACCTATGCCAAGCACACCAAGCTGACCAAGGCCTTGCTGATCGGCGGCGTCAGCTTTGCCGAACAGGACAAGCTGATCGATCGCGGCGTCGATGTGCTGATCGCCACGCCGGGCCGCCTGCTGGACCATCACGAACGCGGCAAGCTGCTGTTGACCGGCGTGCAGATCATGGTCGTGGACGAGGCCGACCGGATGCTGGACATGGGCTTCATCCCCGATATCGAACGCATCTTCCAACTGACCCCCTTCACCCGCCAGACGCTGTTCTTCAGCGCCACGATGGCGCCCGAGATCGAACGGATCACCAACACCTTCCTGCACGCCCCCGAACGGATCGAGGTTGCCCGCCAGGCCACCGCCAGCGAAACCATCACCCAGAAGCTGATCCAGTTCACGCCCACCCGCAAGGATCAGGCCGCCAAGCAGAAGCGCGAATTGCTGCGCGCCCTGATCGATGCCGAGGGTCTCGCGACCGAAACCGGCGGGCTGAAGAACGCGATCATCTTCTGCAACCGCAAGACCGATGTGGACATCGTCGCCAAGTCGCTGGCCAAATACGGCTATGATGCCGCCCCGATCCACGGCGATCTGGAACAGAGCCACCGCACCCGGACCCTGGACAGTTTCCGCGACGGCAGCCTGAAACTGCTGGTCGCCTCGGACGTGGCGGCACGCGGGCTGGACATTCCGGCGGTCAGCCATGTGTTCAATTTCGATCTGCCCAGCCATGCCGAGGATTATATCCATCGCATCGGCCGCACCGGCCGGGCGGGCCGTCAGGGCACCGCCATCAGCCTCGCCACGCCCTCGGACGAGAAATATCTTTCGGCCATCGAAAGCCTGGTAAAGCAAAGCCTGCCGCGCGCCGAGGCGCCAACGGGATTTTCGCTGACGGACGCGGCGCCATCCTCGTCTCGCAGGGATGGCGACGACCGCGGTCGCGGGGGGCGCGGCCGAAGCCGCAGCCGTCGCGGCGGCGAGGATCGCCCGCGCGAGGACAGCCCGCGCGTCGATCAACCCGAGAAGACGCGCGCGCCAGAGGCCGAAACCGCACCGCAGCAGCCCGAACGCCGCGAACAATCCGGCCAGCAGGACCGGCGCGACGACCGGCGCGGAGGACGCAGGGGCCGCGGCGAGGATCGCGGCCAGCCGGTGCAGGGCATGGGCGATCACGTTCCGGACTTCATGCTGGTGCCGATCCGGTCGGCGCTGGACAGCGCCACCCGTGACGAGCCCCCGGCAACCAGCGACGACGATGCCGGGAAACCGCAGGAACAGCCCCGGCCAAAGCGCAGCCGGCGCCGCAAATCCTCGACCGCCGAGGCCGAGACGGCGACCGGGCCCGCGTCGCCCGAGCAGCCGGAGGAATCGGCGCCGCCGACGGAGGCCATGGTCGAAACGCCGGCCGAGACACCCGCGGCGGCCGAAGCCCCCGCCGAGGCACAGGCAGAAACGCCGGACGACAAGCCGAGGAAAACCCGTCGCAAGGCTGCGGCCGCCAAGTCCGAGACCGCCGAGGCGGCGGCGGACGCGCCAAAACCGCGCCGCAGCCGCGCCAAGACCGCAAAGAAGGACAGCGCGGCCGAGGACGATACCGGCGCCGCGGACAGCGACTCGGCCGCGAAACCGGCGCGCAGCCGCCGCAAGAAGGCCGACCCTGCCGCAGAGGCCGAGGCCGAGCCGGCCAAGCCCGGGGCCGAGGAGACGCCCATGCCCAAGCCCAGGCGGCCCCGCCGCAAGAAGGCCGATGCCCCCGCAACCGGGGACAATGCCGACGCTGACGCCTGAGCCTCGACGATGCGCGACCGCCTGACCCCGCCGCGCCTGCGCTCTGGCCGGCGACCGCCGCTGCGCCAGCTTCTGCCCGATCTGGCGCTTGGCATGATCGCGTCGCTGGGCCTTGCGCCCTTCGATGTCTGGGGGCTGGCTCCGGTGGCCTTCGCGATCCTGATCTGGCGCGCCTGCCGCGCCAACCCGCAGGCCGCGTTCTGGCATCTGCTGGCGGCGGGGCTGGGCTGGTTCGGCCTGGGCATGAGCTGGATCGTCGAGCCTTTCCTGGTCGAACCCGAGATCTATGGCTGGATGGCGCCTTTCGCGCTGATCCTGATGGCGCTTGGCGGCGCCCTGTTCTGGGCCATTCCCGGCTGGCTGGCCGCACTTGCCGCACCCGGCTGGCGCAGCCGCAGCCTGACCATCGCGGCGGCGCTGGTTCTGTCGGACTGGCTGCGCGGCTGGCTTTTCACCGGCCTGCCCTGGAACCTGGTCGGGCATACCTGGATCTCGACCCCGATTGCGCAGATCGCCTCGAGCACGGGCGCCATCGGGCTGTCGGCGATAACGATGGCGCTTGCCGTCCTGCCCGCAGCGCTGTGGCGACCCTTCGAACGCCGCGCGACCGGTTTCCTGCCGGGCATCGGGCTGGCAATCCTTGCAACCGGCGGGCTTTGGGCTCTGGGCCTGAACCGGCTGTCGCGCCCCCTGCCGCCCGATACCGATTTCACCATCCGGATCGTCCAGCCCGATGCCGAACAAAAGCTGAAATGGGACCCGGAATGGTCCGCGGTCTTTTTCCGCCGCCTGCTGGATCTGTCGGCCGAGCCGGGCCCCCGCGATCTTGTGATCTGGCCCGAGACGGCGGTGAATTTCCTGCTGAACGATGCCGAGGGCGTGCTGCCGGTCCTGGCCGGGTCAGCGGGTGCCCCATTGGTCACCGGCATCCAGCGGCGAGAGGGCGGCCGCTATTTCAACAGTCTCGTCGCGCTGGACGCGCAGGGCAGACCCGAAGCGGTCTACGACAAGTTCCACCTGGTGCCCTTTGGCGAATACATTCCCTGGGGCGATGCGCTGGCAAGGTTCGGCATCTCGGCCTTTGCAGCGCAATCGGGACGCGGCTATTCGTCCGGCTCCGGCCCGGCCTCGATGCAGGCCGGCAAGCTGCCGCCCTTTCAGCCCCTGATCTGCTACGAGGCGATCTTTCCCCAGCATCTTCGCGGTCTGGACAATCGTCCGGCATGGTTGTTGCAGGCCACGAATGACGGCTGGTTCGGCCGCTTCCTGGGTCCGTATCAGCATCTTGCCCAGGCCCGCCTGCGCAGCATCGAATCCGGATTGCCGATGATGCGCGCGGCCAATACCGGCGTCAGCGCCGTGATCGATGCCCGCGGCGCGGTTCGCCAGTCCCTTGGCCTTGGCGTCGCCGGCAAGATCGACGCCAAGCTGCCCGGCGCGCTGCCGCCGACCGTCTGGATCAGGTGGGGCTCGATGCCGGTGGTGGTGCTGGTGGCGCTGGTGCTGCTGATGGCGGCCGCCGCGCCCCGGCTGTTCCGTCGCAAGGGGGGCGCCGCCCCCCGTCGCTGACGCGTCCCCCCCCGGAGGTATCTGGAAAGAGGGCGAGGGACCGGCGCGGCGTGATCCGCCTCAGTCGCGGAAATACCGGCTGTCCTTGACCTGATCCCAGGCCCAGACGACCTCGGCCAGACGATCCTCGTCCGAGCGGTCACCGCCATTCATGTCCGGATGCAGATCCTTGACCAGCGACTTGTACTGGCGGCGAATTTCGGTCCGTGACCAGCCGTCGCGGGCTTCAAGGATTTCCAGCGCCTTGCGTTCGGCCGGCGGCAGTTTGCGGGCCGCGACCCGGGCGCGGGCCTCGGGCGCGGTGCCGTTGGCACCCAGGATCTCGTGCGGGTCGCTGACGCCGTGGCGAGCCCATTTCTGTTCCTCGGCGGCGCGGCCGAAGGGTTTCGTCGGCCTTTCCCAGACCGTCGCATTGTCGATGAACTGCTGGAATTCCTCTTCCGACTGGCCCTGGAAATAGTTCCAGTTGGCGTTGTATTCCCGCACATGTTCCTTGCAGAACCAGAAATAATCATCAAGGTTGCGCGGGTTCTTGGGCGCCCGGTATTGCCCCGCCTCGTCACATCCTTCCCGTTCGCAGATGCGGGTCGAGGTTTCGAAGGCGCCCGACATGCCGCGGCGTCCCTTGTTCTTGCGCTTCTTGTCCTTCGCGGCCGAAATGTCGAATCCGAAGGGGTCTTTGCTGCTCATTCTCGGGCACCTTTGCGACTCGGAGGCGGCAGTTTAGGCTATTTCGGGCGACATGAAAGGTCTTGACGAAAGGATGTGCGGATGATCGCGGACGAGATGCGCAACAGGCTGGAAGCTCTGCGCCCCGAACGGCTGGAGATCGTGGACGACAGCGAATCCCATCGCGGACATGCGGGTTTTCGCGAGGGCGGCGAGAGTCATTTTCACATCCGAATGACCGCGGCCGCCTTTGCCGGGCTGAGCCGGATCGAGCGGCACCGGCTTGTTCACCGCACGCTGGGCGATATCGTGCCGCGGATCCACGCCCTGTCGCTGGATCTGGCCGAGGCCTGAGCGCTGTTAGCGCCGTCAAGGCTTGCCCGCCCGGCGAGCGCCGCGTAGAAGCCCAGCGACGAGGCAGGTGACGAGGAACCGATCATGAATGCGCCCGGGGATTTCAACGACCGCATGCTGTCCCTGGGATTGGCCCGCGTCAGTGAGGCGGCGGCCCATGCCTCGGCCCTGCTGATCGGGCGCGGCGACGAAAAGGCCGCTGATCAGGCCGCCGTCAATGCCATGCGCGATCAGCTGAACATGCTGGACATCAGGGGCGTGGTCGTCATCGGCGAGGGCGAGCGCGACGAGGCGCCGATGCTGTATATCGGCGAAGAGGTCGGCACCGGTCAGGGGCCGCAGGTGGATATCGCGCTGGACCCGCTGGAGGGCACGACGCTGACCGCCAAGGACATGCCGAACGCGCTGACGGTGATCGCGATGGCGCCGCGTGGAACCCTGCTTCATGCGCCTGACGTCTACATGGACAAGCTGGCCATCGGGCCGGGCTATGACAAGGATGTGGTCAGCCTCCGGATGAGCCCGGCCGAACGGGTTCGGGCGCTGGCCCGTGCGCGGGCCTGCCGCGACAGCGACATCACCGTCTGCATCCTCGAGCGTCCGCGCCACGAGGAAATGATCGCCGAGGTTCGCGAGACGGGCGCCGCGATCCGGCTGATCACCGATGGCGACGTGGCGGGGGTCATCCACACCGCCGAGGCCGAATTGACCGGGATCGACATGTATATGGGCTCCGGCGGCGCCCCCGAGGGGGTTCTGGCCGCATCGGCGCTGAAATGCATGGGCGGACAGATGTGGGGTCGGCTGCTGTTTCGCAACGAGGACGAGCGCGGCCGCGCACGCAAGGCCGGGATCAGCGATTTCGACCGCATCTATACCCGCGACGATCTGGTGACGGCGGACGTGATCTTCGCCGCGACCGGGGTGACGAACGGCTCGATCGTGCGCGGCGTTCACACCCGGCCCGGCTATATCGAGACCGAGACGATCCTGATGCGGTCCAAGACCGGCTCGGTCAGGCGGATGCTGTATCGCAACCCGGTAAGGTAGGCCGCGCCGCCCGGCCCCGGGCCCGCCTGGGGAGGATTTCTGCAAGTCGAAAGGAGCCGCGTGGCGTTTCTGGGGATCGAGCAATCGCTGAGCGGGCGGCGCTGGATCGGTCCGGATGCCGCGTTGGAGCGGCTGGCCGAGGGGCTGGCGCAGAAGTCCGCCCTGCCGCTGGCGGTGGCGCGGGTTCTGGCCGAACGCGGAATCGAGGCCGGCGCCCACGAGGCCTTTCTGACGCCGAGGCTGCGCGATCTTCTTCCCGATCCCTTGACCCTGCGCGACATGGAGACGGCGGCCGAGCGGATCGTGGCGGCTGCTGTCGGCGGACAGCGGATCGCGATCTTCGCCGATTACGATGTCGATGGCGGCACCTCGGCCGCGCTGCTGCTGGACTGGCTGCGGCGACAGGGCCGGGACGCGACCCTCTATGTCCCCGACCGGATCGACGAGGGCTATGGTCCGAACGCGCCGGCGATCGAGGCACTGGCCGCCGCGCATGATCTGATCATCTGTGTCGATTGCGGCACGCTGAGCCATGATGCGCTTGCCGCCGCCGGGCGCCGCGACGTGATCGTGCTGGACCACCATCTGGGCGGCGAGACCCTGCCCCCCGCGCTGGCCGTGGTGAACCCGAACCGGGCGGACGAGGACGGATCGCTGGGCCATCTCTGCGCCGCCGGCGTGGTCTTCCTGACGCTGGTTCAGGCCGGGCGCGTGCTGCGCCGGATGGGCCGGCCCGAGCCCGATCTGCTGTCGATGCTGGATCTGGTGGCGCTGGCGACGGTGGCGGACGTGGCGCCCCTGGTGGGGGTCAACCGGGCTTTCGTGAGGACCGGGCTGGCGATCATGGCACGGCGACAGCGGCCGGGACTGGTTGCGCTGTCCGACGTGGCGCGGCTGGACGGGCCGCCCAACAGCTTTCACCTGGGTTTCCTTCTGGGCCCACGGATCAATGCCGGGGGGCGCGTCGGGCGCGCCGATCTGGGCGCGCTGTGCCTGTCGGCGACCGATCCCGTCGAGGCCGGGCGGCTGGCCGCGGATCTGGACGGGCTGAACCGCGATCGCCGCGCGATCGAGGCGGCGGTGCGCGACGAAGCCTTGGCCCAGGTCGAGGCGCGCGGCGATGCGCGCCTGTCATGGGCGGCCGGCGATGGCTGGCATCCGGGCGTCGTGGGCATCGTCGCGGCGCGGGTCAAGGAGGCCAGCGACCTGCCCTCGGTCGTGATCGGGATCGAGGGCGGAATCGGAAAGGGATCGGCCCGTTCGGTTCCCGGCGTCGACCTGGGCCGTGCGGTCCAGCGGCTGGCGCAGGAGGGCCTGCTGCTGAAAGGTGGCGGGCACGCGATGGCCGCCGGTCTGACGGTCGAGGCCGCCCGTATTCCCGACGCGATGGCACGGCTGGCCGACCTGATCGAGCGCGATCTGTCGCAGCGCAGCGGCAGCCGCGACCTGCGCGTTTCGGGGCTGCTGGAGGGCGCGGGGGCCACGCCGCAGATGTTCCGCCAACTCGAAGATGCCGGACCCTATGGCCAGGCCGCCCCGGCGCCCCGTTTCGCCTTTGCCGACCAGTTGATCGACAGCGCCGCGACCATGGGCGACAGCCATCTGCGGCTGTCCTTCCGCAGCCCCGGCGGGCCCTCGCTGGAGGCCGTGGCCTGGGGCGCGATGAACGGCCCCCTCGGGCCCGCGCTGATCGGTGCGAAGGGCCGGCGCTTTCATCTGGCGGGCAAGTTGGAATTGTCCACCTGGGGCGGGCGCGAAAGATTGCGGTTGCGGCTGGACGACGCGGCCCCGGTCTAGCCGCGGGTCAGGCGCATCCCGTTCCGCCTTCGCGGCATTGTCCACGATTTTCGGTCATGACGGCGACCAGCCGCGCTTCGCGACCCGAACGATCCTGCGGATCGGGTTCGGACAGGAACCAGAAATCGGCCAGCACCCTGCCCGGTTCGTCCGACCAGCCGATCCGCAGGATCTCCGGGCCGTCATGCGCGAAAGAGCGCCCGGTCACGGCTTCCGGAGAGATGAATTTCAGCATCGTGCGATTGAAATCCCGGTCGGCGAAGGCCACCGAAACCTGATCGGACGCGCCCTGGAACGTCAGGTTCCAGACCCCGCCCTGCCGCGTCGTGGTCACGAACAGCCCGACAATCCTGCCGGGGCCGGGCAGCCGGACCTGAACGCCGTCCGGACCCGGATCCCACGTCGTGACGCGTCCCACGGCGCTGTTTTCCAGAACGCCCCGCCCGGCCCCCGGAAAATCCGTCACGAGGCGGATCGAGGGCAGATCGGCGCCGGGATGGTGGGGCACCCTGCCGCGCCGGATCAGATCCAGCGCCCCGGCGACGATGTGGCCGAAAACCGCCGGATCATTCGCGTAATGCAGATAGTCCTGGTAAAACTCCACTGGCAGCGTCGCGCTGTCGGGATGGACGGCGAGATAGGCTTCATCGACATCGAAATAGGGGATGCCGCTTGCCCCGAACAGATCGTGCAGCGCGGCACGATAGGGCGATTTCCGCCGGATTTGCGAGGGTCGGCGCGGCTGGAAGATCATCGGCGCGAAGACGACGCCGCGATCCGCGCAGATCGCAATGATCTGACGCAAGACCCCGATCATCTCGTCAACCGTATAGCCGGCATTCCGGATATAGAGCGCGTCGTTGATGCCATAGGCCCAGATAAGGACGTCGCCGCGCCCCATGCCGGTTTCGCGCATCGCCCGCAGCAAGCTCATATGCGAGGGCGCGCCGCCGATCGAGATGTTGCGCACCTCGGCCGGCGTGTCGGGATGGGCGATCAATCCGGCGACCCAGCCATCGCGACGGACCGAATTGGAATCGCCCGAGACGAAGATCGTCATCCGCTCCTCTCCTTGCCGTGGCGGCCCATCCTGTCGTCGGCGAGCCGCGCGGGACCGGCACTGGTTCGTGCGCGTAAGCGGTCGGCCAGAGGAAATCAACAGCCGCGCCCGCTCTGGTCAGTCGGACAAGGCGCCGCTAGGCTTCGACCGACATCGCAAAGGAGGTCTCGATGAAACTGACCTGGCTTGGACATTCCGGCTTTCGCCTTGAAATCGAGGATGCCGTGATCCTCATCGACCCCTGGCTGTCGGGAAATCCGGTCTTTCCCGAAAACGGCCGTGACGCGGCCATTCAGGGCGCGACCCACATCCTGCTGACCCACGGGCACGGCGATCATTCCGGCGACACGCTGGCCATTGCGAAAGAGCTGAAAATACCGGTCGCTGGCATCTATGACCTGATCAACGGCTGGAGCACGCATCACGGAATCGACGGGATCGGCTTCAACAAGGGCGGCACCGTCGATCTGGGCCGGGCAAAGGTGACGATGGTGAACGCGGCCCATTCCAGTTCGCTGGACGGGGCGGACGGGCCGATCTATGCGGGCCACGAATCGGGCTACATGATCGCCGGCGAGGGGCAGGTGATCTATGTCAGCGGCGATACCGACATCATGGCCGACATGGAATGGATGGGCGATTACCACAAGCCCGATATCGGCATCCTCTGCGCGGGCGGACATTTCACCATGGACATGAAGCGGGCGGCCTATGCTGCGAGGCGCTATTTCGCCTTCAAGACCGTGATTCCCTGTCATTACAAGACCTTCCCCCTGCTTGAACAATCGGCCGAGGCGCTGGTGGCGGATCTGCCGGGGGTCATGGTGATCGAACCCGAAGTGATGAAGGCGATCGAATTGTGAGCTTTCAGTCCTTTGACGACCGGGCCGGTGGCGGCGATCACGCAGGCCGGCTGGCCGCGCTGCGGCAGCGGATGAAGGCCGCCTGTCTCGATGCCTTCATCGTGCCACGCGCCGATTCGCATCAGGGCGAATATGTGGCCGAAGCCGATGCGCGGCTAGCCTGGCTGACAGGCTTCACCGGCAGCGCGGGCTTCGCCATCGTTACGGCGGACAAGGCCGGCGTCTTCATCGACGGCCGCTACCGGGTGCAGGTGAAATCGCAGGTCGATCCGGCGCATTTCACCCCTGTCCCCTGGCCTGATACGAGGCCCTCGGACTGGCTGCGCGACGCCCTGCCGGCCGGAGGGCGGGCCGGCTTCGATCCCTGGCTGCACACGCGCAAGGAAATCGAGACGATGGAAAAGGGGCTTGCCGACAGCGGCATCGGCCTGATCGCGATGGACCGCAACCCGCTCGATGCCGTCTGGACCGACCGCCCTGCCCCGCCCGTCGGCCGGGCCCGTGCCCATGACGAGGCACTGGCGGGCGAAAGCGCCGCCGGCAAACGCGCCCGTCTGGCTGCCGCGCTGCGCAAGGACGGTCAGGCGGCGGCCTTTCTGTCGCTGCCCGATTCGATTTCCTGGCTTCTGAACATCCGCGGCAAGGATTTGCCAAGGAACCCCGTGGTGCAAGGCTTTGCCGTCCTGTCCGATGACGGCCATCTGGCGCTGTTCGCCGATCCGGCGAAATTCGACGACGGCTTGCGGACGACGCTTGGCAACGCGGTTTCGATTCTGCACCCCGAGAGCCTGTCCGCCGCCCTGCTGGACCTCGAAGGCCCGGTGCGCCTCGACCCCGCAACGGCGCCCGAGGCCGTCTTCCGCCTGCTGGAACAGGCCGGAACCGATATCGCCCGCGCCCCGGACCCGGCGATCCTGCCCAAGGCCCGCAAGAATTCCGCCGAACTCCACGGAATGCGCCAGGCGCATCTGCGCGACGGCGTGGCGATGGTGCGGCTGCTGGCATGGTTGGAGGCGCGGGATCCGGCGTCGCTGACGGAAATCGATGTCGTCCGAAAACTCGAATCCCTGCGATCCGACCAGGGCATCACGGATATCAGCTTCGACACGATCTGCGGCGCGGGCCCCAACGGCGCCATCGTCCATTACCGCGTGACCGAGACCACCAATCGCCGCCTCTCGACCGGCACGATGCTGCTGATCGATTCGGGCGGCCAGTATCCCGACGGAACCACCGACATCACCCGCACGCTGCCGCTGGGCCAGCCTCCGCCCGACGCCGTCGCCCCCTATACCGCCGTATTGCGCGGGTTGATCGCGCTTAGCCGGGCGCGCTTTCCCAGGGGCGTGGCGGGCGCGCATCTGGACGCGCTGGCGCGGCAATTCCTGTGGCAACAGGGGCTGGATTACGACCATGGCACCGGCCATGGCGTCGGCGCCGCGCTGTGCGTCCATGAAGGCCCGGCCCGGATCAGCCGGACCAGTGACATCGCGCTGGAGCCCGGCATGATCCTGTCCAACGAGCCGGGCTATTACCGCGAGGGCAGCTTCGGCATCCGTCTCGAAAACCTGATCGCCGTGATCGAGGCCCCGTCCGAGGAAGGCCGCACCATGCTGGGGTTCGAGACGATCACACTCTGCCCCATAGACACGCGCTGCATCGACCGCGCCGCGCTGTCACCGGCCGAGGCCCGGTGGCTGGATGGCTATCACGCGCAGGTCCGCGAAACGTTGTCGCCGCTGCTCGACGAGGACACGGGCGCATGGCTGGACCGGGCCACGGCCCCGATCGCCTGACCTCGCCCTCTTTCCAAATACCTTGCAGGGGGTCCGGGGGACGCAAGGTCCCCCGGCGGTCGCGGGACGCGGGGCTACAGCGCGTCCAGGATCCGCTCGGCCTCGTGGCGACAGGACGTCAGCACCGCGCGATCCTCTCCGGGAAAGAACCGTCCGCGGGTGGCGGTCGGCATCGCGGCCGGTTCCGCGATGACCACGCGCGGGCCGATCGCTGCGTTCTCGGCCTGCCAGCTTCGCACCAGCGCGATCTGCGCGGCCTTCGTCGCGCCGTAGGCGCCGAAGAATTTCTGTCCGGCGCGAGGATCGTCGAAGAACAGGGCGGTGCTCTGGCGTATGCGCAGCAGCGGCTCGATCAGGGCGATCAGGCCGCGCACGACCTCGACATTGGCCAGCAGCGATTTCGACCAATCCTTGCCGTCGATATGCGGCGCCGGCGACAGCGGTGCGGCGTGGATCGCACAATGTGCCCACAGATCCAGACCGCCCCATCGTTCGGCCACGGCCTGCACCATCTGCTGCATCGCCGCCGCGTCGGTCACATCCATCGGCGCCAGCGTCGCGCTGCCGCCCGAGGCCCGGATGCGGTCGTCCAGCTCTTCCAGGCCGCCCACGGTCCGGGCCACGGCCAGCACATGAAATCCGCGCCGGGCCAGCCCCTCGGCCAGGGCCGCGCCAAGACCGCGCGACGCGCCTGTCACCAGCGCGATCCTGCCTGTTTCCTCGGTGGTCTGATCCTGTGTCATGGCGGCAGCCTTTCGCAAAAGAGCGGTGCCCGCGCAAGACCCTTTCGCCGACCGGCCGATTGACTTTCGCGCCCGCTGCGTGAACATTCGGCCACGAATTTCGCACCAGGAAGAGGCCCCGCCATGACATTGACCCAAGCCGCGCTGCCGGTCCGCTCGACCCGAACGAACATCCTGCTGGTTCTGGCCGGCTCGGCTCTGGTCGCGTTGTCCGCCCAGGCCAGCGTACCGATGTGGCCGGTGCCGATGACCTTGCAGACTCTGGCCATCACGCTGATCGGGCTGACCTATGGCTCGCGTCTGGCGGCGGCGACGATGCTGGCCTATCTGGCCGAAGGCGCCGTGGGCCTGCCGGTCTTTGCCAATGCCTCGGGCGGGATCGCGCCGCTGATGGGGCCGACGGCGGGCTTCCTGTGGGGCTTTGTCGGCATGGCCTGGCTGACCGGCTGGCTGGTCGAACGCGGGCTGGACCGCGGCTTCCTGCGCCTGTTTGTCGCCGGTCTCGTGCCGGGACTAATGCTGTTCGTGCCGGGCGCCCTGGCGCTGTCGCTGGTGCTGGGCAAATCCCTGTCCGAGGCCGCCGCGCTGGCGGTGATGCCGTTCCTGGCCGGCGCGCTGGTCAAGGCCGCAATCGCCGCGATGGCTGTCGCCGGCGGCTGGCAGTTGTTCCGCAAGCGCTGACCGAAGCGATGTCCGCGACGCGGCGGCCATCGCGGCCCGCCTGAAAGCCGACGAACCCCGTCATTCCGGCGGGGTTTCGTTTTGCGACCGCGCTGCGGCCAGGCCGGTCAGGCCGCCACGGAAGCCGGCGCCGGTCGCCGGCCCGGCCCTGTCCTGCACGCCGGATACAGCGCTGGAACCGGCTGCGCCGGCCACCAGCCGTCGCACCCGGTCCGCAGGAAAATGGAAAACCCCCGCAGATGGCGGGGGCCTTGTTACCGATCCGTGCGGTTTCAGTCTTGTCTGCGAGCGATCCGCAGAGGGGTCACGCCGCCTCGGCCTCGGCCTCGGCGGCCATGCGCCGTTCGCTTTCCTCGCGCGACAGCGCCACCGAGGTCCGGACGCCCTTCGAGACGAAGTCCATCAATCCCTTGACGACCCGCTCGTTCGGGTCGATCCCGGCGCAGGACAGAACCTCGCGTCCGTCGCGCGAACGCGCCCACCGGGCGATCTGCTCGGGGCCGTTGCCGTATTTCTTGTCATCTGCAATGGCGTCATCCAAAGCAGCCAGAACCACCGCCGCAAACAGCTTGCGGGCACGCTGGCCCTGCTCGAAATTGAAAGCCGAGCCGTCAACAAAATCGCGCATATCGTTCGTCCATTTCCTCTGGCCCGATGATACCACCGAGGCCCTTGCGGGAAGACTCTGGGTCAACCCTTCGTTTTTTCTTCCGTTTCTCCGACGGTGCCGTTTGGCTTAGACCATCCTGACCCCGATTCGATATTACTTCGACTGCATGACAGCCATGCGTAGCCTGCAAGGCGGGCAAAAACACGCAAAATTTCGACGGCCCGCCGGACGGCGGCGGCCTTCCGCCACGGATATCAGCTTGACAACGCCCGCATACCGTTCCGGTTGCCAGCCACGGCCTGTCCCGATATAGGGGCGCTTCAACGCCATTCAACGTCTGGACGGCGCGAACCTCTCATCATCCGTCAAGAGAATCCCATGCCCAAGATCAACGGCAACGAAATCCGGCCCGGCAATGTGCTGGAACATGACGGCGGCCTCTGGGCCGCCGTGAAGGTCAATCACGTCAAGCCGGGAAAGGGCGGCGCCTTCGCCCAGGTCGAGTTGAAAAATCTTCGCGACGGCCGCAAGCTGAACGAACGTTTCCGCAGCGAGGACAAGGTCGAGCGTGTCCGGCTGGACCAGAAAGATCAGCAATTCCTGTATGAAATGGACGGCAAGCTGGTCTTCATGGACAGCCAGACCTTCGAGCAGACCGAACTGGACGCCGAATTGCTGGGCGATCGTCGCCCCTTCCTGCAGGACGGCATGACCGCGACCATCGAATATTACGGCGACGAGGCGCTTTCGGTCTCGATCCCGCAGAAGGTCGTCTGCAAGGTCGCCGAGACCGAGCCGGTGGTGAAGGGCCAGACCGCCGCCAACAGCTACAAGCCCGCGATGCTGGACAACGGCGTTCGCATCATGATCCCGCCCTTCGTGGGCGAGGGCGAGGATATCGTGGTGAATACCGAGGTCTTCGAATACAGCGAACGGGCCTGACGCGCGCCACGTCCTGACCGGGTGAGGATCGGACTTCCCGGGCCCTGTCCGGCAGGATGGCGCGCCCTGTCGGAGGGTCGGGACGCCGCCCGGCGCGGTGGCATGCCGATTTCTACCCGAACAGGTTCAGCTGCACCGGATCGCTATCTTCGTCACGATCGAAACCCGACAGCGTGATCCCCAACAGCCGGGCGCCGCGCGGATCGGGCAGGACAGCGCCGGCCAGTTCGCGGGCGATGGACAGCATCTCGGCCTCGGATCCCACGGCGCGCGGCAGGGTCCGCGCCCGTGTGATCTGCTGAAAATCCGAAAACTTGACCTTCAGCGTCACCGTCCGTCCCCGCAAGCCATGGCGGCTGACATGGCGCCAGACCTTACCGGCCAGGGGCGCCAGTGCGTCATGCGCCTGGGCCAGGTCCATCAGGTCGGTGAAATAGGTGTTTTCGGCCCCGACGGATTTTCGGATGCGGTCGGACCGGACCTGCCGGTGATCGATGCCGCGCGAGATGTTCCAGTAATAGCGCCCCGACTTGCCGAAACGCCGGGTCAGGAAATCAAGGTCCTGCGCCCGCAGATCGGCGCCGGTCTCGATCCCCATCGCGCGCATCTTGCCCGCCGTCGCCGGGCCGATGCCGTGAAACTTGCCCACCGGCAGGGCCAGCACGAAATCCGGTCCCCGATCGGGCGTGATCACACAAAGCCCGTCGGGCTTGTTCTGGTCCGAGGCCAGCTTGGCCAGAAACTTGTTGTAGCTGACCCCGGCGCTGGCGGTCAGCGCGGTTGCCTCGCGGATGCGGGCGCGGATCTCGCGGGCCACCTGCGTCGCCGTCTGGCCGGGCCAGAGGTGGTCGGTCACGTCCAGATAGGCCTCGTCCAGCGACAGGGGCTCGATCAGCGGCGTGTAATCGGCAAAGATGTCGCGGATCTGGCCCGAGATGTCGCGATAGATCTCGAACCGGGGCCTTACGAAGATCAGATCGGGGCACAGCCTGCGCGCCGTGACCGAGGGCATGGCCGAGCGGATCCCGAAGACCCGCGCCTCGTAGCTGGCCGCCGCCACCACCCCGCGCATCGAACCGCCGCCCACAGCGACCGGCTTGCCGCGCAATTCCGGATCGTCGCGCTGCTCGACCGAGGCATAGAAGGCATCCATGTCGATATGGATGATCTTGCGCAGCGGTGGCTGCGCGTCGGGGGCCATGCCGGCCCCGACGCTCATTCGGCGACGATTCGGGCCGGGCCTGCCTCCATCCCCGCGCCCAGCCGGTCGAAGCGGACATGGGCGATGCCGCGACCGCCCGATTGGGTAAACAGGGTGCCGACTTCGCGCCCCTCGCGGGTGATGGCGGTGCCGACCGGGGCTTCGCCCTCGACGCGCAGGGTGATCAGACCCTTGCGCAATTCGGTCTTGTGCTTCATCCGCGCGGTGACTTCCTGACCGACATAGCAGCCCTTGCGGAAATCGACGCCGTGCAGACGCTGGAATCCGGCCTCGAGGATGAAAGTCTCGTTCGGGATCAGTTCGATCAGGCTTTCGGGGATGCAATGGGCGACGCGGATCGCGTCCCAGTCGCTGCCGTCATCGCCCCGCTGGCCGTAAAGGCGCCAGCCCAAAGCGTCGTGGCGCGGATCGGCGATGGCGCCATCGGGCGCAGGGCCGGTGCCGCGCGCGATCGGCATCGCCACCGCCTCCAGCGCGACCTTCGAGCGCAGCTTGTACATGCCCAGCCGCCGCAGCAGATCCTCGGCCAGCCCCGCATCGACATCCAGCAGCAGCGCGTCACCATCGGACAGGATCAGGAAATCCGCCAGATACTTGCCCTGCGGCGTCAGCAGCGCGGCCCAGCAGGGTGCGCGGGTCACGTCGTTCGTGACCAGATCCTGCAGGAAATCCAGCCGATCCTCGCCGGTCACACGGATGATCTGGCGGCTCATTGTTTCTCTCCGAATTGCAGCGCGACAAGGCGGGCATAGGCGCCGCGCCTTGCCATCAACTGGTCATGACTACCCTGTTCCACAACCCGGCCAGCCTCGATCACGACGATCTTGTCGGCATTGCGGATCGTGGACAGCCGATGCGCGATGACCAGCGTCGTGCGCCCGCGCGCCAGCCTGTCCAGCGCATCCTGCACCAGCCGTTCGCTGGCGGTGTCCAGCGCGCTGGTCGCCTCGTCCAGAAGCAGGATCGGGGCGTCGCGCAGGACGGCGCGGGCAATGGCGATGCGCTGACGCTGGCCACCCGACAGCGACGACCCCCTTGGCCCCGCGGCGCTGTCCAGTCCGCGCTTTTCGGCATCGACGAAATCGGTGACATGGGCTGCATCCATCGCACGGCGAAGATCGTCCTCGGACGCATCGGGCCGGCCCATCAGCATGTTGTCGCGCAGGCTTTCGTCGAACAGCGCCGCCTCTTGCGAAACCGTCGAGAACTGGTCGCGCAGCACGCCCAGGTCGTAATCCGCAACCGGCACACCGCCCAGCAGCACCTCGCCGCGGTCGGAATCGACCATCCGTGTCAGAAGGTTGAACACCGTCGATTTGCCCGCCCCCGAAGGACCGACCAGCGCCGTCGTTCGCCCCGCCTCGGCCGCGAAGGACAATCCGTGCAGGATCATCTGCCCGTCATAGGACAGCCAGACATCCGACAGCCGGATGTCGCAGTCATCGGGCGGCGCGGTCCGCGTGCCCGATACAACCGTCGGCCTGGTGTCAAAGACCTGATAGACCCGTTCCAGGCTGGCCGCCGCCGTCTGCCAGCTTCCGGCCAGCCCGCCCAGCCGACGCATCGGCTGGAAGGCCAGCGCAAGCGCGGTGAAGAAGGACATGAAATCGCCGACGCTGCGGCTTCCCTCCATCACCTCCTTGCCGCCCAGCAACAGCACGGCGACGAAACCGATGCCGGTGACAATATCGGTCAGCGCCGGGATCACGCTGGAGGTCGCGGCCAGCTTGACCTGCTCTTGCCGGATGCGGCGGACGATCGTGGAAAAGCGTCGGGTCTGGTCGGCCTCGGCCCGGTTCAGCCGGATCGAGGCGATGCCATGCAGGATCTCGTCCAGCCGGGTCGCGCGCGCGCTGGCGCTGACGCGATTCTGGCGCATCTTGCGGCGGATATAGCGTTGCACGACGGCCGCCGGCGCGATCAGGATCGGCGCGCCGATCAGCGCGGCCAGGGTCCAGACCGGATCGATGGTCAAGGTGACGCCGAACAGCATCACCAGCGAGATCGCGTCCCGCGTGGCCCCGGTCAGCAGCGTGGCCCAGATGCCCTGAACGGCCTGCGTGTCGCCCTGGATTCGTTCGATCATCGCGCCCGGCGCGTTCTCGCGGAAAAAACGGCCGTCCAGCGTCAGGATATGGGCCAGCAGGTTGGTCTGCATCAGCGTCGAGATGTCCAGCGAGATCCGGCTCAGCAGCGCCCGGCTGGAGACCAGCGTGATCGCGCGGGTCAGAAAGATCGCGAAGATCGCCGTGCCGACCCACCAGATCGCCCCGGTTTCCTTGCCGATGAAGACCCGGTCGAACAGCGGCTTCAGCATCCAGGAGATCAGCGCCAGCGTCGAGCCCTCGATCGTCATCAGCGCGAAGGCCGCCAGCATCCGCCCACGATGGACATAGAGGTAATCCGACCAGAAGCGGCGGAACAACATGGATGTCGTATCGGGCTTGCTCACGTCCGCGGATGCCTTTCGCAAGGGTGCCCCAGCCTTATCCCGCCAGCCGCCCCGGCGGCAACCCGCGCGCGCATCAGTCCGGGACGCGCCGCCCCGCGATCATGTGCCGCTTGGTGCCGAAACCGGGCTGACGCCGGACCGCGAAACCGGCGGCCGTCAGCGCGCGGCGCACCGATCCCGCCGCGGTATAGGTGGCGAAGCTGCCGTCCGGCGATGTGTGCCGGCCGACCTCGGCCATCAGCGCGGCGGACCACATCTCGGGGTTCTTCGCGGGCGAAAACCCGTCCAGGAACCAAGCATCCGCGCAGCCCTGCCATCGCGGCAGCGTTTCGCGCGCATCCCCGATCACCAGCTGCAATTCGACCGCGCCGACGCGGATCGCCGTGCCGTCCGACAGACCCGCGCGCAGATCGGCCGCCAGCGCGGCCAATTCGGGAAAGGCCGCATGGGCGCGCGCCATCTGCTCCGGCGCCATCGGAAACGCCTCGAAGCTGGTCATTCGCATCGGCACCTGCGCCACCCTGGCCAGCGCGAGGCAGTTCAGCCCGGTCCCGAAGCCCAGTTCGGCAATGTGGAAACCGGGGCGCAGACGCGCGGGCAGATCGTTGCCCGCCAGAAAGACGTGGCGCGTTTCCGCCAACCCGCCGGCCAGGCTGAAATAGGGATCGTCAAAGCGTGTCGAGACCGGCACGCCCCCCTCGCGCCAATCCAGTCCCGGCTGGCTGCCCGGCGTGATTTCGTCTAGATCACCCATGCGCCGAACTAGGGGAAAGGCTCGCGTCTTGGCAAGCGTCACGATCATGGGGGCGGGGATTTTCGGCCTGTCCTGCGCCTGGGAAATGGCCCGCCGGGGCGCCAGGGTCCATGTGATCGAGGCCCGCCGCATCGGGGCCGGATCCTCGGGCGGCCATGTCGGTGCGCTGGCGCCGCATGCGCCCGAAAACTGGAACCGGAAAAAACAGTTCCAGCTGGACAGCCTGCTGATGGCCGATGATTTCTGGCGCGCGGTCGAGACCGCTTCGGGGCGTTGCGCGGGCTTTGCGCGAACCGGGCGGGTCCAGCCCCTGGCGGAGGGGGCCGCCGAACTGCTGGAGGCGCGCCTCGATGCCTCGGCGATCCGCTGGCCGGCCGCGATGGCGATGCGGATCACGCAGGCCCCGGCGACCAGCCTGATCCCTGACAGCCCCTCGGGCCTGTGGCTGGAAGACGGGCTGTCCGCGCGGCTGAACCCCCGGGCCGCGCTGCAGGCGCTGGCCCATGCGATCCGGGCAAGCGGTGGCCGGATCAGCGAAGGCACGTCGGTCCGGCCCCAGACCGGCCCCATCCTCTGGGCGACCGGCGCCGAAGGGCTGGCGCATCTGTCGCAAGCCCTGGACCGCCCTGTCGGCAAGGGCGTCAAGGGGCAGTCGGTCCTGCTGGGCCATGCCGCCCCCGAGGCGGCACAGATCTTTGCCGACGGGCTGCACGTCGTGCCCCAGGCCGATGGCACGACGGCGGTCGGCTCAACCACGGAAAATGATTTCACGCATCCTGATCCGGATGATCGGTGCGACGGGCTGGTGGTCCGCGCCCGCGCAATCTGCCCCGGCCTTCGCGACGCCCCGATCCTCGAATGCTGGGCAGGGATCCGCCCGCGCGCCGGATCGCGGGCGCCGCTGTTGGGCGCCTGGCCCGGCCGCTCTGGACATTATGTCGCCAATGGCGGGTTCAAGATCGGCTTCGGCATGGCGCCGATGATCGCCCGGGTCATGGCCCGGCTGATCCTTGACGGCAGGGACGAGGTTCCACCCGACTTCCGCCTGATCTGAGGCATTTCCGGCGCGTGGCGGCCCCGACCACGGTCGCCGCGCGCCATCATCGCCGCTTGCAAACGCGGCCGAAGACGGTTGAAACTGGCCGAGAACACGGAGAAAGCGCATGACCACACGGCTCGACAAGGCCTTCAGCGCCATCGACGCGGCGAATGCAAGGGATCCCGGCCTCGAGAACGGGAAACCGGCCAATCTTCTCTATGGCCAGCGGATGACCGAGGAACAGCAGCGCCTGTTTCCGGAAGCGTCGGAACCCCTGCGCATCGCCTGCCGCGGCCAGCATGTCGAACGCTGGACATTGCCCCGCGACGCCTATCCGATGGATCGCGCGGGCTATCTGCGATGGCGGCAGGAACAGGGCCGCCGCCATGCCGACCGCATCGCCGGGATCATGCAGGACGCGGGCTATGACGACGACCAGATCGACCGTGCCCGCAGGATGCTGACCAAGCAGGGACTGAAGCGCGACCCCGAGGTTCAGGCCCTGGAGGACGTGATCTGCTTCACCTTCATCCGCTGGTATCTGGGCGATTTCATGGCGGAACAACCCGACGACAAGATGCCGCGCATCATCGAAAGGACCGCGAAGAAGATGTCGCCCGAAGGCCGCGCCCGCGCTTTGACGGAATTCGACATGCCCGACGCCTTGGCGCGACATTTCCGCCAATGACGGAGGCGCGAGCGGTCATCGTCTCGCATGGGCAGCCGGGCGATCCCGTGCCGCAGCAGCGCGCGATCGAGGATCTCGCGGCCGCCGTCGCTCGCAACGATCCCGGTTGCGAAGTCCGGGGGGCAACGCTGGCGATGCCCGGCGCGCTGGCCGAAACCTGCGAACCGGACAGCCTGATCTATCCGATGTTCATGGCCGAGGGGTGGTTCACGCGCACCGAATTGCCGCGCCGGCTGGACCGCGCCGGGGCCGCCGGCGCCCGCGTCCTGCCCCCCTTCGGAGCCGATCCGGCCCTGCCTGCGCTGATCGTGCGGATCGCGCTTGCTGCCGCCGCCGACGAGGGCTGGACCCCGTCCGAGACGACGCTGCTGCTCAGCGCCCATGGCTCGCAACGCTCGCCGGCCAGCTTTGCCATCACCACCGCGATCGCGGCGCAGATCGCGCCGCATTTCGCCCGCGTGGTGACGGGCTTCGTCGAACAGGCCCCGTGGCTTGCCGATGCCGCGCGCGATCTGGACCGCGCCGTGCACCTGCCCTTCTTCGCGCTGAGGGCGGAACATGTGACCGACGATCTGCCTCGGGCCCTGGATCAGGCGGGGTTCACCGGCCCGCGCCTCGATCCGATCGGACTTGCCGCCGAGGTTCCCGCGCTCATCGCCGCCGCGATCAGATCGGCCCGCTCCGATGGCGGGGCGAAATAGCCATAACCCGCCACCTCGCGAAATCCCAGCTTTCGGTAAAGCGCCATCGCCGACATGTTCGGCCGGCTGACCGCCAGAGCCAGCCGCGATGCCCCCTGAGCGTCGGCCCAGAAGGCCGCCTGCCGCATCATCCAGCCGGCCAGACCGCGCTGCCGCCACGCGCCCAGAACCTCGACGCAATGCACCATCGCGATCCGGTCATGGACCGCCACGAAGGCTGCCCCCGCCGCGCGATCCGAGGTCCGGCCGAGGATCGTGGTCTTGGGCTGCGCCACCCGCTCGATCACCGCCTGCCGGGCAGGTCCGATATTGCCCGCAGCCCAGATTTCGCGCTGGATCGCCAGCGGCGGCCACAGGGTGAAGGTGGTCACCGACGGAATCGCGATGTCGGTGAGGGCCCGGGTGGCGGTCGCCATCACCGCGGTGGGCGTCTCGCGACGAAATCCCCGCGATTCCAGCGCCCCGGCCAGCGCCGCATCGTCATCGGCAACCCGGAAGACCGGCCGCTGATCCCAGCCCCGATGGATGGCGATGGCAGCGTCGATGTGATCGCCACGCCACGCGCCCACGGCGCGGGCCGAACTGACCCGGCCGCCCGCGCCCAGGCCGCGCCCGACCCGGAAACCGCCCGCATCGGCATATTCGGATGCCGGCCAACTGATCTCGAAAGCCTCGGCCAGGGCGGCGTCCATCACAGCGACAGCCGTCGCTTCAACTCGGCCATGGCCACGGCGACGCGATCCGCGTCCAGCCCGCGCACGACCAGGTTGGTGCCCCAGCCCCGTTCATCGTGATAGGGATAGGATCCCATCGAGACATCGGGGAATTCGGCCGCGACCGCCTTCAGCTCCTCGGCCACATCGCTTTCGCCGCGCCGGACCTCGACCGTCTCGGACCGCACCGGGCGCCCGGCGGCCAATCGGGGGATCAGCCAGTCCACCATGCCGCGAAACACCTCGGGTACGCCGGCCATGACATGCGTGTTTCCGATGGAAAAGCCCGGCGCTGCCGAGACGGCGTTGTCGATCAGCGTCGCGCCCAGCGGGATGCGCGCCATGCGCAGCCGGTTGAGCGTCAGTTCCGTTCCCATCCGTTCGCAGCGTTCCTGCAACAGCGCGCGCGCGGCTTCGTTGACCTCGGCCGTGGTGCCATGGGCGATCGCGACGGAATCGGCGGTGATGTCGTCATGGGTCGGACCGATCCCGCCCGAGGTGAACAGCAGATCGAAGGCGCCGCCAAGGCTTTTGTCCAGTGCCCGCACGGCCTCCACGATCTGATCCTGATCGTCGGCCACGATTCGTATCTCGCGCAGGTCAAACCCGGTCGCCGTCAGCACCTGGGCCAGATGATGCGCGTTGCCCTCGCGCGTGCGGCCCGACAGGATCTCGTCCCCGATGACCAGGATCGCCGCGCTTGGATTATCCGATTGCATATGCCGTCCTCCGAAGGATGCCGTGACGTTCTAAGCCCGCGCGCGGGGCTGGAACAAGGGGCCGCTCGGGTCTATCTATGCGCCATCAGAAAGGATCCGCGATGGACGAAAGCCACATCACACGAGAAGGCATCCGCATTCACGTCCCGGCAGATTTCGCCGGAATGCGCAAGGCCGGCGCGATGACGGCCCAGATCCTCGATGAGGTCGGCGTGATGGTCGAACCGGGCGTGACCACCGGCGCGCTGGACGATTTCATCCGCCGGCGGATCGAAGAGATGGGCGCGACCTCGGCCACGATCGGCTATCGCGGCTATCAGCATGCAAGCTGCATCAGCGTGAATCATGTCGTCTGCCACGGGATTCCGGGCGACAAGGTGCTGCAGAACGGTGATATCCTGAATATCGACGTGACCGTGATCGTGGATGGCTGGTATGGCGACAGCAGCCGCATGTATGTGGCCGGCACACCCTCGATCAAGGCGCAAAGACTGATCCAGGTCACCTACGATTCGCTGATGAAGGGGATCGAGGCGGTCCGCCCCGGCGCCACCTTCGGCGATATCGGCGCGGCCATTCAGGCCCATGCCGAAGGCCAGCGCATGTCTGTCGTGCGCGATTTCTGCGGGCACGGGCTGGGCCGCGTCTTTCATGCGCCGCCGAACGTGCTGCATTTCGGCCGCGCCGGCAAGGGCCCGGTGCTGGAGGAAGGCATGTTCTTCACCATCGAGCCGATGGTCAACCTGGGGCGCCCCGATACCAAGGTTCTGGCCGACGACTGGACAGCCGTGACGCGCGACAAATCGCTGTCGGCGCAGTTCGAGCATTCCATCGGCGTGACCTCCCAGGGGTTCGAGATTTTCACGCCCTCGGACAGGTTCTTTCCCGATTTCTGACCGTCAGGCGGACATCGCCGGTCCCTCTCGGCCCTTTCCTCGCATCACGCGGCGCGGCCGACGCCCCTAGGCACGCCCGGCCGCTGCCGATAGCAGCGAGGGGTCGATTCCCTGCGCGCGCAGCGCGGATTGCCACTTGCCGTCGTGATCCGCGCCGAAGATCAGATCCTCTCTGCCCTCGCCGGTCAGCCAGCCGTTCTGCAGCATCTCGTCTTCCAGCTGCCCCGGTCCCCAGCCGGCATAGCCCAGGGCCAGGACGGCCGATTCCGGGCCCTGACCATGGGCCAGATCCTCGAGAATGTCGCGGGTCGTGGTCATGGCGATGGCACCGCCGATGCGCAGCCGGCCCTCGGGATCATTGCCGTGTTCGGGCACCTTGTGCAGCACGAAGCCGCGGCCGGGCTCGACCGGGCCGCCGAAACGGACCTCGATCGGGCGGGCGTCCTCGTCGGCCTCGATACCGAGCTGCTCAAGAAGGTCACCGAAGCCGATTTCGGGCAACGGCCGGTTCAGCACCAGCCCCATCGCGCCTTCCTCGGAATGGGCACAGACCAGCACCACGGATCGCTGAAAACGCGGATCGGCCATCCCCGGCATGGCGATCAGGACCTTGCCGGTCAGATTGGCTTCGCCGGGATCGCCGGGATCGTTGTCGAATTCGCTCATCGAATCTCCTTCACGCTCAAGATCGGTGCTTGGCGGGATCGTTGCAAGTCCTGCGCGCAAACGTGACCCCAGGCCACGGCCGGCCAGCAGCGATCCTCACGCCGTCGGGCGCCGTCGCGAGGCAAGGCCGCGCCCCGCAAGGCCAAGCATCGCCAGCCCGGCACCCAGGGCGATGATCAGCAGCGCCAGGGCATACCAGCCAAGCGCCATCCAGGCCGAGGACGCGACCGGCCACCAGCCGGGCAGCGCGATTTTCATGGCGGGCAACAGCGTGACCGGCAGCAGGATCGCCACGAAGGCCAGTGCCGCCAGCCCGGCCGCCAGCCGCACCGGCCAGCGCAGGCCGGGGCTGCGCAGCCCGCGCCGGAAACCCGTGCGGGCGCGGCCGATATCCTCGCCGATACCCAGAACCGCGGGCACCACCAGAAGCACGACGACCATGCCAAAGCCAAGGCCATAGGCAAGCGTCACCACCGTGGGTTTCAGGAACAGCGCCTGGGACGAACGCTCGTAGAGCAACGGCGCCAGACCCAGAACGGTCGTCGCGGTGGTCAGCAGGACCGGACGGAAGCGGTCGCAGACGGCATCGACAATGGCGGGCCGGAGACCACGATCCCTCGCATATTCGTCGATGGTCGAGATCAGGACGATCGAATCGTTGATGATGATTCCCGACATCCCGATCAGACCCACGATCGAGAACATCGACAGGGGCAGCGACCACAGGGCATGGCCCCAGACCGCGCCGACCAGTCCGAAGGGGATCACCGACATCACCACCAGCGGCCGGCTCCAGCTGGCAAAGATCCAGGCCAGCACCATGTAGATCCCGGTCAGCGCAAGCGCGAAACCGACGACCGCGTCGCCCAGGAAATCGCGTTCCTGCTCGGCCAGGCCTGTGGTCTCGTAATTGATGCCGAATTCGGCCGCGATCTGCGGCATGATCTCGGTTTCCAGCGCCTGCGTGATCTGCGCCGCGCGCGCCGGATCATCGCCCGAAATATCGCCGGTGACCGAGATCATCCTTTCGCCGTTCTCGCGCCGGATCACGGAAAAGCCCGCCTCTGTGCCCACCGTCACGATATCGCCCAGCGGCACCCACTGCCCCGACAGCGTGCGCATCATCATCCGGTCCAGAAAATCGCCCTGGCGTTCGTTCTCGGGCAGTTCCACGCGGATTGCGCCGGTGCGGGTGCCCACCGGAAAGGTCGCGGCCTCGATGCCCGCCAGGCGCTGGCGCAATTGCCGTGCCAGGCTGTCGGTCGTGAAGCCCAGGGCCTCGCCCTGCGCAGTCAGCCGCAGGTTCAACTCGTCCTTGTCATAAGACATGCTGTCTTCCAGTGCCGAGACTTCGGCAAAGCCCGACAGGCGCAGCTTCAGCGCCTCGGCCGCGTCCTTCAGGCGCTGTGCCTCCGCCCCCGTCATGCGGACCGAGATCGCATCCCCGCCCGGACCCGATCGGAAGCCGCGAAAGCTGATCGTCTCCAGCCGGGGATCGCTGGGCATGGCCTCTTGCAGCGCAGCCACGAAGTCGAAGCTGGAATAGGGCCGCACATCCGGCTCGATCAGTTCCAGTTGCACCGCGCCCAGCAGATCCGTGTCCTTGGTGTCGGCGCCGGGCAGCGGACGGCCGGAATTTCCGCCGACCATGGTCATCGCATGGGTGATCGGGTTGGCGCCGTATCTGGTTTCGTATTCGGCGCCGACGCGATCGACCGCGTCCTGTACCAGTCCCATCACCCGGATCGTATCCTCGCGCGTGGCGCCGGGCAGCATGGCAAAGTTTCCCGCCACGCTGCCCCGTTCGGGCGCGTCGAAAAAGCGCCAGGGCACCTGCCCGGTGACCAGCGCGCTGGCCGACCAGGCGAACATCGCCGTCGTCGCGGCCAGAACCGGATAGCGCAGCACCATCGCCCAGCGGATCAGCGGTCGCAGCAGGCGAGCCACGAACCAGTCCAGCCCGCGATTGACCAGCTTCGAGGGGCGGTCGTACCAGTTGCGCCGCGCCGTGCGGGTCAGGGCATGGGCCATGTGGCTGGGCAGGACCAGGAAACATTCGATCAGGGATGCGGCCAGAACCAGGATCACCGTCATCGGAATATCCGAGATCAGTTCGCCGAAATGACCGCCGATGAACATCAGCCCGGCAAAGGCGATGATCGTGGTCAGCGAAGACGACACGACCGGCGCGGCCATTCGCCCCGCCGCGCGTTCCGCCGCGACGACCGCGGGCTCGCCCAGCTTGCGGGCGCGATAATCGGCATGTTCTCCCACCACGATCGCGTCGTCCACGATGATGCCCAGCGTCAGGATCAGCGCGAACAACGAGATCATGTTCAGCGTCATGCCGGTCGCATACATCAGCCCCACCGCCGCCGCCAGCGAGGCCGGAATCCCCGCCGCCACCCAGATCGCGGTGCGGGCATTGAGGAACAGAAACAGCAGCGCCAGCACCAGCCCAAGGCCCAGAACGGCATTGTCCAGCAACAATTCCAGCCGTGCCGCGATCAGTTCGGCCCGTGCCCGCACCAGTTCCATGGTGACGCCGCCGGGCAGTGCGGGCGTCATCCGGGCCACGATGTCCTCGACGCTGCGCTGCATCCCGATCGCGTCGCCGGCGGCGCTGCGCTGGACCTGCACGATCACCGCCGGATTGCCGCCGACATAATAGGCCGTGTTGCGATCCATGCCCGATTGCCGCACATCGGCGACATCGCCCACGGTCAGGGTCGTTCCGTCCGGCTGGGCCTTCAGCGCCAGGGCCGCGACGGCGGCCGGATCGCGCGTCTCGGCGCCGGTGCGCACCCGCGCGGCGCCGGACGACACGTCGCCCGCCGGGCTTGCCGAGGCCGCTGCGCCGACGGCTGCGGCGATCTGTTCCAGCGTGATGTCGTACCGGACCAGATCGGCCATCCGCACCTCGACCAGCGTCTCGGGGGCGGCCAGACCCGTGATGCTGAGCCGGGTGATCCCGGCGGCGTAAAGGCGGTTGCTGAAATCGTCGGTGATCCGCGACAGCTGGTCCAGTCCGACCGGTCCCGAGATCACCACATCGGCGACCCTGTCGCGCCAGGAGGATCGCACCGTTTCGGGGTCTTCCGCGCCTTCGGGCAGATCGCCGGCGCTGGCAATGGCGGTTTCCACGTCGGAATTGGCGCGCGCCATGTCCCAGCCCGGTTCGAACTCGATCTCGATCTCGGCCGATCCCTGCACCGCGCGCGAGGTGACGTTGGCCACGCCCTCGACCCCCATCAGCGAGGGTTCCAGCACCGCCACCACGGAACGGTCCACATCCTCGGGTCCGGCGCCGTCCCACTGCACCCGCACGTCGATTTCCTGAACGACGGTATCGGGAAAGAACTGCGCGCGGATCCTGGGCGCGGAATACAGACCGCCGACCACCATCACCATCAGGATCAGATTGGCCAGCGTCCGGTGGCGGGTGAAGATCGACAGGAAACCGCGACGCTCAGCCATTGCCGGCCCCGCGCCGGTTCCGGGCGCTCTGATCCGTGGCGGGTGCCCGTGGCTCGTCGGACGGGGCCTCGGCCTGGCTGTCACGGACCAGAATCCCGGTGCCCAGTTGCGGCGCACGTTCGGCCACGATCCGCGCGCCCGCCAGCTCGTCCGAGACGCGGATCACCACGTCATTTCCCTGCCGCCGCAGGATCTCGACCGGCGTCGCGGTCAGGCGGCCCTGATCATCGGCGACCAGGACGCCGCCATCCGCACCGATCGCGATGGCTGGGATGATGGCGGCATCGGCCAGCGCGGGTTCGGCGATCTCGACGCTGACGAAATCGCCCGGACGCAAGGTCGCGCCGCCCCGGATGATCCTGGCATAGACCACGCGGCCGGACGCACCCTCCGCGACCGAGGCCGCCGCGCGGTCGATCTGCGCCTCGGCCGTCAGCCGCCCGGCCGAGCCGTCCAGCACGATCATCGCCGCCGTCCCGTCCAGCCTGCCATCCTCGTCCACAAGCCGCGAGAACTGATCCAGCGACAGGGGCACCTGCGCCTCCAATGCGTCCGGGTCGATGATCTCGGCCAGTTGTTCGTTCAGGCTGACCAGGCCACCCTCGACCGCGGTGACGGCGGTGACGCGGCCGGAAAAGCCCGCGGTGATCGTGGTATCGGCCAGAGCGCGGCGAGCCTCGGACAGGTCGATCTCGGATCGGCGCAGCGCGTTCTGGGCCGCGGTGACCGCGCTTTCGGCGCTGGCCAGGGCGGAGCGGCCCGCGATCACGGCCTGTTCGGCCGATGATGCCGCCAGCTGTGCCGTTTCGCGGTCGGCGCTGGTGCCAAGCCCCCGCGTGGCCAGCGATTCCTGGCGATCGACCGCCGCGCGGCGCAGTTCGGCCTGCCGCTCGGCCGCCGCCAGATCATCGGTCGCGACCTGCACGTTGCGACGGGCATCGCGCAAGGTCGCCTCGGCGTCGTCGCGGGCGGCGATCTGGTTGTCCAGCGCCGCCTGCGCCGAGGACGGATCGATCCGCACCAGCAATTGCCCGGCCTCGACCTGACCGCCCTCTTGCAGGCTCGGGTCCAGATAGACGATCCGGCCCGCCGCGCCGGCCCGCAATTCCAGGCGCCTGCGCGAGTCGATGCTGCCGAAGACGCGCATCACCGGCTGGACCTGTTGCGGGATGAGGGTCAGCAACCGCGCCGAATAGACCTGTTCGCCGCCGCCGCCGCGCCCCGGTCCACCGTCCTCGCCGCGCGAGGCGACCGCCTGCCACAACTGAAAGCCCGCCAGAAACAGCAGGGCCAGGGTCAGAAAGGTGATGAACAGCCCCGAAAGACTGCGGAAGAGAAAGCGCATCCGGCGGGGATCCCGTCTGTGAAGGGTCGTCCTAACCCATGATGCGGAAATGAAACCTAAACGGAAAGGCCTTCCAGCGTCGCGGACAGCGACAGAAGATCCGCCCATGCCTCGCGCTTGGCGGCCGGGTTGCGCAGCAGATAGGCCGGATGGGTCATCGGCAGCGCGGGGCGGCCGAAAGCCTCAACCCATTGCCCACGCAGGCGCAGAATGCCCCGGCGGCCCAGGGCGGCCTGGCAGGGAATGTTGCCCATCAGCACGATCAGATCGGGCGCGGCCAGTTCGACATGACGCCGCACGAAAGGCATGCTCACGAGGATTTCATCGGGGCTGGGGTCGCGGTTGCCCGGCGGACGCCAGGTCAGCACGTTGACGACATACAGCGCCTGCGCCGCATCGACCGCCGTCCGGGACAGCCCGATGGCGGCGAACATCCGGTCCAGCAACTGCCCCGCGCGACCGACGAAGGGGCGACCCTGACGGTCCTCCTCGTCGCCCGGCGCCTCGCCCAGAATCATCACGCGGGCCCCGGGATCGCCGTCGGCGAAGCAGAAATTCCGAGCGCCCTTCTTCAATTCGATCCCGTCGAAAGCCTCCTGCGCCGCCGCAAGCGCCGCCAGCGTCCCGGCCCCTGCAGCCAGCGCCTCGGCCTCGGCCAGACGGGCGGCGGCGTCATCGGTCGATTGCGGAGGCGACGATCCCGGCGCCCGGGCCTGCAGCGGCGGCGGCAGCGGTGGCTTGGCCGTGGCCGGTTTCGGGCGCGCGGCCAGGTCGAACCGGTCCAGGGGCGCGTCCAGGATCGGCTCGTCCACGCCCATCTCGGCCTGCCATTCCAGCAGCGCCAGCGCGGTTTCGGCATCCAGCTCGATTCCGTGATATGTCGGGTTCGCGTCCATCCGCGCGCAGGCTAGGCCGCGCGCGCGGGCGGGACAAGTCAGTCGCAGACCAGCATGTAGCCGGTGCCGCGCACAGTTTGCAGAAAGCGCGGCTCTTTCGGATCGGGCTCGATCTTGCGGCGCAGGCGGGTGATCTGGACATCGATGGCGCGTTCGCTGTTCTCGGCCTCGTCACCATTGCCGCTGCGCCCCAGATCCTCGATCAGATCCGACCGGCTGACCGGCTGGCCGGCCCGCGCCGCCAGCCGGCGCAACAGGGATTGTTCGGTTCCGGTCAGCCGCAGCGGGGCATCGCCCTGCCACAATTCACCCTTGTCGGTATCGTAGCGCAGCATCCCCAGCGTCAGGAATTTCGGCTGAGAGGCTTCGGCCGCCGGCACCCGGCGCAGGATCGCGGCGATGCGCAGCAGCAATTCGCGCGGCTCGAAAGGCTTGGCCAGATAATCGTCGGCGCCGCTTTCCAGCCCGGCGATGCGATCCTCGGTCTCGCCCCTCGCGGTCAGCAGCAGGATCGGCGTGTCCAGTGCACCGCGCAGGCTGCGGGTCAGCGAGATGCCGTCCTCGCCGGGCATCATCACGTCCAGCACGATCAGGTCGAATTCCAGCCCCGCCAGCAGCCGCCGCGCCTGCGTCGCGTCGCGCGCCATCGTGACCATGAAGTCGTTCTTGCGCAGGAACTTTCCCAGCAGCGCGCGGATACGTTCGTCATCATCGACGATCAGAAGATGGGCGGCAGGATGGGTCATCGGGCTCAGCGGTCCTCGGGCAGGTCCTTCATCGCCTGATACTGCGCCCGCGTCTCGGGGTCCATCATCGCTTCCAGAACCTGCCGGAAACCGGCCACGGCCTGAGGTCCGGCATTGCGATAGGCGGTCCGCATCCGCACCCGCTGCGCCTCGGAGAGGCGGCGTTCCAGCGCCGTTCCCTTGCCGGTCAGGAACAATTGCCGTTCGCGCCGATCACGGCGGCCGACCCGGCTTTCGACCAGCCCGTCCGCGATCAGCGTCCGCAGCACCCGGTTCAGCGATTGCTTGGTCACGCCCAGGACTGCCAGCAACGAGGTCACCGTCAGGCCCGGATCGCGGTTGATGAAATGCAGCGCGCGGTGGTGGGCGCGGCCGTAATCCAGTTCGGTCAGAATCAGGTCGGGATCGGCGGTGAAGGCACGATAGGCGAAGAACATCGCCTCGATCCCCCTGCGCAACTGATCATCGGTGAGAAACAGCAGATCTTCCCCGACCTTGGTCTGGAGTCGCAGCTTCTCGGCCATTCGATCGTCCTTTCGGCGGTTTGCGTCTTGATAGGGCAGCGTTGTTGACTTTCCAAGATTCGATTGCTAGCCGTCAAGGGCTTCGCGCAACAAAACGGCCCTTTCCGGACGGCTGGCGCAAGAATCGCAAATTCCGGACGTGATGGAGGGAAATGATGACGGCGGCATATGACGATCGCGACGGCAAGATCTGGATGGATGGCGAATTGGTCGAATGGCGCGACGCGAATGTTCATGTCCTGACCCATGCGCTGCATTACGCCAGTTCGGTCTTCGAGGGCGAACGCTGCTATGACGGCAAGATCTTCAAGGGGCACGAACATTCTTTGCGGCTGATCGAATCGGCACGGCTGGTGGACATGACCTCGCCCTATACGGCCGAGGAAATCGACGCAGCGAAGGACGCCGTGCTGAAGGCCAACGGGTTCGACAACGCCTATGTGCGCGCGGTGATGTGGCGCGGGTCGGGTCCGGACATGGGCGTTTCGGCCGCGCGGAACCCGGTCCGGATGGCCGTCTGCGCCTGGGAATGGGGCAGCTATTACGGCGATGCGAAATGGCAGGGCGCCAAGCTGGACGTGGCCAAGTGGAAGCGGCCCAGCCCGGAAACGATCCCGACCGCGGCCAAGGCGGCCGGCCTCTACATGATCTGCACCATGTCCAAACACGCGGCCGAGGCCAAGGGCTGTTCGGACGCGCTGTTCATGGATTGGGAAGGCTACGTCGCCGAGGCGACCGGCGCCAACATCTTCTTCATCAGGGATGGCGAGGTGCACACGCCGCTGGCCGACCGCTTCCTGAACGGGATCACGCGGCAGACCATCATCGGGATGCTGAAGGACAACGGCGTTTCGGTTCACGAGCGCCGGATCAGGCCGGAAGAACTGGAAGGTTTTCAGGAATGTTTCCTGACCGGGACCGCCGCCGAGGTGACGCCGGTCGGCCAGATCGGCGACTGGCATTTCCAGGTTGGCGAAACCACGCGCAAGATCGCCGAGGATTACGAGACGCTGGTCCGCGCTTGAATCTCCGCGCTTGAATCACCGACGCCCATCTCGCGCTGGTGGTGCGCGATCATGACGAGGCGATCGGGTTCCATGTCGATGTCCTGGGTTTCCGGCTGCTTGAAGGTGTCCATCAGCCGGAACAGGACAAGCGATGGGTTCTGGTGCAACCGTCGGGTGGCGGCGTTTCCTTGCTGCTGGCGCGCGCGACCAGCGACGCCCAGAACGCGGTCGTCGGCGATCAGACCGGCGGCCGTGTCTTTCTTTTTCTGGAAACCGACGATTTACGCGCGGACCTGGCCCGACTGCGCCGGGCAGGCATCCGGATCATCCGCGAACCGAGATTGGCGGATTGCGGCATCGCGGCGGTTTTCGCCGACCTCTACGGCAATCTCCGGGATCTGATCCAGCGCCCCGCAGAGGCCGGCTGACCTGCGCGGCTAGGCCGTTTGATCCCGTTCGATCCGCAGGAATTCGGCGGTCTTGCGGTTCTCGTCACCCCGCATCTTCGGGCGGGCGCGCAGGGTCTTGATGGCGGGATGGGTGCCGGCCTCGCGTTCCTGGCGTGCGTATTCGCGCAGGCGCGTTCCGTTCTGGCTGCGGGGTTGATCGCTGACATGCTTGTTCATGATCCGGCCCTCCTCTGGCCTTCTGGACCATCAATATAGGACCGGAACAGACCGATTGGAACCGTCAGGCGGCCTTGATTCCCTGAGCCGCCGACAGAACGGCATGCAGGGCGGTCGCGTCGTCGTTGGCACGCAGCTTCGCGCGCAAATCGTTGTCGCGCAGCGTCCGCGAGACCAGCGCCAGCGCCTTCAGATGATCGACGCCACTGGATTCTGGGGCCAGAAGCGCAAAGATCAGATCGACCGGCTGGCGGTCCACCGCGTCGAAATCCAGCGGTTTCTCGAGGCGCAGGAACAGCCCCACGACGTTGTCCAGCCCGTGCAGGCGGGCATGGGGCAGCGCGACGCCATGGCCGACACCCGTCGGCCCCAGGCTTTCGCGCTCCTGCAGAGCATCCACAACCTCCGAGATGTTCAGCTTGTATTCGGCATTGGCCAGATCGGCCAGTTCCTGAAACAGCCGTTTCTTCGAGGTGACCTGCCCAAGAGAACGAACGGCGCCGGGTTTCAGGATCTCGCTGAGTTGCATGATGCTTGCGTCTCTCTCAATGGATGCGCCCCCGCGCGAAAACGCCGGGGGCGGTCCGTCGGTTCAGCCATGTCGCGGGCGACGATCAGCCATTGCCGCGCGGATCGATCCAACCCACATTGCCGTCGTCGCGGCGGTGGACGACGTTGACGCCGCCGTGTTTCTCGTTGCGAAACACCAGCAGCGGCGTTCCGGCCAGTTCCATCTGCATCACGGCATCCCCTACCGAAAGCGTGGGCACACGCGCCTCCATTTCGGCGATGATGATGGGTTGAAGCCCGCTATCCTTCGTCTCCCACACATCCTCGTCGGCGGACAGCACATACATGCCCGCGGGGCCGAATTCAACCGGATCAGAGCGGTCCTTGTGATGATCCTTCAGACGGCGCTTGTAGCGGCGAAGCTGCTTGTCCATCTTCTCGCGGCAGGCCTCGAAGGCATCATAAATCTCGACCGCGGCCCCGCGCGCCTGCACGGTCAGGCCGGTGGACAGATGCACGACGCTATCGCACAGGAACTGATGCGCGTCGCGGGAAAAGGTGACGGTCGCATCGGTGGGCCGCTGCGAATATTTGGTCACCGTCTCGCCCAGTTCCGTCTCGACATGAGTGCTGAGGGCATCGCCCACATCGATATGTTTTCCGCTGATCGTATAGCGCATCGTCGTTCCTCTTCGGTTGCCCGGTCTGACACGCCTGCCCGACGCAGAAAGCCAGGCCCGGGTTTGAGACGGCATTCCGTGCCGCCACCTGAACATTTGGTGACAGAGCGGCTTGGCTGTCAACGGGGCGGCGGAGGATCGCCGACGACCCGCGCCGCACGAGCTGGTGAGCAGCGTGCTGTCGGGGGCCGGGTCTTGCGGCGAAAGCCGCCCGCAATCGCCGCGCAAGCGCAGTCCGGATCGCGGGTCCGCCACTTCGCATTCAAGGTCGTCCCGTGGAACGGCAATCAGGCCAGGCTGAAGCTGTCGCCCAGATAGACCTTGCGGACCCGCGCGTCGGCAACGATCTCCTGCGTCGAGCCGGACATCAGCACGTTGCCGTCATGCAGGATATAGGCGCGATCCACGATGCCCAGCGTCTCGCGAACGTTGTGATCGGTGATCAGCACCCCGATGCCGCGCGATTTCAGATCATGGACCAGCCCGCGAATCTCGCCCACCGCGATCGGATCGACGCCCGCAAAGGGCTCGTCCAGCAGCAGATAGCCGGGATCCGAGGCCAGACAGCGCGCGATCTCGCATCGCCGCCGCTCGCCCCCCGACAGGGCCAGGGCCGGCGCGCCGCGCAGATGACCGATCGAGAAATCCCCCAGCAACTCCTCCAGCCGGTCGCGGCGGTGGCGCGGATCGTCCAGCGTCACCTCCAGCACGGCCATGATGTTCTGCTCGACCGTCAGGCCCCGAAAGATCGACATTTCCTGTGGCAGATAGCCGATGCCCATCCGTGCACGGCGGAACATCGGCAGCGCGGTCGCGTCGCGGCCGTCGATCATGACCTGCCCGGCATCCGGCGCGACCAGCCCCGCGATGCAGTAGAAGCAGGTCGTCTTGCCGGACCCGTTCGGCCCCAGCAGCGCCACCACCTCGCCCCGGTCCAGCGTGACCGAGACATCGCGGATCACCGGCCGGTTGCGATAGGATTTGCGCAGCCCCGCGACCCGCAGCCCGCCTGCCCTGACCTGAGTGTCCCGCGCCATCAATTGCCGCCGGGCTGGAGCACGGATCGCACCCGGCCATCGACCCTGGCGGTGCCGTCGGCAAGGTTGACGATCATGCGGTCGCCGGTCAGCACGTTCTGGCCCTGTTTCAGCACCACCGCGCCGGCCAGCGCGATATTGCCACTGGCAACGTCGTAATCGGCCGTTTCGGACTGTGCCGCATCCTTGCCCGAGGTCAGGGTCACGTTCCCCTGGGCCTTCAGCGCCTGGATCCGGTTCTGCCCGCCCTCTGCATAGATTACCGTCACGCTGTCGGCGGCCAGCCGCATCTCGCCCTGGCCGATCACCACATTGCCGGTGAAGACCGCGCTGCCATCCGCCTGATCGACGGCAAGATTGTCGGCGGCGACCTCGACCGGGGCCGAGGTGTCGGCCGTCATGCCGCCGAAGGCCACGTTCTGCGCCAGGGCGGGCGCGGCCAGGAGGGTCAGGGCGATGGTCAGGGGGCGCAGCATGGCGGGCATCCTCGTCCGGGGTTCAGGGTTGGTATATCAAACGGACGGAGCCCGAGAAATTCAAGACCGCTGCGCCCGCCCCGTCTTCGCGCTTTGGCTGCAGATCCATGCGGTCTGCGCGGATGCTGCCGAACGGCGCCTCGGCCTCGACCCCGCCGGTCGCGCGAATCAGCGAACGGTCAGTCGCGGCATCGACGCTGGGCGCATCCATCCGCCAGCCCGACGAGGTGGTCATCCTCACGCCGCCGCGCAGTCCGATCAGGCCATCGGCAAGCCCGGCCCGGGGCGCGGTCAGATCGGCGGTCAGGCCGTCCTTGCGCCGCCAGTCCAGCCGCACGTCGCGCGCGGCGCCGGCCCCTTGGCCTGGCGGCGTCGCCTCGCTGGCGCTCAGCGACAATTCGGCACCGTCATCGGTCACGCCGGTATAATCGGGCGCCACGAGGCGCGGCTCGCGCGCCATCTGTTCGGCATCGAGCTGGGCATAGGGAATGCGCGAATCCTCTTCGGGTCGGCGCGAGAACAGGAACAGCGTGGACAGGATCGCCAGCGCCGCCAGTGGCAGAAGCACGCGCAGCCAGCGGACGATGCGGGTGCGCCCCATCCGCCTAGACCAGTCCGGCGCGCAGGCAGTCGTGGATATGCAGAATGCCTTCCGGCCTGCCGCCCCGGACGGCGAAAAGACAGGTGATCTTGCGGTCCTGCATCTCGGCCAGGGCCGCCTCGGCCAGGGCGTCGGGGGCGATGGTGCGCGGATCGCGGGTCATCACCTCGTCGGCGCGGTAGTCCAGCAATCCCTGCATGTGGCGCCGCAAGTCGCCATCGGTGATGATTCCGACCAGGGCGCCGGACCCGTCCGTGACCCCGGTCACGCCATATCCCTTCTGGCTGATGACCAGCAGCGCGTCCGCCATCGGTGCGCTTTCGCCGATCAGGGGCATGTCGGAATGCATCAGATCGCCGACCTTCGACAAAAGCGCGCCCAGCTTGCCACCCGGATGAAAGGTCCGGAAATGCTCGGCCGTGAACTGACGATGCTCCATCAGCGCAACGGCCAGCGCATCGCCCAGGGCCAGCGTCATCGTGGTCGAGGTGGTGGGCACGATGCCGCGCCCGCAGGCCTCTTCGGCGGCGGGCAGGACCAGGGCCACATCCGCCTGCCGCAACAGCGTCGATTCGGGGCGCGAAGCGACCGCGATCAGCGGGATGGCGAACCGCCGGGTATGCGCGACCAGATCGGCCAGTTCGGGCGTTTCGCCGCTGTTGGACAGAATCAGCGCCGCATCGCCCTGCGTCACCATGCCCAGATCGCCGTGACTGGCCTCGGCCGGATGGACGAATTGCGCCGGCGTGCCGGTGGAGGCCAGTGTCGCCGCGATCTTGCGCGCGACATGGCCCGACTTGCCCATGCCCGAGACGATGACCCGGCCTCGAGCGCTCAGGATCACCTCGATTGCACGCTGGAAACTGTCGCCAAGTCCGTCGGCCAGCCGCTCCAGCCCGGCGATCTCGGTGCGGATCACGCGCCGCGCGGTCTCGATGTAATCTGCCAAACCCCTGACCCCTGCTCTGGTCGCCACGTCTCTGTTGGGGGTCCGGGGGGAAAGCGCCCCCGGCCGTCGTCTTCCATCTAGTGCTGGAAGATGTCCTTTTCATCCCCCCAGCCCAGCAGATCCAGATGGGCGCGGGCGGGCAGGAAATCGAAACAGGCCTGCGCAAGCCCCATCCGGTTCTCGCGCTTCAGCCGTTCCTCAAGCGCGGCCTTCAGCTTGTGCAGGTGCAGGACGTCGGAGGCCGCGTATTCCAGTTGCGCGTCCGTCAGATCCGGCTGCCCCCAGTCGCTGGTCTGCTGCTGCTTGCTGACATCGACATCCGCCAGTTCGTTCAACAGGTATTTCAGCCCGTGCCGGTCGGTGAAGGTGCGCACCAGCTTCGAGGCGATCTTGGTGCACCAGACCGGCGAGGTCACGACGCCGAAAGCGTTTTCCAGCGCCGCGATGTCGAAACGGCCGAAATGGAACAGCTTCACCACCTTGGGATCGGTCAGGATCCGGCACAGGTTGGGAGCCTCGGTCTGACCGCGCTCGATCTGGACAAGATGGGCATCGCCGTCGCCCGCCGACATCTGCACCAGACACAACCGGTCGCGGCGAGGATCCAGCCCCATCGTTTCGGTGTCGATGGCCACAACGGGGCCAAGGTTCACGTCGTCGGGCAGGTCGTTCGGATAAAGATGGATGCTCATCGGCCTTTTTCTGCTTGGGTTCCGGTTTTGCGCCTCTCTGACCAGAAACCGTCGCGGCATTCCAGAAGAATCGCCGCGCCCCGCGAGGAAGATGACGGTGCGTCGCACGGCATCGGCGTCGAACCGATCCTCACGCCCACGCCACGGCGCAAGGGTCCGCAGGCGGGCCGGGCTTCGGCGCGGCAGGCGCCCGATCATGCGGCCTGCCACAGCCCCTGTTCCCGGACCAGCTGGCAGGCCTGGTCGATCGAGGTTCGCGCCCGTTCGATCAGCAGGTCGATCTCGGATTCGCTGATGACCAGCGGCGGCGAGATGATCATCCTGTCGCCGACATGGCGCATGACCAGATTATTGGCGAAACAGCGTTCGCGGCAGATCAGCCCCACGGTCCCCGCATCCGCGGCAAAGCGCGCCCGGCTGTCCTTGTCCGGCGTCAGCGCGATTGACCCCATCATGCCGACGATCTTGGCCTCGCCCACCATCGGGTGATCCGTCAGGCTTTCCCACCTGGCCTTCAGATAAGGCGCCGTCACCTTGGCCACGCGATCGACAATGCCATCCTCGTCCAGGATGCGCAGGTTTTCCAGCGCCACGGCGGCGGCGACGGGATGGGCGGAATAGGTATAGCCATGGGCGAATTCACCCGTCTCGTTGATGACCTTCGCCACCCGGTCCGACAGGATGGATCCGCCCATTGGCGCATAGCCCGAGGTCAGGCCCTTTGCGATGGTCATGATGTCGGGTGTCATCCCCATCGTCTGCGAGCCGAACCAGTTGCCGGTCCGCCCGAAGCCGCAGATTACCTCGTCCGCGATCAGCAGGATGTCGTATTTGGCAAGGATGCGGTTGATCTCGGGCCAGTAGGTTTCGGGCGGCACGATCACGCCGCCCGCACCCTGCACCGGCTCGGCGATGAAGGCCGCGACCTTGTCGGGGCCGATTTCCTCGATCTTCGCCTCAAGCTGGCGGGCGCGTTCGAGGCCGAATTCCTCGGGCGTCATGTCGCCGCCTTCCGACCACCAGTCCGGCTGGTCTATATGGACGATGCCGGGGATCGGCAGGCCGCCCTGCGCGTGCATCCCCTTCATCCCGCCCAGGCTGGCCGCGCCCATGGTGGACCCGTGATAGCCGTTCCATCGCGAGATCACGACCTGCTTTTCGGGCTGGCCCTGCGCGGCCCAGAAGTGCCGCACGATCCGCAGGTTGGTGTCGTTGGAATCCGATCCCGAACCGTTGAAGAAGACGTGGTTCAGATCGCCGGGCGCAAGCTCGGCCAGGCGTTTGGCAAGGCTCAGCGCCGGAATGTGGGTCGTCTGGAAGAAGGTGTTGTAGAACGGCAGCTGGCGCATCTGTTCGGCGGCGGCCTGCACCAATTCCTCGCGCCCATAGCCGATATTGACGCACCACAGGCCGGCCATGCCGTCCAGGATCTCGTTCCCGTCGCTGTCTGTCAGGAACACGCCCTCGGCGCGGGTAATGACGCGCGCGCCCTTCGCGCTCAGCTCCGCGCCGGCGGTGAAGGGATGCATGTGATGGGCCGCGTCGATGGCCTGCAATTCGGCCGTGGGCAGGTGGTTCTGGATCATCGTCAGGCTCCTCGCACGCGGATCGGAACGAAAAAATGGCCGCGCATGGCGACCCTTTGCGGACAAGATAGAGCTTCGCCGAATGGCGTCAACCCGATTTGATCAAATCTTTTCGCGCAGGATGGCGCGAACGTTCTCCATCCCCTGCCTGATGTCGCCGGCGATGGCCACGCCGGCGGCCGTCCCGTCTCCGCGCGCCAGCGCAGCCAGCGCCTGCTGGTGCAGATCGGGCAGGTTGCGGGTGCCGAATCGGCCGCACATGACCCGCAGCGATGGCGCGGCGCGCAGCCACAGGGCCTCGACCAGCGGCAGCAGGACCTGCGAGGCCGAGGCGGCGTAAAGCGTCATGTGAAAGCGGTGGTTCTGCATCATGTAGCCGGTGATGTCGCCGCCGGCGATGGCCTGGTTCAGAACATCGTCGATCCGGTTCAGACCGGCGATCTGGGCAGTGGTCAGCAGCGGCGCGGCGCGGCGCACCAGTTCGGGTTCCAGGGCGAGGCGGGCGAACAGCAATTCGTCGATCTGGGCCTCGGACAGGATCGGCACCGAAACCCGCCGGTTGCCCTGAAATTGCAAGGCGCCCTCGGCGATCAGCCGCCGGATCGCCTCGCGCACGGGGGTCATGCCGGCGCCCAGCATCGCCACCAGCCCCTGGATCGTGACCGGCTGGCCCGGCGCCAGGTCGCCCGACAGGATCATCTCGCGCAGGCGGTGGTGGACGCGGACATGTTCCGGAGGCTTCGGTTCGGGATTGTTCAAATTCCGGGCATTCCTCTTTTCGAACGGGCCGGTGACTTGGTCTTGACAGGATCGCCGCCACCTGTCCCGATTATCATGTTGCGACGCCCATTCGCTTTTGATCAAATTGGGCTGCGAAAGACAATGAGAACCACCAACAGGGGAGTTTCGCAATGAAAAAGGCATGGATGCCGCTGGCCGCCCTTATCGCCGCCGGGACCGCCGCGCAGGCCGAGGAGGTCCGCGTCTACAACTGGTCCGACTATATCGACGAATCGCTGCTGGCGAAATTCGAGGACGAAACCGGAATCGATCTGATCTACGACGTCTTCGACAGCAACGAGGTGCTGGAAACCAAGATGCTGGCGGGATCGTCGGGCTATGACGTGGTCGTGCCGACCGGATCCTTTCTTCAGCGCCAGATCCAGGCGGGCGTTTTCCAGAAGCTGGATTACGACAAGCTGCCCAACGCGGTGAACCTGTGGGACGTGATCAAGGAACGCACGGCCAAATATGATCCCGGCAACGAATATTCGATCAATTACATGTGGGGCACGACCGGGCTTGGCGTGAATGTCGAGAAGGTCAGGCAGGCCCTGGGCGAGGATGCGCCGATCGACAGCCTGGATCTGATCTTCAAGCCCGAGAACATGGAGAAGCTGGCCTCCTGCGGCGTCATGTTTCTGGACGCGCCGACCGAGGTGATCCCTGCGGCGCTGAAGTTCCTGGGCGAGGATCCCGACAGCAAGGATCCCGACGTGATCGCCAAGGTCGAGGGGGTGCTGATGCCGGTCAGACCCTATATCTCGAAGTTCCACAGTTCGGAATACATCAACGCGCTGGCCAATGGCGACATCTGCGTGGCCTTCGGCTGGTCGGGCGACATCCTGCAGGCCCGCGACCGCGCCGCCGAGGCCGACAACGGCATCACGATCGCCTATAACGCGCCCAAGGAAGGCGCGCTGATGTGGTTTGACCAGATGGCCATCCCGGCCGATGCACCCAATCCCGACGGCGCGCTCAAGTTTCTGAATTTCATGATGGATCCGCAGAACATGGCGGCCGCGTCGAACTATGTCTATTACGCCAACGGCAACAAGGCGTCGCAGCAATACCTGAACGAGGACGTGATCGGCGATCCGGCGATCTATCCTTCGGCCGAGACGATGAAGAACCTCTACACCTTCACGCCCTACGACCCCAAGGTGCAGCGGATCGTCACCCGGCTCTGGACCAAGATCAAGTCCGGCACCTGATCCGGAACGCCGCCGCCGCGCCCTGTTCGGGCGCGGCGCATTCCTTGCCGCTCATCCGTCAGAGGTTTCGATGGCGCAGTCCAAGCCGCAGAATGTCTTCGCCCCCTGGGACGATCCGAACGAGGTGCCGCTGATCCGGTTCCGCAACGTCACCAAGCGGTTCGGGACCTTCACCGCCATCGACAGCCTGGATCTGGACATCTACCGCAAGGAATTCTTCGCCCTTCTCGGCCCCTCGGGCTGCGGCAAGACCACGCTGATGCGGATGCTGGCAGGGTTCGAGACGCCCAGCGAAGGCAAGATCACCGTCGATGATGTCGATGTCGGGCCGATCCCGCCCAACAAGCGGCCGGTGAACATGATGTTCCAAAGCTATGCGCTGTTTCCCCATCTGACGGTCGAGGACAACATCGCCTTCGGGCTGAAACGATCGAAGATGTCGCGGGACGAGATTACCGCGCGCGTGACCGAGATGCTGCGCCTGACCCGGCTCGAGAAATTCGCCAGACGCAAGCCGCACCAGATTTCCGGCGGACAGCGGCAGCGGGTGGCGCTGGCCCGGTCGCTGGCCAAGGCGCCCAAGCTGTTGCTGCTGGACGAACCGCTGGGCGCCCTGGACCGCAAGCTGCGCGAAGATACGCAGTTCGAGCTGATGGACATTCAGGAAAAGACCGGCACGACCTTCGTCATCGTCACCCACGATCAGGAAGAGGCGATGACGGTCGCCAGCCGCGTCGCGGTCATGGATCACGGGCGCATCGTCCAGGTGGACACGCCCGCCGGCATCTACGAGACCCCGAACAGCGTCTATGTCGCGGATTTCATCGGCGATGTGAACATCATCGAGGGCAATGCCTCGCCTGCCGGCGAGGGCCGGGTGTCGATCCACTACGCCGAAGGCGCGCAGCCGATCATCGCCGCAGCCGACCACATCCCGGACGGACAGCGCGTCTCCTTCGCGATCCGGCCGGAAAAGATCGTCGTGGGAACCGAACCCGATCCCGACCGCACCAATCAGGTTCGCGGCAGGATCGTCGATATCGGCTATCTCGGCAATGTCTCGACCTATCACCTGGAATTGCCGGGCGGGCAGAAATTCTCGGCCCAGATGACCAATGCGCGACGCCTGGCGCGGCGCGACTTTACCTGGGACGACGAGGTCTGGCTGTCCTGGACCGAGACCGCCGGCGTCGTCCTGACCGAATAGGGAGGCAGTCATGAACCTGCGCCGCCTGTTGCTGATCGCGATTCCCTATCTGTGGCTGCTGGGGCTGTTCCTGGTGCCATTCCTGATCGTGCTGAAAATCTCGCTTTCGGATACGGCGGTGGCGATTCCGCCCTACACGCCGACGCTGGATCTGTCGGGCGGCTGGGCGTCGATCAAGGAATTCTTCGGCCAGCTCGATTTCGAGAATTTCATCTGGCTGACCCAGGACGAATTGTATTGGCGGTCCTATCTGTCCAGCTTGCAGATCGCGGCCGTCTCGACCTTCATCACGCTGCTGGTCGGCTATCCCGTCGCCTACGGCATGGCGCAAAGTCCCGACGAATGGCGGCCCACGCTGATGATGCTGGTGATCCTGCCCTTCTGGACCTCGTTCCTGATCCGGGTCTATGCGTGGATCGGGATCCTTGCGAATGAGGGGTTCCTGAACCAGTTCCTGCTCTGGACCGGCATCATCGACATGCCGCTCCAGATCATGAACACGACGACGGCCGTCTATATAGGCATCGTCTATACCTACCTGCCCTTCATGATCCTGCCGATCTACGCCACGCTGGAAAAGATGGACGGCGCCCTGATCGAGGCGGCCGAGGATCTGGGCTGTTCGCGGCTGTCGGCCTTCTGGCTGGTGACGCTGCCGCTGTCGCGGCCGGGCATCATCGCGGGCTGTTTTCTGGTCTTCATCCCGGTCATAGGCGAATTCGTGATTCCCTCGCTGCTGGGCGGCTCGCGCACGCTGATGATCGGCAAGGTCCTGTGGGAGGAATTCTTCTCGAACCGCGACTGGCCGGTGGCCTCTGCGGTCGCGGTGGTCCTGCTGATTCTGCTGATCGTTCCCATCGTGCTGTTCCAGCGCAACCAACAACGCCAGCAGGAGGCCAGCCAATGAATCGCCGCCTGAGCTGGTTCAACGTCACCACGCTGAGCCTGGGCTTCGCCTTCCTGTATCTGCCGATGCTGATCCTGATCATCTACAGCTTCAACGCCTCGAAGCTGGTCACGGTCTGGGCGGGCTTCTCGACGCAGTGGTATGTCTCTCTGATGGGCAACCAGCAGTTCCTGGACGCGGCTTGGGTGACGCTGCGGGTCGCCTTCTTCTCGTCGACGCTGGCGACGGTTCTGGGCACGATGGCGGCCTATGTGCTGGTCCGGGCGGGGCGCTTTCCGGGGCGGACGCTGTTTTCCGGCATGATCTACGCGCCACTGGTCATGCCCGACGTGATCACCGGCCTTTCGCTGCTGCTGCTGTTCATCGCCATCAACCTTGACCGCGGCATCTTCACCATCGTCCTGGCGCATACGACGTTTTCCATGTGCTATGTCTCGGTCGTCGTCTCGTCGCGGCTGATGACCTTCGACCGTTCGCTGGAAGAGGCCGCGCTGGATCTGGGCTGCACGCCCTTCGACGCCTTCCGGTCGGTGACGCTGCCGATCATCACGCCGGCGGTGATCTCGGGCTGGCTTCTGGCCTTCACCCTGTCGCTGGACGATCTGGTGATCGCCTCGTTCACCGCCGGCCCGTCCTCGACCACGCTGCCGATCCGCATCTTTTCCTCGGTCCGCCTTGGCGTCAGCCCCGAAATCAACGCCCTGTCCACGATCATGATCTCCATCGTGGCCGTGGGCGTCGTCTCGGCCTCGCTGGTGTCAAAGCGCGCCATCATCCGTCAGCGGCAAGAGGAACTGGCCGGCGTGCGTGCATGAGTCGGTCGCGCCTCTATGAACCCGCAGCCTACGGCGCGGCCGCCCTGGACGGCTGTTTCTGGCCCGGCACGCAGGATGATCCGTGCACCTATCCGGCCCTGCACGGCGAGGCCCAGGCCGATTTCGCGGTGATCGGGGCAGGCGTCACCGGGCTGTCGGCGGCGCTGGAACTGGCCCGGTCGGGGCAGGATGTGGCGGTGCTGGACCGGCACCGGCCCGGCTGGGGCGCCTCGGGCCGCAATGGCGGCTTCTGCTGCCTCGGCGGCGCAAAGCTGGGCCGTGACGCGATGATCCGCCGCTATGGCGAGGCCGAGCACCGCCGTTATCGCACCACCGAGATGGCCGCCATCGCCCATGTCCGCGCGGTTCTGGACGATCACCGCATCGACGCCGACACCCATTCGCGGGGTGGCGAGTTGCAACTGGCGCATCGCCCGCGCGACTGGGCCGCGTTTCAGCAAGAGGCCGGGCTGGCCGCGCGCGATTATGGCATCACGCCGCGCCTGATCCCCGCCGCCGATCTGCCCGCCGAGGGCGCCGCGGGCACGGGCTTTCACGGCGGTTTGGTGCTGCCCCTGGGCTTTGCGCTGAACCCGCGGAAATATGTGCTGGGCCTGGCCCATGCCGCGCAGGATCACGGCGCGCGCCTTCACGCCGACAGCCCGGTTCTGCGGATCGCGCGGCGGCGGGACAGTTATGTGCTGGCCACGCCATACGGACACCTGCGCGCGCGCCGGCTGCTGCTGGCCACGAACGGCTATTCCGCGGAAGACCTGCCGGACTGGATGCGCGGCCGCTATCTGCCGGTGCAGTCCTCGGTGATCGTGACGCGGCCGCTGACCGATGCCCAGATCGCCGCGCAGGGCTGGAGCACCGATCTGATGGCCTTCGACAGCCGCAGCCTGCTGCATTACTTCCGCCTGCTGCCCGACCGCCGGTTCCTGTTCGGGATGCGCGGCGGCATTGCCTGGACGCCCCGCACCCATCGCGCCATCCGCCACCGGATCATCGCGGATTTCCAGGCCATGTTCCCGGCCTGGCGTCAGGTCGGGATGACGCATTTCTGGTCCGGCCTCGCCTGCCTGACCCGCAGCCTGGTGCCCTTCACCGGCCCCATCGACACCTGGCCGGGCGCCTTTGCGGCCTTCGGCTATCACGGCAACGGCGTCGCGATGGGCAGCTTCGCCGGGCAGCAGATGGCCCGGCTGGCGATGGACCAGACCGCGGATCTGCCCGGCTTTTTCGCCCGTCCTCCGCCCCGGTTCGAGGGTGGCGGCCTGCGCCGCCACCTGCTGCGCGCGGCCTATGCGTGGTATGCTTGGCGCGACCGCTGAAATCGTTTCAGGTATCGCGTCTCAGCAGATCGCGGGTAAAGACCCTGCCGGCCACATCGTCCAGATCGTCATGGCGGCGATTGGCGATGATCAGGTCGGCCTTGGCCTTGAATGCCTCCAGATCGCGGATCACGGCCGAGTTGAAGAATTGTTCGGCATCCAGCGCCGGCTCGTAGACGATACATTCGACACCCTTGGCCTTGATCCGCTTCATGATGCCCTGAATCGCGCTGTCGCGGAAATTGTCCGAGCCTTCCTTCATCACCAGCCGGTAGATCCCCACGACCTTGGGCCGCCGCGACAGGACCTGATCCGAGATGAAGTCCTTGCGCGTCCGGTTCGATTCCACGATGGCCGCGATCAGGTTCTGCGGCACGCTGTCATAATTCGCCAGCAACTGCTTGGTATCCTTTGGCAGACAATAACCGCCATAGCCGAAGGACGGGTTGTTGTAGTAATCGCCCACCCGTGGATCCAGCGACACCCCCTCGATGATCGCGCGCGGATCCAGATCGTGGCTCAGCGCATAGCTGTCCAGTTCGTTGAAGAACGCGACCCGCATGGCAAGGAAGGTATTGGCGAACAGCTTGATCGCCTCGGCCTCGGTCGAATCGGTCAGCAGGACCGGCACATCGCGGTCCTCGGCCGCCGCCACCAGCATGTCGGCGAAACGGCGCGCCGCCGCCGTCCTGTCGCCGACCACGATCCGGCTGGGATGGAGATTGTCGTAAAGTGCCTTGCCCTCGCGCAGGAATTCCGGCGAGAACAGAATCCGCTCGCAACCCGACCTGTCGCGGATGCTGCGGGTAAAGCCCACGGGAATCGTCGATTTGATGACGATGGTCGCATCGGGCGCCATCTCGCACGCCATGGCCACGACCTGTTCGACCGAGGACGTGTCGAAGTAATTGCTGCGGGGATCGTAATTGGTGGGCGTCGCCACGATCACGTAATCGGCCCCGGACATCGCTTCGCGCGGATCGGTCGTCGCCGTCAGGTTCAGCGCCCGGCCGGCGAAGAATTCCGCGATCTCGTCATCCTCGATGGGCGAAACCCGCGCCTGCACCGACGCGACGCGCTCGGCATCGATGTCCAGCGCCACCACCTGATGACGCTGGGCCAGCAGAACCGCGTTCGACAATCCGACATATCCCAGTCCGGCCACGGCAATCTTCATCACGTCCACCCCTTATCAACACTTCGCGATCCGTCATAGGTCAGCCCGCGCCCGGCGTCCATCATCCCGTGCCCCGGCCCCGCCGGTCACAGCGATCGCCACAATTGATGAGCCGCAAAGGCCGCATCGCAGAACCGCGCCACCGCCCTGCCGCCCCGGGCCACCGGCATCGCGGATGGCGCCAGAGGCAGATCCGACAACGCCCCGCCCGCCAGATGCCGGGCCAGTCCGCGTCCGACATGCGTGCCCGGACCGATGCCTCGCCCGTTATAGCCGATCGGAATGAACAGCCCCTCGGCCGGGCAAAGGATGCGCGGCAGATGATCGCCGGTCATGGCGATGCGTCCGTCCCAGCCCGCCTCGAATTCGACCGGACCCAGATCGGGAAACAGGACCCGCAGCCGCCGGGCCGCCCATCGCCGCGACAGGCCCGCATCGCCGCCAATCAGCGATCCCATGGACCCCAGGATCAGCCGCCCCGCCACGTCGCGCCGCAACGAGAACATGACGCGCGCCGTATCCCACACGCCCTCACCGCCGGGCAGGATCGAACGGGCCCGATCCCCCAGCGGCGCCGTCGCAAGCTGAAAGAACCGGATCGGGATGAAGCTTCGCGCCAGTCCCGGCCACAGGCCGTCGCTGTAGGCGTTGGTGGCCAGGATCACCGAATCCGCCCTGATCTCGCCCGCATCGCTGCGCAAGCGCCAGGCCGGACCCTCGCGCGTCAGCTTCGTTACGCGGACGTTTTCCACGATCCGCGCCCCGGCCGCGCGCGCGGCGCGCGCCAGACCGCGCGCATAGCCCATCGGGTTGATCGTGCCGGCGCGGCGATCCAGCAATCCGCCGTGAAAGGCGCGGGTCCCGGTCCGCCGCGCGGCCTCGGCGGCCGACAGCAGTTCGACGGGTGCGCCCAAACGCTGCCATTGCCATGCGCGGTCGCGCAGATCGGCCAGCCCGGCTGCCGAATGAGCCACATGGATGGTGCCGTTTCGGGACGCCTCGCAGGCGATGCCGTGACGTTCGATCAGCGAAAAGACCAGATCGGGCGCGTCCCCCAGACCGGCGATCAAGCGGCTTCCGGCCTCTTCGCCCAGGGCGGCGCGAACCTGATCCGGGGGCAGCCACAGGCCGGCATTGACCAGCCCGACATTGCGCCCCGAACCGCCATGACCGATCCGCCGCGCCTCGATCACCTGCACGCTCAGCCCCTGCTCGGCTGCGTGCAGGGCCGCCGAAAGCCCGGTGAAACCGGCACCGACGATGGCCAGATCGGCCGAGGCCGCCATGCCCCCCGCAATCGCATCCGCCGGCGCGGTACGATCCCACAAGGAGATCGGATCCTCATTGTCTGCCTGCATTCCGGGTCCTGCCCCCTGCCGCGTCACGAATGCGACATTCGCCGGAACCTCCGGCGCTGTCAAAACCCGTTCGCGATCCCGGCATGGCAGCCGCGCCCGGACATCGGGTTTTCGGCGATCATTTTG
>DBFD01000072.1 GCA_002294185.1 Paracoccus sp. UBA889
GCGGCCAGAAACCACCGCACCGCTTCGGCGGCAGGTGGTGAAGAGCACGGATCCTATCCCGCGCAGCAACTGAGTCGGGCCACGTCCTTGTCAAAGGTCTGCGCGGCCAGTTTCAACCCTTCGACGGTCGTCAGATACGGAAAGAGCGTTTCGCCCAACGCCTTGGTGGTCATGCCCGCCTTCAGCGCCATGGCCAGCGTCTGGATCGTGTCCGCCCCTTCCGGTGCCACGATCTGCCCGCCCAGCAGCCGGTCGGTCCGCGCATCGGCAACCAGCTTGATCAGCCCGCGGGTGTCGCGCGCTGCCAGCGCTCGGGCCACGTTGTCCAATGCCAGGACGCTGGTCTTGACCTCGTGCCCCGCTGCGCCCGCCTGGACTTCGGACAGGCCGACGCCGGCGACCTGCGGGTCGGTGAACACGACCCAAGGCATCGCAGCGTTGTCATAGCGCATCGGTTCCAGCCCGAACGCATTGTTGACCGCGACCTTGGCGCCATAGGCGGCCATATAGACGAACTGGTCGCGGTCGGTGACGTCGCCGGCGGCATAGATGCCGGGCCGCGTGGTGGCCATGTCGGGGCCGACCACGATGGCTCTGCGCCGGTCGGTCCGGATGCCAAGCGCCTCCAGCCCCAAACCGTCGGTATTGGCCACGCGCCCGGCGGTCGCAACCAGCCGCGCGGCGGTGAGCGTCACCGGCTTGCCGCCCCGCTCGATGGTCAGCGCCACGCCGCCATCGTGGGCGGCGACCTCGCGGTAGCTCAGGCCGGTCTCGACACGGATACCCTCGGCCCGCATCGCCTGTGTCAGCGCCTCGCCCACCTCGGGTTCCGCACCCGGCAACAGCCGCGAGCGAGTGACCAGCGTCACCCTGACCCCCAGCCGCGACGCCATCTGCGCCAGTTCGGCCCCGATATAACCGCCGCCCAGCACGATCACGCTGTCAGGGCGTTCAGGCAGCGTCAGCAGGCCGGTGCTGTCCAGCACATCGACCGCGCCGAGCCCCGAAATATCGGGCATGTGCGGGCGCGATCCGGTGGCGACGATGATGCGTTCGGCCGTCATGCGGCGCCCGCCGACCTCGACACCGCCCTCGACCAGCCGCGCAGGGCCCTCGTCGATATGGTCGACGGTTTCATATTGCGGCAGCAGGTCGGAATATTTCTTCTGTCGCATCGCGGCCACAAGTTCGGCGGTGCCGGACACCAACGCCGGCCAGTCGACCCGGGCCGCGCAGGGCGCGACGCCCGGAAACCGGCCGGCGGCCGATGCCGCGTGAACCGCCTCGGCGGCACGGATCATCGCCTTGGATGGCACGCAGCCGACATTGACGCAGGTTCCGCCGATGGTGCCGTGCCCGACCAGCGCCACCCGCTTGCCCGCCTCGGCGGCGGCGATCGAGGCCGAAAACCCGGCCGACCCCGCCCCGATGACGATCAGATCGTAGGTTCCGTCTTTCGGGGTCCTGTTCAAATCTTTCATGGTTCCGTCCTTCTTGCGATCAGACCGCGCCCGTTTCGATCAAGCCGGCGATCGGGCCGCGTTGCAGCAAATATCTGCTTCCCATCGGTCCCGGTCCCGAGCCGCGTCACGACCCCGATGCGTCCTCAAGCACGCGGCCGGGATACCCGTATTGCAGGGGGGCCGCTGCGATGGCCTCGGGCGAGGTGACGGCGTCGTCATAGCGCACCAGAAAGACGATCTTTTCCGCCGCCTGATCATAGTCGCTCTGAAGGATTTCAACGCTGTCGATGGATTTGACCGCATTGGCGGCAATATAGGGGCAGGACGGGCAGGTCAGCTCGCTCACCACAATGCTGGCCTGTCTTTCAGCCGCCTGGGCGGCGGTGGCTGCAAACAGGCCCAGCAGCGATAACGTCAGGGTTCTCATGACTTTTCCTTTTTCAGAAGCTCAGGATGTAAGGCGTGACATAGGGAAAGATCATGGCGATCGCTGTGACGATCGTGGCCAGCCAAAGCGTTCCCTTCATGACGCGGCGGTTCTTCGGCCGGGTGCAGGCCGCACCATCGCGGCATTCGCCCTGTTCGGCCCGATGCAGTTTCCAGAAACCATAGCCGATGAAGGCGCTGGCAAAGGCAAATGTGTACCACTTGTAGGCATAAAGCGCCGTCAACTGGGCAATCCAGACGCCGCCGATGCCAAAGCTGATCAGCACCAGCGGCAGAATGCAGCACGAGGTCATCGCCAGCGCACCGGCAAGCGCGCCGCCGGTTGACGCCCAGGCCTTGCGATCACTGGCCTGCCTCTCTTCGAGGCTCGGAACCTCGGCTTCGGTCGTCGTTTCCGCCATCGTCGAATCACCCTTGCCCGTTTGATCATCCGAACCTAGGCTCTGTAGCTGATACAGGCTCAATGAGTGGAATCATGAAATCCGGTCACGGAACGGTGAGTGTCCTGCGTCGTTCAGATCTGGCGCGTCTGACGGGGTGCAACCTGGAAACCATCCGCTATTACGAAAACATCGGCCTCATGCCCCAGCCGCCGCGAACGGCGAAGAACTATCGCAGCTATGACGATACCCATGTCGCGCGCCTGCGCTTCGTGATGCGATCGCGCGATCTGGGGTTCACGCTGGAGGAAATCCGCGACCTGCTGGGGCTGGTGGATGGCAAGGCAGGCACGTGCGCCGACGTTCAATCCCTTGCAGCCCGCCACCTCGGGGCGGTGCGCGCAAAGATCGCCGATCTTCAGCGTATCGAGAAAGTGCTGACCGAGACGGTTTCGCGGTGTACCGGAGAAGATGGTCCCGAATGCGCGGTGATCGACGCGCTGACAGAAACGGCCTGAATCCCGCCTTTGCCGGACACGTTCATTGCCCCAGATAGGCCGCGACGAGTTCCGGCGGCAGCTTGGCACGCTCGCGATCCATGATGGCGGCGCAGGCGGCCCGAAACCCGGCCATGTCAAGTGCCGATCGCGGCAGGATCTCGACCCCCTCGGCCTGCAGGATGGTCAGGGCGTCGCTGTCCTGCGCCTCGGCGAGACGACGTTGCCGGACGGTGGCGGTTGCCGCCGCGGCCTCGACCGCGCGGCGGGCGGCGGGCGGCAGATCACCGAACCAGTCCGCGTGGCACAGAAACAGGACGACACCGAAGAAATGTCCGGTCATGCTGAGATGGCGGTGGTCGCGATACAGTTCGAACACGACAGAATTCGTCAGTGGATTCTCTTGTGCGTCGACCCGGCCTGTCATCACCGCCTCACGCAGATCGCGGACATCGGTGACCACAGGGGTGAAACCCATCGCCGCCATGGTTTCGCGGTAGATCCGGTTGTCGAGCGTGCGGACCACCAACCCGTTGCAATCGGCGCGGCTTCGCAGCGGACGGCGATGGTTCGTCAGATGGCGAAAGCCATTGTCCCAGAAACCCAGCACATGATAGCCGGTCGCACCGTGAACGGCTTCGCGCAGGATGGCCCCGGCGCGTCCGTCAAGCGCCGCATAGGCCGCATGACGATCGCCCTGCGAAAATGGCAGGTCGATGACCGCCAGTTCCGGCACGCGCGCGGTCAGATAGCCCGAGGCCATGTAGCCCGCCTGGAATGCGCCGCTCTCGATCCCGTCGAAAAGCGCCCGCGCCGTTTCGCCGCTCTGGGTGACGTCATCGACCCGCTCGGTGTCAAGACCTTCTGCCGCAAGGCTCTCGCAAAAGCGGCTTAGCCCGGCCGTCAACACGGATTTCGGCCCTTGATATCCCCCCACGCGCATTTTTGCTGTCCTCGCCATCATTCACACCAGCATCAATCGGCCGCCGTTCACGTCGATCGTCGTTCCCGTCACATAGGCCGCATCGTCGCTGGCCAGAAAGACGATGGTTCCCACGATGTCCGCGGGTTCGGCAAGCCGTCCCATCGGCGTCATGCGGGCAAAGGCCGCCTCTTTCTCGGGCGTCAGCAGCGCATTCACCCGATCGGTTCGCGTGGTGCCGGGCGCAACGGTGTTGGCCGTGATCCCATATGGGGCCGTGTCCTTGGCCAGGTATTGCGTCATCAGCGATACCGCCGCCTTGGCCGCCGCGTAATGGGCCGGCGACGAGCCGGCGCTGGTCGACCGGCCGGCAAGCGAACCCAGATTGATGATCCGCCCCCGGCCCGCTTGTTTCATATGCGCAAGCACGGCCGAGCAGCACAGGAAGACGCTGCGCAGGTTCAGGGCGATCACCCTGTCCCAGTCGTCGGGATCGATCTCGTCGAAGCGGGTATAGGCCGTGTATCCGCCCGCGCAGGTTACGAGAATGTCGATCCCGCCCATCGCCCGGGCCGACTGGGTGACCATGGTCTCGACTGCCGCGCGGTCGGTGACATCAGCGGCCAGCGAGACGGCGCTGCCGCCGATTGCCTGCACGGCTTGCGCGGCATCATGGGCGCGTGCCGGGTCTAGGTCGGTCAGCGCCAGGCTTGCCCCCTCTTCCGCCAGACGCAGCGCAAGGGCGCGGGCAATGCCGCCCCCTGCCCCCGTTATCAGCGCCTTGCGGCCCGTGAAACGGCCCGCCGCCCTGTTGGCCGTGCTCATCCCTGATGCTCCACCGGTTCGCCCTGCGGGATGCCCGGACTGCGGCGCAGTCGCAGCAGCCCTTCGGCAAAGATCGCAAGCAGCGCGATGACCAGCACCGTGCCGACCCATTGCTGGACAACGAATCCGAAGGAACGTCCCTCGAAGACCAGCAGCGCGCGGCGCAGGTTCTCGTCGACCATCGGTGCCAGAATCACGCCCAGCACGATCGGCGCGACCGGGAACTTCAGCTGTCGCAGCGCCAGCCCGGCCAGGCCCGAGACGAACATCACCCAGACATCGAACATGCTCAGACGTACCGAATAGGCCCCGATCACGCAGATCGGCACGATCAATGCCAGCAACACCGCGCGCGGCAGGCTGAACAGCTTGACGCAGGGTTTGATCAATCCGATCGCAGCGACATACATCAGCAGGTTGGCGACGATCAGCGCGGCATAGATGAAATAGATCAGTCCGGGATGATCCACCTCGATTGCCGGGCCGACCACGATGTTGTTGAGCGCGAGCGCCGCCAGCAGCGCCGCCGCCGCCGCGTTGCCGGGGATGCCCAGCGTCAGCGTGGGCAACATCGAGCCGCCGATATTGGCATTGTTGGCCACTTCGGCACAGACGATTGCCTCATAGCTGCCCTTGCCCCATTTCGCCTTTTCCTCGGGCGAGGCCATGCGCCGCCCGATGTCGTAGGACAGGAACGAGGCCACATTGGCCCCTGCACCGGGAATGGCGCCCGTCACCGCACCGATCACGCCCGAGCGCACCGCTGCGACCGAGTAGCGCGCCAGCTTGCGCAGCGAGGGGATCACCCGGCCGACGGACTCCGGCACCACCGGCTGCGCGCGGCTGGGCATGACCTTGAGAATTTCGGTCAGCCCGAACAGCCCGATCAGCACAGAGACGTAGTTCACCCCGTCCATCAGTTCGGGCACACCGAACGTATAGCGCTGCACCGCGTGGATCGGATCAAAGCCCACCAGCGCCACGAGGATGCCCAGCCAGCCGGCGATCCAGCCTTTCAGGGGCATCGCCCCGCAGGCCATCGAGCCGCAGATCGAAATGCCGATCATGCCCAGCAGCGCCATTTCCCACGAGCGGAACTGCAGGGCGAAGCTGAGAACCAGCGGAATGAAGGCGACCAGAAGCAGAATTCCGACCCAGTTGCCCACGAAGGACCCGGCGATCGCCATGCCCAGTGCCTGCCCGCCCTCGCCTCTCTTGGCCAGCGCGTGGCCCTCGATCATCGTGGGCACAGCGTCGGGGGTGCCCGGAATGTTGATGAGCACGGCCGAGATGGCACCGCCGAACACGCTGCCGGTGTAGACACCCAGCATGAAGACGATCGCGCTGGACTGCTCCAGCCCCGTCGAAAGGCTGATCAGCAGCGCCATGGCCATGGTGGTCGACAGGCCCGGCAGCGCCCCCCAGATAATCCCAAGGCTGACCCCGCCGAACGCGACAAGCAGCAGCCAGGGCTGCAGCACCTGAATGAAGGCATCAATCATCGCGGATCATCCCGGCAAAGCGATCTGAAAGATGTTCCGGAAGGTCATGCTGAGAAAGGCGGTCCAGCCAAACGAAACCGTGGCGATGATCCACAGCCGGCCGTTCCAGAACAGCATCATCATCGCGCTCAGGCACAGGACGGTGGTGATTTCGAACGCCCCGACGACCAGAAAGACGCCGGCAACATAGCCACGCAGACCAAAGGTCATGGAATCCATCGCCAGCAGGTAGACGAACAGCACGCCGATCAGCATCGCGGTCCGCAACATGTCGGCGCCGTGCCCGGCGTCGCGACGGGCTTTGCCGGTCGCACCGTCACGTCCCCGTCGGCGCCATGCCGTCAGGCCCAGACCCACCGCCATGGCCATCAAGCTGAGGCCCGCGGCCAAAGGCAGAAGTCCGGGCGCCGTGCGCCAGCCGCCGGGTGCACGAAAGCCCAGTGCTTCCCAGCTGTACCAGCCGGCAAGAAGGGTCAGAAGAACGGCGGCGATCATGTCCACCGAGGGGGCGGCATAGCCAGCCCCCTCTTCTTCTCCGGCAAATTCGCTCTGATTGGTCTGGCTCATGATCGACGCCCCTCACAGGTCGAGCGGCATGTAGCCTTGCGGCGGCCACCATTCCTTGAACCCATTCGGTCCGGGCAGGCCGAGTTCGTCAGCCGAAAGCACGTCGGAACCGATCTGGTCGGCATACCGGTTGAACAGGTCGACCGTCACGACCTCCATGCGCGCCGCTTCGCGATCGGCCTCCTCCCCCACCTTGACATCATGCTGGAAGAAACGCGCGGCGAGGAAATCGCGGAAGTCCTGCGAATTGGCGGCCTCAACGAAGGCATTCCGGATCTCGCCCAGGATCTCGGGCGGCGTGTCGCGGCGCACCATCATGTTGTAGGTGGCGCCCATCGGCAGGAAGGGGGCCAGGTCAGGGATCAGGTTGGCAACCGTCGGCAACACGGTACCGTCTTCCAGCACGATGTCTTCCGTCCCGGTTTGCTGCAACATGCGGAACTGCCCCGCACGCACCAGTTCGATATGCTCGTGGACCCCGCCGCCGGCAATGTCGACTTCGCCCTGCAGACCGGCAAGCGTGGCCGGTTGTCCGCCCTGATAGGGCACATAGCGCAACTCGATATTGGCGAACGCGGCGATCAGAAGCGCCATCTCGTGCCAGATCCCGCCGGTCCCCGAGGTGGACACGCTGATCCGTCCCGGCTTCTCCCGCGCCGCGTCGATGACGTCCTGCAAGGTCTGGAAGGGCGAATCGACGGGCACGGACCAGCTGGCAATGGCATTGCCGGCCTTCATGAAGGCCCATTGCTCCCACGGCGCGGGCGAGGCCGGGACATGCCCCAGCACGCGCACGAACTTGTTGTAGTTCGCCGCGCCAAGGATGTTGTAGCCGTCCGCAGGCTGCGCGCTGACATATTGCGTCGCAATGCCGCCGACGGCACCGGGCCGGTTCGCGATGCTGACGTTCCATCCGCGCGCCTTGGCCATTTCGTCCGCCAGCTTGCGGATCAGGACATCGGTGCCACCGCCAGCGGCATACATGATCACCACGGTAATCGGGCGGGCCGGATAGCTTTGCGCCGCGGCAATGCCCGGCAAGGTGATGCTGAGCGTCGCCATCCCGGCGCCCCCCAGGAACGCGCGGCGATCGAATCCGTTCTTCATGTGACCTCCTCCCTATGTGACCGCCGCGTCTCTTGCGCAGTTCCGTATCGCAAAAGAACCGGAAACAGCATATTCAGGCGGTAGAAAAAGCCTGGCAGAACGAAGAGCCGCGCGTCAATAATTTACGCATTAGAATAGTGATGGGCTGGCATATGTTTTCCTGATGACAGGTCACGGCTCGGGAAACGCCGAAGAGAAACCATCAGCCACCGGATTCCGAAAAGAGTT
>DBFD01000043.1 GCA_002294185.1 Paracoccus sp. UBA889
AGGCGCGGATAGGCGGCGGTGACGGCGTTGCGCAGTGCCTCGACCACCTCGGGCTCGACATGGTTGGACAGATGGCGGCCATATTGCGGCGTGGGCATCTTGCGCCACTTGTCCTCGATGGCCTTTTCCTTGGCCAGCGTGTTGTGGATGCGGGCAAACAGCTTGAGATTGTCGCCAAAGACGCGGGCCAGCGCATGGGCCGCGGCCTCGCGCCGGGCGCGGTCATGTTCGGTCAGCAGGTTCAGCGTGGCTTCCATCCCCAGCACCTCGCCATCGACCTCGAATTCCAGCGCGGCCGTGGTTTCGTCGAACAGCCGGTTCCAGGCGGCGGCGCCGACAACGGAATTGTCGTGCAGGAACTGTTCCAGTTCGTCGGACAATTGGTGCGGACGCATGGCGCGCATCCGGTCGAAGACCGGCTTGTAGCGGGCGGGACCGTCGGGCGCGGTAAACACGGCCTCGTAGGTCTGGTCCGGGATGCGGTTGAATTCAAGGCTGAAGAAGACCAGCGGCGTGGTGATGTCGGTGACCTTCGCCTGCAGATCGCCCAGCATCTTGGCGCGGCCGGCATCGGTGGTGTTCTGGTAATAGCGCAGGCCCGCATAGGACATCAGCCGTCCGGCGATAATGTCGATCACCTGATAGGCCTCGATGCAGTCCAGCATGGCGGGCGCATCCAGTTCGGCCAGCTTGCCCTGCCAGGAGGCGGCGAAATCATTGACCAGATCCGCAAGCCGGGCCAGATCCGCCGTCAGTTCCGGCGCGTCGGGACCGGGATAGAGATCGCTCAGATCCCAGACGGGCAGATCGCCGAAACGGGTATCGGCGGCAGGTTCGGTAGAATCGAAGACCGGCAAGGTGGCCATGAGCATGTCCTTTCGCTTTGGCCTCAGATGTAACCTGCATGGCCCTGTGTGCAAGGCTTGCGCGACGCTGCGGCCGGGCGGGGCGGCGCAGCCGCCCGCGAAAGCCGGTCCCCTCGATGGGGCCGGCTTTCGCAGCCCCTTGCGCCGGCCTAGACCGCCTCGAAGGCAGGTGCGTGACGGATCCTGGCACCGGCAGGCAGATCGCCGGCGACCTGCAGGAAGGGTCCGGCATGGGGCGAATCCAGATCCGCCGGACGAAAGCCCAAGCGGGCATAGTAATCGGGTGCGCCCAGCACCACGACCGGACGCGATCCGGCCCCGGCCAGTGCCGCGCGGACCAGCGCCTGCCCGATGCCGCGCCGCTGCATGGCGGGCGCGACGGCAACGGGGGCCAGCGCAAAGGCCGCTTCATCCCCGGTCATGGGCGACAGCCCGACATGGCCGAGGATCATTCCGTCCGCCTCGGCGACCAGCGACATCGAAAGATCACCGGCCGCGCGCAGCGCCTCGACCAGCCGCGCCTCAACCTCGCCCGCGAAGGCATCGCGCAGCAGGCGCGAGATCGCGTCCGCATCCGGCCGCCTCTCGGGCCGGATCGCAGGCATCGCCTCGCGCCTGTGGAAGTCGCGTGCAATATCCCTGCTGTCGCGGCCCCAGGCGCTGGCCTTCGTGCGCTGCTGATGGGCTGCAAAGGCCTCGCCATCGGTGAACAATTCCGACAGATGCCAGACCAGCGGATCCTCGTCCTGCCGCAGATCGAAACGCAGGCATCCCGGTTCGGCCCGGCTCTGATCGACATGATCCGGCAGCAGCGTCAGCGCGGTCATCAACTGCGCCGGATCGGCACAGATCAACCTTCCGGTCAGCGCGATCATCGGCCGATCCAGCGCGATCGTCGGGCCCTCGGCCTCGCAGCCGGTTTCGTGGCGGGGATGGTGATGGCCGCAGGCGCAGCTCATGTCTTCAGCCTTTCGATCAGAGCCATCGCGGCGGCCGGGTTGCGCAGCTTCTGACCCGAGATGACGTAGAGAAACAGGTCGCGCTGCTTGCCCGCCTTGCGTGCGGCCTTGGCCCATTTGTCGAGATCGGCCCCCGAATAGCCCTGTTCCAGATCCGTCGTGCCCATCAGGCGCCAATAGGCGAAATCGGCGGTATCGGCCTCGATTTCCGGAAAGTCCGCATCGGCGCCGCGAATGATGGCGACATTGTGCTGCCTGCACAGATCGGCGGCCTCGTCGGCGGCGAAACTGTCATGGCGCGGTTCCACCGCATGCCGCAGGGCGACGCCCTCATGGCTGTCGGGCAGCAGCTTCAGGAAGGCACCGAAATCGTCCGGCTCGAATTTCTTCGTCTCCGCGAATTGCCAGTTGATCGGACCCAGCTTGGCGCCCAGTTTCGTGATGCCGGAATCGAGAAACCTTGCCACGCTGTCGCCGCTTTCGGCCAGCACCTTCCGGTTGGTGGCAAAGCGCGGCCCCTTGATCGCGAAGACGAAATCATCGGGCGTCTCGTCATGCCATTTCTGGAACGTCGCGGGCTTCTGGCTGCCGTAATAGGTCGCGTTCACCTCGATCGAGGTCAGTTGCCTGCTGGCATATTCCAGTTCGCGCCGCTGGGGCAGGTCGTCGGGATAGAAGACCCCGCGCCATTCCGCGAAATTCCAGCCGCCGATTCCGATGCGGATCATCTGTGCCTCCGGATTGTCAGACGCTTCTATCCCGCGCGGCGCGGTTCGCCGTCAAGTCAGACCACCGTGCCATCCGACATGCGCCGCAAGAAGGCGGCGGCATCGGCGCGGATCGCCCTGCGCTTGTCCGCATCCATGCGGTCCCAGTTGCCATAGATCCGCGACATGCGGGGATTGGTCTCGAACCGGTCGCGGTGGCGGATCAGGAAATCCCAGTAAAGCAGGTTGAACGGGCAGGCCGTCTCGCCCGTCCTGACGCTGACCGAATAGGCGCAACTGCCGCAATAATCCGACATCTTGTTGATGTAGTTGCCCGAACTGACATAGGGCTTGCTGCCGACGATTCCGCCATCGGCGAACTGGCTCATCCCGATCGTGTTCGGCGCCTCGACCCATTCATAGGCATCGATATAGACGGACAGATACCATTCATGCACCCGGGCCGGGTCGATCCCGGCCAGCAGCGCGAAATTGCCGGTGATCATCAGGCGCTGGATATGGTGGGCATAGGCCAGCCGTCGCGTCTGTCCGATCGCGGCCTTCATGCAGGCCATGCGCGTCTCGCCGCCCCAATACATCCAGGGCAGCTTGCGACGGTGGTCCAGCGCGTTGCGCCCGGTGTAATCCGGCCCTTCGAGGAAATAGATGCCGCGCATGTATTCCCGCCAGCCGAGGATCTGGCGGATGAACCCTTCGGCGGAATTGAGCCGCACCTTGCCATCGACATGGGCGGTCGCGGCGGCCGCGCAGACCTCGTGCGGCGACAGCAGCCCGGCATTGAGATAGGGCGACAGGATCGAATGGTTCAGATGCGGGTCCTCCAGCAGCATCGCATCCTGATAGGGACCGAATTCGTCCAGCGCATGATCGATGAAATGACGCAGCGCCTTCAGTGCGCCGGGCCGGTCGGTGGCATAGCGGAACGGCCTCAGGTCACCGAAATTGTCGGGAAAGCGCGCCGCGACCAGATCCAGAACCCCGGCCGTCACCGCGTCGGGTTCGAATTCGGGCGGTTTCTGTCGCAGCAGGTCGGGCCGGGCAGGCTTGCGGTTGTCGTGGTCGAAATTCCAGCGACCGCCGGCAGGCCGGTCGCCATCCATCAGCAGGCCGGTCTTGCGGCGCATGTCGCGATAGAACCATTCCATCCGCAGTTCCTTGCGCCCCTCGGCCCAATTCTCGAATTCGGCATGGCTGGCGAAGAAACGGTCATCGGGGCGCTGATGCACCTTGATCGGCAGATAGGTCAGGATATTGATCAGCCGCCATTCGCCCGGTTCGGTCGCGATCACCTCGGTCGCGTCGAATTCCGATGCGCGGCGTATCAACTCGCCGCCGATCTTCTGGCTGTTCTCGGGATCGTCCAGCCGCGTATAGGCGACGGTCAGGCCCTTGCCCCGCAGGTGGTTCGCGAACTTGCGCATCGCGGCAAAGACGAAGGCGATCTTCTTTGGGTGGTGGCGGACATAGCTGGCCTCGTCCATGACCTCGGCCATGACCACGACATCGCCCTCCCGCGCCTCGCGCAGCGCGGACAGATTGTCTGACAACTGGTCCCCCAGAACAAGGATCAGACGCGGCATGGTCCCTCGATTGAGCGAAGCCCGATCAGGCCGTCATTCCCATTCTATGGTGCCCGGCGGCTTCGAGGTGATGTCATAGGTCACACGGTTGATGCCCTTGACCTCGTTGATGATCCGCGTCGCGGTCTCGCCCAGGAAATCGTGCGGAAAGGGATAGTAGTCCGCGGTCATCCCATCGACGCTGGTCACCGCGCGCAGCGCGCAGGCAAAGTCATAGGTGCGCCCGTCACCCATCACGCCCACCGTGCGGACCGGCAAGATCGCCACGAAGGCCTGCCAGATTTCGTCATACAACCCGTGCCGGCGGATCTGGTCGATGAAAACCGCATCGGCGCGGCGCAGAATCTCCAGCTTTTCGCGGGTGATCTGGCCGGGGCAGCGGATCGCCAGGCCGGGGCCCGGAAAGGGGTGGCGGCCGATGAAGCTGTCGGGCAGGCCAAGCTCGCGGCCCAGGGCGCGGACCTCGTCCTTGAACAATTCGCGCAGCGGCTCGACCAGCTTCAGGCCCATCTTCTCGGGCAGGCCACCGACATTGTGGTGCGACTTGATGGTCACCGAAGGCCCGCCGCTGAAACTGACGCTTTCGATGACATCGGGATAAAGCGTTCCCTGGGCCAGAAATTCGGCGCCCTCGATCTTGCCCGCCTCGCGCTGGAAGACGTCGATGAACAGCTTGCCGATGGTCTTGCGCTTGACCTCGGGGTCGGAAACACCCTCCAGCGCGCCCAGGAACAGGTCCGCCTCGTCGGCGTGGATCAGCGGAATGTTGTAATGGTCGCGGAACATCGTCACGACCTCGTCGGCTTCGTTCAGACGCAACAGGCCGTGATCCACGAAGACGCAGGTCAACTGGTCGCCGATCGCCTCGTGGATCAGCACCGCCGCGACGCTGCTGTCGACGCCGCCGGAAAGGCCGCAGACAACCCGCTTGTCGCCGACCTGATCGCGGATCCTGCGGATCGCCTCGTCCTTGTAGCTGGCCATCGTCCAGTCGCCGGCAAAGCCCGACAGCCGAACGAAGTTTTCCAGCATGATCCGGCCATGCGGGGTGTGATGCACCTCGGGGTGGAACTGCACGGCATAGAAATGGCGGGCCTCGTCGGCGATCATCGCCAGCGGCGCGTGGGGCGATGTCCCGATGACCTCGAAGCCCGGCGCCAGTTCGGTGACACGGTCGCCATGGCTCATCCAGACTTCTTCGCGACCGGTGCCGAACAGATCCGCGAAGATGCCGTCCTGCTTGTGGCCCGGCGCCGGGGCGATGAACGCGCGGCCATATTCGGCGTGATGACCCGCTTCGACCTTGCCGCCAAGCTGGTCCATCATCACCTGCTGGCCATAGCAGATGCCGAAGACCGGAACGCCCAGATCGAACACCGCCTGCGGGGCGCGGGGACTGCCATCCTCGGTCACGCTGGCCGGGCCGCCCGACAGGATGATCGCCTGCGGCGGGTCGGCGCGCAGTCCGTCATCGGTCAGGGAATTGAAGGGCCGGATCTCGCAATAGAC
>DBFD01000058.1:0-11793 GCA_002294185.1 Paracoccus sp. UBA889
GGTCTTGTCGACGAGAATGGCCATCCCGCTTATCCTTTCACCGCTTTGACAATCTTCTCGGCCGCATCCGACAGGTCGTCGGCCGAGGTCACGTTGAGGCCGCTATTGGCGATGATCTCCTGGCCCTTTTCGACATTCGTGCCTTCCAGCCGCACGACCAGCGGAACTTCCAGGCCGACTTCCTTCACCGCGGCGACGATGCCCTCGGCGATGATGTCGCAGCGCATGATGCCGCCGAAGATGTTGACCAGGATGCCCTTGACGTTCTTGTCCGAGGTGATGATCTTGAATGCCTCGGTCACCTTCTCGCGGGTCGCGCCGCCGCCGACGTCAAGGAAGTTGGCGGGTTCGGCGCCATAGAGCTTGATGATGTCCATCGTGGCCATGGCCAGCCCGGCGCCGTTGACCATGCAGCCGATCTCGCCGTCCAGCGCGATATAGTTCAGGTCGAACTTCGACGCCGCCAGTTCCTTGGGATCCTCCTCGCTTTCGTCGCGCAGGGCCATGATGTCGGGCTGGCGGTACAGCGCGTTGTTGTCGAAACCCATCTTGGCGTCGAGGCATTTCAGGGTGCCATCGGTGGTCACGATCAGCGGGTTGATCTCCAGCATCTCCATGTCGCGTTCGATGAACAGGCGATAGAGGTTGCGGATCAGGGCCACGCATTGCTTGACCTGCCCGCCCTTGAGGCCAAGGGCGAAGGCCACGCGGCGGCCGTGGAAATCGGACAGGCCCGAGGCCGGATCGACGCTGAAGCTGACGATCTTGTCGGGGGTGTTGGCGGCGACTTCCTCGATATCCATGCCGCCCTCGGTCGAGGCGACGAAGCTGACGCGGCTGGTGCCGCGATCGACCAGCAGGGCCAGATACAATTCGCGCTCGATATCGCTGCCGTCCTCGATATAGATGCGGTTGACCTGCTTGCCGGCGGGACCGGTCTGGTGCGTGACCAGCGTGCGTCCCAGCATCTGGCGGGTCAGTTCCTCGGCCTCGGCCACGGATTTGGCCAGACGCACGCCGCCCTTCTCGCCGGCGGCGGCTTCGGCGAAATGGCCCTTGCCGCGGCCGCCGGCATGGATCTGCGCCTTGACCACCCACAGCGGGCCGTCCAGCTCGCCCGCGGCCGATTTGGCCTCGTCGGCCTTGGTCACGACACGACCGTCGCTGACCGGCGCGCCGTAATGGCGCAGCAGCGCCTTGGCCTGATATTCGTGAATGTTCATCGCGACCCCCTCATCGGTTCTGCAGATTTGCCGGTGTCTTGGCACAATCCGGGGGGGAGGCGAAAGGATTTCCAAGCCGCATTGCGAAAAACGGCCAGAAGACCGCGATTGTGATCACAGCCCGAAAGACTGTGATCACAAAGAGCTTTTCGTTAACGGAACCAGCGCGACCCCGGGGGCCGGCGCGGCGGAGTCCCGGGGTCGCGCGGCGCGGCGTGACGCGCGGGCATGACCACCGGCGGGGGAGCGGCGGGCAGGGCCAGGTTCGCCCCGTCACGCCGCATCGTCGCGCCGCGCGCAGGGGTTCACGCCTTTGTCGGCTTGATCTTCCGGGCGGCTGCGGTCAGGTTCGCCGCGATTTTGCAAAGGCCCCCCGGATGTCCAGCCCCGCGCCCTTTTCCCGTTACGAATTCCTGATCGCCTGGCGCTATCTGCGGGCGCGCCGGGCCGAGGGCGGGGTCAGCGTGATGACCTGGATCAGCCTGATCGGGATCGCCCTCGGCGTGATGGCGCTGATCGCGACGCTGGCGGTGCGCGCGGGGTTCCGGGCCGAGTTCGTGGACACGATCCTGGGCGCCAATGCCCATACCAGCGTCTATCTGTCCCCGCAGCAGATCCGGAACCCGCTGACCGACGAGGTCTATGTCACCCCCGGCCGGATCCGGGATTACGACGCGATGGCGGCCCGGCTGGCCAAGGTGCCGGGCGTCCTCCGGGCCGAGCCGGTCGTGCGCGGCCAGGTCATGGCCACGGCCAACGGATCGTCGAACGTGGCCGAGGTCTATGGCGTCACGCCGGACGATCTGAAGGCGATGCCACGGATCGTCGATCCGGCGACCTCATCGGGCAATGTCGATGATTTCGACAACGGCATCGCCATCGGATCCGGCATCGCGCGGGAATTGTCGCTGGGTGTCGGCGACAAGCTGCGCCTGATCGCGCCCGAGGGCGCGCGCACCGCCTTCGGCACGACGCCGCGGGTCAGTGCCTACGAGGTCGTCTATGTCTTCAGCGCCGGCCGCTATGACATCGACCGGACGCGGATCTACATGCCGCTGGCCGAGGCGCAGCGCTATTTCAACCGCGAGGGCGCGGCCGACGAGATCCAGGTCTATGTGACCGATCCCGAGAAGGTGGACGACTGGACCCTGCCGCTGATGCGGGCGGCGGGCGAGGGGGCGCAGGTCTGGTCGTGGAAGGATTCCTCGGGCTCGTTCCTGTCGGCGCTGGACATGGAGGATGACGTGATGTTCGTGATTCTGTCGGTGCTGGTCCTGATCGCGTCGATGAACATCACCTCGGGCCTCATCATGCTGGTCAAGAACAAGGGCCGCGACATCGGCATCCTGCGCACGATGGGGCTGACCGAGGGCGCGGTCCTGCGGGTCTTCTTTCTCTGCGGGGCCTTTACCGGCGTGATCGGGACCCTTGCGGGGGTGATCCTGGGTGTCACGCTGGCGCTGAACGTGGACAACATCATGGCCGCCATCAACGCGCTGAGCGGCGGCGGCGCCTGGCAGCCCGAGGTCCGCGGCATCTATCGGCTGCCGGCCGAATTGCGGGCCTGGGACATCTTTCGCGCCGTCGCCCTGTCGCTGGTCCTGTCCTTCATCGTCACCATCTTTCCCGCCCGCCGCGCCGCGCGGATGAACCCGGTGGAGGCGCTGCGCTATGAGTGACGTGTTGCGGCTGGAGGCCGTGTCCAAGACCTATGGCAAGGGCGGACCGGCCCCGGTCGAGGCGCTGCGCCCGATCGACCTGTCCGTCGCGCGCGGCGAGGTCGTGGCGCTGGTCGCGCCGTCGGGGGCGGGCAAATCGACGCTGCTGCATATCGCCGGGCTGCTGGACACGCCGGATGGCGGCAAGGTGTGGCTGAACGGGCGCGACATGACCGGCCTGCCCGACAGGGCCCGGACCGAGGCGCGGCGGCGCGAGCTGGGTTTCGTCTATCAGTTCCACCACCTGCTGCCCGAATTCAGCGCCGCCGAGAATATCGTGCTGCCGCAACTGGCCGATGGCCGGGCCGCGCGGGATGCGGCGGCGCGGGCGGAGGGCCTGCTGGACCGTGTCGGGCTGGCCCATCGGGCCGCCCATCGCCCGGCCGAATTGTCGGGGGGCGAACAGCAGCGGGTGGCCTTTTGCCGGGCGCTGGCCAATGCGCCGGCGCTGCTGCTGGCGGACGAGCCGACCGGAAACCTGGACCCCGGCACCTCGGACCGGGTGTTCGACATGCTGATGGCGCTGGTTCGCGAGACCGGGCTGGCCGCGCTGATCGCGACGCATAATCACGACCTGGCGGCGCGGATGGACCGGGTGATCCGGCTGACCGGGGCCGCCGGCGACACCCCGCCGGGCTGACCTTCGCAGGCCCGGCCGCGCCGCCCGGCCTGTTGCAGCAAGACCACATCCGCCGGCCCGATCACCTTTTCCGGCGATCCCTTGCGAATCCCGCGCGTTGGGCAGACATCGACGCAACCATTCGACAGCAAAGGAGAAATGGTATGAAATTCGCAATCATCTCCACCGCGGCGATCCTGACGGCCGGTGCGGCTTCGGCCGGGGGCTATACGGCGCCCGTCGCCGAAAGCAGCCCCGCCATCATCACCGCGCCCGTGGTCGAGCAGGGCCCGAACTGGGGCGGCTTCTACGGCGGTCTGCAATACGGCAAGGGCAATGCCAGCCTGTCGAACGGCGGCTTCGACGAAAATCTCGACGCCTATGGTCTGCACGGCGGCTATCTCTACGACATGGGCCGCTATGTCGTCGGCGGCGAGCTGGATTACAACAAGATCAATCTCGACAATAACGGCGGCGATGGCGACCTGGCGCGTCTGAAGGGCCGCGCCGGGATGAAGTTCGGCAGGTTCATGCCCTATCTGACGGCCGGCTATGCCCGGATTTCGACCAACCAGGATGCGGGCGACGTGTCCGAGGGCGCCTTTGCCTATGGGCTGGGGGCCGAATACATGGTCAACAACCGGTTTTCGGTCGGCGCCGAATACACCCGCCAGGACTTCAAGGACGTGTCCAACGTGAACGGCCTGGATCTGGACACCGACATGGTGCAGATGCGCGCCTCGTATCGCTTCTGATCGCGGACGGGTTTCTGCGACAGGACGGGCGGCCCCTGCGACCGCCCGTCTTTTCATTCACCGGAAGGGATGTTCCAGGCGCGTCGCGGCGCATCGCGGCGCGGCCCGCGCGGAAGGCGCGGTCAAACGGGCCGATGGCGGGATTTTGCAGGAATGCGCGGCGATCCGTCGCCGTTGACCCCGGTGGCCCGCAAGGCTAAACCGGCCACAGCCAACCCGTCGCGGGCAGCCACCGATCCCGCGGCCGAAAGGGGGATTCGCCCGTGGAACCATTGTTGCAGGAATATCTGCCCATCCTCGTCTTCGCGGCGATGGCCTCGGCGCTGGCGCTGGTCCTGATGCTGGCGGCCATCGTCATCGCCGTGCGCAATCCCGACCCCGAAAAGGTCAGCGCCTACGAATGCGGTTTCAACGCCTTCGACGACGCGCGGATGAAGTTCGACGTGCGCTTCTACCTGGTCTCGATCCTGTTCATCATCTTCGATCTGGAAATGGCATTCCTGTTTCCCTGGGCTGTCAGCTTCGCCGGGCTTTCGGATCCGGCCTTCTGGTCGATGATCGTGTTCCTGATCGTGCTGACAATCGGCTTTGCCTATGAATGGAAGAAGGGGGCGATGGAATGGGCGTGATGACAGGCGCGAACACCGCCGGCCCCGACCGCGAGGTCGCGACGCAGACGCTGAACCGCGAATTGCAGGACAAGGGTTTCCTGCTGACCACGACCGAGGACATCATCAACTGGGCCCGCAACGGGTCGCTGCACTGGATGACCTTCGGTCTGGCCTGCTGCGCGGTCGAGATGATGCAGGTCTCCATGCCGCGCTATGACCTGGAACGCTTTGGCACCGCGCCGCGCGCATCGCCGCGCCAGTCGGATCTGATGATCGTCGCGGGCACGCTGACCAACAAGATGGCGCCCGCGCTGCGCAAGGTCTATGACCAGATGCCCGAGCCGCGCTATGTCATCAGCATGGGAAGCTGCGCCAATGGCGGCGGCTATTACCATTACAGCTATTCGGTCGTGCGTGGCTGCGACCGGATCGTGCCGATCGACATCTATGTTCCCGGCTGTCCGCCCACCGCCGAGGCGCTGCTATACGGCATCCTGCAACTTCAGCGCCGGATCCGGCGCACCGGCACGCTGGTGAGGTAAGCCATGTCCGTCTATCCCGATCTCGACGCGCTGGACCAACTGGCCGATCACATCAAGCTGCGCCGCTCGAACGAGGTGCTGGATACCGCGATCGCCCATGGCGAGCTGACCGTCGCCTCGACCGTCAGCGGCGTCCTGGATCTGGTCGAATTCCTGCGCACCGATTCGTCCTGCCGCTTCTCGACGCTGGTCGACATCACCGCCCTGGATCACCCCGAACGGCAGCAGCGTTTCGACGTGGTCTGGCATTTCCTGTCGATGTATCAGAATCACCGTATCCGCGTGAAGGTCAGCGTCCGCGAGGATGAGCTGGTGCCCTCGATCATCGGCATCTTCCCCAGTGCGAACTGGTTCGAGCGCGAGATCTTCGACATGTTCGGGATCCTGTTCTCGGGCCATCCCGACCTGCGGCGGCTCTTGACCGATTACGGCTTTCGCGGGCATCCGCTGCGCAAGGATTTCCCGACCACGGGCTATGTCGAGGTGCGGTATGACGAATCCGTCAAGCGCGTGGTCTACGAGCCGGTGAACCTGACCCAGGAATACCGCCAGTTCGATTTCCTGTCGCCCTGGGAGGGCGCGAAATACGTCCTGCCGGGCGACGAGAAGCAGGGGGCGAAGTGATGGACGGCGATATCCGCAACAATGTCTATGACGACGGTTCTTCCGACACGCTGACCGGCGAACAGCGCATCCGCAACTTCAACATCAACTTCGGCCCGCAACACCCTGCCGCGCATGGCGTCTTGCGGCTGGTGCTGGAGCTGGACGGGGAGGTGGTCGAACGCTGTGACCCGCATATCGGGCTGCTGCATCGCGGCACCGAGAAGCTGATGGAAAGCCGCACCTATCTGCAGAACCTGCCCTATCTGGACCGGCTGGATTACGTCGCGCCGATGAATCAGGAACATGCCTGGTGCATGGCCATCGAACGGCTGTCGGGTGTCGAGATTCCGCGCCGCGCCAGCCTGATCCGGGTGCTGTATTCCGAGATCGGCCGCATTCTCAGCCATTTGCTGAACGTGACCACGCAGGCCATGGACGTGGGCGCGCTGACCCCGCCCCTGTGGGGCTTCGAGGAACGCGAAAAGCTGATGGTGTTCTACGAGCGCGCCTGCGGAGCCCGCCTGCACGCGGCCTATTTCCGCCCCGGTGGCGTGCATCAGGATCTGCCGCCCGACCTGATCGACGATATCGAGGCCTGGTGCGATCCGTTCCTGAAGGTCGTGGACGATCTTGACGGGCTGCTGACCGAGAACCGGATCTTCAAGCAGCGCAATGTCGATATCGGCATCGTCCATGAACAGGACGTGCTGGACTGGGGCTATTCCGGCGTGATGGTGCGCGGTTCGGGGATGGCCTGGGATCTGCGGCGGTCGCAGCCCTACGAATGCTATGACGAATTCGACTTTCACATCCCGGTCGGCAAGAATGGCGATTGCTATGACCGTTATCTGGTCCGCATGGAAGAGATGCGCCAGTCGGTCCGCATCATGCGGCAGGCGATCGACAAGCTGCGCGAACCGGCCGGGCAGGGCGACATTTTGGCGCGCGGCAAGCTGACCCCGCCCCGGCGCAGCGAGATGAAGCGCGACATGGAAAGCCTGATCCACCATTTCAAGCTGTATACCGAGGGTTTCCGGGTTCCCGCCGGCGAGGTCTATGCCGCGGTCGAGGCGCCCAAGGGCGAGTTCGGCGTCTACCTGACCAGCGATGGCACCAACAAGCCCTATCGCGCCAAGCTGCGCGCGCCCGGTTTCCTGCATCTTCAATCCATCGACTGGATGGCCAGGGGCCACTTGCTGGCCGATGTTTCCGCAATTATCGGCACGATGGATATCGTGTTCGGAGAGGTTGACCGCTGATGCTTCGCCGACTGAGCCCCGAACAACCCGACGGCTTCGCCTTCACGCCCAAGAACCGGGAATGGGCCGAGGCACAGATGACCAAATACCCGGAAGGCCGCAGGCAATCGGCGATCATCCCGATCCTGTGGCGCGCGCAGGAACAGGAAGGCTGGCTGTCGCGCCCGGCCATCGAATATTGCGCCGATCTGCTGGATCTGCCCTATATCCGGGCCCTGGAAGTCGCCACATTCTACTTCATGTTCCAGCTTAAACCCATTGGATCGGTTGCCAATATCCAGATATGCGGCACCACGACCTGCATGATCTGCGGGGCCGAGGCGCTGATCGAGGTCTGCAAGCGCAAGATCGCGCCCAATCCGCACATGGTCTCGGCCGACGGCAAGTTCAGCTGGGAAGAGGTCGAATGCCTGGGCGCCTGCGCCAATGCGCCGGTGGCCCAGATCGGCAAGGATTACTACGAGGATCTGACGCCCGAAAAGCTTGAACGGCTGATCGACGCCTTTTCCGAAGGTCAGGTGCCGCTGCCCGGTCCGCAGAACGGCCGTTTCGCATCGGAACCCGCGTCGGGGCTGACCAGCCTGACCGAACGCGAGGGCAATGAGCTGAATGCCAGCGCATCGCTTGCGCGGCGTCATGGCGACACGGTGAAGCGGATCGACGGGACCGAGGTTCCGATCCTGACGAAATGGCTGGATCGCGACCGCCCCGCCGCGGCCGCGGATGATCAGACCGGGCTCGATGCCGGGCCCCGGCACGACCCGCGCCCCGCCAATGGCCAGCCCGCCGACAAGACCGGCGTGACCGAACACGAGGCACAGGCCGCCTCGGCCGCCAATCCGCCTTCCGACCGCGAACCCGAGGGCGTGCGCGCGCAGGAAGATGCGGTCGAGAAAGACGACCGCGGCGATGCCCGCAAGGCTGACGGCGACACCGCCGCACCCGCCGATGCGGGCCGCCGGCCCGAGGGGCTCGATGCCCCGAGGGACGGCTCTGCCGACGATCTGAAATTGATCAAGGGGGTCGGGCCGAAGCTGGAGGAGATGCTGAACGGAATGGGCTTTTACCATTTCGACCAGATCGCCGCATGGGGTCCCGAGGAACTGGCCTGGGTCGATGCCAATCTGGAAGGTTTCAAGGGAAGGGCCGGCCGCGACGACTGGACCGGACAGGCCAGGGCGCTGGCCGATGACGGCGAGACCGGATCGTCGCGCCGCGCCGCGCAGGACGGAGGCCGGGACGGCGAGGAGTCAGGCAAGGATTGACCTGATACGGGTCTGACACGGGGACAGGCACATGGCGGATGCGAACTGCAACAGAAATTGTTGGATTGCCGGGGCCGGGCTGGGCCTTCTGGTCTGGATTTTCAGCGCGGGCATCGGCTCGGCCGGCTGGCTGGGGGGATTGTTTCTCGGCATCATCGCCGGTGTGCTTCTGGCGCTGCTGCTGATCTGGGCGCTGTGCCACGGACACGCGGCGATGGACGGTTCGCACTGGCATCCCGGTTCCCGGCCCACCCGCGCCGCCGATCCGGTCGAGACGCCCCGTCCGCGTGGCAGCGAATCCGAGGCGGCGATGGCCTTCGCGGGCGCCGCCACCGCGTCACCCGTTCCGGCCGCGCAGCCCGACCACCCCGCGCCGCAGGCCGATCCTGCGCCGCAAGCCGATGTCGCGCCCTCTGGCGAGGCGCAGGCCGGCCGTGGCGGCCCGCGGCCCGAGCCCGAGAAGAACGACATCCATTCCTCCGCCAGCGATCCGGCACGGGCAACCGATGCCGGCGCGGCCGCCACCGGACCGACGGACGCGGATCCTGCCGCAGCGGATGATCTGAAGCAGATCAAGGGCGTCGGACCCAAGCTGGAGGAAACGCTGCACGAACACGGCGTGACCCGTTTCGCGCAGATCGCCGCCTGGGACGAGGCCGAGATCGACCGTTTCGCCGAGATCCTCGGCCGCATGGGAACGCGGATCCGCAGCGAAGACTGGGTCGATCAGGCCAAGGTGCTGGCCTCGGGCGGCGAGACCGAATTTTCCGCCCGGGTCGAGAAGGGTGACGTGTATTGATGGCGGGACGGCCGGACCGCGACACCGCCCAGATCCGGCAGGCGGCCGTGGTCATCGCGGTGGCGATGACCGCCTGGATCGTCGTGCAATGGCTGGGCGCGCGCTATGGCTGGGCGGCGCGGTGGGCATTCCTGGCCGATCTGGCCGCGATCGGCGCTTTTGTCTGGTCGCTGATCGTGACCTGGCGTATCTGGCGGCGCAGGAACGACTCCTAGCCCGTGGATGAGAGGAACAAGAGTCTGATGCTGCAAGACCAGGACCGCATTTTCACCAATCTCTATGGCATGGGCGATCTGGGCCTCGATGCCGCGAAAAAGCGCGGCAACTGGGACGGCACCGCCGATCTGATCGGGCTGGGCCGCGACAAGATCGTCGAGATCGTCAAGGCATCGGGGCTTCGCGGGCGGGGCGGCGCGGGCTTTCCCACCGGTCTCAAATGGTCCTTCATGCCCAAGGAAAGCGATGGCCGGCCCGCCTATCTGGTCATCAATGCCGACGAATCCGAACCCGCGACATGCAAGGACCGCGAGATCATGCGCCATGATCCGCACACGCTGATCGAAGGCGCGCTGATCGCCAGTTTCGCGATGGGCGCCCATGCCTGCTATATCTATATCCGCGGGGAATATATCCGCGAGCGCGAGGCGCTGCAGGCTGCGATCGACGAATGTTATGACGCGGGGCTGCTGGGGCGCGATGCGGCCGGTTCGGATTGGGATTTCGACCTCTACCTGACCCACGGCGCCGGCGCCTATATCTGCGGCGAGGAAACGGCGCTGCTGGAAAGCCTGGAAGGCAAGAAGGGGATGCCGCGCATGAAGCCGCCGTTTCCGGCGGGCGCGGGTCTTTATGGTTGCCCGACCACGGTGAACAATGTCGAATCCATCGCCGTGGTGCCGGCGATCCTGCGCCGGGGCGCGGAATGGTTCGCGGGTTTCGGCCGGCCGAACAATGCCGGCGTCAAGCTGTTCGGCCTGACCGGGCATCTCAACAATCCCTGCGTCGTCGAGGAGGCGATGTCGATCCCGCTGAAGGAACTGATCGAGAAACATGGCGGCGGCGTGCGCGGCGGCTGGAAGAACCTCAAGGCGATCATTCCGGGCGGGGCGTCCTGCCCGGTCATCACCGCCGAACAGGCGGAATCCGCGATCATGGACTATGACGGGATGCGGGATCTGAAATCCAGCTTCGGCACCGCATGCATGATCGTCATGGACCGGGACACCGATGTGATCAAGGCGGTGTGGCGGCTGGCGAAGTTCTTCAAGCATGAAAGCTGCGGGCAATGCACGCCCTGCCGCGAGGGCACGGGCTGGATGATGCGGGTCATGGAACGGCTGGTGACGGGTCAGGCCGAGGTCGAGGAAATCGACATGCTGCTGGACGTGACCAAGCAGGTCGAGGGCCACACGATCTGCGCGCTTGGCGATGCCGCCGCCTGGCCGATCCAGGGCCTGATCCGCAATTTCCGCGGCGAGATCGAGGACCGGATCAAGGCGAAACGCACCGGACGCATGGGAGCGATGGCGGCGCAATGATGTCCGCGCGTGCATATGCTCACGCCGCGCGCACGGGGTCGTGTGGGGAAACCCGTGCAGGCGGCTGTTATGGCAGGGGCCATGACAGAAGAAGGGCACGGACGATGAAACGACAGAACCGCAACCGCGTGGCGACCGCTCTGGTCGCGATCCTGGGAATGGCCGCGACGCAGGCCGCCGCGCTGGAGCCGCTGGCGCAGGAAAAATACATCAATGACCGTCTGATCGCGGCGCGGATCGCCGATCGCATCCGCCGCGAATGTCCCAGCATCGACGGGCGCGTCGTCTTTGCCTTCATGCAGGCGCGCGCGCTGAAGAAATACGCGCGCGACAAGGGCTATTCCACGGCCCAGATCGAGGCGTTCCTGGACAGCCGCGCCGACAAGGACCGCATCTATGCCGTGGCCGAGGATTATCTGGACCGGAACGGGGCGGCGGCCGGGGATGCCGACAGCTTTTGCCGCCTGGGGCGGCAGGAAATCGCGAAGAATACGGTCACGGGATCGTTGCTGAGCGCAAGGTAAGGAAAGTGATGATGGCCGATTTGCGGACAATCAAGATCGACGGCGCCGAGATCGAGGTCGATCCCAATCTGACATTGATCCAGGCCTGTGAACAGGCGGGGATCGAGATCCCGCGCTTCTGCTATCACGAACGTCTCTCCATCGCCGGCAATTGCCGCATGTGCCTGGTCGAGGTCGTGGGCGGCCCGCCCAAGCCCGCCGCCTCCTGCGCGATGCAGGTCAAGGATCTGCGCCCCGGTCCCGAAGGCGCCCCGCCCGAGGTCCGCACCAACAGCCCGATGGTCAAGAAGGCGCGTGAAGGCGTGATGGAGTTCCTGCTGATCAACCACCCGCT
>DBFD01000058.1:12133-12421 GCA_002294185.1 Paracoccus sp. UBA889
TGCCCGATCTGCGACCAGGGCGGCGAATGCGATCTTCAGGACCAGGCGATGGCTTACGGCGTCGATTTCAGCCGCTATCGCGAGCCGAAACGCGCCGCCGAGGAACTGGATCTCGGCCCGCTGGTCGAGACGCACATGACGCGCTGTATCTCGTGCACGCGCTGCGTCCGCTTCACCACCGAGGTGGCGGGCATCAGCCAGATGGGGCAGACCGGGCGCGGCGAGGACAGCGAGATCACCAGCTATCTGAACGAGACGCTGGCCTCGAACCTTCAGGGCAACATCATC
>DBFD01000058.1:12455-26044 GCA_002294185.1 Paracoccus sp. UBA889
CGATTGCCCGATTTGCGATCAGGGGGGCGAATGCGACCTTCAGGATCAGGCGATGGCCTATGGCGTGGATTTCTCCCGCTACCGCGAGCCCAAGCGCGCGACCGAGGATCTGGACCTCGGCCCACTGGTCGAGACGCATATGACGCGCTGCATTTCCTGCACCCGTTGCGTGCGCTTCACGACCGAAGTTGCGGGCATCACCCAGATGGGCCAGATCGGCCGGGGCGAGGACGCGGAAATCACCGCCTATCTGGGCGAAACGCTGGATTCGAACCTTCAGGGCAACATCATCGACCTGTGCCCGGTGGGTGCGCTGGTTTCCAAACCCTATGCCTTTACCGCGCGGCCCTGGGAACTGACCAAGACCGAGTCCATCGACGTGATGGATGCGATGTGCAGCAGCATCCGGGTGGATACGAAGGGCCGCGAGGTGATGCGCATCCTGCCGCGCAACCATGACGGCGTGAACGAGGAATGGATTTCCGACAAGACCCGCTTTGTCTGGGACGGGCTGCGCCGGCAGCGGCTGGACAAGCCCTATATCCGCGAGAACGGCAAGCTGCGGCCCGCGACCTGGCCCGAGGCCCTGACCGCGGCCGCGCGCGCCATGCAGGGCAAGAAACTGGCCGGGCTGGTCGGCGACCTGGCACCGGTCGAGGCGGCCTTCAGCCTGAAGACGCTGATCGAGGGCCTGGACGGCCATGTCGAATGCCGCACCGACGGCGCCCGGCTGCCCGCCGGCAATCGCAGCGCCTATGTCGGCACCGCGCGGATCGAGGATATCGACCACGCGAAATACATATTGCTCGTCGGGTCGAATCCGGCAGTCGAGGCGCCGGTGCTGAACGCACGCATTCGCAAGGCGTGGTCGCAAGGCGCTCGGATCGGCGTCGTGGGCGCGGCGGTGGACCTGACCTATCCCTATCACCACGCCGGGACCGATCGTGCCGCCTTGCAGGCTATCGTCGACCGCGATCACAGCGACGTGATCGATCATCCGTCCCTGGTCATCGTCGGGCAGGGGGCGTTGCTGGGCGATGACGGCGCGGCCGTGCTGGCCGCTGCCATGGCGGCGGCCGAGGCATCGAAAAGCGGCCTGCTGATCCTGCACACCGCCGCCGGACGGGTGGGCGCGATGGATGTGGGCGCGGTGACCGAGGGCGGTCTGCCGGCGGCGCTGGAGGGCGCCGAGGTGGTCTATAATCTGGGTGCCGACGAGGTCGAGATCGCGGATGGCGCCTTCGTCATCTATCAGGGCAGCCATGGCGACCGGGGCGCGCATCGCGCCGATATCATCCTGCCGGGGGCCTGCTATACCGAGGAAAACGGCCTTTTCGTGAATACCGAGGGCCGGCCGCAGCTTGCCATGCGGGCCAATTTCGCACCCGGCGAGGCGAAAGAGAACTGGGCGATCCTGCGCGCCCTGTCGGCGGAACTGGGCCAGCAATTGCCGTGGGACAGCCTGGCGCAACTGCGCCGCGCGCTGATCCGGGCGGTGCCGCATCTGGCCCGGATCGACCAGGTGCCGGCGAATGAATGGCAGGCCGTGCCGAGGGCCGATCTGGACAGCGCGGCCTTCGTCTATCCGATCAGGGATTTCTACCTGACCAATCCGATCGCGCGTTCCTCTCCGCTGATGGCGGAATTGTCGCGGATGGCCGCGGCGCGGCAGGCGCCGGCGATGGCGGCAGAGTAACCCCATGCGGCCAGCCCTTCGCCAGCCGCTTGTCCGCGCTGCAGCCCTTGCGGGGCTGGCGGCGCTGACGGGGTGCGGCGCGAAGACCGAGGCGCGTCCGCCCGCCAAGCCCGCATCGCTGAGCGCAACGATCGCGGCGCCCGGCGCGGCGGGCGACAGGGCCGCGCTGACGACGGCCCGGATCTCGACCAAATCGGGGCAGATCCTGATCCTCGAACCCGATGGCAGCGTCACCAGCATGGATCTGGATTCGGCGGCGGGGCGCAGCGCCTTTGCCGTCAGCGATGCCGATCTGGCGGCGCTGGACGACAAGCCGCGGCCGGATCCGGCCGGCGCAGGCGCGACAAGGCCGAAAGGCCCGACCGCGCAGCAAAGGGCCATCGCCGCCTTTGCCCGGCGGACCCGACCCGCGCTTCCGGACCGCAAGGAAGGCAGCGAAATTTCGGACAAGGATTTTCTGGGCGCGCGGGTGAAGCCTCTGGGTGACGGCAAACGGTCCGATCTGGTCGAAGTGACGGCGAATCTGCGCCAGGGGGTGGACGCCGATATCGCCTTTTCGTATGCCACCTGCGCGCTGGCAGGCTGGGCAAAGGCGAATGGCGCCCGTTATGGCCGTCACATCCGCACGCTGCAGGACACGCGCGATGGCAAGTTGCTGATCGGGGCCGCCTTCACGATCTCGGACAGCAAGCCGCTGGGCCTGCGGGTGATGGAAACGAATGAGACCTTGCGCGAATGCAAGGCACGCGGCATTCCCGCGGCGTAAGCAGAAGGACGGGCGTCATGGACGGATTTTGGTCTTCATCGCTGGGCATCGCCATCATCCTGCTGGCGCAGGGTCTGGCGCTGATCGTCTTCGTGATGCTGTCGCTGGTCTACATGGTCTATGGCGACCGCAAGATCTGGGCAGCGGTGCAGATGCGGCGCGGCCCGAACGTGGTCGGACCCTGGGGCCTTCTGCAAACCTTCGCCGACGCCTTGAAATATGTCGTCAAGGAAGTGGTGATACCGGCCGGCGCCGACAAGTTCGTCTTCTTCCTGGCGCCGTTCCTGTCGATGATGCTGGCGCTGACCGCCTTCGTGGCGATTCCCTTCGCGCCCGGCTGGGTGATGGCCGACATCAATGTGGGCATCCTGTTCATCCTGGCCATCTCCTCGCTCGAGGTTTACGGCGTCATCATGGGCGGCTGGGCCTCGAACTCGAAATATCCGTTCCTGGGTTCGCTGCGCTCGGCCGCGCAGATGATTTCCTACGAGGTCAGCCTTGGCCTGATCATCATCGGCGTCATCATCTCGACCGGTTCGATGAACCTGACCGATATCGTCGAGGCGCAGCGCGGGATGGGGCTTCTGTCCTGGTACTGGCTGCCGCATCTGCCGATGCTGGTCCTGTTCTTCGTCAGTTGCCTGGCGGAAACCAACCGCCCGCCCTTCGATCTGCCCGAGGCCGAATCCGAATTGGTGGCGGGCTTCATGGTCGAATATTCCTCGACCCCCTATCTGCTGTTCATGGCCGGCGAATACATCGCGATGTGGCTGATGTGCGCGCTGATTGCGCTGCTGTTCTTCGGCGGCTGGCTGTCGCCCATTCCCGGCATCCCCGACGGGGCGCTGTGGATGTTCCTGAAGATGGTCTTCTGGTTCTTCATGTTTGCCATGGTGAAGGCGATCGTGCCGCGCTATCGCTATGACCAGTTGATGCGCATCGGCTGGAAGGTGTTCCTTCCGATGTCGCTGGGCTGGGTCGTGATCGTCGCCTTCCTGGCGAAATTCCAGGTCTTCGGATCGTTCTGGGCCCGCTGGGCGGGGATGTGATCGACATGGCCTATTCGAACAGGATCGCGGAATCGCTGGCCAGCGCCTCGGAGCAGGACAAGATCGAATTCGCGCATTTTCTGGCCAATAATCTGGACAGCGCCGAAAACGCCCGTGACGGCGCGCGTATCCGCGACTATGTGGCGGCCTTCGACCGCTTTTCCGCGCCCAAGCAAGGGGAGCATTTCTGATGGCTTTCGATATCGCCCGCGCCACCAAGTATTTCCTGATGATGGATTTCATCAAGGGGTTCGGCCTCGGCCTGAAATACTTCTTCGCCCCCAAGGCGACGCTGAACTATCCGCACGAAAAGGGGCCGCTGAGCCCGCGTTTTCGCGGGGAACACGTGCTGCGCCGCTATCCCAACGGCGAAGAACGCTGCATCGCCTGCAAGCTGTGCGAGGCGATCTGCCCGGCCCAGGCGATCACCATCGACGCGGAACCGCGCGCCGACGGATCGCGCCGGACCACGCGCTATGACATCGACATGACCAAGTGCATCTATTGCGGGTTCTGCCAGGAGGCCTGTCCGGTCGATGCCATCGTCGAGGGACCGAATTTCGAATTCGCCACCGAATCCCGCGAGGAACTGTTCTATGACAAGCAGAAACTGCTTGCCAACGGCGACCGCTGGGAAGCCGAGATCGCCCGCAACCTCGCCATCGACGCGCCCTACAGATGACCGACGCTTTCCAGAAGATGTTCCAGCAGATGATCCAGTCCGGTCATGAAATGGCGCGGGTCTTCAATCCGGCGCTGGAACATGTCGATACCAAGGCATTCGAGAAGCTGATCCCGACCATGCCGTCGGACATGCTGGAAATGTGGTTCGGCAAGACCTTCAACCGCGACGGGCTGGATGCCAGAACCCGTCTGCTGGTCACCATCGCCGCGCTGACCGTGCAGGGCGCCCAGGCCGAGCCGCAATTGCGCCTGACCATCCGCCATGCCGTCGAGGCGGGCGCCACCCCGCGCGAGATCGCCGAGGTGATCTATCAGATGGGCATGTTCGCGGGCATCCCGGCAATGCAGAAGGCGCTTGAGATCGCCCAGGGCGTGTTTACCAAACCCGAGGAGCGCGAATCCGAATGATGATCTTTTCCTTCTATCTCTTCGCCATCAGCGTCTGCGTCTCGGGATTCATGGTCGTGCTGGCGCGCAACCCGGTCCATTCGGTTCTGTGGCTGATCCTGGCCTTTCTCTCTGCGGCCGGGCTGTTCGTCCTGCAAGGCGCCGAATTCGTCGCCATGCTGCTGGTCATCGTCTATGTCGGCGCGGTTGCGGTGCTGTTCTTGTTCGTGGTGATGATGCTGGACGTCGATTTCGCCGAGCTGAAGGGCGAATTCGCACGCTATCTGCCGCTGGCCGGGCTGATCGCAGTCGTGCTGCTGGCGCAGCTGGGAATCGCTTTCGGGGCCTGGCAATCCTCGGACCAGGCCGAGGCGATGCGGGTCGTGCCGATCGACGCCGGGGCGCAGAACACGAACCTGATCGGGATCGTCCTCTATGACCGCTACATGCTGCCGTTCCAGCTTGCGGGGCTGATCCTGCTGGTGGCGATGATCGGGGCGATCACCCTGACCATGCGGCATCGCCGGGACATCAAGCGTCAGGATGTCCTGACGCAGATGTATCGCGATCCCGCCAAGGCGATGGAATTGCGGGACGTGAAGCCGGGACAGGGGCTGTAGCCGACCGGAACGGCCGCCCGGATCGCGGCAAGGGAATATTTTCAACGGGTGAGCGACCCGGAGGGACGGAAAAGATGATCGGTTTGACACATTACCTTGTCGTAGGGGCGATTCTGTTCGTCGCCGGGGTGTTCGGCATCTTCGTGAACCGGAAGAACGTCATCGTCATCCTGATGTCGATCGAGCTGATGCTGCTGGCGGTCAACATCAACTTCGTCGCCTTCTCGGCCCATCTGGGCGATCTGGTCGGGCAGGTCTTTACCCTGTTCATCCTGACCGTCGCCGCCGCCGAGGCCGCGATCGGGCTGGCGATCCTGGTGGTGTTCTTCCGCAACCGCGGCACCATCGCGGTCGAAGACGTCAACGTGATGAAGGGGTAAGGGACCATGACGCAATTCATTCTCTTTGCCCCGCTGCTGGCCGCGATCGTCGCAGGTTTCGGCTGGCGCGTGATCGGGGAACAGGCCGCCCAATACGTGACCACGGGGATCCTGTTTCTGGCCTGCTTCCTGGCCTGGATCATCTTCCTGACCTTCGGCGGCGAGACGCAGCTCGTGCCGGTGCTGGACTGGATCGTCTCGGGCGATTTCGTCAGCGAATGGGCGATCCGGCTGGACCGGCTGACCGCGATCATGCTGATCGTGGTGACGACCGTCTCGGCGCTGGTCCACCTGTATTCGATGGGCTACATGGCCCATGACGACAACTTCGCCCATGACGAACATTACAAGGCGCGCTTCTTCGCCTATCTGAGCTTTTTCACCTTCGCCATGCTGATGCTGGTGACGGCCGACAACCTGCTTCAGATGTTCTTCGGATGGGAGGGCGTGGGCGTCGCCTCGTATCTGCTGATCGGTTTCTACTACAAGAAGCAATCCGCGGGCGCAGCCGCCATGAAGGCGTTCATCGTGAACCGGGTCGGGGATTTCGGCTTTCTGCTGGGCATCTTCGGGCTGTTCTGGATGACCGGCTCGGTCCAGTTCGACGCCATCTTCGGGCAGGTTCCCGAACTGGCGCAGACGCAGATGCAATTTCTCTGGGGCGACTGGAATTCGGCCGAGGTTCTGGCGGTGCTGCTGTTCATCGGTGCGATGGGCAAGTCGGCGCAGCTTTTCCTGCATACCTGGCTGCCCGACGCGATGGAGGGCCCGACCCCGGTTTCGGCGCTGATCCATGCCGCGACCATGGTCACCGCGGGTGTCTTTCTTGTTGCCCGGATGTCGCCGCTTTACGAATTCGCGCCCGACGCCAAGCTGTTCATCACCGTGATCGGCGCGACGACGGCCTTCTTCGCGGCGACCGTGGGTCTGGTGCAGAACGACATCAAGCGCGTGATCGCCTATTCGACCTGTTCGCAGCTGGGCTACATGTTCGTGGCCGCCGGCGTCGGCGTCTATTCGGTCGCGATGTTCCACCTTCTGACCCACGCCTTCTTCAAGGCGCTGCTGTTTCTGGGCGCGGGTTCGGTCATCCACGCGATGCATCACGAACAGGACATGCGGAATTATGGCGGCCTGCGACAGAAAATCCCGCTGACCTTCTGGACCATGCTGATCGGCACCCTGGCGATCACCGGCGTCGGGATACCGCTGACCGATATCGGATTCGCGGGCTTCCTGTCGAAGGACGCGGTGATCGAAAGCGCCTGGGCGGGCAACACCTATGCCTTCTGGCTGCTGGTCATCGCCGCCGCCTTCACCAGCTTCTATTCCTGGCGGCTGATGTTCATGACCTTCTGGGGCACGCCGCGCGGAGACCGGCACACGCATGAACACGCCCATGAAAGTCCGCGCGTCATGACCGTGCCTCTGGTCGCCTTGTCCGTGGGCGCGATCTTTGCCGGCATGGTCTTCTACGAGCCCTTCTTCGGCCCCCGCGAAGAAGTCTCGCGCTATTTCAACATCGCCGGCAGCGAGGCTTCGGCCAGCGCCGAGGGCGAAGCCGGCGCCGAGGCTCCGGCCGGGGAGAATTCTGCCCAGGCCACGACCGAAGGCGCGGCAACCGGGGCCGCGGCCCCGGCCCAGCCGGCGCAGGCCGCGCCCGAGGGTGAACAGGCGGCACCCGGCGCCGCCGAGGGCGGCGACCAGGCGGCAGCGACCGATTTCCCGCCCCCCGTCGGCGGCGCGATCTACATGCGGCCCGACAACGAGGTTCTGGACGAGGCGCATCACGTCCCGGCCTGGGTCAAGCTGTCGCCCTTCATCGCCATGTTGGGCGGGCTGCTGGTCGCTTGGCTGTTCTATATCCGCTATCCCGAGGCGCCCGCCCGGCTGGCCGCACAACAGCCCGCGCTGTATCGTTTCCTGCTCAACAAGTGGTATTTCGACGAGATCTACGACTTCGTCTTCGTGCGTCCGGCCAGATGGCTGGGGCGTGCCCTGTGGACGGGCGGGGACGGAGCCGTTATCGACGGCGCCATCAACGGGGTGGCCATGGGAATCATTCCCCGGCTGACCCGTTTCGCGGGCCGGGTTCAGTCCGGCTATCTGTTCCATTACGCCTTCGCGATGGTTCTGGGCATCGTGGGCTTGCTGATCTGGGTGATGATGCGGGGCGCATACTGACATGACGAACCTTCTTTCGATCATCACCTTCCTGCCCATCGTCGCGGCAGCGATCCTGGCCCTGTTCCTGCGCGGCGACGACCCCGCCTCGCGGAAGAACGCGAAATGGCTGGCGCTGATCGCCACCTCTGCGACCTTCCTGATCTCGCTGTTCCTGCTGGCGGGATTCGATTCCGGCGATACCGGCTTCCAGTTCGTCGAGGATCACGCCTGGATCATGGGCCTGCGCTACAAGATGGGTGTCGACGGCATCTCGATCCTGTTCGTGCTGCTGACCACCTTCCTGATGCCGCTGACGATCCTGTCCACCTGGGAGGTCGAGACCCGCGTCAAGGAATACATGATCGCCTTCCTGGTGCTGGAGGGATTGATGATCGGCGTCTTCACGGCGCTGGATCTGATCCTGTTCTACCTGTTCTTCGAGGCCGGGCTGATCCCGATGTTCCTGATCATCGGCATCTGGGGCGGCGCGAACCGCATCTATGCGGCCTTCAAGTTCTTTCTCTATACCTTCCTGGGCTCGGTGCTGATGCTGGTCGCGATGATCGCGATGATCCGCACCGCCGGCACCACCGACATCGCGCAACTGCTGCAATTCGACTTTCCCTCGCAGACCACGCGCGTGCTGGGCTTTACCGTGGTCGGCGGGATGCAGACGCTGCTGTTTCTGGCCTTCTTCGCCAGTTTCGCGGTCAAGCTGCCGATGTGGCCGGTCCATACCTGGCTGCCCGACGCGCATGTTCAGGCGCCCACCGCCGGTTCCGTGGTTCTGGCCGCCGTGCTGCTGAAGATGGGCGGCTACGGGTTCTTGCGCTTTTCGCTGCCGATGTTTCCGGTGGCGTCGCAGATGCTGCAGCCTCTGGTCTTCTGGCTGTCGGCCATTGCCATCGTCTATACCTCGCTGGTGGCGCTGGCGCAGACCGACATGAAGAAGCTGATCGCCTATTCCTCGGTCGCCCATATGGGCTATGTCACCATCGGCACCTTCGCGGCCAACCAGCAGGGGCTGGATGGCGCGATCTTCCAGATGCTGTCGCACGGCTTCATCTCGGGCGCGCTGTTCCTGTGCGTGGGCGTGATCTACGACCGGATGCACACGCGCGAGATCGACGCCTATGGCGGTCTGGTGAACCGGATGCCGAAATATGCGCTGATCTTCATGTTCTTCACCCTGGCCAATGTCGGCCTGCCGGGCACCTCGGGCTTCGTGGGCGAATTCCTGACCCTGATGGGCGCGTTCAAGGCCAATACCTGGGTCGCCTTCGTGGCCACGACCGGGGTGATCCTGTCGGCGGCCTATGCGTTGTGGCTGTATCGCCGCGTCACGCTGGGCGCGCTGATCAAGGAAAGTCTGAAGACCATCGGCGACATGACCCCGCGCGAGCGCTGGATCTTCGCGCCGCTTGTCGCCATGACACTGCTTCTGGGTGTCTATCCGCGGCTGGTCACGGACATCACCGGCCCCGCCGTCGAGGCGCTGCTGGTCAGCTACAACGATGCCCTGCCGCAAGAGCCGCGCGACGGGCTGGCCGTGACCGCGCAGGCGGAACCGGCCGAAGCCAGCCAGTGAGGGACGCAAGATGACCGCGCTTGATATCTCGACCATCCTGCCCGAGCTTTTGCTGGCGATCTATGCGATGGCCGCGCTGATGGCCGGCGCATGGTTCGGCAAGGACGATCTGGCCAAGGCGATACTCTGGGCCAGTGTCGCGGCCCTGCTGATCGCGGGCTTCTTCATCGGCTTCTCGAACCGGCCGGACGGCACCGCCTTCTTCGGCATGTTCCGCGACGATGCCTTCGCCCGCTTCGCCAAGGTCACATTGCTGGTCTCGGCCGCCGCTGTCCTGGCGATGAGCGTCGATTACATGGGTCGGCACGGGCTGATGCGGTTCGAATACCCGATCCTGATCGTGCTGGCCGCGACGGGCATGATGGTGATGGTCTCGGCCGGGGACCTGCTGTCGCTGTATATGGGGCTGGAGCTGCAATCGCTGTCGCTCTATGTCGTGGCCGCGATGCGCCGCGAAAGCGCCAAGTCCTCGGAGGCGGGGCTGAAATATTTCGTTCTGGGCGCGCTCAGTTCCGGGATGCTGCTCTATGGTGCCTCGCTGGTCTACGGTTTCTCGGGGACCACCAATTTCGACGGCATCTTCGCCACGATCGGCGCGGGCCAGATGTCGCTGGGCCTGCTGTTCGGCCTGGTCTTCCTGCTGGTCGGCCTGGCGTTCAAGGTCTCGGCGGTGCCGTTCCACATGTGGACGCCCGATGTCTACGAGGGCGCGCCGACGCCGGTGACGGCCTTCTTCGCCACCGCGCCCAAGATCGCCGCCATGGCGCTGATCGCCCGGCTGATGTTCGGCGCCTTCGGCAACGTCCCCGGCGATTGGGGCCAGATCATCGCCGCGCTGGCGGTGATGTCGATGTTCCTGGGTTCGATCGCCGGGATCGGACAGCGCAACATCAAGCGGCTGATGGCCTATTCCTCGATCGCGCATATGGGCTTTGCGCTGGTCGGGCTGGCGGCCGGAACCGCCTATGGCGTGCAGGCGATGCTGATCTACATGGCGATCTATGCGGTGATGAACGTGGGCACCTTCGCCTTCATCCTGTCGATGGAGCGCGAGGGCCGTCCGGTCGTGATGCTGGACAGCCTGAACCGTTTCGCCGCGACCGAGCCGCTCAAGGCCTTCGCGGTGCTGTTCCTGATGTTCAGCCTTGCCGGCGTGCCGCCGTTTCTGGGTTTCTTCGCCAAATACGGAGTTCTGTCGGCGGCGGTGCAATCGGGGATGAGTTGGCTGGCCGTCGCGGGCGTCGTCGCCTCGGTGATCGGGGCGTTCTATTACCTGCGCATCGTCTATTACATGTTCTTCGGGGCCGAAAACGAGGGCGTGGAAAGCCGCATGGGGCTGGTGCAGTTCACGGCGCTGGTCGTGCCTGCCGCAATGCTGCTGCTGGGCGCGGTGACGATGCTGGGCGTGGACAATGCTGCCGCCACCGCCGCGCAATCGCTGGTCGGGACCGAGGTGACCGATCCCGGCGTCGGCGAGGGGGGGCCGGTCGTGTCCGGCGAAGGGCCGGCCGATCCGACACCAACCGAGCCTGCGGGTGACTGACGTCATCATTCCCTCCGCATGGCCAAGGGACGTGGCCCGGCATGTTCTGGACCGCGTTGACAGCACCAATGCCGAAGCGATGCGGCTTGCGGACCGGATCGCCGGTCCGGCCTGGATCATGGCGCGTCGGCAAGAGGCCGGGCGCGGCAGGCGGGGCAGGGCCTGGACCGACCCTCCGGGAAATTTCGCGGCAACCCTGCTGATCCGGCCCCAGGGCGGGCCCGCGGACGCCGCGCGACTGTCCTTTGTCGCGGCCCTGGCGGTGCATGATGCGCTGATGACGCTCTGCGGGCCGCAACTGAACCTTGCACTGAAATGGCCCAATGACCTGCTGCTGAACGGCGGCAAATTGTCGGGGATCCTGCTGGAAAGCGCCGGCTCGGGGCGTCAGGTGACCGCGCTGGCCATCGGCATCGGCGTCAATCTGGCCTGCGCCCCCGAGATTGCGGCCGACCAGTCCATCCGGCCCGTCAGCCTGAAGGGCGAGACCGGCCTTGCCGTCACCCCGGACGAATTGCTGGACGCGCTGGCAATCGCCTTCGACCATCGGCAGCGGCAGATGCGCGATCACGGCTTCGGGCCGATCCGCGCCGCCTGGCTGGCCCGCGCCGCGCGGCTGGGCGAGACGATCACCGCCCGCACAGGCGGGACCGAAACGACCGGCGTTTTCGAGGGCATCGACGAGACCGGCGCGCTGATCCTCTCGACACCGCGTGGACGCAAGGCGATTCCCGCCGCCGACATCTATTTCGGCGGGGCGTAAGCCATGCTTCTGTGCATCGACACCGGCAATACGAACACGGTCTTCTCGATCTGGGATGGCGGCAGGTTTCTGGCACATTGGCGCATCGCGACCGATCACCGGCGCACGGCGGACGAGTATTTCGTCTGGCTGTCCACGCTGATCGAGGTGCAGAAATTCAGGCTGGAAATCGACGCCTGCATCATCAGCGCGACCGCGCCGCGCGTGGTCTTCAATCTGCGCGTCCTGTGCAATCGCTATTTCGATACGAGGCCGCTGGTCGTGGGCAAGCCCGACTGCCTGCTGCCGGTTCAGCCCCGCGTCGATGTCGGCACGACGGTCGGCCCCGACCGCCTGGTCAACACCGTTGCCGGGTTCGACCGCCACGGCCCCGACCTGATCGTGGTCGATTTCGGCACCGCGACGACCTTCGACGTGGTCGATGTGGACGGCGCCTATATCGGCGGTGTCATCGCACCCGGCGTGAACCTGTCGCTGGAGGCTCTGCACATGGCCGCCGCCGCGCTGCCGCATGTCGATGTCACCATGCCGGCGAAGGTGATCGGCACGAATACCGTCGCCTGTATTCAGTCGGGTGTCTTCTGGGGCTATATCGGTCTGGTGCAGGGGATCGTCGGCCAGATACGGGCGGAACGCGACCGTCCGATGAAGGTTATCGCGACGGGGGGGCTTGCGCCGCTGTTCGATCAGGGGTTTGACCTCTTCGACGCGATCGAGGACGATCTGACGATGCACGGTCTGCGTCTCATTCACGATTACAACAAGGAGGCGGGCCATGGCTGAACGTCTGATCTATCTGCCGCTGGGCGGCGCCGGCGAAATCGGCATGAACGCCTATGTCTACGGCTATGGTGCGCCGGGCAAGGAACGGTTGATCCTTGTCGATCTCGGGGTGACCTTCGGCGATATGGACAGCAGTCCCGGCATCGACCTGATCATGCCCGATCTGACCTGGCTCGAACAGAACCGCGACCGGCTGGAGGCGATCTTCGTCACCCACGGCCACGAGGATCACATCGGTGCCCTGGGCCATCTTTGGTCGCGTCTGGACGTGCCGATCTACGCCCGCCAGTTCACCGGCACGCTGTGCCGCCTGAAACTGGAAGAGCAGGGACTGCCGGGCGAGGCCGTGAACATCACCGGCCCCCGTCCCGAAGTCACGCAGGTCGGTCCCTTCACCGTGCAATTCGTGCCGGTCAGCCATTCGATCCCCGAAAGCGCGGCGCTGATTATCGACACGCCGGCGGGACGGATCGTGCATACCGGCGACTTCAAGCTGGACGGCACACCGGTCGTGGGCGATTCCTTCGATCCGATCCTGTGGCATGACGTCGCCAGCGAGGGGCAGGGGATCAAGGTTCTGACCTGCGATTCGACCAATGTCTTCTCGACCCATCCCGGCCGGTCCGAGGCGCTGCTGGCCAACCCGATCCTGGAATGGGTGATGGCGCAGAAGAACATGGTGGTGGCCACGACATTTGCCAGCAACATCGCGCGGCTCAAGACCCTGTCCGAGGCCGCGATCGCGTCGGGGCGAAAGGTCTGCCTGCTGGGTCGGGCGATGCGGCGAATGGTTTCGGTCGGACTGGAAACCGGCGTCCTGACCGATTTTCCCGATACGATCGGCCCCGACGAGGCCGCGAACCTGTCGCGCGACAAGGTGATGCTGATCGTTACCGGTTCACAGGGCGAACGCCGCGCCGCCAGCGCGCAATTGTCGCGCGGCCGCTATCTGGGCCTGTCGCTGAAAGACGGTGACAGCTTCCTGTTCAGTTCAAAGACCATTCCGGGCAATGAACGCGCCGTCGGCCGGATCATGAACGCGCTCAGCGAGTCGGGCGTCAATGTCTATGACGCCGATGACGGGCTGTTCCATGTCTCGGGCCACGCCAACCGCCCCGATATCGAGGCGCTGCACGATCTGCTGAAGCCCGAGATCGTGATTCC
>DBFD01000017.1:0-18309 GCA_002294185.1 Paracoccus sp. UBA889
CTAGGCTGCCTGGCGCCCGTAATAAAGCTGCACGACATGACGCGCCTCGGCGAAGAACAGCCAGCGCGACACGAAGGCGCCGGCCAGATGCAGTGCGAAAGCCAGCCCGAACAGGGCCGGATGCCTGCCGAACAGAAGGACGATCGCGGGCAGGACCGCGATCAGACCGATGCCGATCAGCCTCAGCTTGGCAGCGTGGCGCCGGGCGACCTGAAAGCCGAATTCCCGAAGCAGGTAATTGCTGCCGCTGTGAGGGGATTCGAACAGGCGCACCCGGCCCGACAGCCCGGTGGCTGAATTCATGTCGTGGCCGCGTTTGGCGAAGCGGCCGTCGCCCGTCAGCCAGCAGACCGCCTGCAAGAGCCCCAGGGCCACCAGCAGCGGAATCGACAGCGCCCATGATCCGGACAGCAGCGCCCCGGCGGTCAGCGCGCAGGCGATGAAATAGGCCGGTGTCAGGGGCGAGTTCCAGCGCGGCACCGTCTTCATCTGCGCATAGATCATCGAGGTGACGAACACGGTCGCGACCGACATGGCCGCGCCGATGATGCCCAGCGGCAGCAGCACCCGGCCGAAGAAGATCGCGGCGATGGCGAAAAGCGCCATCACCAGCAATGTCGTGACCGCCGCCCAGCCTTCGCGCGACAGCCAGCTTGTGCGCCATTGGGTGAACGCCAGCAGGCCGCGCTGCGGATTGCCGAGGTGGAAGATGGACGAGATCAGCCCGCCCGCGGCCATCGCGAAGGCCAGCGCGAATTGCCAGAAGGCCGGCCAGCCTGTCGTGGCGAATCCAAGACCCAGAAAGGCCAGATAGCCGAAGCCCGCGCCCGACAGGACGGTAAAGATGATGACGGAAGGGGCCGGATGCATCAGATCTTCTCCAGCGCGCGGTCGAGCCAGGCGAAGAAGCCTGACGCATCGTGCGGTTGCCGGGTCGGCGCCGACGGGGCCGGCCCGCCATCCAGCCGGTCCCTGGGCCGCGGCGGCAGGTATTTGTTGACCGGTCTGGTTCCCTGTTCCGGCATCAGGTCGAAACCGCCGCGTTCGGCCACCAGCTGGCTGACGGCGCTGTCCGGATCGCCCAGATCGCCGAAATGGCGCGCTCCGGCCGGGCAGGTGCGCACGCAGGCGGGCACGCGGTCCACCTCTTCCAGGTTCTCGTTGTAGATGCGGTCCACGCAGAGCGTGCATTTCTTCATCACGCCCGCGGCCTGATCCATTTCCCGCGCGCCATAGGGGCAGGCCCAGGCGCACAGGCCGCAGCCGATGCAGGCATCCTCGTTGACCAGCACGATCCCGTCCTCGGCGCGCTTGTAGCTGGCGCCTGTCGGGCAGACGGTGACGCAGGGCGCGTCCTCGCAATGCAGGCAGGATTTGGGGAAATGGACGATCTGCGCGCAGCCGCCGCCCTCGGGCTCGATCTCGTAGCTGTGGACGCGGTTCAGGAAGGTGCCGACCGGATCGGCGCCATAGGCATCCATGTCCGACAGCGGCGCGCCGTAATTTTCGGTGTTCCAGCCCTTGCAGCTGATCACGCAGGCATGGCAGCCGACGCAGGTGTCGAGGTCGATGACAAGGCCCAGCTTGCGTTCGGTCCGTTCCGGCAGCGCGGTCATCTGCCCACCTTCCAGCGCAGGTTGCGCGGGCCCCGGCCGACGGGCGAGGCGATGGCCGCGAATCCGGGATCGGCCTCGTCCTGCGGCGGCACCTTCTCGATCTTCACGCGCAGGTCGAACCAGGCTGCCTGACCGGTGATCGGGTCGGAATTGGACCAGCGCATCCCGTCGCCTTTCGGCGGCAGCAATTCATGGATCAGGTGGTTCAAGAGAAAGCCTTTCGTTGCCTCGGGCGCGTCCTCGTCCAACGCCCATGCGCCCTTGCGTTTGCCGATGGCGTTCCAGGTCCAGATGGTGCTGCCGTTCAGCCCGGCATGAAGGGCGACCGGAACGGTGATGCTGCCATGGACCGAACTGAGCCGCGCCCAGTCGCCATCGGCGAAGCCGTGCGATTCCCAGACCCCGCGCGGCAGATACATCGGGTTCCGCCCGTGGATCTGGCGCAGCCAGGCATTCTGGCCACCCCACGAATGATACATCGCCATCGGTCGCTGGGTCAGGGCGTGGATCGGGTATTCGGCGGGATCGGCGTGATCGTCCTCGAACGGGGGATACCAGATCGGCAGCGGCTCCATCACCCGGCGCAGCCGGTCGCGCAGGTGGTCGGGGGGCTGGCGCTCGCCGTGGCCTTCGGCGGCGCGCTGGAACTTGCGCAGCGGCTCGACATAGAGGCTGAAGAGGTAGGGCTGCGGCGCGTCGTAAAGGCCCATGCCGACGGCCCAATCCTGGTAATCCATGTTCCACGGCTTGTAGAAATCGGCGCCCTCGGGGATATGCGAGACGAAGAAGCCGCCATTGTCGACATAGCGTTTCAACTGGTCGGGGTTCGGCGCCCCGCGTCCCACCTCGCGGCCATCGCCGCGAAAGCCCGCCAGCGGACCGATGCCCGGCTTGCGTTCGTGGTTGACGATGTAATCGGCATAATCGCGCCATTTCGGGCGGCCATCCTCGTGCACGAAGCCGGGCAGTTTCATCAGGTTCGCCAGCTGGATCAGCACGGTCTGAAAGCCGCGCACATCGCGGTCGGGTTCGACCACCGGCCAGCGGATCGCATCCGCGGCGGCGCCGGCCTCGCAGATCGGGCGATCCAGCAGGCTGATGCAGTCGTGGCGTTCCAGATAGGTCGTGTCGGGCAGGATCAGGTCGGCATAGGCCACCATCTCGGATGCGTAGGCGTCGGAATAGATGATGCGCGGGATGACGTAATCGCCGTTCTCGTCGGTATCGGTCAGCATCTTCATGACGCCGCCGGTATTCATCGACGAATTCCACGACATGTTCGCCATATACATGAACAGCGTGTCGATCCGGTAGGGATCGCCGGCATGGGCGTTCGAGATCACCATGTGCATCAGCCCATGCGCCGACATCGGGTTTTCCCAGGTGAAGGCCTTGTCGATCCGGGCCGGGCTGCCGTCCTCCTTCAGCGCCAGATCCTCGGGGCCGTGGACAAAGCCCAGATGCGGGCCGTCCAGCGGCGTGTCGGGCGTCACCTTGCAATGCGGTTTCGGATGGGCGGTCGCGGGTTTTGGATAGGGCGGCTTGAAGCGGAACCCGCCCGGCACCTCGATGGAACCCAGCAGGATCTGCAGCATGTGCAGCGCGCGGCAGGTCTGGAAGCCGTTGGAATGGGCCGAGATGCCGCGCATGGCGTGGAAGGCCACCGGGCGTCCGGTCATGGTGTCGTGCCGCTCGCCCCGGAAATCGGTCCAGGGACGGTCCAGCACGATCGCCTCGTCAAAGGCCACGCGCGCGATCTCGTCGGCGACGGCGCGGATGCGGGCGGCGGGGATGCCGCAGCGGTCGGCGACTGCCTCGGGGGCGTATTCGGGTTGCAGATAGCGTTCGGCCATCAGCTGCAACACCGTGCGATGGCCGGGATGGGCGGCATTCAGGTCGGGGCGCACGCCCCTGCCGTCGAAGGCGGCCAGCCCGCCGGTGGCGCGGTCGATCACCAGCGCCCTGCCGTCCTGATCGCGCAGGAACAGGCCGGTCTGCTCATCGACCAGCAGCGGCGCGTCGGTATAGCGCGCCAGATAATCCAGATCGATCCGGCCCGCCGCCATCAGGCAATGGACCAGCGCCAGGATCAGCAGCCCATCCGTGCCCGGCGTGATCCCCAGCCATTCGTCGGCCACCGCATTATAGCCCGACCGGATCGGATTGACGCCGATGATGCGCGCGCCGCGCGCCTTCAGCTTGCCGATGCCCATCTTGATCGGATTGCTGTCGTGATCCTCGGCCACGCCGAACAGCATGAACAGCTTCGCCCGGTCCCAGTCGGGCTGGCCGAATTCCCAGAACGCGCCGCCCATCGTATAGATGCCCGCCGCCGCCATGTTGACCGAACAGAATCCGCCATGGGCGGCATAATTCGGCGTACCGAAGGCCTGCGCCCAGAAGCTGGTGAAGCTTTGCGACTGGTCGCGGCCGGTGAAGAAGGCCAGTTTCGACGGATCGTTCTTGCGAATGGGCGTCAGCCAGTCCTTCGCCAGACCCAGAGCCTCGTCCCAGGAAATCTCCTGAAACCGGCCCGAACCGCGCGGCCCGACCCGGCGCAGGGGCGCGCGCAGCCGGGATGGCGCATTGACCTGCATGATCCCGGCCGAACCCTTGGCGCACAGCACGCCCTTGTTCACGGGATGGTCGCGATTGCCCTCGATATAGGCGACGCGGCCGTCCTTCATGTGGACGTTGATGCCGCAGCGGCAGGCGCACATGTAGCAGGTGGTCTTGCGGATTTCGTCGGAAACCCTGGGCGAGGTGTCGATCCGGGGCTGGTTCATCATCGCTCCTTGGGCTTGGCCTGCGCGGGCTGGCGGCCGATCCGCGTCCGGACCGAGGGCCACAGCGACCACAGCACGAAGATCAGCGCCAGCGACAGGATCGTCGCGCTGATCGGACGTGTAAAGAAGACCGTGTAATCCTGACGGGAATTTGCAATCGAGGTGAGGAAATAGCGTTCCGCAAGCGGTCCCAGGATCACTCCCAGAACCAGCGGCGCCGAGGGAAAGCCCACCCGCTTCATCGCCCAGCCGATGACGCCGAAGACCAGGCAGACATAGACGTCGAAGATGTTGTTGCGCACCCCGTAGGCCCCGATCAGGCTGAGGATGACGATGAAACCGGCCAGGATCGCCGGCGGCGTCCGCATCAGGGTCGAGAACATCTGCGCCACGCCCACGCCCGCGCCGATCATCAGCACGTTGGCGATGATCATGGCGGCGAAGATCGTATAGACCATCGACGGATCCATGATGAACAGCAGCGGGCCGGGATTGACCCCTTGCAGCATCATCGCGGCCAGCATGATCGCGGTTGCCGCGCTGCCGGGAATGCCCAGCGTCAGCAGCGGCACCATCGCCGCCCCGGTGGTGGCGTTCTTGGCCGCCTCGGGCGCGGCCAGCCCGGCCTCGATCCCGGTGCCGAATTCCTTGCCGCGCGGATTGACCTGTTTCTCGACCCCGTATGCGATGACCGCGCCGGGTGTCGCCCCGGCGCCCGGAATGACGCCGATCATGCAGCCCAGGGCGGTGCCGCGCGCGATCGCGCCCTTGACGTTCCAGATGTCGCGAAAGCTGGCGCCGGCGACCTTGCCATCGGCCTTCCTGGGCCGCAGGTCGCGGTCGGTGGCGACCAGATCGACCACCTCGCCGATGGCGAAAAGCCCGATCATCACCACGACGAAGCGGATGCCGCTTTCGACCTCGGGGATGCCAAAGCTGAACCGCGCCTGGCCGTAAAGCGGATCGACGCCGACCGTGCCGATGGCCATGCCGCTGAGCAGCGAGATCATGGTGATGACCGGCTTGTCCTTGGCGATGGCGATGACGCTGACCAGCCCCAGCACGGTGGCGGCGAAGAATTCCGGCTGCGAGAACTTCATCGCGAATGTCGCGAAGGGCGCCGACAGGAAGGTCAGCAGCAGCGCGCTGACCAGCCCGCCCACGGCGGAGGCTGTGACAGCGATGGTCAGGGCACGCTTGACCTGCCCCTTCTTCGTCATCGCATAGCCGTCCCAGGTCGCGGGCAGCGAGGCCGGCGTGCCCGGCACGTTGATCATGATGGCCGAGATCGAGCCGCCGAAGACCCCGCCGACATAGATCCCGCCCAGAAACAGCATCGCGTGGGTCACATTCATCGCATAGGTGAAGGGCAGCGCCATCGCCATCGCGTTGACAAAGGAAATACCCGGCAGCGCGCCCGCGATCACGCCGACCAGCAGGCCCGCGACCACCGTCAGGAAGGCGGTGATCTGGAAGGCCGAGGCAAAGCCGGCCATCAGCAGGTCTATCGTCTGCATCGTCGCGCCCTCTCAGTAGATGCCCAGAAGTTGCAGCAGCCAGACGCTGAACCGGTCGAAGACGCCCGCGCCCCGGCTCAGCGGCATCAGCGCCAGACCCATGAACATCCACAACAGCGCCACCGTGCCGATGGTCGGCACCAGCAGCAGGACCGCCGGATGGCGCAGGCCGCCATACAGGCACCAGACCAGCAGAAATCCCGCGCAGGCCAGCGCGAAGCCCACGATCGGCAGCAGCCAGCCGAAGGCGATGACCAGAAGGATGCCGGTCAGCGCCTTTCCGTAATGATAGACATCCTCGTCATGCGGCGTGGCAAGGCTGGTCGAGACGCGGCCCCGGACCAGCAGCCAGACCTCGGAGAAAAGCCAGATCGCCGAACACAGCGCCAGCAGCGCCAGCACCGCGTTCGGCCATGCCGCCGGTCCAAGGCCGGGCACGTCCGGGCGCCGGTCGGAACTGAACATGAAGCCCGGCAGAGCCAGCGAAGCGGCCAGCAGCAGGGCGGGCACCGCGACCGGGATCAACCGTTTGGCGCGCCGCGCCCGCGGGGTCGGCGGCGCGGCGGCCTGTCGTGCCGCATCCTCGGTTCGCATGTTCGGGGCCATCGCCATCCTGCCGCCTCAGCTTGCCAGCTGGTCCGTGATCAGTTGCAGGAAATCGCGGATCATCGCCTGGGCCTCCTCGCCCGTGACCGGCTGGATGCAGCTGTAGGTTTCGGCACAGAAGGTCTGCCATTCCGCGCTGGCCACCGATTCCTCGACCGCCGATTGCAGCTTTTCGACGATGGCCGGATCGGTGCCGGCGCGCACCGCGACGGTGCGGAAATTGTCCAGCCCCGAGATGTCGTAGCCCAGTTCGACCGAGGTCGGAACGTCCGGAAAGGATGGGTGGCGTTCCTTGGAAAACACCACCAGCGGCTTCAGCTGCCCGGCCTTCAGGAATTGCGCGACATCGCCCGGTTCCTCGTACAGCACCGCCGTATGCCCGCCGATGGGCGAGGCATAGCGTTCGCCGGGCGCCTGGAACGGCACATTCTCCATCTGCACGCCGTCACGGGCCAGCAGCTTCAGCGTCACGTCGTCCTGCGTGCCATAGCCCGAGGTCGCCACCGTCAGTTCGCCCGGATTCTCCTTGGCATAGGCGAACAGATCCTCGGCCGTCTGGTAGGGGCTGGAGGCGGGGACGAACAGGAACGAGGGCGAGTTCTGGACCACGGCCAGAACCTGGAAATCCTCGGGCTTGCTGTCGCCCAGCCCGGATGCCCAGGACGCCACGGTCAGCGAGATCAGCGTCCCCATCGTATAGCCGTCGGCGGGATCGGTGCGCAGCCGCGTCAGCCCGGCATTGCCCGATGCCCCGGCGACGTTCGAGACCGGGATCGACACGCCCAGCGGCTTTTCCATCAGCCGCCCCATCTGCCGGCCCATCAGGTCGGCGCCGCCGCCGGGGCCGAAGGTCACGACCATCTCGATCGGGCGTTCGGGGTATTCCTGCGCGGCGGCCATTCCGGCCGATGCGATCAGCGCGGCGCTCCCGGCGCCGGTCAGGGCGGCTTTCAGCAAGGCGTTCAGGGTCATCTTCTTCTCCTCCCAGGGCAAATGTTGATCTTGTGGTTCCGTCCTCTCCTCCCAAAGCGGACGGGTTGCGGCGTCATCCGGTCATGTCCGCCAGCCGCAGGCGTTGAATCTTGCCGGACGGGCCCTTGGGCAGCTCGTCCATCAGGTGAATCACATCGGGCGACTTGAACCGGCCCAGCCGATCCTCGCAAAGCCGGGCCAGATCCGCGATCGTCAGCGCCGATCCCGGCCGCAGCGCCACCGCGGCCTCGACCCGTTCGCCGTAGCGGGCGCATTTGCGGGCGAAGGCGGCGGCCTCGATCACGTCGGGATGGGCGTAAAGCGCCTCGTCGATCTCGCGCGGGGCGATGTTCTCGCCGCCCTTGATGATCAGTTCCTTCAGCCGGCCGGTGACAAAGACATAGCCCTCCGCGTCGATCCGGCCCAGATCGCCGCTGCGCAGCCAGCCATCGGGCGTCAGCGCCGCCGCCGTGGCATCGGGATTGTCCAGATAGCCGCGCATCACGTTCGGGCCGCGCACGCAGATCTCGCCCTCGGTTCCGGGGGGCAGGGGCCGCAACCCGGCATCCATGATCGCCACCTCGTTGCCGATCGCCCGGCCGGGCGATCCGATCTTGCGCAATCCGGGCGGCAGCGGGTTCGACAGGATCTGGGCCGCGGTCTCGGTCAGGCCCATGGTCTCGACGATCGGGATGCCGAAACGCTGCTCGAACGCGCTCTGGACCTCGACCGCCAGCGCGGACGAGGCCGACCGGCCGAACCGGATTCGTGCCCGCGTGGCCGGATCCGGCGCCGCCTCGCCATGCAGCAGATGCGAGATGATGGTCGGCACGACCGAGAACCAGGTGGCGCGGTGTTCCTCGCACAGGGTCCAGAACCGGCCCGCCGAAAAGCGTTCGCAGACGATCGCCGCGCCGCCCGAGACCAGCGGCCCCATGATCGTCACGCACAGCCCGTTGATGTGATAGATCGGCAGCACGCACATCGCGCGGTCCCCGGGCGACAGACCATGCGCCGCGCAGGTGGTCCAGCCGCCCGCCAGCAGGCTGGCATGGCTGTGCAGCACGCCCTTGGGCCGCCCGGTCGTCCCCGACGTATACATCAGCAGCGCGTCGTCGCCGGGCCCGTGCGGGTGCGGCGCGCCGGCAGCCCCGTCCCCTGGCCAGTCGAAGCCGTCCGCGCCCGCGGTCACGATCACCGGCCGGTCGGTCCGGGGCAGGGCGCGGTCCAGCAGATCGCGCTGCGACTCCGCCACCAGCACGATCGCCGCCCGCGAATGCGACAATGCATAGCCGATCGCCTCGGCCCCGGCGACCAGGTTGATCATCGTCGCGCGAAAGCCGCCATAAAGCGCACCGAACAGGCCCAGCACGGCGTTGCGCCCATTGGGCATCATCAGCGCGACGCTGGCGCCTTTCGGGATCCCCATCGCGGCCAGGCGCCCGGCAATGTCGGCGGCGCCGTTACGCAGTTCCGACCAGTTCAGGGTGCCGCCATCTTCGGGAAAGACATGGCAGATCCGCTGTGCCTGGTTCTCGGCACGGGAATCCAGCCAGTCGCGGATCGTGCCTTCGGGCGGCCGGTCGGGATCGAATCTCATCGCCCGGCCTCGGCCCAGTAGCCGGCGAAGATCTCGTCCAGTTCCGGTTCGCGGGGCGGGATCGCGCGCACGACGCGCGTTGTCTGCGTGAAATGCCGCCAATGCAGATTGGCGTCGATGGAATTGCCGCCCCAGGAACCGCAGCCCATCGACAGCGAAAAGGGCAGCCCGTTGTCGAAGGCCCCGCCGGTGGCGAAACAATGCGCCTGATTGACGATGACCCGGCAGACCGGCAGGTCGCGGCCCATTGCGACGGGCCGGTCGGGATCGGCCGAATGCAGGCCGATGGAATGACCCGCGCCCTGATGGGTCAGGATCCGGCGGGCGATGCGGGTGGCATCCGCGAAATCGCGCGCGCGATACAGCGCGGCGACCCGGCTCAGCTTTTCGCCCGACAGGGGATGATCCGGGCCGATCCCGTCGGTCTCGACCGCCAGAAAGCGCGTGCCTTCGCGCACCCGGCCGGTCAGGCCCAGCTTCTCGACCGTGACATCGGCGTCGCGCGCGATGATCTCGCGGTTCAGATGTCCGTCGGGCCACAATCTTGCGACGATGCCGCCCGCCTCGGCGGCGGGAACGACCGCGCCGCCTTCGGCCGCCATCGCGGCGAGGAAATCGTCATAGATCGCGTCGACCACGATCAGCGCGTTCTCGGACGAACAGGAGGTCGCGTTGTCGAAGGTCTTCGATGCCGCGATCCTGGCGGCGGCGGCGGCCAGATCGGCGGTCTCGTCCACGATCACGGCGACATTGCCCGCGCCGACCCCGATGGCGGGGGTGCCGCTTTCATAGGCGCGACGCACGTTGTCCTGGCTGCCGGTGACGATGGCCAGATCGCAGGTTTCCAGCAGCCGCTGCGTCTTGGCCTTGCTGCCCGGCGCGGGCAGCATCTGGACCAGCGCCTTGTCCTCGCCGATCTTGTCGAATTCGGCATGGATGTAATCCAGCAGCATCTCGCAGCAGGCCACACCCTTGGGCGAGGGCGACAGGATGATCGCATTGCCGCATTTCAGCGCGTTGACGATGTTGTTGGCCGGCGTCGCCGCCGGGTTGGTCGAGGGCACGACCGCGCCGATCACGCCGATGGGGCGGGCGATTTCGGTAATGCCGGTGGCCGGATCATCCGCGATGATGCCGAAGGTCCGAACGTCCCGGATGTCGCGCATCAGGCCCAGCGTCTTGCGGTGGTTCTTGGTGATCTTGTCGGCGACATTGCCAAGGCCGGTCGTCCTGACGGCCAGTTCCGCCAGCAGGCGGTTCCGCCCCGGCTCCATGATCGCCCAGGCGGCGGCCTGCGCGGCGCGGTCATAGCGCGACTGGCTGCCCTGAGCCTCGTATCCGGCCTGCGCGGCGCGGGCGCGGGTCATCACCCCGTCGACCGAAAGAATGTCATCGGCGATGTTCATCTGCCTCATCCCCCCCCTTCGCGCGGCCGTCAAACCCGGCCCGCGCGGATCCGCCAATCAGCCATTGCCGGATCGCAAGCTCCACGATAGGACATGAAAATAGTCTTGCAAATGTTTTCATGAAAATGCTGCCTGTCGCCGGGGAACGATGAAAAAGCAAAGGGATAAGGCTGATATTGTTTCCGTGGCCAGGCTTGCGGGCGTGTCGGCGGCCACGGTGTCGCGGGCGCTGAACCATCCCCAGCTGGTCCACCCCGCGACGCGCAAGAAGATCGATCTGGCGATCCGGAAATCGGGCTATATCCGCAACCGTGCGGCGCAGACGATCCATGGCCGGCGCAGCGCGACGATCGGGCTGGTGGTGCCGACCATCGCCGATGTCATCTTCTCGGAACTGATCCAGGCTTTCAACGATGCGGTCAGCGCGCGCGGCTTTACCCTGCTGCTGGCCGCGCATGGCTATGATCTGGCCAACGAATATGCGCTGGTGCGCAAGCTGCTGGAACACCGGGTCGATGCGCTGGCGCTGATCGGGCTGGACCACGGCGCCGACACCTATCGCGTCCTGCGCGAACAGGGGCTGCCGGTTCTGGCGGTCTGGAACTACGATCCCGCCTCGATGATCTCGTGCCTGGGCGTGGACAATGCCGAGGCCGGGCGGATCGCGGCGGATCATCTGCTGATGCTGGGCCACCGCCGGATCGCTGCGATCTTTCCCGATACGGGCGAGAATGACCGCGCCCGCCTGCGCCGCGCGGCGGCGATGGCGGCGCTGCAGGCGGCCTCGATCCAGACGCCGGAAGGCTGGCGCGTCCGCACCCCCTACAGCACCGCGCAGGCCAAGCGCGCCTGCCTGGATTTGCTGGCGGCGGCTGACCGCCCGACGGCGCTGCTTTGCGGCAACGACGTGATCGCCCAGGGCGCGCTCTATGCCGCGCTGAAGCTGGGCCTGTCGGTGCCGCGCGATCTGTCGATCATCGGCATCGGCGATTTCGTGGGCTCGGCCGAGCTGGAGCCGGCGCTGACCACGATCCGCATCCCGGCGCGCCGGATCGGCGCGGCCGCCGCCGAACATCTGGCCGATTCCGTGGACAGCGAGGCCGGTCAGCCGCTGGCCCGCACCCGGTTCGACTGCGAACTGATCATGCGCGCCACGACCGCGCCGCCGCCTGCCTGAGGCGGCATCCCCCGGGCACCGCGCAAAGGCCGGTTCCCGCGCATCGTGCCAATCGGGCGATGGACGGCGCAGGCGGGCGCGGATATGGCGGGACCATGCTTGGACGTTACGCCCCCCATGTCGCGGCGACGCTGTCGCTGGGCCTGCCGCTGATCGGCAGCCATCTGGCGCGCATGGCCATCGGCGTCAGCGACACGCTGATGGTCGGCTGGCATGGCGTCGAATCGCTGGCGGCGCTGGTCATCGCCACCTCGTTCGTGCAGGTGCTGTTCTTTCTCGGCATGGGTTTCGGCACCGCCGTGATGGGCCTGATGGCCACCGCCATCGCCCGCGGCGACGAAACCCAGGTCCGCCGCGTCACCCGCATGGCGCTGTGGCTGTCCCTGGGCTTCGGCCTGCTGGTCATGCCCTCGATGTGGTTCTCGCGCCCCGTCCTGCTGGGGCTGGGCCAGACGCCTGTGGTGTCGCAACTGGCGCAGGACTACCTGCGCATCGCGGGCTGGGGGCTGATCGCCAACCTCGTCGCGCTGACGCTGAATTCCTATCTTGCCGCGCTGGAACGGACGCAGGTCGTGATGTGGGTCACGCTGGCCGGGCTGCCGCTGAACATCGCGCTGAACTGGGTCTTCATCTTCGGCAATCTCGGGGCGCCGGAACTGGGCGTCCGGGGCGCCGCCATCGCCAGCCTCGCGGTCCAGATCACCGCGGCGGTGATCCTGGCGCTGTATGCCGGCTGGCTGCCGGTCGCGCGCAAATACGAACTTTTCACCCGCTTCTGGCGGTCCGACTGGCAGGCGCTGTGCCGGGTCTTCCGGCTGGGCCTGCCGATCGGCGTCACCCTGCTGGCCGAAGGGGCGCTGTTCGTGGCCTCGAACGTGATGATGGGCTGGATCGGCACGCCGCAACTGGCCGCCCACGGCATTGCGCTGCAACTGACCGCGATCACCTTCATGGCGCATCTGGGGCTGTCGAACGCGGCGACGATCCGGGTCGGGCAGGCCAAGGGGCGCGACGATCGTCGGGGAATGCACGACGCCGCCATGGCGGTGACCGGGCTGGCGATCCTGTTCGCAATCCTTTTCATCGCCATCTATCTGGGTTTCGCGGCGCCGCTGGTGCGGGTCTTTCTGGACCCCGCCGATCCGCAGGCGCCGATGATCGTGTCGCTGGGCGTGACGCTGGTCATGTATGCCGCCCTGTTCCAGTTGACCGACGCGCTGCAGGTTGTCGCGGTGGGCTTTCTGCGCGGCGTCCACGACACCCGCGTCCCGATGTGGATCGCGGCCTTCAGCTATTGGGCCGTGGGGATGCCGGTCGCCTGGGGCCTTGCCTTTCCGCTGGGTTTCGGGCCGGTCGGGCTGTGGCTGGGCCTCTGCGCGGGGCTGTCGCTGGCGGCGGTCCTGCTGATGGGGCGGTTCTGGTCGGGCTGGGCGCGGGGGGACTGGACCGCCCCCGAGACGGCGCGCTAACCTGCCGCCCAGTCCCAACCCAAGAGGTCCCCATGCGCCCCGTCTTCGTCCAGTTCCGCTGCGAGCCCGGCCGCACCTACGAGGTTGCCGAGGCGATCTATGACCGCGAGATCGTCAGCGAACTTTATTCGACCTCGGGCGATTACGACCTGCTGGCCAAGATCTATATCCCCGAGGACGAGGATGTCGGCCGCTTCCTGTCGGACAGGCTGTTCGACATCCCCCATATCAGCCGCACCCTGACCACGATGACCTTCCGCGCCTTCTGAGCGGCGGGCCGATTTTCGTGATATGATCCCTCTGCCTGCAGGCGGCGGAGGGGGCATGGACGAGATTGCGATCAGCGAACCCGCATCGCCGCGCGAACCGGTGACGGGCGATCCGCGGGGCCGGGCCTCGCGGCAGGCATTGCTGCTGGTTCTGGGTGTGCTCTACGGAAATGGCGAATACGATGCGCTGCTGGCCGATCTGGGGGCCGAACGCGACCTCTTCGATCTGCCCGATCCGCGGCCCGGCGGCGCCTTCCGCCTGGCCGACGAAATGCCGCGCCTTGTCGAACGCCATGCCATGCTGCCGCCGTTCGATCCCTTCGCCCCGCGCGACGAGGCCGCGATCGCGGCGCAGGCCGCGGCGCGGCAGGCCGTGATGGACGAGATGACCGCAACGCTCTACGACAGCGCGGATCGGCGTGTCGCGCTGGATTTGCTGCTTCTGGCTCTTGGTCATCCGGGCGCAAGCGAACGGGCCGCGGCCGCGATCTCGCTGCTGGACATGGTCAGCGACCCTGCTCTGCCCATTGCGACGCTGGCCGAGGTGGTCGAAGAGGACGCCGACCCGCTGGCGGTGCGGATGGCACGCACGGCGCTGGCGCGGCTGGGCAGGCTGCCGGCGCCCGCCGGTCAGGGGCGGTCCGCGACGCCGCCCTCCGCGCCCGCCGCTGCGGCCCCGGACGCGCTGATCGTCCATGGCACCCATTTCGCCCGCGTGGGCACGCCGCACAGCGATTGGTGGCAGCCTTCGGGGCTGTTCCACGATTATATCCTCCGGAACCATTGCCCCGGTCTCTACGCGGCGCCCGATTTCTTTTCCTGGTCGGGCGGCTGGAGCGATCATGCCCGCCATGCCGGGGCCCGACACCTGTCGGCATGGATCCTGGCCCGTGGCCTGAGCCGGCCGGACATTCTTGCCCACAGTCATGGCGGCAGCGTGGCGATGCATGGCTCAAGCCTGGGCCTGCACCTCAACCGGCTGGTGCTGATGAGCTGTCCGGTCCATCGGGGCCATTACGCGCCCGATCCGTCCCGGATCGCCGCCGTCACCTCGTATCAGATCCACATGGATTTCGTCGTGCTGGCCGATCGCGGAGCGTTCCGGTTTCGCCTGCCGCATGTCCACGACCGCTATCTGGGCCGATGGTTCTGGTCGCATGGCGACAGCCACGACCCGGCGCTGTGGCAGGCCGAGGGGCTGAGCCTGTGACCCGGCGGCGGCGCCACGCCGCCCCGATCCTGTCCGAACCGATCATGCGACACGCGACCGCAGCGACAGCCTGCCACGCGGCCGGCCCTTGGGATTGCCGGCCCGAAAGGTTAGAGTCGGTGCGAACGCAAAAGGAACGCGCCCATGGATATCGGTGTCGTCGAGCTGTCGCGGCTGCAATTCGCCATGACCGCCCTTTACCACTTTCTGTTCGTGCCGCTGACCCTGGGTCTGTCGATCCTGGTCGCCATCATGGAGACGGTCTATGTCATGACCAACCGTCCCATCTGGCGGCAGATGACCAAGTTCTGGGGTTTGCTGTTCGGCATCAACTTCGCCATGGGCGTGGCGACGGGCGTCGTGATGGAATTCCAGTTCGGCATGAACTGGTCCTATTACTCGCAATATGTCGGCGATGTCTTCGGCGCTCCGCTGGCGATCGAGGGTCTGATGGCCTTCTTCATGGAGGCGACCTTTGTCGGCCTGTGGTTCTTCGGCTGGGACCGGCTCAGCAAGGTCGGCCACCTCGTCGTGGGCTGGCTGGTGGCCATCGGGTCGAATTTCTCGGCGCTGTGGATCCTGATCGCCAATGGCTGGATGCAGAATCCGGTCGGCGCGGAATTCAACCCGATCACGATGCGGATGGAACTGACCAGCTTCTTCGAGGTGATGTTCAACAGCGTCGCGCAGGCCAAATTCGTCCACACCGTCAGCGCGGGCTACGTCACCGCCGCGATCTTCGTCCTGGGCGTGTCCAGCTGGTACATGCTCCGGGGGCGGCACCTGGCGCTGGCGCGGCGCTCCATCGCCGTCGCCGCCAGCTTCGGGCTGGCCTCGGCGCTGTCGGTCGTCGTGCTGGGCGACGAATCCGGCTATGATGCCGGGCTGAACCAGAAGATGAAGCTGGCCGCCATCGAAGCCATGTGGGAGACCGATCCCGCCCCCGCCCCCTTCACCCTCCTGGGCATTCCCGATCAGCAGGCGCGCGAAACCAAGTGGGCGGTCCGGATTCCCTATGTCATGGGCCTGATCGGCACCCGTTCGCTGACCCGGGAAATTCCCGGCATCGAGGAACTGGTCCAGGAGGCCGAACAGCGCGTCCGTTCGGGCCTGATCGCCTATGACGCGCTGATGACGATCCAGCAGGACCGTGAAAACACCGATCCCGGGGTAAACGCGGTGTTCCAGCGCCATTCCGACGATCTGGGCTATGCCCTGCTGCTGCGGCGCTATCTGGACGATCCGCGTCAGGCGACCGAGGCGCAGATCGCGCAGGCGGCGGCCGACACGGTGCCGCGCGTCTGGCCGATCTTCTGGTCCTTCCGCATCATGGTCGGGCTGGGCCTGCTGTTCATCGCCGCCACGGGCTATTTCTTCATCATCTCCTCGTTCCGGCGCGGGCGCTATCCGAAATGGGCGCTGCGCGGTGCGGTGATGATGATCCCGCTGCCCTGGGTGGCGGCGGAACTGGGCTGGATCGTGGCCGAATATGGCCGCCAGCCCTGGACCGTGGACGGCATCCTGCCCACCGCCCTGTCGGTCAGCGCCCTGTCCGCGACCGAGGTGCTGCTGACCATCGCGGGCTTTGCCGCCTTCTACACCCTGCTTTTCGTGATCGAGGTCAGGCTGCTGCTGAAATACATCCGCCTCGGGCCGCAGGAGGACGTGCAGATCACCGATGACTGGCGCGCAAGCCATCGCGCCCGCCTGAAACCAGCCGAGTGACGCCATGATCCTGTATGAACTGATCCCGTTCGAATATCTGCGCCTGACCTGGTGGCTGATCCTGGGCGTTCTGCTGATCGGCTTCGCGCTGACGGACGGTTTCGACATGGGCACCGGCGCGCTGCTGCCCTTCGTGGCGAAAACCGATGCCGAACGCCGTGTCGTGATCAACACGATCGGCCCCGTATGGGAGGGAAACCAGGTCTGGTTCATCCTCGGCGGGGGCGCGATCTTCGCGGCCTTTCCACCGCTCTACGCGATCAGCTTCTCAAGCTTCTACCTGGTGATGTTCGCCATTCTCGCGGCGCTGATCGTGCGGCCCGTGGGCTTCAAGTTCCGCAGCAAGCGCGAGGATCCGAAATGGCGCGCGCGCTGGGACGCGGCGCTCTGCTTTGGCGGCGCCGCCCCGGCGCTGCTGTTCGGCGTCGCGGTCGGCAACGTGTTGCTGGGCATTCCCTTCTACCTGACCCCCGACCTGCTTTCGATCTATGACGGCCCCGCCTTCATGAAATTCTTCGGCCTGCTGCGACCCTTCGCGCTGCTGTGCGGGATCGTCTCGCTGGCGATGCTGGTGATGCACGGGGCGGGCTGGCTGGTGCTGAAGACCGAGGGCGCGATCGCCGACCGCGCCCGCCGCCATGGCGTCACGGCGGCGAAGGTGGTGCTGGCGGGCTATGCGCTGGCCGGGCTGTGGCTGGCCTTCTTCATCGACGGCTATGCCCTGGTGAACCCGCCGGACCCGAACGGCGCCTCGAACCCGCTGGCCTCGACCGTCAGCCGGTCGGGAAGCTGGCTTTCGGCCTATGCCGACCGTCCATGGATCGCGATCGCCCCGGCGATGGGTTTTCTGGGCACCTTCATGGCGATGCGGGCGCTGCGTTCGGGCGGGCAATATTCGCCGCTGGGCTGGTCCAAAATGGCGATCTTCGGGATGATTTCCTCGGTCGGGCTGACGATGTTCCCGTTCCTTCTGCCCTCCAGCACCAGTCCCGATTCGTCGCTGACGATCTGGGATGCCTCGTCCTCGCATCAGACCCTGTTCGTGATGCTGGTGGCGACGGTGATCTTTCTGCCGCTGATCCTGGCCTATACCGCCTGGGTCTATCGGGTCCTGTGGGGCAAGGTGACGGAAGACGACGTCTCGGACCCCGAACGTCACAGCTATTGAGGAAACCGCCCATGTGGTATTTCGCCTGGATCCTCGGCCTGCCGCTGGCGGCGATGTTTGCCGTCGTCAACGCGATGTGGCTGGAACTGCAAGAGGACCGCGCCCTTTTCGAGGGCCGCCGCAACCACGACAGCGTCGACGAAGACTGAGACTTGCGGGATCGCGGCGAATGCGCCAAGTCTCGGCCTCATGAGACCCAAGCCCTTCGCCCCGATCCCCGCATCCCTGCCCGCGACCGTGCCCTTCATCGGCCCCGAGACGTTGCAGCGTCGGCGCGGCGCCGCCTTCGATGCCCGGCTGGGCGCGAACGAGAACGGCTTCGGCCCCAGCCCCGCCGCCATCGCCGCCATGCGGGACGAGGCCGCGCGGGCCTGGCAATACGGCGATTCGACCAGCCACGATCTGCGGCACGCGCTGGCCGATCATCACGCCGTTCCGGCCGAAAGCGTGACGGTGGGCGAGGGGATCGACGGACTTCTGGGCAATCTCGCCCGCCTGATGATCGACCGGGGCGATGTGGCCGTCACCTCGGACGGCGCCTATCCGACCTTCAACTACCATGTCGCGGGCTTCGGCGGCGCCTTGCACAAGGTGCCCTATCGCGACGATGCCGAGGATCTGGACGCGCTGTCGGCGGCGGCGCGGAACCGCGGGGCGCGGCTGGTCTATCTGGCCAATCCCGACAACCCGATGGGATCGTGGCACCAGGGTCCGGCGATCCGGGCGATGCTGGACGATCTTCCCGACAGCGCGCTGCTGATCCTGGACGAGGCCTATATCGAATTCGC
>DBFD01000017.1:18631-33976 GCA_002294185.1 Paracoccus sp. UBA889
CCCGACAGCGCGATCCCGCAGATCGCGGCGGACGATCCCCGCGTGATCCGGATGCGGACATTTTCCAAGGCCTACGGGCTGGCGGGCGCGCGGATCGGCTATGCGATCGGCCATCCCGACCTGATCGCCGGCTTCGAACGCATCCGCAACCATTTCGGCGTCAACCGGATGGCGCAGGCGGGCGCGCTGGCGGCGCTGCGCGATTCCGCCTGGCTGTCCGATATCCGGCACCAGGTGGGCAAGGCCCGCGACCGCCTCGCCGCCATCGCCGCCGCCAATGGCATGACCGCCCTGCCATCCGCGACCAATTTCGTGGCCGTCGATACCGGCCGCGACGGCGCCTTTTCGCGCCGCCTCGTCGCCGCGCTGGAACGGCAGGGGGTCTTCGTCCGCATGCCCGGCGTGCCGCCTCTGGACCGCTGCATCCGCATCAGCTGCGCCCCCGCGCCGGAGCTGGACATCCTGGCCGAGGCGCTGCCGCGCGCGCTGGCCGGTCTCTGAATTTCCGCGCAGCCGGTGCACGGGCTGTGCACGGGCTGTGCACATCCGGTGCACGCGGCATGCCCCGCAAGGCCCGCCCCTTGCCTTGGCCCCAATATCCCCGCCGGAGGCACCCGTCCTCGCCACGAAAGCCGGCGGCCCCGGCCAGGATCACATCGCCGCCAGTTGCGCCAGCGCCGCCTTCAGCCGCGCGATGTCGTCTTGCAGGACGACCAGTTTCCGGCGCGTCTCCTCGATCACCTCGGCCTCGGCATTGGCGGCGAATTTCGGGTTTTCCAGCCGCTTTTCCAGACCCTCGGCATCCTTTCGCGACCTGGCCAGGGCCTTCTGCAACCGTGCCGTCTCGGCCGCCACGTCGATGACATCGCCCAGCGGCAGGGCGAAACTGGCCCCTTGCGCCGAGACCGAGATCGTGCCCTTGCCCGCGGTCCCGTCGCGCGGCGCGTTCACGCGCGCAAGCCGTTCGATCAGCGGAGCGTTGGCGCTCAGCGCGGCGCGGGCCGCGTCATCCGCCTCGGTCACGACCAGATCCAGCGTCGCGCCCGCCGGAACCCCCATCTGCGCCCGCGCCGAGCGCAGCGCCTCGATCAGCGCGATCACCCAGTTCATTTCGCGATCCGATGCCGGATCGATCAGTTCGACGCCGTAATCCGGCCAGTCGCCGTGGACCAGCATCTTCCTCCGCTCGCCGGTCAGCGCCCAGAGTTCCTCGGTCACGAAAGGCATGATCGGGTGCAGCATCAGGTAGCACTGGTCCAGAACCCAGCCCATCGTGGCGCGGGTTTCCTCGGCGCAGGGACCATCGAACAGCGGCTTGGCGAATTCGACATACCAGTCGCAGACCTTGCCCCAGACAAAGGCATAAAGCCCGCTGGCCGCGTCGTTGAAACGATAGCCCTCCAGCGCCGCATCGGTCGTCATGCGGATGCGGGCGACCTCGCCGATGATCCAGCGATTGACATGATGACCGGGTTCGGGCCGCGCGCCGCCGCCGCGCACGCCGTTCATCTCGGCAAAGCGGGTGGCGTTCCAGATCTTGGTGACGAAATTGCGGAATCCCTCGACATGACGCGGCCCCAGCCTGGGATCGCGGCCCATCGCGGCCATGCTGGTCAGGGTCATGCGCAGCGCATCGGCGCCGTATTCGTCGATCAGATCCAGCGGGTCGATGACGTTGCCCTTCGACTTCGACATCTTCGCGCCCTTTTCGTCGCGCACCAGGCCGTGGACATAGACGGTGTGGAAGGGCACGTCGCCCGTCACCTCCAACTGCATCATCATCATCCGCGCGACCCAGAAGAAGATGATGTCGAACCCGGTGACGAGGACGTCGGTGGGGAAATATTTCTGCATTTCCGGTGTCTTGTCGGGCCAGCCCAGCGTGCCGACCGGCCAGAGCCCGGACGAGAACCAGGTGTCCAGAACGTCCGGGTCGCGCCAGACCGGATAGACCAGTTCGGTCGGATTCTGGGACAGATTGTATTCCGCAAGGCTTCTTGCCAGCGTTTCGACCGCGGCGGCGCGGTCGGCGACCTCGATCACGCGACTGGCCTCCAGCGGCGCCGGCAATCCTGCGATATCGTCGCGGAATTTCTGCACGATGCCTTTGAAATCGGCCGCGCAATGCTGGCGCTGGCCGGTATGGACCAATCCATCCACCAGCAATTCGAACAATTCGACCTCGTCCAGAGCGCCGTCGCCCTCGTCATCGACGAAGTTCTCGATCGACAGATCCAGCCCGTACCAGACCGGAATCTGGTGTCCCCACCAAAGCTGGCGACTGATGGTCCAGGGCTCGATGTTTTCCAGCCAGTTGAAATAGACCTTCTTGTGCTGCTCGGGCAGGATCTGCGTGCGCCCGTCGCGTACGGCGTCGATGGCGGGCTGGACGATCCGTTTCGTGTCCACGAACCACTGATCGGTCAGCATCGGCTCGATCACCACGCCGGAACGGTCGCCGAAAGGCTGCATGATCGGCTTGCTGTCGATCACCGGCGCGCCGTTGGCATCGGTGACGGCAAGCCCCTCGGCGGTGATCTCGTCGATGACCTGCCGGCGGGCCTCGAACCGGTCCAGCCCGCGCAGATGGTCGGGGACGAGATTGACGCCCGACACGTCGCCCACATCCTCGCCCTTCGCGGCGCGGGTCGCGATGGCGGCGCTGTCCGCATAGGGCAGCCCGTCCTCGCGCATCGCGCCTTTCGTGTCCATCAGCGCGTAAAGCGGGATGCCGTTGCGGGTGGCGACGCCGTAATCGTTGAAATCATGCGCGCCGGTGATCTTGACCGCGCCGCTGCCGAAATCGGGATCGGGGTATTCATCGGTGATGATCGGGATCAGCCGGCGATGTTCCCTGGGGCCGACCGGGATCTCGCACAGCTTGCCCACGATCGGGGCATAGCGGGCGTCGCCCGGATGGACCGCGACCGCGCCGTCGCCCAGCATGGTTTCGGGCCGCGTCGTGGCGATGCTGATGTAGTCCCGCGTCTCGCGCAGGGTGACGTTGCCGTCTTCGTCGCGCTCCACGTATTCATAGGTCTCGCCGCCGGCCAGCGGGTATTTGAAATGCCACATATGGCCGGGAACCTCGCGGTTCTCGACCTCCAGATCGCTGATCGCGGTTTCGAAATGCGGGTCCCAGTTCACCAGTCGCTTGCCGCGATAGATGATACCCTTGTTGTAGAGGTCGACGAAGACCCGGATCACCGCGTCGTGGAAATTGCCCTCCTCGCCGTCGGGCGCGCCCGGCGCGCCGGACATGGTAAAGGCGTTGCGCGACCAGTCGCAGGAGGCGCCCAGACGCTGCAACTGGTTGATGATCGTGTCCCCGGATTCCTGTTTCCACGCCCAGATCTTCTCGACAAAGGCGTCGCGCCCGATCTCGCGGCGGTTCGGTTCCTGCCGCTGCGCCATCTGTCGTTCCACCACCATCTGCGTGGCGATGCCGGCGTGATCCTGACCCGGCTGCCACAGCGTGTCGAAGCCGCGCATCCGGTGCCAGCGGACCAGGATGTCCTGCAACGTGTTGTTGAAGGCGTGGCCGATATGCAGGCTGCCGGTCACGTTGGGGGGCGGGATCATCACGGTGAAGGTGTCGGACCGCGAGGCGTTGGCGCCCGCGGCGAAGGCGCCCGTGCGTTCCCATTCGGCGCTGATCCGGGCCTCGGCGGCCTGCGCGTCAAAACTCTTGTCCATGTTCATGGCGGCATATCCCCTTGCTTGGCACAGGGATTAGCGAAGCCGGGCGGAAAGGCCAAGGGAATGTGGTGCGAATGCGGCGATGCAGTCAGCCGCCGGCGGTCAGTGAAAGCGGGCGGCGATCCTGTCCGCGGCGCGACACGGGGCTGGCGCGGCGACAGTTGCGGGCCGCGTCATTCCGCCGCCCGGCCGCGCGGCGCGGGCCGCGGGCCCAGCATCGTCCGGCTCATCCATTCACGATCCGGGGGGCTTCGCCGGACCCGTCCCGCGAAAGGCGAGGGCGGCGCCGGTGTCATGCGGCGCGATCAGGGGGCGGCCTGCCTGGGTCCGACCACGGCGAAATGCGCGCCCTGCGGATCGCGGGCGATGGCGATGAAGGCACCGCCGGGCACCTCTTGCGGACCGTGGATGACGGCGCCGCCGCCGGCCTCGATCCGGACCATCGCCTGGGTCACGCCGTCGGTGCCGAAATAGGGCAGCCACGCCGGTACCGGCGCATTGCCCATGCCCATCATGCCGCCGATATCCGTGCCGTCATGGCTGAAAAGCTGATAGGTTCCCATCTCGCCCATGTCGATGGGCCTCGATTTCGACCAGCCCAGCAACGCCGAATAGAAGGCGAATCCCGCCTTGGGGTCGGTGCTCATCAACTCGTTCCAGTTTCCATGCCCGGCCTTCGACTGATCGAACGCCTGGCCGCCTTGCGCGCCGTCTTCCATCGGCAGCGGTTGCAGGATGCCGAAAGCCGCGCCCTGCGGATCAGAGGCGATGGCGAAGCGCCCGGTGCCCGGGATGTCGGCCGGTTCGCGAAAGATGCGGCCGCCCGCCGCGATGATGTCGGCGGCGGCCCCGTCGGCATCCTCGACGGCGAAGTAGATCAGCCAGTTCGGCGGCATCTGCGAGACGTCGGGGGGCATCTCCATCAGCCCCGCCACCCGGTCGTCCCCCGCGCTGGCGAGGTGATAGGAAAAGTCGTCCATGCCCGCGTCCCGGATCGACCAGCCCAGAACCGCGCCGTAGAAATCTCCGGCGGCGGCAAGGTTGCCCTTGCTGGTGGTCAGTTCATACCAGCAAGGCTTTCCATGAAATCCGGCCATCTGCTCCTCCTCAGCTTTTGTCCATGACGGGCACGAAGCCGCCCCAGAACATGCGCATTCCGTCAAAGGGCATGTCGCCCATGTCCGCGCCGGCCATTTCGGCCTCCATTTCTTTCGCGGCCTTGTCGGCGGTGGCCCTGTCGGGCCATTCGATCCAGGAAAAGACCGGTGTCTCGCCCTCCTTCGCGTCGGCGGCACGGTAGAAGTCGGTCACCTTGCCATGCGGCACGTCGTCGCCCCAGTTCTCGACCATGTGGGTCGCACCCTTGTCGCGGAACATCTGCTCGGCGCTGCTGGCCATCCTGACATAGGCATCCTTGTTTTTCTCGGGGACGGCCAGAACGAAGCCCTGGACATAGCTGCCGGGCTTCGACGCGCCGAAGCTGTAGACAGGCACGAAGCCGCCCCAGAACATCCGCATTCCGTCGAAAGGCATCGGCGGCATGGCCTGAAAATCAGGATGATCCTGCATCTGCGCCCCTGCCTTGTCGGCTGTGGCCTTGTCGGGCCACTCGATCCAGGAAAAGACCGGGGTCTCGTCCTCCTTGCACTGGGTCGCACGATAGAAATCGGTCTGCCTGCCCTTCGGAATGTCTTCGCCCCAGCATTCGACCGCGCGCAAGGCGCCCAACTTCCTGAAGATCGGCCATGCCTGTTGCGCATGTTCGGTATAGGCGTCCTTGTTCGCGGTCGGTACCGCCTGAACGAAACCCCAGAAATACGTCATTTTCCCCTCCATTTCGGCGCGACGACGCGCCCGCGAATCGCATTCTGCGTCTTGTGGTATTAAAAAACAACTTATAGTATCAAGAAATGACTACCGACGGCCGAACTCCGCGCATCCGATATGACGAGGGATGCCTTGCCGCCCACGCGCTGAATGTCGTGGGCGATCGCTGGGCGCTGCTGATCGTCCGCGAGATGCTGCTGGGCCCGAAGCGCTTCCAGGCCCTGCGCCGTGGCCTGCCCGGGATCACGGCGGCGGTGATGACGCAGAGGCTGGCACAACTGGCCGAGGCTGGGGTGGTCGCGCACGACGCGACACTGGGCATCTATGCGCTGACCGAAAGCGGACGGGCGCTGCTGCCGGTGTTGCAGGCGATGTGCCGCTGGGGTGCGGCCCATCCCGGCCACGATCCGCGGCGTTTCATCAGCCCAACCGCGCTGATGATCTCGATGACGGCGATGATCGATAGCACGGCCGCGCAAGGGCGCGATGTCGCGGCGGCGTTCGTCATGCCGCGCGAGGGTTTCGTGCAGCGCCTGTCGGGCGATGGTGTCCTGCGCCCCGAGGTCGCGCCTGCGCCCATTGGCGATTTCGTGCTTGAAGGGGATGGCAACCGGCTGGCGATGGCGGTCTATGGTCCCGCGCCCCTGGCCGATCTGTCCGCGCGCGGCGTGATCGGACTGCGCGGCGACGCCGATGCGGCACAGCGTTTCGTGGATCTGTTCCGGTTGCGCGACGGTCGTGACCGCGATCAACCGGGGCGCGCGGAATCTTCGTGAAATCGTTACCGGTTTCGGGCTATGGACCGCCGAAATCCGCGATTCGCGCCCTTTTCCCCGTGAAACTGGAACAGCAAGGTGCCGATTGGGGTTTTCCACGCGGCCTTGGCCGAACCGAACGATACGCGAAAGGATCCCGCCGATGGGAGAAATGAAGACAGTCTGGGACAATCCGGCCGAGATCATCCGCAATCTTCAGCCCGAACATCCGCTGATGGTGTTCGCCCCGACCGTGCTTCAAAGCCGCGCCCGGACCTTTCTGGCAGGCTTTCCGGGATTGGTGACCTATGCCGTCAAGTCGAACCCCGACGAGGCCGTGATCCAGACCCTTGTCAGCGCCGGGATCAGGGGATTCGACGTGGCATCTCCTTTCGAGATCGACCTGATCGGCCGTGTCGCACCCCGCACCGCGCGCCATTACCACAACCCCGTCCGCGCCCGGCACGAGATCGCCCATGCGGTAGAGGCCGGGATCAGGGCATGGTCGGTGGACAGCCTCAGCGAACTGGAAAAGCTGTTCGCCCTGGTGCCTGCCGAGATCGATGGCAAGGGGGTCGAGATTTCGCCCCGCTTCAAGCTGCCGGTTCTGGGCGCGGCCTATGATTTCGGCTCGAAGTTCGGCGCGACGCCGGATCTGGCGGCCGAGTTGCTGGGGCTGGTGGCCCGTCGCGGCTATGTGCCCTCGCTGACCTTCCATCCGGGCACGCAATGCGTCGATCCGATTGCCTGGGAAAGCTATATCAGCGTGGCGAAGGAAATCTGCGACATGGCGGGCGTCCGGGCGCAACGGCTGAATGTCGGCGGCGGTTTCCCCTCGCATCGGGTCATTGGCGTCGAGCCCGACCTGCAATCCATCTTTACGGAGATCGCCGATACGGTGGCCGACAGCTTTGGCGATGACGCGCCGGATCTGGTCTGCGAACCGGGTCGCGGCCTTTGCGCCGATGCCTTTTCGCTGATCACCCGCGTCAAGGGTATCCGCGATGGCGCCGCCGTCTTTCTCAACGATGGCGTCTATGGCGGGCTGGCCGAACTGCCGATCATCGGCAATATCGACCGTATCCAGGTGCTGGACCCCAGGGGCCAATCGCGCGACGGCGAACGCAGCGGGCGCGTATTGTTCGGCCCGACCTGCGATTCCGTGGACCGGCTGCCTGGCGAACTGGCGCTGCCCGCCGACATCGAAGAGGGCGATTTCGTCATCTTCCACGGCGCCGGAGCCTATTCGACGGTCACGAACACGCGCTTCAACGGCTTTGGTGCGATGAGCCACGCGACCGTGATGGCGCTGGAGTAATTGTTTCCTCACGCTCGCATGCTAGCGTCGGAGGATGGTAACGATTCGCCCGGTTCAGATTCACGTCGTGCTGATGGACGGCACCTTCGCCTCGCTCGATGATGGGCGGCGGTCGTCGATCGGACGTATCCACCGGCTGCTGACCGGCCTTTTCGGCCCTCTGCCCGGTCCGCGGCCACGTATCCATTACGGTCTGGGCCAGCAATGGAACCGCTGGCGAACCCTGCCCGAACTGGCCATGGGCCGGGCAATGGAGGCGCGGATCATCGACGCCTATGGCTGGCTTGCCTCGGGGTATCGTCCGGGCGACCAGATCTTTCTGTTCGGCTATTCCCGCGGCGCCTTTGCGGTGCGCAGTCTCGCCGGCATGATCGGGCGGATCGGCCTGCTGCGCGCGGATGCGGCCACCGAACGCAACACGCGCCTGGCATGGCGGTATTATCGCGACGGCGGATCGGAAAAAGCCATCGCCGCCTTCCACCGACGGCGTTGCCGGTCCGAGGTGCCGATTCGCATGGTCGGCTGTTTCGACACGGTGATGGCGCTTGGGCTGCGGTTGCCGCTGCTGTGGATGCTGACCGAGCCGCGCTTTCGCTTTCACGATCCGCATCTGGGCGGCCAGGTGGAATACGGGTTTCAGGCGTTGGCTCTGGACGAGACGCGGGCTGCCTTTGCGCCGCTGCTCTGGGACGATGCCGGCGGCGCCGGCCATATCGAACAGATGTGGTTTCGTGGCGCCCACGCCGATATCGGCGGACAGCTCAGCGGACTGGAATTTGCCCGTCCGCTGGCGAATATCCCGCTGGTCTGGATGCTGGAGAAGGCCGAAGGCGCGGGCCTGCCGCTGCCCCATGACTGGCAGGCACATTTCCCCGGCGATCCGACCGCGCCCGGTATCGGCTCATGGCGCAAATGGGGCAAGGCATTCCTCTCGCGTGCGCCGCGCGTGGCCGGAACCATCGCCAGCGAGGCTCTGCATCCGACGGTGCCCGATCCCTATCCCGGCCCGGCACTGCTGACCGGTCATCTGGCCGGTCACGCACTGGACATGCCGCGCCGAATATCGCGCCGCTGGAAGCGCGCGCAGCCCGCATCGGACGCCGCCTCGGACAATATCTGAGCGCCGGATCGGCCAAAGCCCGAAACGCGAAGCCCGCGACCCGGATCCCAAGTCCGCGCGCGACGTCGGTGACGCGGCGATGCAGAAGCCTCTGGCGCGTCCTGATTGGGCCAACCTTTGGACCTCTCTGGAGCAGGTAGGCATCGCCGCGCCCGCCCCAAGGGATGCCGGGCCACGACTTTCCGGCGTCTTCAGGCCGGGCCGGTTCGGATCGGCAAGCGCGGCTTCAGGCCACTGCCTCCAGTTCGCGGACGGGTTGCACGCCAAGTGCGGCGCAGACGTCGCGGGTCATTTCGGGCCGGTTCAGCGTATAGAAATGCAGCCGGTCCACGCCGCCCTCGATCAGCGTGTCACACAACTCGGCGCAAATGGCGGTGGCCAGAAGCCGTTCGCGGTCGCCGCCGTCGCGGATTGCGGCTGCAAAGGCATCCTCGGCCCAGGCGGGAATGGTCGTGCCGCAGCTTTGCGCGAACCGTTTGGCGCCCGCCCAGCCCTGAATCGGCAGAATGCCGGGAATGATCGGCACGTCGATGCCCGCCTTGTCGCATTTGTCGCGGAAACGGAAAAAGGTTTCGGCCTCGAAGAAGAACTGGGTGATGGCGCTGGTCGCACCGGCGTCGATCTTGCGTTTCAGCCAGGCGACATCGGCGTCACCATCGGCACTGTCGGGATGCGGTTCGGGATAGGCGCCGACACGGATCGTCATGTCGCCCCGGGCGGCGATCGCCTCGATCAGTTCGACCGAATTGACGAAGCCGTCATCGTGCGGCGTGAAGCGGTCCTGCCCCTTGGGCGCATCGCCGCGCAGGGCCACGATTTCGCGGATTCCGGCATCGGCATAGGATTGCACGATCTCCATCGTCTCGGCGCGCGTGGCCTCGACGCAGGTCAGGTGGGCGGCGACGTTCAGCCCGTAATGGCGGTTGATCGTCGTCACCGCGTCATGGGTCAGCTTGCGCGTGGTGCCGCCCGCGCCATAGGTGACCGACACGAAATCGGGGTTCAGCGGGGCCAGGGCGCGCGCGGCTTCCCACAGACGGAACGAGGCGTCCAGCGTCTTGGGCGGAAAGAATTCGAAGCTGATCTTCGGCGCGGTGCGGGTCATGGCGATTCCTTTGTCTTGCGCCTCTTGTGCCATCATCGGGGCCGTGAGACAAATTCATAATTCTCAAGATAAACTTGAAACGGGCTCAACATGCATCTGGAACTGCGCCATCTGCGAACGGTTCAGGCGATCCACGAACAGGGTGGCCTGGCGCGGGCGGCCGAAGTACTGAACATCACCCAATCGGCGCTGTCGCATCAGGTCAAGGCGCTGGAGCAGCAGGCCGGGGTGGAACTGTTCGTTCGCCGGGCCAAGCCGATGCGGCTGTCTGCGGCCGGAATGCGCGTCCTGCGGCTGGCCGAGCAGGTATTGCCCATGGTCGCGGCGACCGAAGCCGAGTTCAAGGGCGTCGAGGCAGGCCGAATCGGCCGGCTGCATATCGCGATGGAATGCCACGCCTGTTTCGACTGGCTGCTGCCGGTGCTGGACATCTTCCGCCGGGCATGGCCCGACGTGGACGTGGACATCCGCCAGCGGCTGGCCTTCGGCGCGCTGCCCGCGCTGGCGCGCGAAGAGGTCGATCTGGTCATCTCGTCCGACCCCGAGGATGTGCCGGGCGTGATCTACCAGCCGCTATTCGACTATGCGCCCACGCTGGTGGTCCCGGCCGGGCATCCGCTGACCATCAAGGGCTATGCCGACCCGCGGGATCTGGCGGATGAAACGCTGATCACCTATCCGATGGAGCGTGCGCGGCTGGACGTGTTCAGCCAGTTCCTGACCCCCGCCGGGATCGAGCCCGCCCGCCAGCGCACGGTGGAACTGACGGCGGTGTCGCTGATGCTGGTCGCCTCTCGGCGAGGTGTGGCGGTGATGCCCGACTGGGTTCTGCGTCGCGAATCCGCCAATCCCGATATCGCCATGTTGCCTCTGGGCCCGGGCGGCATCCTGCGCCGCCTCTATGCCGCGATCCGCGAAGAGGATCTGTCGCAGCCCTACATGGCCCATGTCCTGCGGCTTTCGCGCACCGAGCCGCTGCGGATGCTGCGTGGTTCGGCCTCGTGACGCCGCGCGCGGCTTCACATTCCGCGCGCCAGCCCCTATGAGGCGGCGATCCCCATTCCGGAGCATGTGATGGCAAGCGCCAATCTGAACGTCATGATCAAGGCCGCCCGCAAGGCGGGACGCGCGCTGGTCAAGGATTTCCGCGAGGTCGAGAACCTCCAGGTCAGCGTCAAGGGCGCGGGCGATTTCGTGACCCGCGCCGACCGCGAGGCCGAGCGGGTCATCAAGGAGGAACTGCGCAACGCGCGGCCCAATTACGGCTGGCTGGGCGAAGAGACCGGCGAGGATGCTGGCGAGGATCCGACGCGGCGCTGGATCGTCGATCCGCTGGACGGGACCACCAATTTCCTGCACGGCCTGCCGCACTGGGCCGTCAGCATCGCGCTGGAGCACAAGAGGGAAATCGTCGCGGCGGTGATCTTCGATGCCGCCAAGGACGAGCTGTTCACCGCCGAAAAGGGTGCCGGCGCCTTCATGAACGACCAGCGCCTCCGCGTCTCGGGCCGGCGCCATCTGGGCGAGGCGCTGTTCGCCACGGGCATTCCCTTCGCCGGGCGCGGTCCCTTGCCGGCCGCCTTGCAGGATCTGGCCCGGCTGATGCCGATCAGCGCCGGTGTCCGCCGCCTGGGCGCGGCCTCGCTGGATCTGGCCTATGTCGCGGCCGGGCGATACGATGGCTACTGGGAACGCGGCAACAAGCCCTGGGACGTGGCGGCGGGCATTCTGATTGTGCGCGAGGCCGGCGGTTTCGTCGAAGGCATCGGCGAGGGCGACGATGCGCTGGAAACGGGCCGCATGATTGCCGCCAATCCGCAGATATTCCAGCCCTTCGCCAAGGTGATTCGCAGCCGCGACTGACCGCGCGGTCGCGCCGGGCCGATCTGCGGCAAGCGCATTCCGGCCATGACTTGACGTAGCCTCGCGCGCCGCGCATGGGCGGTATACAGAGGACCGCGCCCATGCCCGACGATCGTCACGACCCGCCCCATGCCGCCTCGGCGGCCGCGGCCTCTGCGCCGCCGCCCGTGCCGCCGCGGATGTCCCCGCCCGCGCAGGACAGGACCGGGCTGGGGATCCTGCTGATGTCCGCCAGCGCGCTGATCTTTTCGATGCAGGATGGCTTTTCGCGGGTGCTGGGCGCGGAATATCCGCCGGTTCTTGTGGTGATGATCCGATACTGGGTCTTCGCGGCTTTCGTCATCGTCTTGGTCTCGCGTCAGCCGGGCGGTCTGAGGCGGGCGGTGCGCACCAGGCGGCCGCTGACGCAGATCGCGCGGGGCGTGCTTCTGGTGCTGGAGGTCGTGGTCATGGTCGAGGCTTTCGTCCGCCTCGGCCTGGTCGAGACGCAGGCCGTCTTCATCGCCTATCCGCTGCTGGTCGCGGCCCTCTCCGGCCCGGTCCTGGGCGAGAAGGTCGGCTGGCGCCGCTGGGCGGCGATCGGGATCGGCTTTTCGGGCATTCTCGTGATCCTGCAACCCGGCGGCGGCGTCATGCGGATCGAATCGCTGCTGCCCTTTCTCGCGGCGTTCATGTTCGCGCTCTATGGTTTGCTGACGCGGCATGTCTCGCGCGACGATCCCTCGATGGTCAGCTTCTTCTGGACCGGCGTCGCGGGGGCGGTGGCGATCACGCTGATCGGGATCTGGGACTGGCGCTGGCTGGCGCCGGTGGACTGGATCTGGATGGCGGGATTGTGCATCTGCGGCATGAGCTCGCATTATCTGATGATCCGCGCCTATGAATTGGCCGAGGCTTCCGCGCTGCAGCCCTTTGCCTACACGCAACTGGTCTGGGCCAGTCTGATCGGCGTGTTCGTCTTCGGCGAGGTGCTGCGCCCCAGCGTCGTTCTGGGTGCCATGATCGTGGTGTTGGCCGGCCTGTTCACGCTGTGGCGCGCAAGGGTCAGATCGGCCTGAGACCTCGAGGCGCAGCACCGGGGACCGGAACGAGATGTCGGCCCGGTGCGCCCGACCGATTGCGGATGCCTGGCGCCGTTCCTGACCACGCCTCAATCGGACGCGACCGCCTCGACCGCAGGATTGATCCAGCCTTCGGGCAGGCGTGGCCCGATGAAGGGTTTTCCGGGTGGCCGGGACGACAGCGCCAGCGTCAGCCGCAGCGGCGGCGGCGGCATCAGCCCGCCGCCGGTCAGATCGAAGGTCGGCACGATCGGGGCGGGCTTGCCGCTGATGCGGGCGCGATAGATCGCCATCGCCTCGGTCACGCGCATGACATAGTTGCGCGTCTCGTCGAAGGGGATCAGTTCGACCCAGTCCACCGGATCGAAATCGCGCCGCAGATCGCCGAAATCCGACAGCCAGCGCGCCGGCCGGCCGGGCCCGGCATTGTAGCCCGAGGCGGTCAGCGCGGTCGAGGTCCCGAACCTTTCGCGCAGGCCCTCCAGATAGGCGGCGCCCAGCCGGGCATTATAGGCCGGATCGGCGGTCAGCCGCGGCAGGTCGTAGGGCAGGCGCAATCGGCGGGCCATCTGTTCGGCCGTTCCGGGCATCAGCTGCATCAAACCGCGCGCGCCGACCGGGCTGCTGGCCGTGTGGTTGAATTCGGATTCCTGTCGCGCGATCGACAGGATCAGTTCGGGAGGCAGCCCCAGATCGGCCTTTTCCAGCCCGGTCAGCGGGAATTGCGCGGCGGGATAGATCACGCCCTTGCCGGCGGCCTGCTTGGACAGGCGCAGGCCATGCCAGGGCGCCCGCGCCTCGATCATCAGCCGGGCCATGCGGGCGATGTCCTCGGGCTCGGCCGTTTGCGAAAGTTGCAGGAAAAATCGCTGTGCTTCATCCACCCGCCCGACCGCCAGCAGCCACAGCCCGGCGCGAAAGACGTCGTTCTCGGCCAGCCGAGCGCCGCGCCAGTCGGGCAGGGTCTCGACCGCCTTGCCGGGGACCGCAAAGGCGGGCGGCATGGTGGCGCGAACCTTTTCTGCGGCAAGCTGGCCATAGAAGACGCCGGGCTGCCGCGCCGCCCCGGCATAGGCTGCCCGCGCCGCCGCCTGATCGCCAAGCGCCTCTTGTGCGCGGCCCTGCCAGTAAAGCGCCCGCGCAGTGCTGATCGCGCTGCCGACGACGGTTTCCAGATGGCGGAAATGATCCAGCGCCCGCTGCCCCGCGCCCTGATGCAGCGCCGCGAATCCGGCCAGCCATTCAAGGTCGGAATAATGCGGATTGTCCGGCGTCAGGAAATGCTGCGCGGCCAGCCTTTCGGCCAGCGCCCAGTCGCCCTGCCGCATCGCCAGGCGCGCGTAGTCGACCCGCATCTGCGCCCAGAGTTCGGGCACCCGCAATGCCTCGGCGCTGGTCGAGGCCGCAAGCATCAGATCCCGCGCGCCGTCGTGGAACTTTGCCTTCACCCGCCACCGAAAGCGGTCCATGGTCAGGCCGGGATCCTCGCGCTGGTCGGCCGGCAGGGCAAGGATCATGTCATCGACACCCGGCTGGCGCGCCTGAAGCGCGATCCGGGCGGCGATCAGGGGGCGGTCGGTCTGGGGCAGGCGTTCCAGCAGCCGCTGGGCCTGCGCCCATTCCTGCCGGTCCAGCATGGCCACCGCGCGCGCCGTCATCAGCGGCGCAAGTTCTTCGCCATAGCGATCCAGGAACGCCGTTTCTTCCTCGCCTTCCAGCGGTGTTTCGGTCCAGAACCGTGCGCGTTCGGCGCGGGCCTCGTCGGGGTCCAGAACCGCCAGCAACGCGGTTTCGGCGCGCAGCGACCGGGGCGGCTCATCGCCCAGCCAGTCGCGGATGTCGGCCTCGGGCAGGGTGGCGGGCAGTTTCGCCTCGCCGCGTCTGCGCAACAGGTTCAGACCTGGCCAATCCGGATGCCGGCGGATGAAGGCGAGGTAATCGGCGAAATCGCCGTAGCCCGCGCGCAGGGCCTGCCAGCCGACCAGCGATTCGGCCACGGGGCCCGACCGTTTCGCAGCATCGCGCGCGGTCACCCAGTCGCGCACATCGGCGGCGGCCAGCGCCAGCGCCAGCGCGCCGCGCTCTTCGGCGTGGGCGGGGGTGGCAAGCGGCAGGGCGGCAATCAGCCCTGCGGCCAGAATGTCACGCAGAAATCCCATCTCCACCCCATCTCGCCGCCCGACGCCCGCGACGCAATTCACAACCTTGGCAAGACCGGCGCCGGGGGCTAGTTAGGCGCGGCGAAATCCAATCTTCAAGGAGCGTGTCATGTTCAAGGGATCTTTGCCCGCGCTGGTCACGCCGTTCACCCCGGACGGCGAGCTGGATCTGGACACGCTGAAGATGCTGGTCGAATGGCATGTGGATCAGGGCAGCCACGGTCTGGTGCCGGTCGGCACCACCGGCGAAAGCCCGACGCTGACCCATGACGAACACCGGCTGGTCATCGAAGAGGTGGTCAGATCCGCTGCCGGTCGCATCCCGGTAATCGCGGGGGCGGGGTCCAACTCGACCCGCGAGGGGATCGGCCTGATCCGGCACGCGGCCGATGTCGGCGCGGATGCCGCGCTGGTGGTGACGCCCTATTACAACAAGCC
>DBFD01000017.1:34351-59694 GCA_002294185.1 Paracoccus sp. UBA889
CTGCCGATCATCATCTACAACATCCCCGGCCGTTCGGTCATCGACATGCTGCCCGAGACGATGGGCGTGTTGTCGCGGCTGCCGGGGATCATCGGCGTCAAGGATGCGACCGGCCGGCTGGAACGGGTCAGCCAGCAGCGCATCACCTGCGGGCCGGACTTCATCCAGCTTTCCGGCGAGGACGGCACCGCGCTTGGCTTCAACGCTCATGGCGGGATCGGCTGCATCAGCGTCACGGCCAATGTCGCGCCGAAACTTTGCGCCGAGTTTCAGGAGGCGACCCTGCGCGGCGATTATGCCGCGGCGCTGGAATATCAGGACCGATTGATGCCGCTGCATCTGGCGATCTTCGTGGAACCCGGATTGGTCGGTGCGAAATATGCCATGTCGCGGCTGGGCCTGTGCGACGAACGCGTGCGTCTGCCGCTGGTGGGCCTGACCGATCCGACGCGCCGGCTGATCGACGCGGCGCTGGACCATGCCGGCCTGAACTGAGGTCAAGGCCGGGCTTCGGGGCGTAGCCCCGCGTCCGCCGGTCCCTCGATGGGCCGGAGAAGGCTGCGCCCTCGTCGTTCCGGCCGTCGCGACGGCTTGCCCTGGCCCGGTCGCGGGGCGATTGCGGTGGCAACTTTGGTGTTCATCTGTAATCTTTCCCTGGATCGATCGGCCGGCGGCCTTGCCGTCCCGGAAGCCCATTCGCCCGATTGCGGGGTTCCGCCATGCGGATCGCGGACAGGGAAGCGAGAGACATTTCCGGCGGCGGCTGTAACGCCCGCGCGGAATCAGGCGTAAGGACATGCGATGAGTGATGCTGGCGGTTCGGAAGACTGGTCCGACCTGATGCGCGCCGCCAATACGGGCGACAGGGCGGCCTATCACCGCCTGCTGACGCTGATGACCCCGGTTCTGCGCGGTATCGTCCGGGCACGCGCTGCGGGGATGGATGTCGACTGGTGCGAGGATGTCGTGCAGGAAACCTTGCTGGCGATACATTTGAAGCGCGCAACCTGGGACGAGGCGCTGCCTTTGCGTCCCTGGGCCTATGCGATCGCACGACACAAGCTGGTCGATGCCTTCCGCCGTCGCGGCCGCGCGGTTCACCTGCCGGTGGAGGATTTCGCCGAGACCCTGGAATCGGCGCCCGAACCCGACCCGACCGAACGCCGCGATGCGGCCGTCCTGATCGGCCGCCTGCCCGAACGCGACGCCGCGCTGATGCGCTGCCTCGCGCTGGAAGGTCGTGACAGCGAGGAATGCGGCGGCCGTCTTGGCCTGAAGCCGGGCGCCCTGCGTGTCGCCCTGCACCGTGCCCTGCAACGGCTGGCCCGGCTGCGATTGGAGGATGAACGATGAAGACCGACGATCTGATCAGTCTGCTGGTGCGCGACGACACAATCCCGCCCGCCGTGACGCCGCGGCTTGTTTCGGCGATCCTGCTGGCGCTTGCACTGGTGGCGGGACTGCTTGTGTCGCTGGTGGGCGTGCGGGCCGATCTGGCGCGGGCCTTGGCGGACCCGGTCACGCGGATGAAGTGGCTGCTGCCGCTGGCACTGGGACTGCCGGCCCTGGTTGCGGCCTTGCGGCTCAGCCGTCCGCAGACGCGCGGATCGCCGGGGTTGCTTTTCGCCGCGCTGGTGGCGGCGGCGGCAATGCTGTGGCTGGTGCTGGCCATCAAGGCGACCCCGGCCGGCATGGTATGGCCGCGGATCAAGGGCAACTCGGCCATGATGTGCTTCTTTGCGATCATGCTGGTCTCGGCGCTGCCGCTGGCGGCGGGCCTGCGCGTGCTGGGTGGCGGCGCCAGCCCCGCGCCGATGCTCAGCGGTGCCGCACTGGGTCTTGCGGTCGGCAGCCTGGCCGCGACGCTTTACGCATTTTTCTGCACCCAGGATTCGCCGCTGTTCTTCCTGACCTGGTATGGGCTGGCCATTGCCGTGGTCACGCTGGCAGGCGCGGTCGCCGGGCGCGGGATGCTGCGCTGGTAGCCGGTCACCTTTCGTGATGTGCGGAATGTGCGACCAGGTCCCAGCGGCGATCCTGCACCGATGCGCGTGAAATTGCCGCGGATTGTCACGGCCTCCTTTTCAAGCCGACACATTGGTCCCATATTGATGGCGAGGAGAGTTTGCCCCATGCCGCTGCCGCAGTTCCTGTTGATGATCCTGACCGTTCTGCTGGCTGCGGCGCTGTCGCTGCTGGCAGCCATCGCCCTGGACCTGCCGGGGGTCGCGCTGATCTTCGCGGTGCTGACGGGCGCGGCGCTGATCCATTTCGGTCATCGCGATGGCCGCGACAATCACGACGGCTGAATCGCTGCCCCGCTGCCTGATGCTGGCCTGCGGGGCCTTGGCGCGCGAATTGCTGGCCATCCGGGATGCCAATGGCTGGGATCATCTGGATCTGCATTGCCTGCCTGCCGAACTGCATCTGCGTCCCGAGAAAATTCCCGATGCGGTCAGCGCGGCGGTCGCCCGTTTCGCCCCCGACTATGACCGGATCGTGGTTGTCTATGCCGATTGCGGCACGGGCGGGCTGTTGCAGGCGCGCTGCGCGGAATTGGGGGTCGAGATGATTCCCGGACCGCATTGCTATGCCTTCTTCGACGGGATCGAGGCGCATGCCATGCGCGCCGAACGCGAATTCACCGCCTTCTACCTGACCGATTTCCTGGTCCGCCAGTTCGATGCCTTCGTCTGGCGCGCCATGGGTCTGGATCGGCATCCGCAGTTGCGCGACATCTATTTTGCCCATTACGAAACGCTGATCTATCTGGCCCAGACCGAGGATTCGGCCCTTGACGCCAAGGCGCGCGAGGCCGCCGAACGGCTGGGTCTGCGCTATGAACGCCGAACGACGGGATATGGCGATCTGCCGGGGGTTCTGGCTCAGCTTTCCAGTTCGGCATCCCAGTAGAGGAAATCCATCCAGCTGTCATGCAGGTGGTTGGGGGGGAAACGCCGCCCGACGGCGTGCATTTCGCCGGGGCTCGGCTGGCGCGGCTTGCGACGCAGGTTCATCCCCGAATGACGCAGGCTGCGGTTGGCCTTGCGCAGATTGCAGGGCGAACAGGCGGCGACCACGTTTTCCCAACTGGTGACGCCGCCGCGCGAGCGGGGCACGACGTGATCGAAGGTCAGATCGCCCTTGGCGCCGCAATACTGGCAGCAGAATTCGTCCCGGAGAAAAAGATTGAAGCGCGTGAAAGCCACGCGCTTCTGGGGTTTTATGTAATCTTTCAAGACGACGACCGAGGGTATCCGGAAAGCCTGCCGCTGACTTCGGACCACCTCGTCATATTCGGCGATGATCGCGACCCGGTCCAGAAACACCGCCTTGATCGCTTCCTGCCAAGGCCACAGCGATAGCGGATAATAGCTGAGCGGCCGGTAATCGGCATTCAGCACCAGCGCCGGGTGATGGCGCAGACCGGCGGGTTCGCGAACGAAATGGGTCCGGAAATCCGTATGATGACGCTCGTTCAGCATGTCGCCTTTTCCAGCCGGTCCCGAATTGGCAAGGTCCGGGGCCTTGGTCTATCCACGGGACCGACTATATATCGGGCTACCCGTCTGGCAAGCCCCCGCATGTATTCGAACCACCGATCGGATAGCGCGTTTGCGTGACGACAGCGTGACGATTTGCCCGCTGCCCGGCCGCGTGGCAGAATGCGGCCATGACCACCACAGCCCCGCCCCTTCTGGGCACGCTGGAAAGCGCGCTCTATGCCGACGATCTGGAGGCCGCCACGAGGTTCTGGCGGGAGGTGATGGGGCTTTGCGATTTTCAGTCCGTTCCCGGACGGCACGTCTTCTTCCGGGTCAGCGATGGGCCGCCCCCGCAGGTTCTGCTGGTCTTCCGCCCAGACGCCACCGAAACGCCACCGGCACCGGATGCGACACTGCCGGTGCCGCCCCATGGCGCGCGCGGGCCGGGCCATGTCTGTCTGGCCGCCGGTCCCGAAACTCTGGACGCCTGGCGCGACCATCTGCTCGCGCATGGTATCGAGATCGAGGCCGACTTTCGCTGGCCGAATGGCGCCCGCTCGTTGTATTTTCGCGATCCGGCGGGCAATTCGGTCGAATTGGCCGATCCCGCGATCTGGGGCTGAGAGATCTTCGTCACGGCCGCCTGTCCGTCGGCCCTATTTCCCCAGCCGGTCCTTGATGAAGGCCAGCGCCACGGACAGCCCGTCCGGCGCAATGCCGTGGCCGGTGCCCTCCATGACATGGGCGAAGACCTCGAACCCGGCGGCCTGCAGCGCATCGCCCGCCAGCCCCATGTCCTGGAACGGCACCATCGGGTCCTGGTCGCCGTGGATCAGCAGGACCGGAGGCTTGACGCGGGCCTCGTCCTCCAGCATCTCGGGCACCAGCAACCGGCCGGAAAAGCCGACGATGCCCGCCACTTCGGCGTCCCGGCGCGGCAGCACATGCAGCGCCATCATCGTGCCCTGCGAAAAGCCGATCACGATCATGCGGTCCGCTTCCAGCCCCTCATCGGCCAGAACCCTGTCCAGAAAAGCGTTCAACGCGGTGATCGACCGACCCATTGCCGCTTGCGCCTGCGCCTCGGTCGAGCCGTCCAGCCAGGGGATCGGAAACCACTGATAGCCCATCGGATTGTTGATGCTGCGTTCCGGCGCGTCGGGGGCATGGAAGGCCGTGCCCGGCAGATGCGGCGACAGCGGGTCGGCAAGGCCCAGAAGATCGGCCCCATCGGCGCCGTAGCCGTGCAGGAAGACCACGACGGCATCGGCCTTTTCGGGGCCCTTGCGGGCGGATGTCAGGTCGGTCATCGAATTCCCTCGCGTCCTTTGGCCTGCCGGTAATAGGCCCACAGCCCGCGCGCCGCAACCGCGCGCCAGGGCCGCCAGGGCTGCGACAGCGCGCGCAGGGCGGCGGGGCCGGGACGGGCCTCCAGCCCATACATCATGCGCGCGGCCTCTTGCAGCGCCAGATCGCCCGCGGCCAGCACGTCGGCCCGGCCGAGCGCGAATTTCAGATAGATCTCCGCCGTCCATGTCCCGACTCCGGGCAGGGCGACCAGCGCGGCGATGGCCCTGTCATCGGACAGCGTGCGCAGCCCCTGCCAGTCCAGTCCCGCGTTCGCGATCCCCTTCAGGTAGCGCAGCTTGGGCCGCGACAGTCCGGTTGCGCGCAGGGCATCGTCATCGGCCGCCGCGATGGCCTCGGGCGCGACCAGCCCCGCCGCCTGCATCCGCGCCCAGATCGAGGCAGCGGCCGCGACCGAAATCTGCTGACCGGTAATGGCCTGGGCAATGGCCTCGAAGCCGTCGCCGCTGCGGCGCAGCGGCAGCGGGCCAAGCCGCGGAAGCACCCGTGCCCAGACCGGGCAGACCGCCGCCAGATGGGCCGCGCCAAGGGCCAGATCGGCCTCGGTCTCGATCAGCCGCATCTCTCAGCCGGGAACCCGCGCCGCCCGACCTCCGCGCCGCCGGGGCTGCCCCCCGGCCCGCGCCTGCGCGCCCTCGACCAGAACGCCGACCATCGGATGGGGCTGATCGCCCGGCGCGGCCTTGGGCGCGTAGTGATCCAGCAGAAACCGGATCGCCCGGACCGCATCGACGCCCGGAGGCAGCGACAGGGCCCAGTCCACGAAGATCGATCGGCATTCGCCAATTCCGATTCCCTCGATGCGGAAGCTTTCGCGGATCAGGTTCTTGGGATCGGCCTCGGCCATGATCAGCGGGGGTTCAGTCATGATCGGCCTGCGCCTCCAGTTTCAGCCTTGTCTCCCAGGCCATCGAGATATGTCTGCGCAGGGCCGAATCCGCCGCCGCGCCATCGCCGGCCGCAATTGCCTCGACGATCCGGCGATGTTCGACCAGCGCGGTTTCGCTGCGGCCCTCGGCTGCCAGCGAGGTGCGCGCCATCAGCGCCATGCTGCGATGGACAAGGTCCAGTTGCTGCACCAGGTATCGGTTGTGCGAGGCCAGATGAATCTGGTGGTGAAACCGCTTGTTGGCGCGAGCCAGCGCCTCGGGGTTGCGGACGCATTTCTGATCCTCGTCCAGCATCTGCGCCAGAACGCGCACCTCTTCGGGGGTGGCGTGGCGGGCGGCCAGGCGCGCGGCCAGCGCCTCCAGTTCGGCGCGCACGGTGTAAAGCTCGGCCAGTTGGTTGTGATCCAGCGAGGCGACGATCAGGCTGCGTCCGTCGCGGACCAGCATTGCCTGCGTCTCCAGCCGTTGCAGGGCCTCGCGGACCGGGGTGCGGCTGACGCCGAACCGCTCGGCCAGTTCGGATTCGACCAGCCGGTCGCCGGGGCGATAGGTGCCGGCCTCGATGGCCGTCAGGATCAGGGAATAGGCGTCCTTCATGGGCGCCACGATTGGCCGCGCCGGCGCGAATTGCAAGCGCGAGCATACCGGTCTAGGCAGGGTCATGGATTTCGCCGAAGCCGATATCTGGATCTTCGATCTGGACAACACGCTCTATCCGCCCGAGATGGCGCTGTTCCCGCAGATCGAGGCGCGGATGACCGAATGGGTCATGCGCATGCTGTCCGTCGAACGCGAGGCCGCCGACCGGCTGCGCCGCGATTACTGGATGCGGCACGGCACGACGCTGGCCGGACTGATGGCCGAACATGCGATCGACCCTGCCGCCTATCTGGGCCATGTCCATGACATCGACTTCACCGGCCTCGTGCCCGCGCCCGGACTGGCCCGCGCCATCGCGGCCCTTCCGGGGCGCAAGATCGTCCATACCAATGCCGACAGCGCCTATGCCGCCAGGGTTCTGGCGGCGCGGGGGCTGGACGTCTTCGAGGCTGTCTTTGGCGTCGAGGAGACGCATTTCCACCCCAAGCCCGATCCCCGCGCCTACGAGGCGGTGATCGACATGGCCGGGATCGACCCCGCCCGCGCCGTCTTTTTCGAGGACGACCCGCGCAATCTGCGCGTGCCGCACCGGCTGGGGATGCGGACGGTTCTGGTCGGGCCGGGGCGCCACGGTCCGAACGACAGCGCGCCCGAGGCCGAGATCGGCAATCACGTCGATCACCGGATCGGCGACCTCGAAGCGTTCCTGTGCCGGATTGTCCCCGGGCAGCCGCCGGGGCAGAATGGCGGCCGGGATCGCAATGTCCGGGGCCGCCGATGTCGATGATCAGGAAACCTGCCGCCGATGAGGTCGATGTCCTCGTCTCGGGCGGCGGAATCGCCGGGCTGATCGCCGCGGCCGCGTTCGGCGCCGAGGGCTTGTCGGTCTTGTGCGTCGATCCCGCGCCTCCGGTCACGGATGCAGGCGCCTCGGGGGCCGATCTGCGCACCACCGCCTTTCTGGCCCCTTCGGTCGATCTGCTGCGGCGGATCGGACTCTGGGACCGGCTGGCGCCCCATGCGACGCCCTTGCAGGTCATGCGGATCGTGGATGCGGGCGGCGCGCGCCCCGAGCCGCGGCTGATCCGCGATTTCGATGCCGCCGAGATCGGCGACGCGCCTTTCGGCTGGAACCTGCCCAACTGGTTGCTGCGCCGCGAGATTGCGGCCCGGCTGGGCCAGTTGCAGAACGTGCGGTTCCAGCCCGGAACCGGCACCGCCGGGGTGGTCGCGCGCGACGAGGCGGCGCTGGTCACGTTGACCGATGGTCGGCGCCTGCGCGTCCGGCTGCTGATCGGCGCCGATGGGCGCGATTCACCCGTGCGGCAGGCCCTGGGCATCGGCGTGCGGACGTTCCGCCATGGCCAGAAGGCGCTGGCATTCGCCGTCACGCATGAGCAGCCGCACGGCAACGTCTCGACCGAGGTGCATCGCTCGGGCGGTCCCTTCACGCTGGTGCCGCTGTCCGATCGCGACGGGCGGCCCTGTTCAGCCGTGGTCTGGATGGAAAACGGGCGCGAAACCGCGCGTCTGGCCGCGCTGCCGCCAGAGCAATTCGAGGCGGCCCTGAACGCGCGTTCGGCCGGGGTCATGGGACATCTGACCCAGGCGACACGGCTGACCGAATGGCCGATCATCAGCCAGATCGCGGACCGGTTCTGCGGCCCGCGCACCGCGCTGATCGCCGAGGCAGCCCATGTCCTGCCGCCGATCGGCGCGCAGGGACTGAACATGAGCCTGGCGGATCTGACCGCGCTGCTGGATCTGATGCGCGCGGCGCCGGGCGATGCGGCAGGGCTTGCGGCCTATGACCGTTCCCGTCGGCCCGAAGCCCATGCAAGGCTTCTGGGCATTGATGCGCTGAATCGCGCCAGCCAGGCGCAGGCGCGGCCGCTGCGCGACCTCAGGGCGGCCGCACTGGGCGGGCTTTATGGCATCGGTCCGGTGCGACGGATGATGATGCGGGCCGGTCTGGGGCTGCGCTGAAACCCGCGGCTTGCCCGCGCAGGGCCCCCCGCGAAACGGAACGGGGCGTCGGCGGACGGCCTTGAAAGCGCCGCCAACCGGACCCATCTGGCTGGTTCCGGGGACGACCTCGCCTTCATGATCTGCATTGCCGGGACGACCCGGCCCGCCTGAGGTCGTTGCCATGCCCTGGATCATTCTCATCATCGCCGGTCTGCTGGAAATCGTCTGGGCCGCTGCGATGAAGCAGTCGCACGGCCTGACCCGCCCGCTGCCCACCGCGATCATGCTGGCCGGAATGGTCGGCTCGTTCTGGCTGCTGGCGGTTGCCATGCGGCAATTGCCGCTGGGCACCGCCTACATGGTCTGGACGGGGATCGGTGCCATCGGCAGTTTCTTGCTGGGAATCGCGCTGTTCGGCGAGGCCGTCAGCGCCGGCCGGCTGGCCGCGGCCGCGCTGATCGGGACCGGCATTCTGGTGATGAAGCTGTCATCGTGACGCCTGCCGGCAGGGCGGCAGATGGCACGGCCCAGACGTCGCACAGGGCAATTTCCTTCCGGCAGAGGCGGTGTTAAAGGACCGCCAGCCACAGGAGATCAGCCATGCCCGCCTATCGTTCCCGCACCACAACCCATGGCCGCAACATGGCTGGCGCACGCGGCTTGTGGCGCGCGACAGGCGTCCGGGACGAGGATTTCGGCAAACCCATCATCGCCATCGTCAACAGCTTCACCCAGTTCGTGCCGGGCCATGTCCATCTGAAGGATCTGGGCCAGCTGGTCGCGGCCGAAGTCGAGGCAGCCGGCGGCATCGCCAAGGAATTCAACACCATCGCCGTCGATGACGGGATTGCGATGGGCCATGACGGGATGCTGTATTCGCTGCCCTCGCGCGAGATCATCGCCGACAGCGTGGAATACATGGTCAATGCCCATTGCGCCGACGCGATGATCTGCATCAGCAATTGCGACAAGATCACGCCGGGAATGCTGATGGCGGCGCTGCGGCTGAACATCCCGGTCGTGTTCGTTTCGGGCGGGCCGATGGAGGCTGGCAAGGTCGTGCTGGAGGATGGCCGCGTCAAGACGCTGGATCTGGTCGATGCCATGGTCGCCGCCGCCGATGACAGCGTGTCCGAGGCCGATGTGGCCGCCATCGAACGATCCGCCTGCCCGACCTGCGGGTCATGCTCGGGCATGTTCACCGCCAATTCGATGAACTGCCTGACCGAGGCCTTGGGCCTGTCGCTGCCCGGCAACGGCTCGACCCTGGCCACCCATGCCGACCGCAGGCGGCTGTTCGTCGAGGCGGGACACCTGATCGTCGATCTGGCGCGGCGGTATTACGAGGGCGACGATGCCTCGGTCCTGCCGCGTTCCATCGCCGGATTCAACGCCTTCAGGAACGCGATGACGCTGGATATCGCGATGGGCGGGTCCACGAACACCGTGCTGCATCTGCTGGCCGCCGCGCATGAGGGCGAGGTGGATTTCACCATGTCCGATATCGACAAGCTGTCGCGACAGGTGCCGGTCCTGTGCAAGGTCGCACCGGCCAAGTCGGATGTGCATATGGAAGATGTCCACCGCGCCGGCGGCATCATGGCGATCCTGGGCGAACTGGACCGGGCCGGGCTGCTGGACACCTCGGTCGGCAACGTTCATTCCGGCACGCTGGCACGGGCGCTGGACCGCTGGGACGTGGCGCGCACGGACGCCGCATCCGTCCATGATTTCTATCGCGCCGCGCCCGGCGGCGTGCCCACGCAGACCGCCTTTTCGCAGGACCGCCGCTATGACAGCGTCGATCTGGACCGTGCGGGCGGCGTGATCCGCGATGCCGCCCACGCCTTTTCGCGCGATGGCGGGCTGGCTGTCCTGTATGGCAATCTGGCCGAGGATGGCTGCATCGTGAAGACGGCGGGCGTGGACGAATCGATCCTGACCTTCACCGGTCCGGCGCATATTTTCGAAAGCCAGGATGACGCGGTTTCGGGCATCTTGACCGGCAAGGTCAGGGAAGGCGAGGTCGTGCTGATCCGCTATGAGGGGCCGCGGGGCGGACCAGGCATGCAGGAAATGCTGTATCCCACCAGCTACCTGAAATCGAAGGGGCTGGGAAAGGCCTGTGCGCTGGTCACGGACGGGCGGTTCTCGGGCGGCTCATCGGGGCTGTCGATCGGCCATGTCTCGCCCGAGGCGGCCGAGGGCGGCACGATCGGTCTGGTCGAACAGGGAGACCTGATCCGCATCGACATTCCCAACCGGGTGATCGCGCTGGAGGTCGATGACGCCACGCTGGCCGCCCGCCGGGAAGATCGCGAGGCGTGGGGCTGGAAGCCTGCAAGACCGCGCCGGCGCAAGGTCTCGACCGCGCTGCGCGCCTATGCCGCGATGACCACCAGCGCGGCCAGGGGCGCGGTGCGGGTGGTGCCCGAATAGCATTGGCCGCGTCTGACGATCAAAGGGCGCTTGGCCTTGGGGCGATGGCCGTGGCGATGCTGATCCTGCCGGCCGGCGACGCGATCTCGAAGGCTTTGATGAGCTTTGCCGGACCGTTCGAGGTCACCTTGTGGCGCAGCGTCGCCAACGGGATGCTGTTCGGCCCCGTCGCCATCCTGGCGCGGCGCAGGCTGGGCGGTCCGCCGGTCTCGGGGGCGGCGGTGTTCTCTGGCCTGTTGCTGATCACCATCTCGTTCCTGCTGATCTCGGCCTTCCAGCGGATGCCGATTGCCACCGCCATCGCGATCTTCTTCGTCGAACCGCTGCTGCTGACCCTGCTGGCCGGACCGTTTCTGGGCGAGGTGCCCGGCCCGCGTCGGCTGGTCGCGGTCGGCGTGGGATTGATCGGCGCGCTGATCGTGATCCGGCCGAATTTCCAGATCTTCGGCCCGGTCGCCCTGATGCCGGCCCTGGCGGCGCTGGCCTATGCGGCGAACATGATCGTGCTGCGGCGCGCCAGCATGCGGCAATCGGCGCTGAGCCTCCAGATCGGCGCGACGCTGACGGCGGCCCTGCTGGCCGCTCTTGCCGCGCTGACGGCCGCCTTGTCCGGCCGTGGCGGGCCTTCGTATTTCCTGGCACCGGTCTGGGTGCAACTGGCCGTCCCTGCTGCGGCGATATTGTTCGCGGCGGCCTTCCTGCTGATCACCTTCGCCTTCAGCCGCTGCGAGGCCAGCACGCTGGCGCCGCTGCAATATCTGGAAATCGTCGGCGCGACCCTTGTCGGCCTGATCTTTTTCGGCAGCCTGCCTGATGCCTGGACCTGGATCGGCACTGCCATCATCCTCGGCTCGGGCCTGTATATCCTGCATCGCGACCGACGGGCCTAGATCACAAATAGCCGCGTCAGCGTGAACAGGCCCATGGCGATCATCACCAGATTTTCGGTCAGCGACACGAAGCCCAGCGGCACGTTGCTGTTGCCGCCGACGCAGGCGCATTTCAGTTCGCGTTTCTCGATATAGACGGCGCGAAAGACCGACCATGCGCCGAAACAGCCGATGAACAAGGCCACGGGGCCGGACAGCCAGGGCAGCAGCCCCGCGATCATCAGCAGTCCCGCGCCGGTTTCGAGAAACGGATAAACATAGCCGTAGGGCACCCATTTCTGGGCCAGCAGATCGTAGTTCAGGAACATCGTGGAAAAACTTTCCACGTCTTGCAGTTTTTGCAGACCCAGCAGGACCATCGCGGTTGCGGCGAAATGCGGCAGCACCATCCAGAGCGGCCCGCCGGCGAAGGCGAAGATCGCCAGCGCGATCAGCGCCGAGACGGCGAAGATGGCGATTACCGGCGTGTAGCTGGTTGTTTCCGCGTCAGGCAGAGGCTTGCCGAAGAAGGCACGGAGATCATCATAACCGCCGATCCGCTTGCCGTCGATCCAGGCCTGCGGGGTCGTCTCGACCTCATGTTTCCGCATGAAATCGTCGGTTTCCTCGCGGGTGCGCAGCGGGTGATCCTCGACCTGGTAGCCGTTATGTTCCAGCAGCCACTTGGACTTGCGGCCATAGGGGCAGAGATGCTTGGGCATGACCATTCGGTAAAGGGCGGCGCTTCGGGCCATGGCATTCTCCTTGGACTGAACCTTGGGTCCAACGCACCGGGCCGCGATTCGTTCAGTCGGGCGCGCCCAGCGGACCCGGTCGGCGTTCTTCGGACAGCATCACATTCGCCTCGACCTGCCCGACGCCGGGCAGGGTCATGATCCGGCGACGCAGGATGCGTTCGAAATCGGATATGTCGCGGGCGGTGACGCGCAGGCGATAGTCGAACTGGCCAAGGACGTGCTGGACGATCTGGACCTCGGGGATCGCGGTCACGGCGCGTTCGAAATCTTCCAGGCTTGTTCGGCCCTTGGTGGCAAGCCGCACACCCAGGAATACCGTCACCCCGAAACCGAGGGCGGTGTTGTCCACCACCACGCGCCGCCCGGCAAGAATGCCCTGATCGGTCAGCTTGCGGATGCGCCGCCATGCGGCGGGCTGGCCGATGCCGACCGCGCGCCCGATCCGGGCGGCGCTTGTGGTCGCGTCAGAGGCGAGGATGCGCAGGATCGCCAGATCGGTCGGGTCCAGGTCGCTCACAGCGCCAGCTCCACGCTGTCCTTGATCGTCGACACCAGCATCAACGCGTCGCTGTCCGAGACATGCGGTAGCCGCAGGATCCGGTCGCGATAGATTTGCTGCCAATGCGCCATGTCCCGCGCGATCACCGACAGACGCAGATCGACGCTGCCGAGGAAGGTCTGGATTTCCAGGACCTCGGGCACCTCGCGGGCGGCGGCGATGAAGTCGTCGAAAGCGCGCGGATCGGTCTTGTCCAGCGTGAAGCGCAGGCTGACCTGCACTTCGTAGCCAAGCGCGCGCCAGTCGATGCGGCCCTGGATCGCCGCGATGATCCCTGTCGCGCGCATCCTGTCCAGCCGCCGCCACAAGCTGGCCTGCGTGACGCCCGCCCGCTGCGCCAGATCGCTGTTCGGGGCGTCGGGATCGGCCAGAAGATGGCGCAGGATGCGGCGGTCGGTGGCGTCGTGCATGAATTATTCACATGAAGGGTCAACAGGCATGATCTTCGCGCTTTATTGCCATATTTCGATCAGAATGACCAAACGTCTTGTCCCGATTGATCGTAAAACCCGCTGATCGAGAGGAAAGGAAGAACCGATGCGTGTTTACTATGACCGCGATTGTGACGTGAACCTGATCAAGGACAAGAAGGTCGCGATCCTGGGCTATGGGTCGCAAGGCCACGCCCATGCCCTGAACCTGCGCGATTCCGGCGCCAAGAACGTCGTCATCGCCCTGCGCGAGGGCAGCCCCTCGGCGAAGAAGGCCGAGGCTGAGGGCCTGAAGGTCATGGGCATCGCCGAGGCAGCCGCCTGGTGCGATCTGATCATGTTCACCATGCCGGACGAATTGCAGGCCGAGACCTACCGGAAACACGTTCACGACAATCTGCGTGAGGGCGCAGCGATCGCCTTCGCCCACGGTCTGAACGTGCATTTCGGCCTGATCGAGCCGAAGCCCGGTGTCGATGTGATCATGATGGCCCCCAAGGGCCCCGGCCACACCGTGCGCGGCGAATACGTCAAGGGCGGCGGCGTGCCATGCCTGGTCGCGGTGCACAACGACGCGTCGGGCAAGGCGATGGATCTGGGCCTGTCCTACTGCTCGGCCATCGGCGGCGGCCGTTCGGGCATCATCGAGACCAATTTCCGCGAGGAATGCGAGACCGACCTGTTCGGCGAACAGGCGGTGCTGTGCGGCGGTCTGGTCGAACTGATCCGCATGGGATTCGAGACGCTGGTCGAGGCCGGCTACGAGCCGGAGATGGCCTATTTCGAATGCCTGCACGAGGTAAAACTGATCGTGGACCTGATCTATGAGGGCGGCATCGCCAACATGAACTATTCGATCAGCAACACGGCCGAATACGGCGAATATGTCAGCGGCCCGCGCATCCTGCCCTATGACGAAACCAAGGCGCGGATGAAGGCGGTTCTGCGCGACATCCAGTCGGGCAAGTTCGTGCGCGATTTCATGCAGGAAAACAGCGTCGGTCAGCCGTCGTTCAAGGCCACGCGCCGGATCAACGACGAACACCAGATCGAAAAGGTCGGCGCCAAGCTGCGTGAGATGATGCCCTGGATCAGCAAGGGCAAGATGGTGGATCGCGCCCGCAACTGATCGCGGGGGACGGAAAACAGGGAAAGCCCGGGCCGGTCCCGGGCTTTCCGCTGTCAGGACTGCGGATCCAGCTTGTCCTGCGTCCTGGTCGCGAAATCCGATGCGTCGTGGCGTTCCCACAACTGCCCGGACGGCTCGCCCGAGGTCCTGTTCACCATGATGCCGCGTTTGACGGCGGGGCGGGCGGCAATTTCGGCTTCCCAGCGGGCGACGCTGGTATAGCTGGCGCCGTCAAGGAAGGTTGCCGCGTCGCCATAGGCGCCGCCTCTGATCAACCGACCATACCAGGGCCAGATCGCCATATCGGCAATCGTGTATTCATCGCCCGCCATGAAACGATGATCGGCCAGATGGCGGTCCAGCACGTCAAGCTGGCGTTTCACCTCCATCGCGAAACGGTCGATCGCATATTCGATCTTCGTTGGCGCATAATGATAGAAATGGCCAAAACCGCCGCCCAGATAGGGGGCCGAACCCATTTGCCAGAACAGCCAGTTCAGGGTCTCGGTCCTCAGGCTGGGGTCATGCGGCAGGAAGGCATCGAACTTTTCGGCCAGATACAGCAGGATCGCGCCCGATTCGAAGACGCGGCGCGGCGGCGTCACGGAATGATCCATCAGGGCGGGGATCTTCGAATTGGGGTTCACCTCGACGAAACCGCTGCCGAACTGGTCGCCATCGCCGATCCTGATCAGCCAGGCGTCGTAGTCGGCGGATTTGCCGGCCTCCAGCAATTCCTCCAGCAGAATCGTGACCTTCTGCCCGTTCGGCGTGGCCAGCGAATAAAGCTGCAGGGGATGCTTGCCGACGGGCAGGGGCTTGTCATGGGTCGGCCCGGCGACCGGTCGGTTGGTGCTGGCGAATTGTCCGCCGTTTTCCTTTTCCCAGGTCCAGACCTTCGGCGGGGTGTAGTCGTCGTTCATCACATCTCCTGTCGGCTGCCGTGGTTGCAGCCAAGATGTGATGCGCGCGGCCGAAGTTCAACGTGAAGGCGTCGCACAGGTCATGTGCGCCCGTCCGAAGGACATCAACCCGCCGAAAGCTGGTTGTGCCTGCGCGCGATGAAGGTCTTGGCGGTTTCCACCGCGACGGCCGCATCCCGGCAATAGGCGTCGGCGCCGATGGCACGGCTGAATTCCTCGTTCAGGGGCGCGCCGCCGACCAGCACGATGTAGTCGTCGCGAATACCCCTTTCCTTCATCGTGTCGATCACGACCTTCATATAGGGCATGGTGGTGGTCAGCAGGGCCGACATGCCCAGGATGTCGGCCTCTTCCCGCGCAATGGCTTCCAGATAATTCTCGACCGGGTTGTTGATGCCCAGATCGACCACCTCGAAGCCGGCGCCCTCCATCATCATCGAGACCAGGTTCTTGCCGATGTCGTGGATGTCGCCCTTGACGGTTCCGATCACCATCTTGCCCATGCGCGGCGCGCCGGTTTCGGCCAGAAGCGGTTTCAGAATGGCCATGCCGCCCTTCATCGCACCCGCCGCCAGCAACACTTCGGGCACGAACAGGATGCCGTCGCGGAAATCATGGCCGACGATGGTCATGCCCGCGACCAGCGCCTTGGTCAGCACGTCATAGGGCGCCCAGCCACGGTCCAGCAGGATGTGGACGGCTTCCTCGATCTCGTCCTTCAGACCGTCATAGAGGTCGTCCATCATCTGCTGGACAAGCTCGTCGTCATCCAGTTCGGACAGGATGATCTCGTCGTCGTTCTGGGCCATCGGCACGACTCCTGATGCGTTTCACCGCGAAATGGACGCGATTTGACGAAATTGGAAAGCTGCAAAGCGACATGGCGGATCCCGCGCGCGACTTGTGTGTCGAATCGCTGGAAAGTGTTGCCATAATGTTCTAGATTTGCCGCATGTTGCCGCCCAGAAATCCCGATGAGCGTCTGAAGGCCCGCGGCGCCGATACCCGGCCCGTTGGCCGGTTCGAGGTCCATAGCCGCGCGCGCGAGCATGACGGCTGGGAGATCCCCGAGGACGAGACGCTGCTGCGCACCGAAGTCGTGACCGAACAGCCGCGCAGCATCATCACCCGAAACACCTCGCCCGATATCTCGTTCGACCGGTCGATCAATCCCTATCGCGGCTGCGAACACGGCTGCATCTATTGCTATGCGCGGCCGAGCCACGCCTATCTGGGCCTGTCGCCCGGGCTGGATTTCGAAACCAGGATCACCGCCAAGCCCGATGCCGCGCGGCTGCTGGAACGCGAACTGGCCCGCCCATCCTACAGGCCCGCACCGATCGCGCTTGGCACCAATACCGATCCCTATCAGCCGATCGAGGCGAAGCTGGCGATCATGCCCGGTATCCTGCGGGTGCTGCGGGACTGGAATCATCCGGCGACACTGGTGACGCGCGGCCAGACCGTCCTGCGCGACCTGGACTTGTGGGCCGAGATGGCGGCCAGGGATCAGGCGGCCGTCGGCATCAGCATCACCACGCTGCAGCAGGATCTGGCCCGCGCGATGGAGCCGCGCGCGCCCGCACCCGCGACCCGGTTGCGGATGATCCGCGAATTGTCGCGGGCGGGCGTGCCGGTGCGGGTCATGGTCGCGCCCGTGATCCCGGTCCTGACCGAACCCGAGATCGAGGCGATCCTGACTGCCGCGCGCGAGGCCGGCGCGACCACCGCCAGCATGATCCCGCTGCGCCTGCCCTACGAGGTCGCGCCGCTGTTCCGCGACTGGCTGGAACGTCACCGTCCCGGCATGGCCGCCCATATCATGAACCGGGTCCAGGCGATGCGGGGCGGACGCGACAACGATCCGCGCTTCGGTCACCGCTTCAAGGGCGAGGGGGTCGAGGCGCAACTGGCCTTGCAACGCTTTCGCCTGGCGCGCAAGCGACTGGGCTATCGCGAGGGCAGCCCGCCGCTGGATTGTTCGCGCTTCGGGCCGCCGCCGCGTGCGGGCGATCAATTGTCCCTGTTCTGACGCGCGCGATCGCGCCAGAGTGACCCGATGCGCCCGTTTCTGGACAATCAGACCGCCCGCCGCCTGTTTCTGGACCGGCATCTGCTGCTGCGCCCGGCATCCGGCCCCGGCCAGGGCGCCGATCTGCAATCGGTGCTGGACGATCTGGGCTTCGTGCAGGTGGACAGCGTCAACACCCTGGCCCGCGCCCATGACCTGATCCTGTGGTCCCGGCGCGGGCAATACCGGCCGCGGGGCCTGTCGCGCCTGGTCTCGCACCGCCGCTCGGCATTCGAACACTGGACCCATGACGCCTCGGTCATCCCGATGCAGTTCTACCCGATGTGGCGGCTGAAATTCGCGCGCGACGAGGCGCGGATGCGCCTGCGCTGGCCGGGGTGGCGCGGCAAGGGTTGGGACGCCGAGATTGACGGGGTTCTGCAACAGGTGGCCGATCATGGGCCGGCCTCGTCCCTGGAGGTGGGCGGCGGCGACAAGAAAGCCTCGTCAGGCTGGTGGGAATGGCATCCCTCGAAGACCGCGCTGGAATTCCTGTGGCGGTCGGGTCGGCTGGCAATCTGCCACCGCGCGGGCTTTCGCAAGTATTACGACCTGGCCCAGCGGGTTATCCCGGCCGAGCATCTGAACCGGCGGCTCGATGATGCCGAGATCGTCGATTGGGCCCTGTCTCGGGCGCTGTCGCGGCTGGGCTTTGCCAGCAGCGGCGAACTGGCCGCCTTCTTTGCCATTGCCACCCCCGCCGAGGCGAAATCATGGTGCGCCGGGGCGCTGGCGCGGGGCCGCATCATCGAGGTTGATGTGGAAATGGCCGATGGGTCGCGCCGCCGCAGTCTGACGTCGCCGGCAATGCTGGACGCGGCCCGGTCGCTGCCCGAGCCGTCCAATCGCGTGCGGCTGCTGTCGCCCTTCGATCCGGCCCTGCGCGACCGGACCCGCGCCGAGAGGCTGTTCGGTTTCCACTACCGGATCGAGATCTTCGTGCCCGAAACGCAGCGGCGATTCGGCTATTACGTCTTTCCGGTCATGCAGGGTGATCGCCTGATCGGGCGGCTGGATGCGAAACGCGAGGGCAGGACGCTGGCGGTTCGCGCCTTCTGGCCCGAAACCGGGGTGCGGATGGGCAAGGCACGCATGGCCGGGCTGTCGGCGGAACTGGACCGGGTCCGGCATCTGGCTGCGGCAGATGAGGTGACTTTTGCCGCGAACTGGCTGCGCTAGCCGCGCCGGCGGCCGCGCCGCTCGCGCACGGGACCGCCCTCGCCGGTGCCGTCGCTGGACGAACTGAACCCGCCCAGCTGTGACGCAATGGTTTCCAGCGAGGGGCGATCGCCGCGCGGGCGGGTTTCCAGCGCCTCGCGCATGGCGCGCAGGTGATCGGGCATGGTGCCGCAGCAGCCGCCGATGATCCTGACGCCCAGATCGCGGGCGAGGCAGGCGTAATCGGCCATCAAATCCGGCGTGCCGTCGTAATGGATGTGACCCGCCTCGAATCGCGGTATCCCGGCATTGCCCTTGGCGATAAGCGGGCGCTCGTTGCCCGAGGCGGCGAAACCCGTCACCGTCCGCAGCAGATCGGCGGCGCCGACGCCGCAATTCGCGCCATAGGCGACGGGCGGATTGGCCAGCTTTTCGACCGAGGCGGCCAGCTCGGCCGAAGTCACGCCCATCATCGTACGGCCGGCGGTGTCGAAGCTCATCGTGCCGCACCAGGGCATCCCGGCCAGCCTCGCGGCCTCGGCCGCGGCGCCGAATTCCTCGAAGGCGCTGATCGTCTCGACCCAGAGAACGTCCGCACCCCCGTCCTTCAGAGCCTCGGCCTGTTCGTGGAACATCTCGACCGCGGCCTCGCGGGTCAGGGTTCCCATGGGCGCCATGATCTCGCCCGTGGGGCCGATGCTGCCGGCGACGATTACCGCCCGGCCCGCCCTGTCGGCCACCTCGCGCCCCAGTTCGGCCGCTGCGCGGTTCAGTTCGGCCACCCGGCCCTGGGCCTTGTGCAGCTTCAGGCGGCTGGCATTGCCGCCGAAGGAATTGGTCAGGAACAGGTCGGACCCGGCCTCGACCGCGCCGCGATACAGCGCGCGGATCCTGTCGGGCTGATCGACATTCCACAATTCCGGCGGCTCGCCCGATTCCAGTCCCATGTTGAACAGGTTGGTCCCGGTCGCGCCATCGGCCAGCAGCCAGTCGTTTTGGTCCAGAAGTCGGCTCAGCGGATCGGTCATTTCTCTAACCTCGGTCATCGGGGCGAAAACCGTCCGGGGACGGTCACATGTCAACTGGTCCATGCTAGAAGCAGATCCGCCCGGACACAATTTCCGACCGAACGAATGAAAGACCGCGCCGGTTTCCCGACGCGGCTTCGATCTTTGTGTATTCGCGGAGGAAAGATCAGCGATCTTCCGCGTCGTCTTCGTCCGATGCGCCGCCGATATCGTCGAACAGCTCCGAGATCTCGAATTCGGCTTCGGCATCGGCTTCGGCCGCCAGGTCCTGGATCGATTTGCCCTGCGCCTGAAGCTCGGCCTCTTCGGGCGAGCGGGCGACGTTCAGGGTCACGTCGGCGGTGACTTCGGGGTGCAGCACGACGTTGACGACGTGCAGACCCAGATCCTTGATCGGGTTGCCCAGCACGACCTGCTTGCGGTCGATGCTGAAACCCGCCTCGGTCGCGGTGTCGGCCACGTCGCGAGTCGTCACCGACCCGTAAAGCGCGCCGGCATCCGAAGCCGAGCGGATGACCACGAAGGTCTTGCCGTCCAGCGACTTGGCGATCTTTTCGGCCTCGGCCCTGGTTTCGGAATTGCGTGCTTCCAGTTGGATCTTGCGATCCTCGAAGGCAGCGATGTTGGCGTCGGATGCGCGCAGCGCCTTGCCCTGGGGCAGCAGGAAGTTGCGGGCATAACCCTCTTTCACCTTCACCACTTCGCCCATCTGGCCCAGCTTGGCCACGCGTTCCAGCAGGATGACTTGCATGTTCCGGTCTCCTTACTTCACGGCATAGGGAAGCAGGGCAAGAAAGCGGGCGCGCTTGATCGCGCGGGCCAGCTCACGCTGCTTCTTGGCCGAGACGGCGGTGATGCGCGAGGGCACGATCTTGCCGCGTTCGCTGATATAGCGTTGCAGCAGACGGGTATCCTTGTAGTCGATCTTCGGCGCGTTATCGCCCGAGAACGGGCAGACCTTGCGACGACGGAAGAACGGTTTGTTCGCCATTTTTCTGATCTCCTCAGTTCCGGTCGCGACGGTCGCCGCGATCGCCGCCCCGGCGGTCGCCGCGCTCTTCGCGCTTCTGCATCTGGATCGAGGGACCTTCCTCGTGCTGGTCCACGCGGATGGTCATCACGCGCATCACATCGTCATGCAGCCGGGCCAGTCGCTCCATTTCCTGCACGGCGTCCGAGGGGGCGTCGCTGCGCAGGAAGGCGTAATGGCCCTTGCGGTTCTTGTTGATCTTGTAGGCGAGGGTGCGCACACCCCAGTATTCGTTGTCCACGACCTTGCCGCCATTATCGGCGAGAACGGTCGAGAAATGTTCGATCAGCCCTTCGGCCTGCGTGTTCGACAGGTCCTGACGGGCGATCAGCACATGCTCGTAAAGAGGCATGGCGATCCTTTCGGGTTCGGGCGCACTTCATAGGCGGGCTTCGACCTTCCGCGCCCGCCACGAGAGGTTGCGCGGATTGCATGTCTCGGCGGAAGGATGCGGCCTTATAGCCGGGAATGCTGCGGATGCAAGGCGATTCGGTGCCGCGCGTGTGGGCCAGTCCGCCCCTTGCCGAGCCCGCCGCGCGCCGGCATCGTGGCGGGGACAGCAGACAGGAGGCGGCGGATGGCGCTGGAAGATGCGAAGACCCAGGTCGATCAGGCGTTCACGCGCGACGATGCGCGCGGCCTGTCCTACGAGAATGCCTTTGGCGGCGCGACCAGTTTCCTGCGTCGCCGCTATGCCAAGGATCTGGCGGGCGTCGATCTTGCCGTGACCGGCATCCCCTTCGATCAGGCGGTGACGAATCGTCCCGGCACCCGTTTTGGCCCGCGCGCGATCCGCGAGGCATCGACCCTGCAACCCTATGATCCGCCCTATGGCTGGGGCTATGATCCGCTGAGCCTGCTGAGCGTCGTGGATTACGGTGACATGGCCTTCGATTACGCCAATATCCGCGAGGTGCCGGCCCGGATCGAGGCGCATGTGGGCAAGATCCTGGATGCCGGGGCCGCGCCCGTGACGCTGGGCGGCGATCACTTCATCACCCTGCCGATCCTGCGCGCGGTCGCGGCCCGGCGCGGGCCAGTGGCGCTGATCCAGTTCGACGCCCATTCCGACACCTGGGTCGATGACGATCCGGACCGGATCGACCACGGCACCTTTCTCTACAAGGCAATCCGCGAAGGCGTGGTCGATCCCGCGTCCAGCGTCAGCATCGGCATCCGCACGGAAAATCCCGACACGCTGGGCGTGACCATCCTGGATGCGCCCGGAGTCCATCGCGACGGCATCGACGCCACGCAGATCCGCATCCGCGAGGCGGTAGCAGATCGTCCGGTCTATGTCACCTTCGACATCGATGCGCTGGACCCGGCCTTCGCGCCGGGCACGGGAACCCCGGTCTGGGGCGGGCTGGCCAGTTGGCAGGCGGCGGCGCTGCTGCGCGGCCTGGCGGGTGTGGACCTGATCGGCGGCGACGTGGTCGAAGTCTCACCCCCCTATGACACGACCGGCGCGACGGCGGTGGCCGGCGCCCATGTCGCGATGGAGTTGATCGCGCTTTACGGCTGGACCCGGCGCTGATTGCGTCCCGCGATGGCCGGCGGCCAGCCCACGGACCTGCGGATATTTGAGGACCGAGACATGACGGGTCGCTTGCCGATACCGTCTGGCTTGGGTAAGCGGTTCGGATGCTTCCCGAAGACCGCCTTGTCCAGATCGTTCAGCGTTTCGAGTTTCTCGAAGCGCGGCTGAACGCGGGGGCCGAGCCTGCCAGGATCGCCGAGATCAGCCGCGAATATGCCGAGCTGAAACCGGTCGTCGACGAGATCGCGGCATGGCGGACGGCGCGCGAGGGCATGGCCGAGGCGCAGGCGATGCTGGCCGATCCCGAAATGCGCGAACTGGCCGAGGACGAAGTGGCCCGACTGCGCGAGGCGCTGCGCGCGCTGGAACAGAAGCTGCGGATCGCGCTGCTGCCGCGAGACGCGGCCGACGCGCGGCCCGCGATCCTCGAAATCCGGCCCGGCACGGGCGGCGACGAGGCCGCGTTGTTCGCGGGCGATCTGCTGGCCATGTATCGCCGCCACGCCGAGGCGCAAGGCTGGGATTTCCAGGTTCTCGAACTGGCCGAAACGGAACTGGGCGGGGTCAAGGAGGCCGTCGCCCGGATCGCCGGCGAAGGCGTGTTCGCCAGGCTCAAATACGAATCCGGCGTTCACCGCGTCCAGCGTGTTCCCGCAACCGAAAGCGGCGGTCGCATCCATACCAGCGCCGCCACCGTGGCCGTCCTGCCCGAAGCCGCCGAGGATGCCGATATCGACATTCCGGCGGGCGATATCCGCATCGACACGATGCGCGCCTCGGGGGCGGGCGGGCAGCATGTCAACACGACCGATTCGGCCGTGCGGATCACCCATCTGCCGACCGGAATCGTCGTCACCAGCAGCGAGAAGTCGCAGCATCAGAACCGCGCCAATGCAATGGCCGTGCTGCGGGCCCGCCTTTATGACATGCAGCGCCAGAAGGCCGATGCCGACCGCGCCGCCGACCGCAAGTCGCAGGTCGGCAGCGGCGATCGAAGCGAGCGTATCCGCACCTACAATTTTCCCCAGGGGCGGATGACCGATCATCGGATCAACCTGACGCTCTATGCACTGGACAGGGTGATGGCCGGTGATCTGGCCGAGATCATCGACGCGCTGACCGCCCATGACCAGGCGGCGCGGCTGGCCGCCGAAGCATGAAACTGTCGCAGGCCCGGCGCGCGGCCGCGGCCGCGCTGCGTGCCGCCGGTATCGAGGGCGGCGCGCGCGATGCCGATCGCATCCTTGCCGCCATCCTGGGATTCGCGCCGCAGCGTTTGCGCCTTGTCGACGACCGCGATCTGAACCCGGTCGAGATCGCGCGTCTTGATCGTGACATCGCCGCCCGCGCCGCGCGGCAACCGGTTGCGCAGATCGTGGGCTTTCGCGACTTCTACGCCCATCGCTTCCGGGTCACCCGCGACACGCTGGACCCACGCCCCGAGACCGAAACCCTGGTTCGGGCGGCGCTGGATCTGCCGTGGCGCAACCTGCTGGACATGGGCACCGGCACCGGCGCGATCCTGATCTCGTTGCTGGCGGCACGGCCCGGCACGGCAGGGACGGGCACCGACATTTCCCAGGCCGCGCTTGACGTGGCGCGGACCAATGCCCAGATGAATGGCGTGCCGGCATCGTTCATGCGGGCCGACTGGTATGACGGCATTGTCGGACGTTTCGACCTGATCGTGTCGAACCCACCCTATCTTGCGCTGCACGAGATGGACGATCTGGCCCCTGATGTCCGGCAGTGGGAGCCGCATTGCGCCCTGACAGATGGCGGCGACGGGCTGGCCGCCTATCGCATCATTGCCGCCGGGGCGGCGGACCGACTGACCGAGGGTGGACATGTTCTGGTCGAAATCGGGCCTGCCCAGGGGCCCGATGTCGCCGGCCTGTTCCGCGAGGCCGGGGCGCAAACCCGCCTGATCCGCGATCTGGATGGGCGGGATCGTGTCGTTCTGGCCGGTTTCCAGCCCTGAAACGGCAGGTTGTCGCGATTTTGCGGGAAATCGGACAAGTTTTCCCTTGTATCGGCCGGTCGCGCATGGTTAGTCGGCATCGTGCCGGGGCCGACAAGCCACCGCACGGGTCAGCCTGACACAGCCGAAACCGACTGGCGCGCGCCGCGTGCCGTCAGGTGCAAGGCCGGGTTGAACGGTATGGCGTCTTTCGCCGCAGATGCCGCCCGCAACGCCGTCCAGACCAAACTGGAACCACTGACAGACAGAGTGATGAGATCATCGAAATCCCGTTCGCGCAACAAGTCGAACCGCCAGCGTTCGCTGGGCAATATCGTAAACCGCGTCTTTGACAGCTCGGGTCCCGAGGGCAAGGTGCGTGGCACGCCCCAGCAGATCATCGAGAAATATCTGACACTGGCGCGCGATGCCCAGCTGTCCAACGACCGCGTGGCCGAGCAGAGCTTTCTGCAACATGCCGAACACTACACGCGGATGCTGGGCGAGGCGCAGCGCGAGATGGCCGAGCGCCAGAATCAGCACCAGCAGAACAATCCGCATCATCAGCAGAACCGCCAGGGCGGCGATGACGAGCAGGGTCGCGATGCGCAGAATCGCGATTCCGGTCGCGGCGAAGTGACGCCGCAGCAGAATGGCCGCGATCATGCCGGCAGGGACCGCGATCAGAATCAGCGCGACGGCCACCCCCCGCGCGATCACGCGCAGTCAGAGAGCGAATCGGTCCCGGATCGGCGCGCCGATGCCCCTGCCACGACCGAAACTTCGGTGGAATCGGTCACGCGTAAATCGCCCGGTCGTAACCGCCGAGCCGCGCCGCCTGAATCCGGCGATGGCCTGCCCGATGCCGTGGGTGCCGGCGAAGACGACAAGACCGGACCGGTCGAGACGCCCGAGGCCGGCGCTGCAAAGCCGGCCCGGTCGCGGGCACCGCGCGGCACCGCCCGCGCACCCGCGACGCGCAGTCGCCGCAAGCCCGCCGCCGAGCCGGACGAAGGCGTCGCGGTTCCCCAGGGCGGCCAGAATGCGGCACCCGAGGAAAACCAGTCCTGATCCACACCCGGAGCCCGTCCGCGCGCGGCGCTGCGGCCCACCGGGGCGGCTGGATCGGCAGGGCGG
>DBFD01000017.1:60055-60270 GCA_002294185.1 Paracoccus sp. UBA889
GCCGTGACCGGATTGCGCGAATAGACCTTGGGTCGACGGCAGGGATGGCTCGATTCTAGCCGCGGGTTTCGGCCAACAGGCGGGCCAGCGCGCAGAAATGGTCGAGGTCGATTTCCTCGGCCCTAGCGGTGGGGGCGATATCCGCCCGTTCCAGCAGCCCTTCGATGGCGGGGTGAAGTCCGCGCAAGGCGGCGCGCAGCATCTTGCGGCGCTGG
>DBFD01000017.1:60569-92626 GCA_002294185.1 Paracoccus sp. UBA889
GCGCGCAGCATCTTGCGGCGCTGGTTGAAGGCGGCGGCCGTCACCTGCGACAGGATCGCGGGATCGGCCGGGAAGCGCGGCTGCGGCAGCGCGGTCAGCTGGACCACGGCGGAATGAACCTTGGGGGCGGGCACGAAGGCCTCGGGCGGCAGCGTCATCACGATCTGCGCATCGGCCCGCCACTGTGCCAGCAGCGCGAGGCGGCCATAGGCCTTGCTGCCGGGTCGGGCGACGATCCGTTGGGCCACCTCTTTCTGGAACATCAGCGTCAGCGATTGCCAGAAGGGCGGCCATTCGGGCGGGGTCAGCCAGCGGATCAGCAATTCGGTGCCGACGTTATAGGGCAGGTTCGCGGCGATGCGGATCGGCGGTGTCAGAAGCGCCAGCGGGTCGATCTCCAGCGCGTCGCCGTGCAGCACCGTCAGCCGCCCCGGATAGGCCCCGGCGATCTGGGCCAGAGCGGGCAGGGCACGAGCATCCTTTTCGATGGCCAGGACATGACGCGCGCCCTCGGCCAGCAATCCGCGCGTCAGGCCGCCGGGGCCGGGGCCGATTTCCAGCACATCGCATTGGCTGATGTCCCCCGCCTGACGGGCGATCTTCGCGGTCAGATTCAGATCCAGAAGGAAGTTCTGGCCCAACTGCTTCCTGGCCCGCAGATCGTGGCGCGCGATCACCTGCCGCAGGGGCGGCAGATCGTCGATGCCGCTCATGCCGGCGCGGCCGGGGGTTTTGCACCCCCGGACCCCCGCAGGGTATTGGGACAACGAAGAAGCCTCATTCGCGGGCGGCCGCCATGTCGCGGGCCATCTTCAGGGCCGCGATGGTCGAGGCCGGATCGGCGCGGCCGGTGCCGGCGATGTCGAAGGCGGTGCCGTGATCGGGCGAGGTGCGGACGAAGGGCAGGCCCAGTGTGACATTCACGCCGCCCGCGAAATCCAGCGTCTTGATCGGAATCAGCGCCTGATCGTGATAGGCGCAGATCGCCGCGTCCCAGCGGGCGCGGGCCGGAGCGTGGAACATCGTGTCGGCGGGCAGCGGGCCGGTCAGGTCCAGCCCCTCGGCGCGAAGCCGGTCCAGCAGCGGCAGGATGCGCTGACTTTCCTGGCGGCCCATCGCACCGCCCTCGCCGGCATGAGGGTTGAGCCCGGCGACCGCGAGCCGCGGCGCGGGGATGCCGAAATCGCGAATCATCGCGGCGTGGGTGATGCGGATCGCCTGTTCCAGCGCCGCATCGGTCAGCGCCTCGGGCACCTGTTCCAGGGGGATGTGGATCGTCGCGGGCACGACACGGCAGGGCGGCGCCACCGTCGTCGAGGCCAACATCATCGCCACCGGCATGCCGCCCGCCAGATCGGCCAGATATTCGGTATGGCCGGGAAAGGCAAAGCCCGCGCCATCCCTCAGCGCCTGTTTGCTGATCGGCAGGGTGGTGAGCCCCGCCGCCTCGCCGCGCATGACCAGGGCCACGGCCTGCGCGATCACCGCGATCACAGCGGCCGCATTGGCCGGATCGGGGCGGCCGGGACGGGCGAGGGCGGGGAAATCGTGGCGCAGCACCGGCAGATGGCCATCGGGCACCGTGTCGGAGGGGGCGGCGATCTGGGTCCATGCGGTGCCGTCGGGCAGATGGCGCGGATCGCCCATCCAGGCGAAATCGACGCCTGAAGCCAGAGCCAGCGGCGCCAGTTCCGGGCCGATCCCGGCAGGTTCGCCACAGGTCAGGATGATCCGCCCCGGCATCGTCTCAGGGCCGCCGGATCACCGCATCGGCGCGGAGTTCCGCCAGATAGGCCTCGGCGGCCTCGTTGGCCTTGCGGTTGAAAAGATCCTCGCGCAGGGTTTCGCGGCTGGGCAGGCCGCCGAGGGTCGGGACCGCGTTCTCGACCCCGTCGGCGGGTCGCGCGGTGACCGGCACATCGGGTCCGGTGTCTGCCAGAAGCGCGGGCTGGCGCGAACACAGCATGACCAGATCGGCCGCGCCGCCGTAGCTCACCACCGCTGCCTCGTCCGGGTCGAGAGAGGCGAGCCGCGTCGCGATCAGCGTGGGAATCCGGTTCTGCGAAGCGGTCTGCCTGGCAATTTGCGCACCGGCCTGCGGCCCCGCCTGGACGTAGAGATCGTCGCAGGACCGGGTCCGGGCCGCCAGCGTCGCCGCCTCGCTGGCCGAACCCATCCGCAGCGTCATGTAGTCCAGCACCTGTTCACGCGCGCCGGGGCGCAGCGTGCCCTGCGTGTCGCGCAGCAGGAACAGCACCACGGCGCCCTGCACCGTCAGCGGCCGGCTGACCTGTCCCGGTTGCAGCGCGGTCACGATCGGGCGCAGGCTGGGTGGCAGATTGTCCAGCGCGACCCAGTTCAGGCGTCCGCCCTGCGCCGCCGATCCGGCAGCCGAATATTGCCGCGCGGCGGCGGCGAACTGCGCTTCGGACGGGTTCGAGCCGGCGATCTGGCTGGCCCGCGCCATCGCCTGCTGTTCCTGGCCCGGGGGCGCCGGGATGACCAGTTCCGACAGCAGCACACGATTGACGACCGGCGTTTCGACCACGCGCTTCAGTTCCTGATCCAGTTCGGCGTCGCTGACCTTGATCCGGGGCAGCAGACGCTGGCGGATGACCGCCCGCCAGGCGACGCCCGCCTTGACGAAATCGCGATAGGCCTGCTGCTCGACTCCGGCGCGTTCCAGCGCCACGGTGAATTCGGCGGCGCTGAGACCGGCGCGGCTGGCGAATTCCTCGAGCCCGTTCTGCAGGCCTTCCTCGGTCACCTCGATGCCCAGTTGCTGGGCCGCATACATCCGCAGCCGGTCCTGGACCAGCGCGTCCTCGGCCGCTTTGGCATCGACGGCCGGCGCGCCCAGGATCTGCATGAAACGCTGGCGCTGGCCGACTTCGTAGCGGGTTACGGCCTTGTTGTTGACGTAGATCACCGGCTCGAACGGATTTTGCGCGGCCGCGGGCGCCGCTGCGCCGAAAGCCATCACCGCCGCGATGGCCAGGCCGGAAAGGATGTGCCGCATCTGCTGCCCCCAAATCTGTCTTTGGCGCGACACTAGCGCATGCATGTTCGTCGCGCCACCGTGCCCGACGCGTCATCGCTGCGTCCGAACCCGCCCAGCCGCACCGACAGGTCGAAGCTGGTTTCGGGGCGCACGCTGTCCGAGGCGGTGAAGCGCCGCGAGACACCCATTTCCATCGTCAGGCACTCGTTGCGATAGGCCAGATCCAGCGACGCGCTTTGCGCCCGGTCGGCCACGAAGTCGTAGCGGGTTTCCGCGTTGGCCCACCAGCCGCGCCTGACCTGCCAGCCGACATTGCCCGTCAATTCGCTGATATCGCTGTCCCGGCCCTCGGCGGCGTCGCTGTCGATCCACAGATGTCCGGCCGAAACCTGCAGATCCGGCCGCAGCAGGCCAAGCCGCAATTCGTTGCGCGAAATGTTGAAATCGTCGTCGAACAGGGCCCGGTTGGCGATCGCCAGCCCGTTGCCGCTGTCGTAATTCGCGGCCAGCAACCAGTCCGACCGCCGCCCGGCCAGCGGCGAATCGGGCGCGAAGGCCCGATCGGGACGGTTGCGCAGCACGCGGCCGGCGGTCAGGCCCAGCGACCAGCCGGTCGGATCGATCCGGGTCCAGCTGAGTCCCAGATTGGCCCTGAGTCCTGTCTCGCGGGCATCATAACCGGGAAAGCGGTTGTCCGAGAAAAGGTTGCCTTCGTCGAACTCGATCAGGCGACTGTCTTCGTTCGGGATCTCCTTGTCGCTGCCGGGCGGGCTCCACAGCAATTGGGCGACAGGTTCGACCAGATGGGTCGCGCCGCCGCTGCCGCCGATCAGCGGCCAGCGCAGTTCGACGCCGATCCGGGGGTCGACGCGGGTCTCGACATCGTCATATCGGCTGTCCTGCGCGATCCGGTAGAGATCGGCATCCAGCCCCGCGATGGCCGCGCCGACAAGACCGCCCGGCAGGATTTCCTGCCGCCGCCAATCCAGCCCGACCGAGCCGCGCGCCACGTCCCGCCCGACCTGATCGGCATCCGACGGCCGACGATGGGCATGGGCGGACCATTCCATCAGTCCCTGGCCACCGATCAGATCCGGGACGAAGCGGCGCTGCCAGATCACATCGGCGACCTGCGCGGGCGAGGTGGCGTTGTTTTCATCGTCGCGCAGTGATTCGTAGTTCCCGACGCGGCCGAAGAACAGCTTTTCGCGGGTGATCCGCTCCAGCGAGATGCCGCTCCACAGCCGGTCGGCATCGGTAATGCCGTAATCCAGCAGATAGCCGCGATCGGAGGCCGCCTGGACCTGGATGCCCAGCCGGTAGCCGCGCGGCAGATCGAAGGCTGCATTGCCGAAAACATAGCCGCGCGTCTTGCCCGGCATGATGTCGTCTCGGCTGATCGCGCCGTTCCATTCGGTTACGCCACGTGCGAATGCCTGACGATAGCGCAATTCCAGCGTCCGCGTGCGATTGGCCGAAACATAGGGCGTGATGGTCAGATCCGCCTGATCGCCGAGGGTCTGGAAATAGGGGATTTTCACCCCGAAACCCAGATTCGAGGTCGTGCGGATTTCGGGCCGTAGAAAGCCCGATTTCCGATCGACCGTCGGGTCAGGCGCTGTGATCGTGAAAGGCGTTGCGGCAATGGGGATGCCGAAGGCGCGAAGCTGCGGGTTCTCGAAGGTGATCAGCCTGGTCTGGGCGTCATGCGTGATCGAACGGGCGCGGATTTCCCACAACGGGGTGGGATTCTGGGGGCTGACCAGACAGGCCGAGGCGACAACGCGGTCCAGCCTGGTGAATCGCCCCTCGCCGCTGCGGGTGGCCTGGCGTGCCGCCAGTTGCAATTCGCGGGCGATGATCAGCCGCGCGCCGCGGATGATCCCGTCCTGCAACTTGCGGTCAAGCTGCGCGGAATCGGCGATCACGATCGCGTCACGCCCGGGATCGGTGACGCCCGGGCGCGACAGGTGGATCGGGCCCTCGATGGTCAGATCGCCGCTGTCGCCGTTCACGATGATGCGCGAGGCAACGAGGCGCGCATCCTGATACCAGACCACCACGCCACCCGACGCGATCAGGGTATTGTCGGCCTGCAGGATCATCCTGTCGGCCAGCACCGTCGCCGCGTCTGCCGTGGCGCTGCTGGGTGTGAACGGCTGACCAAGGGAATCGCCGGTCGTATCGGGGGCCACCGATTGCAGCGGCGGCTGTTCGGGGGTGCGATCGCCAAGCACCATCCGATCGCTCAGCGGCGTGGCCAGGGGCGCAAGGGCGGGTTGCTGCGCGCTTAGCGTCGACAGCGGCGCGCCGCCCGCGCCCGAAACCTCGCCCGCGCCGCCGGTCGTCATCTGGGCCCAAATCGCGCCCGGCAGCAATGCAGCCGCGATCCCGGCCGTGATCGAAAGTCCTTTTCCGCGTGCGCCGATCATCCATCCTCCCGCGCCAGGATCACGCCCAGGGCCAGCAGCGCACCGACCAGCGGCGGCGCCCAGCCCGCCATGATCGGCGGCACCTGTCCGTTGTCACCCAGAATCTGCGCCAGATTGCGCAGAAAGAACAGCCCGATCCCGGCCCCGAAGGCGATCAGCACCGCAACGCCCGTATTGCGCCCGCGAACGTGGCGCATGGTAAAGGCGGCCGCGATCAGCACCATCGCCGCCATCACGAAGGGGCGGGCCAGTTCCATCTGGAACCAGACCTTGTGTCGCGCGGCCGAGAATCCGGCCCGCTCCAGCCCGGCGATGAAGCCCGGCAATTGCCAGACCGGAACCGCCTCGGGGCGGCCGAACCCGTCGCGAATCCGCTGCGCGGTCAGGTCCGAGGCCAGAGACAGGGTTTCGTCCGTTCGGGCCGAAGCCTCGGGGTTGGGCTGGTCCAGCGGATAATCTCGCGCGTCGCGCAAACGCCATTCGCCCGGCACCAGCTGCGCCTCGGCCGCCTCGATCCGCCGGTCCGGGCCGCTGCCCGCGCCGAAGACGAGGAAGGTGGCATCGTAGAGCGTGGTCGCATCGGGACTGGCGCGTCTGGCGCGGATGACGATCTGCCCGGCCTCCTTGCCGTCGCTGATCAGCGCCTGCCGCAGCCAGACTGCGCTGTCGCCCAGTGAAACCGTCTGACTGCCGTCGCGCTCGATCTCGGCCACGGCCCGGTCGAATTTGGCCCCGGTCGCCGCAACCATGGGGTTCAGCAGGCCCACCGCCAGCGCGCCGACCAGCCCGGCCGTCACTGCAGGCGCGGTCACGACCTTGATCCCGGACCTTCCCGAAGCCCGGATCGCGACCATCTCCGATGACCGCGCAAGCCCCAGAAACAGCGCGATCCCGGCCAGAACCGTGATCAGCGGCAGGATCGAATAGAAGGACGAGGCAATGTTCAGCGCCGCCAGCCGGAAGGCTCCGCCCAGCCCGATATCGCGCCCGGAAAAGCGGCGGATCATCTCGATCATGTCGATCAGCAGCAGGATCAGCAGGAACGCACCCGCGATCAGCAGAAGCCCGCGCAGAAAACGCCGGGCGACATAGCGCGCAAGGATCATGGCGCCGCCCCCGCCGCGCGTGCGGGCCCACGTAATCGCCGGGGTCGCGCCGCCAGCCACAACAGCGCGACCGAGATCGCCGCCCCGGCCAGGGCGGGCACATACAGAACCGGCCAGAGCCGCGGGTCGCGCCCGGCCTGATCGGCCGCGGCATTGCCCAGGAACTGAACCGCGATCAGGCACAGGATCGCCCAGAAGACCTGCCGCCAGACCCCGAATCGCGAATATCCGCCGATCAGCAGCGTGGCAAAGCCGATCATCGCCGCGACCGGCGACAGCAACGGCTTGGCGATCCGTTCATGCGCCTCGCGCAGCGATTCGGCGGCGCTGGCCCCGGTCGCCTGCAACAGCGCCGCATCGGGGTTCAGCAGCCGCCAGGTGCCGTAGTCGCGCAGATCGCGACCGCTGCGGGCGCGGTTCTGGAAAAGGCTGCCGATGTCATAGCGAAATTCGTCAAAGCGCGTCAGCGACAGCCGCCGGTTCTGGTCCCGGACCTGCAGGTTCTGGACCATGCCCGACAGCAGCACCAGCACAGGCCCGGTCGTGGCCCTGACGACCAGCGCCTCCTCCGAGGTATAGATCTTCTGGTCGGCGGGATCGCGCGCATCCTCGATGAACAGGTCCAGCAGGCGGCCGTCGCTGGCAATGTCGCGGATGAACAGCGTCACCCCGTCGGCCGGATACTGAAAGATCCCCGGACGCAGGAATTGGCCGGTGACATTCTCGGCCAGTTCGGCCTGCCGCTCGGCCAGCCGCGCCCGCGCCGCGGGCACGAGACCGTGAACCAGCACCGCCACCATCAGGCCGACGAAGACGCCGAAGATCAGGACCGGACGCGCCAGCCGCCAGGGCGACAGGCCCGCCGCCTGCATCGCCACCATCTCGGACTCGCCCGACATGCGGTTGGTGCCATAGGCCGCCGCCGCGAAAGCCGCCACCGGCAGCACGATCGAGATGACCAGAGGCAGGGTCAGCGCGGTGAATTCCAGCACGACAAGGGCGGTCTGGCCATCGTTCAGAAGCTGATCGAACAGGTTGACCGCGCGATTGACCCAATAGACCGAAACCAGCACCAGGGCGAAAAAGCCGAACAGCGTCAGCAACTGGCTGAGGATATAGCGGTCGATCCGGGGCATCGGGGCGGGCGGGCTTTCGGCTGCGGTGTCGGGCCCTGCTTACCGGCTGGCGCGGCTCTGGCCAAGAGCCGGAAGCAGGACTAGGGTCCGATGCGAACAGATCGCCAGGAGGCCCGCATGACCCAGCCCGTCGAAATCGCCTTTACCGAAACCGCGCCCGGCACGCTGGCCACGCATGAGGGCCGGGTTGCGCTGATCGTCGCGCCCGGCGGGAATCTGCCAAGGGGCCTGCCGCGGTCGGCGCGGGCCGCCGCGCGGCGGGCGCTGGATTCTAAGGCCGGCAAGGCGCTGAAGCCGGGCGGGGCGCTGGAACTGGCCTTCCCCGCGGGCATGGCCGCCGAGGCGCTGCAACTGGTTTCGCTGCCGGCCCGCGCCTCGGCCGCCGAAGCCCGAAGGGCCGGCGCCGCCATCGGTGCGAAACTGGGCCGGACCCATACCCTGGTCCTGGCGGGGGCGCACAGGCAGGCCGCCGAGATCGCCCTGGGCCTGGCACTGCGCGGCTATGACTTTTCGGTCTACCGGACCGGTTCCGAAAGCGGCGATTCCGCTGCCGCCGAGAACAGCGAGACGCCGCCGCAAAGCCTGTCTCGTCAGGGTGCGGCCGGCGATGCGCGGCTGTCGGATGCCCAGACGCCGGGAGAGGCGACCGGCGACGACGGCGAGACGCCCGTTTCGGCCAAGGCCCGCGTGACCTTCATGGCCAAGAACCCCGAGGCGCTGGCCAAGTCGGCGAAGGACGGCGCCGCCGTGGCCGAGGGTGTGTTCTTCACCCGCGATCTGGTCAGCGAACCGGCCAACGTTCTGACCACCACGGATTTCGCCGACCGCCTCAAGGCGATGGAAGAGATCGGCCTCGACGTCGAAGTGCTGGACGAGGACAAGCTGGCCGAACTTGGGATGCGCGCGCTGCTGGCGGTGGGGCAGGGAAGCGCCTCGCCCTCGCAGGTGGTGGTTCTTCGCTGGAATGGCGGCGACAGGGATGCGGCGCCGCTGGCCCTGTGCGGCAAGGGCGTGGTGTTCGATTCCGGCGGCATCTCGATCAAGCCGTCGGCCGGCATGGAAGAGATGACCATGGACATGGGCGGCGCGGGGGTCGTGGCGGGCGTGATGCGCACGCTGGCCCTGCGCCGGGCCAGGGCCAATGTCGTCGGCCTCGTCGGTCTGGTCGAGAACATGCCCGACGGCGCGGCCCAGCGACCGGGCGACATCATCCGTTCGATGAAGGGCGATACGATCGAGGTCGTCAACACCGACGCCGAGGGCCGTCTGGTTCTGGCCGACGTCCTTTGGTATGCGCAGACCCGGTTCCAGCCCGCCGCCATCGTCGATCTGGCGACGCTGACCGGCGCGGTGATCATCGCGCTTGGCCATGACAATGCGGGCGTGTTCAGCAACGACGACGATCTGGCCGGCAACATTCTGGCTGCCGCGCGGGCCGAGGGCGAGGGCGCGTGGCGCCTTCCGCTGGGCAAGTCCTATGACGATCTGATCAAGTCGCGTCTGGCCGACATGAAGAATACGGGCGGCCGCGCGGCGGGCTCGATCACGGCGGCGCAGTTCCTGCAACGCTTCGTGCGCAAGGGCCAGCCCTGGGCGCATATCGACATCGCCGGCGTCGCCCTGCCGCCCTCGGCCACCGATCTGGCACCGAAAGGGGCGACCGGCTGGGGGGTGATGACGCTGGACCGGCTGATCCGCGACCGCTTCGAGGCCGAATGAGACGCGCGAGGCTGGCAGCCCGGACATGCGCCGCCGACAAGGAACCGGGCCTTCGCGCCGGCGCCCGACCCGGCGGCGTGCGCCGATCCGACAGCGGATGGTACCCGGTATCCTGAGCGATGGGAAACGCGCTGTTCTATCATCTCACCCGCTCGCCCGCCGAATCGCTGCTGCCGGTTCTCATCGGCAAGTCGCTGGCGGCGGGCTGGCGCGTGGAATTGCGCGGCACCGACCCCGAGCGCATGGACCAGCTGGACCGCCATCTGTGGCAGGGCGACGGTTTTCTGCCCCACGGTCTTGCCGGAGGCCCCCATGATGCACGCCAGCCGGTTCTGCTGACCGTCGCGGGACAGCCCGCCACCAACCGAAGCTCGTGCCTGATGGCGCTGGAGGGGGTCGAGGTCGCGGTGCAGGAGGTCCAGACATTGCAACGCGCCTGCATCATCTTCGATGGCGGGGACGCCGTCGCCACGACCCGCGCTCGCGACCAGTGGAAGGCGCTGACCGGCGCCGGCGTGACCGCCGAATACTGGTCCGAGGAAAGCGGCCGCTGGGAACGCAAACGCTGACCCGCGGATCCGCGCGGCGTGATTCGCGGCGGCGATCATCCGATGCCGGGGTGCCGTCCCTTGCTATGCCGGCCTCGGCGTCAGGCCGCCCTCATGGATCAGGAAATCGGCGATGGCATCGGCGCCCTCGGCCCGGCGCAGCGAAGCCATGATCACCGGACGGCAAGCACGCGATTGCCGCGCATCGCGTTCAAGCAGGGCAATATCGACGCCGACATGGGGCGCCAGGTCGATCTTGTTGACCACCAGCAGATCCGATCGCGCCAGGCCCGGGCCGCGCTTGCGCGGAATGTCCTGCCCGGCGGCGGTGTCGATGACATAGATCGTCAGATCCGCCAGTTCCGGGCTGAAGGTCGCCGCCAGATTGTCGCCGCCGGATTCGATCAGCACCAGATCCAGATCGGGAAAGGCCGCGTTCAGATCGGCGATGGCGGCCAGGTTGATGCTGGCATCCTCGCGGATCGCGGTATGCGGGCAGCCGCCGGTCTCGACGCCCCGGATCCGTTCCGCCGGCAGCACCTGCGCGCGCATCAGCGCCTCGGCATCCTCGCGCGTATAGATGTCGTTGGTGATGACCGCCATCGACAGGCGTTGCGCCAGCGCGCGGGCGAGCTGTTCGGTCAGGGTGGTCTTTCCCGCGCCGACGGGGCCGCCGATGCCGACGCGAAGGGGGCCATGATGGGTCATGATCGGAAAATCCTCGTCTGCATGGTCTCGTGCCGCATGGCGGCGATATCGGCGCCCCATGTCGCGCTGTGAAGCTCGGTTTCGCCGGCCGTCGATGCGCGATGCGCCGCGCGCAGGATCGCCGGCTGCAGCGCGGCCAGCATCGCCTGGCCCTCGACCGGGCCCAGCGGCATGAACCGAACCGCCGTGCTGATCAGCGCCGCCGCCTGCGCCTGAAGGTAGGCCGCGATGCTTTCCGTGTCCGGCAGCGGCATGTCGGCGCAGGCGCGTCCGAAGGCCACGGGCAGGGCGGCGGCGGGCAGCGCCTGGCCCAGGGCCGAGGCGTTGGCGGAAAACGCCGTGCCCTGTTCTACCGTCTCGGCCAACCGCTGCGCGCTTGGGCAGGTCGCGCGCGCCAGATCGTCAAGCGCGTCGTGGTCGGCATCCGCGCGCAGCGACAGCGCGACCAGAACCGCATCCGTCCAACCTGCCCCGTGTTCCAGCCAGTCGCCCAGCCATCCGGGCAGCGTGGCGCGCGTCGCCGCGCCCTGATCAATCGCCCATTCCAGTCCCTGCGACCAGGCGAAGCCGCCCACCGGAAAGGCGGGCGACAGGTATTGGGCCAGACGCAGCCGGGCTGCTTCAGGCGTGGTGATGATCATGATCGTGCTGGTCGTTATGGTGGTGGTGGCCGGGGCCTGCGGCGTGGCCGTGATCATGGCCGAAGGTGCGGCCATGGCCATAGGCGCCGCCTTCGGGGCTGAAGGCCAGACAGGCTTTCTCGATCTTCGCGCCAAGCTGGCGCAGCATCGCCTCCAGCACGTGATCCTGGCGGATGACCAGCCGATCGGGCTGGATTTGGCAGGGGGTGTGGCGGTTGCCGATATGCCAGGCCAGGCGTGGCAGGTCGCCCCGGATCAACAGCACCGGCTCTGGCGCGGCGCGCACGAGGATGCGGCGCCCGTCGGACAGATCGAACGCATCCCGATCATCGAGGCTGGTCACCTCGGCCAGATCGACCATGAAATCGCCCGCATCGCAGACCAGCCGCCTGCGACGCAAAAGCCGGCCTTCGTAATCCAGTTCCACCTGCCCGGCAAAGGGACCCTCGGCTTGGCGGATGATCTTGTGGGCATGGGTCATGGCGGCCTCAGAACAGGAAATAGCGCTGCGCCAGCGGCAGATCGGTGGCCGGTTCGCAGGTCAGAAGCTGGCCATCGGCGCGGACCTCGTAGGTTTCGGGATCGACCTCGATGGCGGGCAGGGCGTCGTTCAGCGCCATATCGGCCTTGCCGATGCCACGGGTTTCCGCGACCGCGATCAGGGTCTTGGACAGGCCCTCGCCCGCGCCGTCCTCCAGCCCGGCCCGGCTGACAAACAGCGCCGAGGCGCGGCCGGAATGGCCCCACATCGGCTGCGAATAGACCGGCTGGACCGGGATCGAGCCGTTCGGATCGCCCATCTGCGCCACGCAGATCTGGCCGCCGACCAGCACCATTTCCGGCTTGGCGCCGAAGAAGGCGGGCGACCACAGGACCAGATCGGCGCGCTTGCCCGGCGCGATGCTGCCGATATGGGCCGAGACTCCATGGGCCACCGCCGGATTGATCGTGTATTTGGCGATATAGCGGCGGGCGCGCAGATTGTCGTTCTGGCCCGTCTCGCCCTCCAGCCGGCCGCGCTGGACCCGCATCTTGTGGGCGGTCTGCCAGGTGCGGATGATGACCTCGCCGATCCGGCCCATCGCCTGACTGTCGGACGAAATCACGCTGAACGCGCCCAGATCGTGCAGGATATCCTCGGCCGCGATGGTTTCCCGGCGGATGCGCGATTCGGCGAAGGCCACGTCCTCGGGCACCCGGCGGTCGAGATGATGGCAGACCATCAGCATGTCGAGATGTTCCTCGATCGTGTTGCCGGTATAGGGCCGCGTCGGGTTGGTGGACGAGGGCAGGACATTGGTCATTCCGACCATGCGGATGATGTCGGGGGCGTGGCCGCCGCCCGCGCCTTCGGTGTGATAGGCATGGATGGTGCGCCCGGCGATGGCGGCCATCGTGTCCTCGACGAAGCCGGATTCGTTCAGCGTGTCGGTGTGGATCATCACCTGCACATCCATCCGGTCGGCGACCGACAGGCAATTGTCGATGGCGGCCGGGGTGGTGCCCCAATCCTCGTGCAGCTTCAGCGCGCAGGCCCCGGCGCGGACCTGTTCTTCCAGCGGTGCGGACAGGCTGGCATTGCCCTTGCCCGCAATGCCGATATTGACCGGCAGATCGGACACGGCCTCCAGCATCCGGGCGATGTGCCACGGTCCGGGCGTGCAGGTGGTGGCCAGCGTGCCATGCGCCGGTCCGGTGCCGCCGCCCAGCAACGTGGTGATCCCGGAATGCAGGGCGTGATCGACCTGTTGCGGACAGATATAATGGATGTGGCAGTCGAAACCGCCGGGCGTCACGATCTTGCCCTCGCCCGCGATGATCTCGGTTCCGGGTCCGATGATGATGGTCACGCCGGGCTGGGTGTCGGGGTTGCCCGCCTTGCCGATGGCGGCGATGCGGCCGTCCTTCAGCCCGACATCGGCCTTGACGATACCCTGATGGTCGAAGACCACGACGCCGGTGATGACGGTATCGACCGCGCCGCCCGCGCGGGTGATCTGGCTTTGCCCCATGCCGTCGCGGACGACCTTGCCGCCGCCGAATTTCACCTCTTCTCCGGGGATGGTCAGGTCGCGCTCGACCTCGATCAGCAGCTGGGTATCGGCCAGGCGGATGCGGTCGCCGGTGGTCGGGCCATACATCGCCGCGTAGTCGGCGCGGGACAGGGTCTGCGCCATGCTACAGTGCCCCCATGATGTCCTGGCGGAAGCCCTGCACCACGCGCTTGCCGGCATAGGGGATCAGGCTGACCTCGCGCGACTGGCCGGGTTCGAACCGGATGGCGGTTCCGGCCGGGATTGCAAGGCGCATCCCGCGTGCCGCCCGACGGTCGAAATCCAGCGCCGGGTTTGTCTCGGCAAAGTGGTAGTGGCTGCCGACCTGGATCGGGCGATCGCCGGTATTGGCGACCATGATCGCCACCGGATCGCGGCCCTCGTTCAACACGATCTCGCCCGCTGCGACGAGGATTTCGCCCGGCACCATCATCCTAAACTCCGAAAGCCAGCATCAGGCCGGCCACGGCCGTTCCGCCGCCCAGACCGCGCAGCAACGCGCCTGTCCGGATCAGCCTGCCCGCCTGAATACCCGCCAGGTGCAGCGCCGATGTCATCAGCGCGAAACCGGCCGCATAGGCGATCAGGCCCTCGGCCGGCGCCTCGGCGCCATGCGCCCAGCCATGGGTGAAGCCGAACAGCGCAGCGCCCGGCAGCAGAACCGCCAGCGGCGGCCTTGCAGCCATCGCCACGAGCGCGACCAGAACCACGACCGAGGCAAGGATCATCGGCTCGACCCCCGGAAAGCCGAAGCCGGCATGGCCCGCCACGCCGCCTGCGACCATCGCGCCGACGAAGCTCAGCGGCAGCGCCAGCAGGGCGCGACCCCCGATCTGGGCGGCCAGCAGGCCGACGGCGATCATTGCCAGCATGTGATCGGCGCCGCTGACCGGGTGGATCAATCCGCCAAGGAACCGACCCTGATCGCCGCCGCCATGGGCAAGGGCGGTCCGCGGCACGAGCAGCGTCGCGGCAATGATGAGAAATCGTGTCATGTCAGACCTCCTGCCGGATCGGATGGTGGACGGTGACCAGCTTGGTGCCGTCGGGAAACGTCGCCTCGACCTGCACCGTTTCGATCATCTCGGGCACGCCGGCCATGCATTGTCCGGCGGTGATGACATGGGCCCCGGCCTGCATCAGATCGGCGACACTGCGGCCGTCGCGGGCGCCTTCGACCACGAAATCCGTGATCAGCGCGATGGCTTCGGGATGGTTCAGCCTGACGCCCCGGGCCAGGCGGTTGCGGGCGACCATGGCGGCCATCGAGATCAGCAGCTTGTCGCGTTCGCGCGGAGTCAGGTTCATCTCAGATCTGCCAGGTGCGAGGAAGCGGAGCGGGACGAAGGACGGCCAGAAGCCGGATGATCTGCCGCCGCAGGGGCCAGCCATCGGCGGCCAGCAGCCGCAGGACCAGCCGGCCGGGCGGCGCGCTGGCCGCCGCCGTGACGCCGGGTTCGTCCGGAACCGCGCGGGCAGAATGCAGCAGATCCGGCGCGTGATCCGCCACGATCGCCAGCGAGGCCATCGCGCGGGCGCCATCCAGCATTGCCGCATGGTCACGTCGCGTCAGCGCCGCATCATCCAGCGCCAGCGTGTCGTGATGCAGCAGACGGCCCTGCCGGCGAACGATCCGACGGTCGCGCAGATGCAGGCGGCGCAGCGTCTCGCCCATCGCCAGCCGGCCCAGAATGACCGTTTCCAGCAACATGCAGCCCGCGCCCGGCGCCAGATCGACCTGGGTCACGCGGTTCAGCCGGGCGCCGTCGAACAGGATCGTCTCTTGCGGCAGCCAGTCCAGCCAGCCGCCTTCGCCGACGCTCAGCGCGACACGCGCCTCTGCCGGCGGGCCCTCGGCGCGATAGGCGCGCTCGGCCGTCTGGGTGGTCGCCAAGGCCCTGCTGCCGGGCCGCAGATCCACCGCGAAGGACAGATCGTCCCCCGAGGCAAGTCCGCCCGAGGTGTTCAGAAAGACGATCTCGGGCAGGCCGGCGGTCACACGCGGCAGGATCGCCCTGGCCGAGCCCGATTGCGCCAGATCCAGCAGCCCCGTCGCCGCCATCGCGACGCGGGCGCGGCCGCGGCTGCGCTGCATGGGAAAAACCTGGTGGCCTGCATCGAACATGATCGGAAAGGGCGCCGCCTCGTGCACAAGGTCAATGCGCGACTTCGGGCCTCTGCCCCTCTGAAAGGCAAAATCCCGTTCGCTGCATCCGTCTGCGGCGATGTGCCCGGGAATTGGGCAGCGTTGCGTCAGCCAGACACCGCGCGCAGCAGGCGCTTGCGGGACGGGGGGATCGCCGCGACCTCGACGCCGGTAAAGACGTGCATGGTCTGCATCGCCGGATCGACGACCGCATGATCGCTGACCCAGCCTCCCATCGCCAGATAGCTGCGCAGCAAGGGTGGCATCGCCGCCATCGCGCGGCGCGGATCGGGCTTGCGCAGGCGCAGGGCGCGGGCGAAACGGAACACCTTGGGTGCCTTGACGCGCGGCAGCCAGCGGCGCGGGGCAAGGTGGCGCTCCTTCAGCATCGCGAAGGCTTCGGCGTGGTCGTCGGGTTCGGTCCCTGTGAAGCTGGAACAGCCGAACAGCATCTGGGTGCCGGTCTCGTCCACATGACGGGTGATCGCGGCCCAGGCGGTGCGGATGATGTCGGGATCTCGCGTCTGCGGATCAACGCAGAAGCGGCCCAGTTCGATCATCGGGCCGTCAAAGCGTTCCAGCGCCCCGAGATTGTAGAATTGCGCGGAATAGGAACGCCCGATCCGGGATCCGTCCGAGAGCGGCAGAAAGCGGAAGCAGCAGACGAGCCGGTGATCACGGATATCCTCGATCAGCACATGACGGTAGCGGGCGTCCAGATCGTCGGCATCCCTTTCGCTGCTTGCCGAAGCGCCGTTTCGCGACAGAAAGCATATCCAGCGCAGCCGCTGCGCCGCGTGCAGATCGGCCTGCGTTTCGGCCATTCTGGCCAGATAGCGTCCCTTGGCGAAAGGCTGCATCCTGCGCTTGTCCCGTCTGTCGCGCCACTGGGTCTAGCCCAATCATGTGTCGGTTTGGCGAAAGCGCAATATCGAAGCGGTGATTTTCCGGCGCTGCGCGGTCTATTCCGGGGAACCGCCGCCGCCGCGCCTGTCGTGCGGGCTGTCGCCCAGCACGTCCTCGACATAGAGCCGCTGGATCAGGATGATCGAGACCAGCAGCAGCGGCGTTGCCAGAACGACACCGAACAGGCCGAACATGCTGCCGAAGGCCACGATGGCCAGAACCGTCAGGACCGGCGGCAGATGGGCGGCGTATTTCTGGATCATCGGCATCAGGATATTGCCCTCGATCTGCTGGATCACCAGGAACAGCAATGCCACGTAGAGGGCCTGATCGACGCCCTGCGTCAGCGCGAACATCACCGCCGGAACGCCTGACAGGAACGGGCCGACCACCGGAATGATATTGGTCAAACCGGCGATCAGACCCAGCAACAGCGCCAGCGGAACACCCAGCAGCCACAGCCCGGTCCCGGTCAGCAGCGCCACCACCAGCATGTCCAGCGCCTGTCCGCCCATCCAGCGCCCCAGCGAACGGCCGCATTCGTCAAGCACGCTGCCCGCCCGTTCGCGGTAGCCAAGCGGGACCAGCCGCAAGAAACCGCTGCGATAGCTGGGTGCGTCAAGACCCAGAAAGATCGCCATGATCAGGATCAGGACAAGATTGGCCAGCCCGCCGAAGATGGTGGTGACGGTGCCCTTCACATAGCCGAAGATCGACGGGATGCTGCCCGTGGCCCCGCCGCCGCCGTCCATGCCGTCGCCGATGCGGCGTTCGACGAACTGGGCGATGCTGCTCTGGTCCAGCCAGTCGCTGATCTGCTGCCAGGCATCGGGCAGGCTGCTCAGCAACTGGCTGAATTGCTTCGAGACGGCCGGACCCACGGCGCTGAACAACGCGGCGAACAGGGCCACGAAGGCCGTGGCCGTCAGCAGGACACCGGGCTTGAAGCCCAGGCCCAGGCTGCGGTGCAGCACCGCCGCGCCTGCGCGCAGCGCGATCGCGACCAGAATCGCGGCAAACCCCATCAGCAGCACGCTGGACCAGGTCCAGGCCGCCAGCAGCAGCAGCACGAGGGCCAGGACCGCGACGATGGTGGCGAAGGGAACGTCGTGGCGCCTCGACAGGCTTGGCTTGTGGTCGGGATCCTGTCTGTCGCGCGGCTCTGTGCTCATGCCGGGTTCCTTCGGTGGCGTGACGATCTGGGCCAAGGACTAGCATGTTTTGGCGCACCCGACAGTGCCGGATCCGCCGCCGCGCCGGCATGGCCGCTGGTCCTTGCCGGGCGCGGGCAAGCCTGCTAACCGGACGCGGATTCATTGCCGCGGGCCCCAGCCGCCTGCCATCAGACAAGGTAGAACAGACATGGCCATCGAACGCACCCTTTCGATCATCAAGCCCGACGCGACCCGGCGCAACCTGACCGGCAAGATCAACGCCAGGTTCGAGGAGGCCGGCCTGCGCATCATCGCGCAAAAGCGCATCAAGCTGTCGCCCGAACAGGCCGGCAAGTTCTACGAGGTCCACAAGGATCGCCCCTTCTATGGTGAACTGGTCGAGTTCATGGCCTCCGAGCCGGTGGTCGTGCAGGTCCTGGAAGGCGAAGACGCCATCGCGAAGAACCGCGACGTGATGGGTGCCACCAACCCGGCCAACGCAGAAGAAGGCACGATCCGCAAGGAATTCGCCCTGTCGGTCGGCGAGAATTCGGTCCACGGCTCGGACGCGCCGGAAACCGCGAGGGAAGAGATCGCCTTCTTCTTCTCGGGGTTGGAACTGGTCGGCTGAACAGCCGGACGTTCAACACTCTCGGGAAAGGGGCCTTCGCGGCCCCTTTTTCCCTTTCGGGAACCAGCCGCCGGGCCGATCATCCCGCGACGCGGCACCCGCGGCCCGGCGCCGCCCCTGTCCCGGGGCTGCTGGCGCGAGTTGCGGCTGCCGCCGCCGCAGGCTAAGTCTCTTTCGGGGATTGTCAGATCAGGGGGCCGCGATGCGCGCATTCGTTTTTCCGGGCCAGGGGGCGCAGACCATCGGGATGGGGCGCGAGTTGGCCGAAACCTATCCGGCCGCGCGCGATGTCTTCGATCAGGTGGACGAGGCATTGGGCGAGAAGCTGTCGGACCTGATCTGGAACGGCGATATCGAGACCCTGACCCTGACCCAGAATGCCCAGCCCGCGCTGATGGCGACCTCGATGGCGGCCTTCCGGGCGCTGGAGGCCGAGGGGATCAACATCCAGGACGCGAATTTTGTGGCCGGTCACTCGCTGGGCGAATATTCGGCGCTTTGCGCGGCGGGCTCGCTGACGCTGGAGGATACCGCGCGCCTGCTGCGCCTGCGCGGACAGGCGATGCAGGAGGCGGTTCCCGTGGGACAGGGCGCGATGGCCGCGATCCTGGGGCTGGATTTCGAGACGGTTGAGCGGATCGCCCGCGACGCCGCGGGCGACGAGGTGGTCGAGGCCGCCAATGACAACGACCCTGCGCAAGTGGTCATTTCCGGCCACAAGGAGGCGGTCGAGCGTGCCGCCGAGGCGATGAAGGCGGCCGGGGCCAAGCGGGCGATGATGCTGCCGGTCTCGGCCCCGTTTCACTCGATGCTGATGCAGCCGGCCGCTGCGGTGATGGCCGATGCGCTGGCCGGGGTCGATATCCAGCCGCCGGCCGTACCGCTGATCGCCAATGTCCGCGCCGAAGCCGTGATCGAGCCCGGCGCGATTCGGCGACTGCTGGTCGAACAGGTGACAGGGACCGTCCGCTGGCGAGAATCGATCGCCAACATGGCCGAGGCGGGTGTGTCGGAATTCTGGGAGATCGGGGCGGGCAAGGCCCTGTCGGGGATGATCCGGCGCATCGCGCGGGACGCGACCGTGCGCAATATCGGCGTTCCGGCCGATGTCGTCGCGCTGCGGGGCTGACCGGTCTGATCGGGTATTTGAACAACGAAGAAGAGGCAGGAATGTTCGATCTGAGCGGGAAGAATGCATTGGTGACGGGCGCCTCGGGCGGGCTGGGCGGAGCCATCGCTGCCGCCCTGCACGCGGCCGGCGCGAACGTGGCGCTGTCGGGCACGCGCGAGGAACCGCTGCGCGCGTTGGCCGACGGGCTGGGCGATCGGGCCTTCGTGGTGCCCGCCAACCTGTCGGACCCGGAGGCCGTCGCGGCCCTGCCCAAGGCGGCGGCCCAGGCGATGGGATCGGTCGATATCCTAGTCAACAATGCCGGGATCACGCGCGACAACCTGTTGATGCGCATGTCGGACGAGGAATGGCAGCAGGTCATGCAGGTGAACCTGACCAGCGTCTTCCGGCTGAGCCGCGCGGTGCTGCGCGGGATGATGAAGGCGCGGTGGGGGCGGATCGTCAGCATCACCTCGGTTGCGGGGCAGACCGGCAATCCGGGGCAGGGCAACTATGCCGCCGCCAAGGCCGGGCTGGCCGGCATGTCGAAAAGCCTTGCCTATGAGGTGGCCAGCCGGGGCATCACCGTCAACTGCGTGGCGCCGGGCGTCATCGAGACGGCGATGACCGGCAGGTTGAACGAAGCCCAGAAAGGCAAGCTGCTGAGCCATATCCCGGCCGGGCGGATGGGTACCCCGGACGAGATCGCGGCCGCGGTGCTGTATCTGGCCAGTCGCGAGGCCGGCTACGTCACCGGCGCCACGCTGCATGTCAATGGCGGGATGGCGATGGTCTGAGCCCGCTCTGGCCGGCCTGTGCCGCGCTGCAACGCGGCGCGGAAATCCATGGAAAAGCGGTTGCATGGGGGCTCATGGGTGCTATATGCCCGCCTTTAGCAGCAGGGAAACCGCCCTGTGCTGGACCGGGCCTTTGCCTGTGTAAAACTTTGGGCGGATGCCCGCGAGAATGAGGATGTGACATGAGCGATATCGCTGATCGCGTGAAGAAGATCGTGGTCGAGCATCTGGGCGTCGAAGAGGACAAGGTGGTCGAATCCGCTTCGTTCATCGACGATCTGGGCGCCGATAGCCTCGATACCGTCGAACTGGTCATGGCTTTCGAGGAAGAATTCGGGATCGAGATCCCCGACGACGCCGCCGAGACCATCCAGACCGTCGGCGATGCGGTGAACTTCATCAAGGGTGCGGTCTGAACCGCCCGATCGCCGACACGCGGATCTTGAACGGCGTCTGTCCCCCGGGGGCGGCGCCGTTTTCCGTTGCGCGTCCGGCCTGGAGGCGTTCGCAGGCCGGCCCGGGTGCACCGCAGCGGGCGTCATGCCTGTTTTGGAACCTCCGCGCCTTGCCGATGTTGTTCAGACGAATGACCGAAAGGAGCCGATCATGGCCGTCAATCTGAAGGGGCTGAAAGACAACGCCCGCAAGACCTCGATCTCGGAACTGAATGCGCGCCTGGCCGATGCGCTGGCGCTTGGCATGGCGATCAAGCAGGCGCATTGGAATGTGAAGGGTCCGAATTTCATTGCCGTTCACGAATTGCTGGACACGGTCTATGCGAACAACCAGGAGCATGTGGACACCATGGCCGAGCGCGTGCAGATTCTGGACGGTGTTGCTGTCGGAACCGCCGAAACGGTGTCCAGGGACGCGACGCTGAAACCCTATCCGACCGACCTGACCAAGGCGCAGGACCATATCAAGGCGATCTGCGAGCGGATGCGCGACCATGGTGAAAAGCTGCGCGCCGCGATCGGCGCGACCGACGACGCGGGCGATGCCAATACAGCCGATCTGTTTACTGCCGCCTCGCGCACGGCCGACAAGGATCTGTGGTTCCTGGAAAGCCATCTGGAATAAGGCCGGCGAACGTCAGGGCGCGCGCCCGCGGGGTCGGCGCGCGTCTTGCCGTCAGCGGCCCAGCCTGGCGTGGATCTCGGCCAGATTGACCTCGCCCAGCGGCATCTTGTTGTCGGGGTCGTCGAAATCGTAGCGGAACAGCTCGAAATCGTCTTTGTAGATCTCCCAGACCAGATGGCGTGACAGGTCGTCGAAATAATCGCTGATCCTGTGCGCCCTTTTCGGGCCGTGGCCTTCGGATTCGTTGAAGCGCGGCACCTTGGCCAGATCGACCTGCACCGGCGTTTCGCAGCCATCCAGAACCTTCTGCATTCCCTCGTCGAACCGTTCGGTAAAGAAGATCCGGTCATAGCTGCCGCCATTCACGATGAAGGTCGAGATATGCGAAGACATCGCCGACCAGTGGATGTCGGGATCCATCGGGCGCCGCCAGCGGATCGTGTCGCGCGCAAACAGAAGAAAACGCCGAAAGCTGGCGATCTGGTCAAAGTCGAACCCGTCCTCGGGGCTGCCGACGGTCACTCCGTATCGCTGCATCAGCTGCGGCACCAGATTGCCGCGATAGCGTTTGCCGTTGCGCTGGATGCCCGCGATCTTGTCGAAGAACGATGACAGGATGCGGCCATAGGGATTGCGCACGCAAGTAAATGTCAGGGCACTGTGGTCGCGGACTGCCCCTGAAATGCGGTCCTGGCTATGTTCCTGAGACCACTTGGCGATGCCTTCGGTTGCATCGTGGATATCGCCGTCGAAAAATCGCCCGTGATCGGAAAAGAACATGATCTGGCCGATGCTGGAACAGGCGCATTTCGGCACCACGCGATAGACCATGCTTCCGGTCTCGGTCATCCAGACGCCGGGAAATCCCATCGCGCGACACTCCGTTTTCTGGGCGAACCGCGCGAGCCCCTGCCCGGCTCGGGCAGGCGGTGCTTGCCCGCGCGCCAGAATTCTTTAGACACAGAAAGCAAATGCCGTGGCAAGTTTCAACTTTTTCCCGTTCTTTCGAAACCTTGCAATCCCATCTTCTTGTCTGACCCATGGCCCGGATCGCTTTCATCCTTCTTGCCCACAAGGATCCCGCAGGCGTTATCGCCCAGGCCCGCCGGCTGTCGCAGACCGGCGATTACGTGGTCGTTCATTTTGACCGTCGCAGCCCCGAGGCCGATTACCGCGCCATCCGCGAGGCGCTGAAGGACGAACCGGGCATCGCCTTCCCCCGGCGCCGGCACCGGTGCGGCTGGGGCGAATGGTCGCTGGTCGCGGCCTCGCTGGAGGCCTTGCGCCTGGCCGAACACCGCTTTCCGCTGGCCACGCATTTCTACATGCTGTCGGGTGACTGCATGCCGATCAAATCGGCCCAATACACGCATGATTTCCTGGACCGGGTCGATTGCGATTATATCGAGGCGGTCGATTTCTTCGACGGTGGCTGGATCAAGACCGGGATCCGCAAGGAGCGGCTGATCTATCGCCACTGGTTCAACGAACGCAGGCACAAGCGGCTGTTCTATGCCGCGATGGCGTTGCAGCAGCGCCTGGGGTTGGAGCGGCCCGTGCCGCGCGGCATCCAGGTCATGATCGGCTCGCAATGGTGGTGTCTCAGGCGGCAGACGGTCGAAGGGGTTCTGGCGCTGCTAAAAGCCCGCCCCGATCTTGTGCGCTTCTTTCGCACGACATGGATCCCCGACGAGACGTTCTTCCAGACGCTCGTGGCCCATGTCGTGCCCCGCGACCAGCGGCGCAGCCAGTCGCCGACATTCCTGATGTTCACCGATTACGGGATGCCCGCGACCTTCTACAACGACCACTACGATCTGCTGACCCGGCAGGGCTATCTGTTTGCTCGCAAGATCAGCGCCGAGGCGATCGAGCTTCGCGACAGGCTTGGCGCGCTGTGGCGGACCGAGGGTCAGGATTTCGCCATTTCGAACGAGGGGCGGCGGCTGTTCGCCTTTCTGACCGGCAGGGGGCGCGTGGGCCGGCGCTTTGCGCCGCGCTTCTGGGAAACCGACGGATCGCTGGGGCGCAGCCATGTGATTCACCTGATCGTGGCGAAACGCTGGCACGTCGCCAAGGAACTGGCTCGCCGGATCCGAGACGCGGGGACGATTCCCGCGGTCGACTACATGTTCAACGAATTGCAGGCGAACCTGCCCGATCTGGGCGGCATCGCCTCCACCCTGTCCAAGCGTCAGCATCACCGCCGCGCCTTGCTGCGCCTGTTGTTCGAGGAGTTCGGCAGCCGCAGGCTGGTGCTGTGCATCGACCCCTCGGCGGTGTCGCTGATCAGCGATTTCGCGGGCGACCGCGCCGAGACGCGGATTCTGTTCATCGAAAGCGATCTGGACGACGACTACATGCGCGGTCACATGCAGCGCATCGGCCTGATCGGCGGCTTGACCCCGCCCGACCTTGTCGATCGTCTGCTGCCCATCGTCCGCGACGACCTGATCCACGAGGCCGAGCAGGTGCGCGACATGGGATTCGAGAGGTTTCAGGTGCTGTCGAACGACCAGGGCGCGGATGAAAACGCCGCCGCCATTGCCGGTTTCCTGGACATCGACCGGGCAGCCGGCGCCGCCCTGATCGCGCATCTGGATCTGCGCTGAGCCGGGCGGCGGGGCATTGTGAAGCGTGCCACGTCCTGACAGGATGCCGCCAGCCAGGGGCCTGCGCGCCCCGTGCCGAGAAAGGGATTGCCATGCCACGTGCCTATGACGACGACAACATCTTCGCAAGAATCCTGCGCGGCGAGATTCCGAACGATACCGTGGCCGAGAACGATCACGCCTTGGCGTTTCGCGACATCGCGCCCAAGGCACCCTCGCATGTGCTGGTGATCCCCAAGGGCAGGTATGTCAGTTTCGAGGATTTCGCGGCCCATGGCACGGAAGCCGAGATCACCGGTTTCATGCGCCTTTGCGCCGAGGTGGTGGCCATCGAGGGGCTGGGCCTGGAAGCCGGCAACCAGGGCTTTCGCGCCATCACCAATGCCGGGGCACATGGCGTGCAGGAGGTGGCGCATTTCCACCTCCATATCATGGGCGGCCGGATGATGGGACCGATGCTCAGCCTGCGGGACTGAATTTCAGCCGCGTGTCATCTCGACGAAGACATCTTCCAGATCGGGCTGTTCGCTGGCCACGTCGATGATCGGCACGCCCGCTCCGCGCAGCGCGTCCAGCAACTGATCGGCCCGGATCCGCGAGGGCGGATAGCTGATCGCCAGCCGCCCGTCTGCCCGCCATTCGGCGCTTGCGCCTTCGGGCAGGGGCGGGATCTCGATCCGTCCGCCGGCATCGATCACCAGCGTCTTGCCATCCGTGCGCGCCAGCAATTCGCGGGTGCCCTGGCGGACAATCAGTTCGCCATGGTTGATGATCGCGATCTCGTCACACATCTGCTCGGCCTCTTCCAGATAATGCGTGGTCAGGATGACGGTCATGCCGGCCTCGTTCAGGCGGCGGACATTCTGCCACAGCATTTCGCGCAGGGTGATGTCCACGCCTGCCGTGGGTTCGTCCAGGACCAGGATCTGCGGGCGGTGGACCAGCGCCTTGGCAAGCAGCAGCCGCCGGCGCATCCCGCCCGAAAGATTGCGCGCATAGGCATTGGCCTGGTCCCTCAGCCCGACGAGATCCAGCAATTCGTCTGTCCAGCGTTCGGATTTCGGCACCCCGTAAAGACCCGCCTGCACCTCCAGGCTGGCGCGGGGGCTGAAGAACGGGTCCATGTTCAGTTCCTGTGGCATGACCCCGATCGCGGCGCGGGACTGGCGCGGGTTCACATCCTGATCGAAACCCCAGATGCCGACCTTGCCGGCGCTCTTGTTGACCAGACCCGCGAGGATGTTGATCAGGGTGGACTTGCCGGCCCCGTTCGGCCCCAGCAGGCCGAAGATGCTGCCCGACGGGATGGCAAGGTCGATGCCCTTCAGCGCCTCCTTCGCGGGCGCGTTGCCTTGGGCGGCATAGGTCTTGCGCAGACCGGCGATATCGATGGCGTTGGGCATGGATCGGTCCTTGCGGTGCTTGCGAAGGCAGGCGGCGCTGCGGTAATGAGGTTAGACCAGATCATCCAAGCCGCCACAAGAAGGCCAGCCATGACCCAGCATGTGACCCCCGAGAATCCGCTGTCCACGGGACAGGAACCCGATGCGGTCCTTATGCCGGCTCCGGAAGAGGTGGTCGTGACGACCTGGAAGGTGGCCTGCGACGGCGATGATGCCGCCGGGCTTGGCCATCCCCGGGTCTGGCTGGCGATCTCGCCCGATCAGGGCTATGTCGATTGCGGCTATTGCGACCGGCGTTTCGTGATCGACCGCGACCACGCGGAGGGCGATCACTGAGGCGGGACACGTGACTGAACCAGCGTCCTCGACCGGCTTTTACCCCAATGCCGCCGCGGCGCCCGGCGCCCCTCGCGCTCTTTGCAAATACCTGCGGGGGTGAATTGGCCGCAGGCCAAGAGGGGGCCGGCGAGGCCCCCTTTGGTCGCGGGACGCAAGCGCGGCCGACTTTGCCGCACGCGTATGCGGCCGGCCGATTTCAGTCGAAGATACCCGCCACACGCCCCAGCAGCATGAAGGCCCGGGCCGAGCGGGTCTGGGCCAGAACCTCGATTTCGGCATCATCGAGCTGTGGCACCAGGCGGCTGATGGCGGTGTCGAACTGGCGCAGGAAATGATGCGCGGCGTCGCGGAAAATCTCGTCTCCGCGCAGGATCCCAGATACGATCTGCAAGGCGGACTGGTCATGGATGCCACCCAGGGACGCGGCGTTGCCGCCCCGCGCGCCTTCGGCAAATCGGCGCCAGACGGCCGGATCCGGGGGCGACGGCTGCAGGTCGTCCATATACAGATCCTGTCCGGCCAGCAGCGTCACCACATCCTGCGCCGCGCGCAGCAGCCGTGAATTGTCGTGGTCCTTCAGCGCCGTGCGCAGGGCCGCGATGGCCTCGGTATCCTCGGGTCCGTTTGGAAAATCCAGCGCCCGGATCAGCGTCCGTGGCGGGACGGAAACCGATTCGGGGGCGTCAAAGCGCAGCGCCGCCTGCCGCGTATCAGCGGGCCGAGGCGGCGGCGCCGCGGTCGTCACCGCGCCCGCGGCTCTTGTCGCCGGGCCGGTCGCGGAAACCGGTGCGGGCAGCCCGGCGGGCGCGGCAACCACGCTTGTGCCCGAAGCGATGTCGCCGGTCGCGGCCGGCCGACGCGATTGTGGCGGCGCGCCGCGTGTCGCAGCCATCTCGCGCAGCTGGGTCAGACGCTCGCGCAGGTCTTCGGCCTCGGCCCGCAGGATCGCGATCGACCGCGCCAGCGTCACGGCCATCCAGATCAGCGCCAGCGGCAGGATTGCGCCCGCCGCCGCGACCAGCCGTCCCACGCCCCCGGCCGCGCCATCGCCGCCTGGCGCCAGCACCCAGAACAAGGCAATCAGGAACAGCCACGCGACGCTCAGCGCGATGCCGAGGCGCGTCAGGGCGTCCCTCTGGGTCAGGGATGCGATTTTGGCGACCAGCGACATGGGACCTACTCGAAGCGGATCGCCACGATCTCGTAGCTGCGCACGCCGCCGGGGGTGGTGACATCGACGCTGTCGCCCTCGTCCTTGCCGATCAGCGCGCGCGCCAGCGGCGATCGCAGGTTCAGCAGGCCGCGCTCGATATCGGCCTCGGCCTCGCCGACGATCTGGTAGGTGCGCTCTTCCTCGGTATCCTCGTCGATCAGGTCCACCGTTGCGCCGAACTTGACCGAGCCGGACAGTTTCGCGGGATCGATCACTTCGGACCGCGACAGGATCGATTCCAGTTCCTTGATGCGGCCCTCGATGAAGCCCTGCTTTTCGCGGGCGGCGTGATATTCGGCGTTCTCGGACAGGTCGCCATGTTCGCGCGCCTCGGCGATCTGCCGGATGATGGCGGGCCGTTCCTTCGATTTCAGCTCTGTCAGCTCTGCTTCCAGTGACTGAAAGCCGCTGCGGGTCATCGGTATCTTGTCCATCGCTGCCCAATCCTTCGCGGGTATGCGGTTATCGCGGTCACGCTAATCGAACGCCCCCGCCATTGGGGATGGCCGGGGGCGCGTCAAATCCTGTGCGTGCCGCATCGTGAACCCAATTCCGCGCCATTTGCAAGCCCGCCTTGCGCAAGGGCGGCGGAATACGGCCTTTGCGCGTGGCGTCACGATTGCCCCTGCGGGCCTCGCGCGTTAGGTGTTCTGCCAGCCATACGCAAGGAAAGAGCGGCAGCCATGACGAATGACAGCACGGTCGAACGCGAATCGATGGAATATGACGTCGTGATCGTGGGCGCGGGCCCGGCCGGGCTGTCGGCGGCTATCCGGCTGAAGCAGATCGACCCCGAACTGCAGGTCGTCGTGCTGGAAAAGGGCAGCGAGGTGGGCGCCCATATCCTGTCGGGCGCGGTGCTGGATCCATCGGGACTGGACCGGCTGATCCCCGACTGGCGCGACAAGGGGGCACCGGTCGACACCGAGGTTACCGATGACAATTTCTACGTGCTGGGCGAGGCGGGCGGGATCCGGGTGCCGAACTGGCCGATGCCGCCGCTGATGAACAATCACGGCAACTACATCGTCAGCATGGGCAATGTCTGCCGCTGGCTGGCCCAGCAGGCCGAGGAACTGGGCGTCGAGATCTTTCCCGGCATGGCCGCCAGCGAGGTCGTCTGGGATGGAGAGCGGGTGAAGGGTGTCGTTGCCGGCGAGATGGGGTTGAACGCGGACGGCACGCCGGGCCCTCAATACGAGCCCGGGATGGAACTGCACGGCAGGTATGTCTTCATCGCCGAGGGCGTGCGCGGCAGCCTTGCCAAGCAGATCATGGGCAGGTTGAACCTGTCGGCCGGCCACGAGCCGCAGAAATACGGCCTGGGCATGAAGGAAATCTGGGAGGTTTCGCCCGAGAAGTTCAAGAAGGGCCGGGTCGTGCACACGATGGGCTGGCCGCTGGGCAGGAACGCCGGCGGCGGCAGCTTCATCTATCATTTCGAGAACAACCAGGTTCTGGTGGGCTTCGTCGTCCATCTGAACTACGAGAACCCCTATCTCTACCCCTACGCCGAGTTCCAGCGTTTCAAGCATCATCCGATGGTCGCTGAGCTGCTGGAGGGGGCCAAGCGCGTCGCCTATGGCGCGCGCGCGATCAGCGAGGGCGGCTGGCAGTCCATGCCGCAACTGTCTTTCGCGGGCGGCGTGCTGCTGGGCTGTTCGGCGGGAATGGTCAACGTGCCCCGCATCAAGGGCAATCACAACGCGATGATTTCCGGGATCGAGGCGGCCGAGGCCGCGGCCGCCGCGCTCAAGGCGGGCCGCGAGGGCGACCGGCTGGAAACCTATGACGCGGCGGTGCGCGGCGGCGCCATCGCAAGGGATCTGAAGAAGGTCCGCAACGTCAAGCCGATCTGGTCCCGCCTGGGGCTTTGGCCCAGCCTCGTGCTTGGCGGTTTCGACATGTGGGTGGCGAATCTGACCGGCCGAAACCCGCTGGGCACCTGGAAACATGGCAAGACCGATGCGCAGGCGACCGGCAAGGCCGGGGATTTCAAGCCGATCGACTATCCTCGCCCCGACGGAAAATTGTCCTTCGACCGGCTGACCAACGTGGCTTTTTCCTTTACCAATCACGAGGAAAGCCAGCCCAACCATCTCAAGCTGAAGGACCCCTCGGTCCCGATCGACGTGAACCTGCCGGACTATGCCGAACCGGCGCAGCGCTACTGCCCGGCGGGGGTCTATGAGGTGATCGAGGAAGGCGGCAAGCCACGCTTCCAGATCAACTTCCAGAACTGCGTCCATTGCAAGACCTGCGACATCAAGGATCCCTCGCAGAACATCGTCTGGACCACGCCGCAGGGCGGCGACGGGCCGAATTACCCGAATATGTGATCGTGGGCCGGGGCGCAGCGATTGCCCCGGCCGGACGCCGCGTTTAGGGTCCGCCAAACGCCTTCGTGATGAACGGGATCGACGCCGTGACCCAGACCCGCTTGAACCTTGCCCTGATCGCCGCGCTGAGCGCCGCGACCCTGCCTGCGGTTTCCGCCGTCGCGCAGGGGCGGCCCGAACCGCGCCCGGTCCAGGCCCAGACGCCTGTCGAAACCCTGCCGCAGCCGCCCGTCGATTCCCTGCCCGCGGCTGAACCGGCCCAGGCAGATGCCGCCGGGGGCCGCGCACCCGCACCTCTGACCATGGGTCTGGCAGGCCCCTATCTGGCGGCGCGGCTGGCGACGGTCGAAAATGATTTCAAGGCCGCCGCGCGCTATTATTTTCAGGCTGTGGCGCATGATCCGGGCGACAGCTATCTGCAGGACAACGCGCTTCTGGCGATGGTCTCGGCCGGCGAGATCGACCGGGCGGTGGAACTGGCCGACCGGATGCGCGGCGATGGCCAGCCGACCGAGCTCTCGGCTCTGCTTGTGCAGGCGAAGATGGTCAGGGATGGCGACTGGGCCGGCCTTGTCGAGGCGATCGCTCCGGGCGGCAAGACCGACGACGGCAATCGCCTTATGGACGGGCTGGTGCGGGCCTGGGCGCTGCTGGGCGACGGCAAGGCGCAGGACGCGCTGACCGCCTTCGAAGACCTCGCCAAGCTTCCCGGCGTCGGCCCGGTGGTGAACTACCAGCTTGCGCTGGCCCGCGCGCTTGTCGGCGACTACGAGGGCGCCGAGACGCTGCTGGCGGAACCGGCGACTGGCGGGCATTTGCCGGGAATCGTCGCGCGGGCCCAGATTCTGGCGCAACTGGAACGCCGCGACGAGGCAGTGGCGATGCTGGACGATATCCCCAATATCGAGGCCGAACCGCAATTGCTGGCCCTGCGCGACCGGCTGGCCACGGGCAAGCCGGTTCCCTTCGATGTGGTCAAGGCGCCTGCCGACGGGATCGCGCAGATTTTCCTGACCTTCGCAACCGCGCTGGCCAGCAGCCCAGAACCCGAGCCGCTGTCGCTGATCCATGCGCGGCTGGCCAGTTGGCTTGCGCCCGACAATGCCGAGGCGCGGCTGGTGACGGCACAGCTTTTGCAGGAGCGCGAGCAATTCGATCTGGCGGAACCCGAATTCGAGGCGCTGCGCCGGATGGGGCAGATGCGCCCGGTCGCGGAACTGGCCCGGATCGACGCACTGTCCCGCGCCGATCGCGAGGACGAGGCCGAAAAGGCCGCGCTGTCCTTGACCGCCGCCTATCCCGATCTGCCGCAGGGCTGGATCGCGCTTGGCGATCTTCTGCGTCAGCAGGAAAGGTTCGCCCAGGCAGTGCCGGCCTATGACAAGGCGCTGGCGCTGCTGAAGGATGGCCCTGACGAGGCACGCTGGTTCCCGCTTTACGCGCGTGGCATCGCGCTGGAACGATCGAAGCAGTTCGACCGCGCCGAGGCCGATCTGCTTGCAGCCATCGAGATCAATCCCGACCAGGCCAGCTTGCTGAATTATCTCGGCTATTCCTGGATCGACCGGAACGAGAACCTGGATCGCGGACTGGACATGATCCAGAAGGCCGCCGAATTGTCGCCGGGCGACGGATACATCCTCGATTCTCTGGCCTGGGCCTATTACCGGCTGGGCCGCTATGACGAGGCGGTCGCGCCGATGGAAGAGGCCGTGGGCTCGATGGCCTCGGACCCGCTGGTGAACGATCATCTGGGCGATATCTACTGGATGGTGGGCCGCCATCGCGAGGCCGAGATCCAGTGGCAGCGCGCGCTGTCGCTGAAACCGACCGAGACCGGAGATGTCGATCCCGACCGGATCCGCGCCAAGCTGGATCGCGGGCTGGACGCAGTGCTGCGCGACGAGGCCAGGACCGGCGAGAACGAGACCCCCGTGCCGCAGGCCGAAGCCGCCAGCCGATAGCATGATCTTCGAGGCCGCGCGGGCCAAGCTGAACCTTGCCCTGCATGTCACCGGCCGGCGCGAAGACGGCTATCACCTGCTGGATTCGCTGGTCGCCTTCGCCGATATCGGCGATCGCATCGCGCTGATGCCGGGGCCTCTGTCGCTGAAGATCGACGGTCCCTTCGCGGACGACCTGTCGGCCGGCAACAACCTGTGCCTTGACGCGGCCCGTCTGGCAGGCGGCGCGGCACAGATCACGCTGACCAAGATTCTGCCGGTCGCCTCCGGTGTCGGCGGCGGCTCGGCCGATGCGGCTGCGGTCCTGCGCGGGCTTGCCCGGATGGGCCATCCGATGCCGGCCGATCCCTGGCGGCTGGGCGCTGATGTACCGGTCTGCATCGCTTCGGTCCCTGCCCGCATGGCCGGGATCGGCGAGAAGGTGACGCCGCTGCCCGCCTTGCCGCCGGTGCCGCTGGTGCTGGTCAATCCGGGCTTTCCCGTGGCCACGCCGCAGGTCTTTTCGGCGCTGACCTGCCGCGAGAATTCCCCCTTGCCGCCCATCCCCGCCTTCGCCGACAGGGCGGCGCTGATCGGCTGGCTGCGCGGCACCCGCAACGATCTGGAAACGCCGGCCCGGACCATCGCGCCGGTGATCGGCACGGTCCTGCGGACCCTCGATGCGACCGGCGCGGCCTTCACCCGCATGTCGGGTTCCGGCGCGACCTGTTTCGGTCTTTTCGACAGCGTGGCGCGCGCGCGCGCATCCGTGGAAACGTTGAAACAGCATGGCTGGTGGGCGGTGGTCTCGGAACTGGCACCGCGGCCCGCGCCCGGATAGGATAGGGCCAGCAACAGGGGAAAGATCGACATGCTGCGTCTCGGCGTCAATATCGACCACGTCGCCACCATCCGCAATGCGCGCGGCACGCCCTGGCCTGATCCGCTGCGTGCGGCCCGAATCGCGCAAGAGGCCGGGGCCGACGGGATTACCGCCCACCTGCGCGAGGATCGCCGCCATATCAGCGACCGCGACAT
>DBFD01000034.1 GCA_002294185.1 Paracoccus sp. UBA889
CCGGATCGTGATGCTGCTGGCGGATGAGCAGAATATCCGCGAGGTCATCATGTTCCCGATGAACCAGCGCGCGGAAGACCTGATGATGGGTGCGCCCTCCGAACCCGCGAACGACCAGCTTCGCGACCTGCGTCTGCGGGTCTTGCCAAAAGAGTGATCTGACACCCCGCGCCTGCTGTGCCACGATCCGCGCCAGGGGCAGTCCTGCCTGCGGCGGGCCGTGCTTTTGCAGGGGATGTGAATGATCGCCTATCCCGAACTTGCCGCGATCCGGCTGGGCTATGGTCTGTCGCCGCTGATGGCGGCGCCGGTGGATCCGGCGCAGGTTCTGGCCTCGGTCGCCGGGGCGGGACCGGACGCCGACGCGATCAGCGTGGCGTCGATTTCCGCGATGCAGCGCGATCTGGTGCGCTTGCGTCGGCGTGCCAAGGCCGGTGACCGCAAGGCCCGCGCACAAGCCGACGACATCGGCGCGCTCTCGGACCGGATGATCGCGCTGGCGCAGCGCCGCGAAATGGCGCGCGCACTGGACGCCCCGGCGGGGTTCGGCGAACGGCTGGTCCGGTTCTGGTCGGATCACTTCACCGTTCGCGGCGGCAACAGTGAACGGCGGCTTCTGGGCGTTTCCCTGGTGGATGAGGCGATCCGCCCCCATCTGGGCGGAAGCTTTGCCGATATGATGTTCGCCGCCGAGACGCATCCCGCGATGCTGCTGTATCTCAGCCAGCAGGGTTCTGTCGGGCCGAATTCCCGTTTCGCCCGAAAGCGGGGCGGCGGTCTGAACGAAAACCTCGCCCGCGAGATGATCGAACTGCACAGCCTCGGCGTCGGTGCGGACTACACGCAGGCCGATGTCCGGCAACTGGCCGAGTTGCTGACCGGGCTGCGCTATCATCGTGACCGCGGCATTTTCGATGCCACCCGCGCCGAGCCGGGGCCCGAAACCGTCCTGGGGCGCCGCTACGGCGACAAAGGCCCCGCCTCGCTGGACGATATTCGCGCGGTGATCACGGATCTGGCCGCGCGTCCCGAGACCGCGCGACACCTGGCGCGTAAGCTCGTCGTGCATTTCGTCTCGGACGATCCGCCGCAGGGGCTGGTGGACCGGCTGGCGGCGACCTATTCCGAAAGCGGCGGCGATCTGGCGGTGGTCAACGCGGCGCTGGCCCAGGCACCGGAACTGGCCGCGCGATTTCGCGAAAAGGCGCGTCAACCCTATGATTTCGTGATCGCGGCCCTGCGAAGCCTGGGGTTCACTGGCCGGCAATTGCTGGACATGAAGCCCGGCGTCTTCCAGCGTGGCATCATCAGGCCGATGGCCCTGATGGGGCAGAACTGGGGCGCGCCGCGCGGCCCGGACGGCTGGCCAGAGGCGGCCCATTCCTGGATCACGCCGCAGGGGCTGGCCGCCCGGATCCACTGGAGCGCGCAGGTTCTGCCCCGTCTGCACCGTGTCAGGCCCGAGCCGCGGGAATTTCTGGCAGCGGCCTTCGGCGATACCGCGTCCGAGCCGCTGAAATGGGCGGTGCCGCGCGCCGAATCGGTGCGCGATGCCATCGTGATCGCGCTGTCTTCGGCCGATTTCAACAGGAGATAGGGTCATGCCAAGCCGGCGATTGTTCCTGAAATCCGCGGCCGTGATCGGCTGTTCGGCAGCGGCGCATCCCTGGATGTCAAGCATGACCTTTGCCTCGACCCCTGGCGAGAACCGCCTTGTCGTCATCATCCTGCGCGGGGCGATGGACGGGCTGGACGCGTTCCAGCCCTATGGCGATGCGAATCTGCGCGGCCTGCGCAGCTCCATTTCCATCGGTCCGGAACAGGGCGCGCATGATCTGGACGGCTATTTCGCGCTGCATCCATCGTTGGGAACATTGCTGCCCCTGTGGAAGGCCGGCGAACTGGCATTCGCGCCGGCGGTCTCGACACCCTATCGCGACAAGCGCAGCCATTTCGACGGCCAGGATATTCTGGAGGCGGGCACCGGCACCGATCTGGCGCCCGGCGATCAGAGGGATGGCTGGCTGAACCGGCTGCTGCAGAACATGCCGGGCGCGCAATCGCGGACCGCCTATTCCATCGGCACCGAAGAGATGCGGATCCTGTCGGGCAGCGCCCCGGCCAAAAGCTGGGCGCCGCAGGTCAGGCTGCGGATCAGCCCGCAGGCCGAGTTGCTGTTGCGGCGCATCTACGAGGATGACCCGCTTTTTCACGCCGCCGCCGAGGAAGCGATCGAGATCGCGGCAGAGGATCTGACGCCGGCGCAGGGGACCGGCCGCCCGCAGCGCGATGCAAGCGGGATTGCCTCTTTCGCCGCCGCGCGGCTGAACGAGGAAACCCGGATCGCGACGTTTTCCCTGCCCGGCTGGGACAGCCATGCGAGCCAGGCCAGAACGCTTGGCCGCGCCTTCGAAAGACTGGCAGCGGTAATCCTGACGCTGAAGACCGATCTGGGCCGGAACTGGGCGCGCACGACGGTGCTGGCCATGACCGAATTCGGTCGCACCGCGCGGGAAAACGGCTCTGGCGGGACGGATCACGGCACCGGCGGCACCATGCTGATGGCCGGGGGCGCGATTCGCGGCGGGCGCATGATCGGCGCCTGGCCCGGGCTGGCCGAGGGCGATCTCTATGCCGGCCGCGACCTGATGCCGATGCGGGACATCCGCGCTTATGCCGCCTGGGCGATGCGCGATCTTTTCGCGATTCCGCGCGACACACTGGAGCGGGTGGTCTTTCCCGATCTCGACATGGCGGAAAATCCGCGCATTCTGGCCTGAGCGATCAGGACAGGGGCAGAACCGATGACGACAGCCAGACGGAATGCCGCGACCGGCAGTCCCCGGGGGCCGGAGGTCGGGGATTTCACGCCGCCGGCGGCGCCGGCCGCGCGAATGATCGATGCGGGCTGGGTTCGGCTGGAGCCCCTGTCATCCGGTCACGCGGATGCGCTGTTTGACGCCTATCGCGGCCATGACGGGCTGTGGGACTACATTCCGGACGGGCCGCATCCCAGCCGCGAGGCGCTGTGGGACTGGATCGCGGCGGTGGCGGACAAGCCCGACCCGGTTTTCCTTGCATTGGTGACGCCGGAAGACGGGCAGGCCAGGGGACAGGCCGCTTTCATGCGCATCGACCGTTTTTCGGGCGTGATCGAGATCGGCTTCATTGTCCTGTCGCCGGTGCTTCAAGGCTCGCGCGCGGGCAGCGCCGCGCTGATGGCGATGATCCGCTGGGCATTCGAGGCCGGCTATCGCCGTGTCGAATGGAAATGCGATGCGTTGAACGCGCCCTCGCGACGCGCTGCGCATCGTCTGGGCTTTGCCTTCGAGGGGGTCTTTCGCCAGCACATGATCGTGAAGGGCCGCAATCGCGACACGGCCTGGTTCGCGATCATCGATCGCGACTGGCCGGCGCTGCGCGACGCTTATGACATCTGGTTGTCGCCCGGCAATTTCGACGCCAAGGGTCGCCAGCGGCAAAGCTTGTCGCGGCTGACCGGCGCCGCCTTGCCCGGCCGACCCGCATCTACCCGGGACGCTACATTTCGGCCACGTTCGCCAGCCGATCCTGAACCATGCCGCTGATCCGGGCCAGGTCGGTGGCCAGCGCGCGCCCCGCCTGATGATCGCGAGCCAACGCCGCCGCCGCGTTTTCCAGATCGGAATCGTGGGCTGAACGGGCCACGCCCGCCAGGAAGCGGGCGATATAGTCGATCTCGGCCGTCTCTCGTGCGTTCGACAGGATCTCGGCGACATGGGCCAGATCGTCGCGCAGCCCGGAGGCATCGGGATGGATCACGTCGTCGGGCAGGACGCGGGGCCCGAAACCCTGTGTCTGAGCCGGAAGCGCCGAAAGGATCGCCTGCTGAAATACGGCCAGGCTTTCGACGGGTTTGGGCAGAAAGCCGTCGGCCCCCGCATTCATCGCCGCATCGCGCGCATCCGGATCGCCCGACATGCCCAGGACCACCGGCACACGCGGTTCGGTTGCCGCGATCTGGCGGATCAGCCCCGAGCCATCGCCGTCGGGCAGACCCAGATCGACGATCACCACCGCCGGCCGGTAGGTCTGAAGATGGCGCGCCGCTGAACGCAGGCAATCGGCGCGCCTGATCCGTGCGCCCGAGCGCAGGCATAGCAGACGCACCGCCTCGCTTGCATATCGCGAATCCTCGACCACGAGCACCGTAAGGCCGGTCAGTGGACGCCCTGGCAGCGACGTTTGCCACAATGGCAGGGCCCCCGCTTCGGTTCCGACTTCTGTCAGCATGGCTGTTTCCCCACTCATGTCGTCTGATGGGTTCAGATAAACCGCGATTCGCTAAGAAGCCGTTAACGCGGCCCGGTTTTCCTTTCGCTCGCGCGCTGAAACCCCTAGAACATGCCGCAAACGGAGGTTCCAGATGATCGGACGTCTCAATCATGTGGCCATCGCGGTGCCCGATCTGGCTGCGGCGGCGGCGCAATACGAAGACAGGCTGGGCGCGAAGGTCGGCGCGCCGCAGGACGAGCCCGATCACGGCGTCACCGTCATTTTCGTGGAGGTGCCCAACACCAAGATCGAACTGCTCTGCCCGCTGGGCGAGGACAGCCCGATCAGGGGATTTCTGGACAAGAACCCGTCGGGCGGGATCCATCACATGTGTTTCGAGGTCGAGGATATCCTGGCCGCCCGCGACCGCCTGAAGGCCGAGGGTGCCCGTGTGCTGGGCAGTGGCGAGCCCCGGATCGGTGCCCACGGCAAGCCGGTGCTGTTCCTGCACCCGAAGGATTTCAACGGCTGCCTGATCGAACTGGAGCAGATCTGATGAACCTGACCGCGGGGATCATCCTCTATTTCATCTATTGGTTCCTGACGCTGTTCGTGGTCATGCCGATCGGTCAGAAATCCCAGCAGGACGTGGGCCAGATCGTTCCGGGCACGCCGGCGGGCGCGCCGGTCGGCACGCCGTGGAAGCGCAAGCTGATTGTGGTAACGGCGATCACCACGATCCTTTGGGCGATCACCGCCAGCCTGATCCTGGGCGGGGGCTTTACCCGCGCCGATGTCCAGAATTTCGACCGGTTCCTGCGCTGAGCAGGTGAAACAGGTGGGTGAAGGCCGCAGCCGCCAGCAGCGGCACGCCGATATTGACCACCGGGATCGTCAAGGCCACTGCGACCAGCGCCCCGGCCAGGGTTACGCGCAGCCCGTGCCGGCGTCGCATGTCGCTGGCCAGCGGGGCGTCCAGATGCCGGCGCGCGGCCATCTGGAAGAATTCGCGCCCCAGCAGCCAGCCATTCGCGCCATAAAACAGCAGCGGCGCAAGCGGCCCCAGAAAGGGTGTCAGCATCAGCGACAGGATCGCCACGCCCAGAACCGCCGCCATCACCGCCAGCGATTCCAGCATGCCGTCCAGAAAATCCAGCGCGCGGCCCCGGCTTGCGGGATAGTGGATGTCCTCGACCGCGTCGGCCACCCGATCGGCGAACAGCCCGGAAAAGCCCGCCGCCACCGGCGCCATCAGGAAGAAGCCCATCAGCGGAAACAGTGCCAGCGAACCCCATGACAGCGCATCTCCGACATCGACCGATCCAAGCCAGGGCAAGGCGAAAGATCCGGGCGTGACCAGCCGGATCAGCCAGAAGGTGCCCGCCTGAAGCGCCACGAATAGCAGGATTGTCAGCCCGATCCCCATCGCCACCAGGGACAGGATTCGCGGCCGCAGCAGATCGCCCCAGGCCAGGATCAGCGACCGCAGGACGATCATTCCAGCCAGCTTGTCTTGGCCTCGATATCCGGGCGCGGCCGCTCGGGCGGAGTGTCGCCGCGGGTGCCGATATGGATCAGGCCGGCGATCCGCTCGTCCTCGTTCAGGCCCAGATGGGTGCGCGCGAAGCCTTGGTCCAGTGCCGCGAAACCCGTCAGCCACGCAGCGCCCCAGCCCGAGGCCAGGGCCGCGTTGAGCAGGCCCAGACAGACCGCGCCCGCAGACAGGATCTGTTCCCATTCGGGCACCTTGCCGCTGCTGACAGGCGCTGAAATCACCGCCACGATCACGGGCGATGCGAAGGCCGAGGCGGCCTTCTCGGCGGTCGCGGCATCCTGTCCCTCGGTCAGGATCGCTTGGCGCAGGATCGGGGTCAGCCTTTCCAGCGCCGCTCGTTCAAGGACCAGGAACCGCCAGGGTTCCAGCTTGCCGTGATCGGGGGCGCGGGCGGCCAGTTCCAGAAGGCGCAGGATCTCGGCCCGGCCGGGCGCGGGTGTCTTCAGCAGCTTGGGCGGGTGCGAGCGGCGGCTGGCCAGAAAATCCAGCGCGGCATCGTTGCGGTAATCCATCGGCATCTCCTTCAGCGAATCCCGGAACGGATCCCGGCGCCGTTGTCACAAAGGCGCGGGCGCGGTGCAAGCCGGCGACGGCAGATCCCGCATACGCCTCGACTTCACGACCGGTGCCGCGGCCTGCCGGGCAGGGGACGGGATCACGCCTTGTTTTCGGGTTCGATCCGGTAATTGCCTTCGGGCAGATTCAGCGCCAGCCGCAATTCCGTCAGCTGCTGCATCGACAGGGTGACGCGCAGGACATCATTTCCGTCCGGACTCATCTGTTCCAGCACGACGCGGTCGTCGAAGGTCAGGATCACGACATCCTCGTTCAGCGGGCGCGCTCCGGCTTCGGCCTCGTCGATGAGGGTGATGACGGTCGCGTCGAAATCGTGCTCGATGGTGAACATCGGGGCCTCCTTTGGTCGGACAGACATTCGCGTGATCGGGGCGGCGGGGCAAGGCGTCGGGGTTTGCAGCGGACAAGGCAGCAAGCTAAACTGCCTGAAAAGGCGCGGCCAATCGCGTCCTTATCTTCGGGGCAGGGGGCATGGATGGCAATGGCGATCACGAGGATTTCCTGGAAAGCCCTTGTCCTGGGCGGCGGGCTGCTGCTGGGGGTGGCGGCCTGCGCGCCGATCCAGAATGCCGCCCCCACGACCGTGGCCGCCCCGGCCTCGCCCTATCAGGGCACCCCGCGCGCCCCGGTTCTGGTCAGCGACGGCTCGCCCCAGTCGGCCGCGCGCACCTTCGTCGGCGTCATGCGCCGCATGGAACCCGCGGTCGAACGAGAATGTCGCCAGCGGCGCACCCAGCCGATCAACTGTGATTTCCAGTTCGTCGTCGATGACCGTCCGGGGCTTGAACCGAACGCCTTCCAGACCACCGACGACCAGGGCCGGCCGATCATCGGCTTCACCTTGTCGCTGATCGCGGCGACGCGCAATAGCGACGAGATCGCCTTCGTCGTCGGGCACGAGGTCAGCCACCACATCCTGAACCATCTCGACCGCAAGTCGGGGGCCGCGGCGGCAGGGGCGGTGATCCTGGGCAGCATCGCGTCTGTCTATGGCAACAACCAGCAGGCGATCGAGACGGCGCAGCGGATCGGCGCCTCGGTCGGATCGCGCTATTATTCGAAAAACTGGGAACTGCAGGCCGATTACCTGGGCGCGATCATCTCGCTGGCGGCCGGCTATGACCCGGTCAACGGCGCCCGGTTCTTCGAGCGTATTCCCGACCCGGGCGATCACGTCCTGGGCACCCATCCCGCCCGCGCCGCGCGTCTGGCCCAGGTTCGGCGCGCGGTGGACGACGTGTCCAGCGGCCGGGTGCGATAACGCGGATGGCAACGGGACAACAGGTCGGCCAACTGCGCTGGCGTCTTCAGGAATTGTCGCAACGGGTCTGGGTTCGCGTCACCGCCTTCGCGGTTCTTGGCGTGATGACCGCGGTCGCGGGCTTCGCGGTGAAGGGGCTGATCCCGGGCGACCTGCCGGCCAAGATCGGTGCCGATGCGATCGAATCGATCCTGCAAATCCTTGCGTCCTCGATGCTGGCGGTCACGACCTTCTCGCTGTCGATCCTGACAGCGGCCTATGCCGCGGCGGGCAGGACCGCGACACCGCGGGCGGTGCCTCTGCTGGTTTCGGATTCGGTCAGCCAGACGGTTCTGGCGACCTTCATCGGCGCCTTCGTCTTCAGTCTTGTCAGCATCATCCTGCTGAAGACGGAGATATACGGAGAGTCCGGACGACTGATTCTGTTCGCTGTGACGCTGCTTGTCGTCCTGATCGTGATCGCCTCGCTGCTGCGCTGGATCGACCGGCTGGGCCGGCTGGGCCGGGTCGGGGACACGCTGGTCCGCGTCTCTCACACGGCAGAGGAGGCTTTCTGCAAACGCCTGGAGGCCCCGTGGCTGGGCGCCAACCCGCTGCGAGGCGCCGTGCCGGAAAGGGCCGTGCCGATCTTCGTGGACCGCGTCGGTCATGTGCAGCATTGCGACATTCCGGCGCTGAGCAGGATCGCCGAGGAAAACGAACTGCTGATCTATCTGGAGGCGACGCCGGGCGATTTCATTCACCCCGCCGCGGCAGCCCTGCATGTCGAGGGTCTTCCCGCCGATCCCGACAAGGCCGGGTCTTTGCGTGACAAGCTGTGCGGCTGTCTGACGATTCGGGACAGACGGGATTTTCGCCAGGACCCGCGCTTCGGTTTGCAGGTCCTGTCCGAAATCGCCCAACGCGCTTTGTCACCCGCGGTGAACGATCCCGGAACCGCCAATCTGGCAGCAGAACAGATTTTCAAGGTTCTCAGCAACTGGCGCGACGAGACCGCGCCGGTCGTCGAATTCCGCCGCCTTTTCATTCCGTCACTGACCGCATCGAATCTGCTTGAGGATGCGTTCCTGCCCATCGCCCGCGACGGGGCAGACAACTGGCAGGTGCAGCGCAAGCTGCAGAACCTCTTGCTGGGTTTGTCGCGCCTGGCACCCGGTATTTTTGCGAAAGTAGCCAGCGATTTGTCTGCGCAGATGCTGGCGATGCAGGGTGATCGTGTGGCAAATGCGCCGCAAGCCGGGGAACTGACTGAAATTTCCCAAGATATTGCCGTTATAGCTCAAAGTTCTAGCGGAAAATCGTGACGATCCCGCACGCAAAAGTGAAAAAACTGCCATACAAGGCAATAAAACGCTGGCTTATCGGCGGATTTCTGCTTTATTGCATTAACCGTGTACATAACTTCGTGTGCGGGTCACAGCTTCCACGTGTGTCATCGCGGAAAAACGAAAGAGAGCTTGCCCATGATCGGGGTCGTCGTCTGGAGTAATGCAGAGCGGGAGAAGGCAGTGATCTGGTGCGAGGATCACGCCTCTCTGGCTTATCTTCAGGGACGGCAGAACCTGATCGCCGCAGGTCAGTGGCCTTCGCCCGGCGACCTTCTGGAACTTGAAACCGAGATCGTGGGAAATTTGCGTCACGCCCGCAATGTCTCGCTCGTGTCCGAACAGGGTTGCAGGCAATTGCCCCAGATGTTGCGGCATTCCTCGAAGGCGGCCCCGCCGCGTCTGAAACTCGTGGCCAGCAACCAGCAGGCGCCGAGCCGCGCGGATTCCGAAGACATCGCTCCGATCCGGATCGGGGCCTCTCGCTGAATTTCAGGCGCCGCGCGACAACGCCGCCACGCCTGTCCGGGCCAGATCGACCAGGCCCAGCGGACGCATCAGGTCGGCGAAAGCATCCAGCTTGGCGGGCGTTCCGACCAGTTCGAAGACAAAGCTTTCCAGCGTCGAATCGACCACATTGGCGCGGAAGATATCCCCAATTCGCAGCGCCTCGACGCGCTTGTCGCCCTGACCCTTCACCTTGAACAGGCCCAGTTCACGCTCGACCGAGGCGCCCTCGACCGTCAGGTCGTGAACCTCGTGAACCGGCACGATCCGGCCCAGCTGCGCCTTGATCTGTTCGATGACTTGCGGCGTTCCGCTTGTGACCAGCGTGATCTTTGATTGGTGGCCATTGTGATCGACTTCGGCCACCGTCAGGCTGTCGATGTTGTAGCCGCGCCCCGAGAACAGCCCGATCACGCGGGCCAGGACGCCGGGCTCGTTCTCGACCAGCACCGACAGGGTGTGGCTTTCCTCGACCTGGGAATTCGGATCGCGCAGGTCATAGGCCGAATGGCTGGACATGCCCTGCTGGATATTCAACGCGTTCATCGCTCTGCCTCTTGTCTTCCGTGCAGAAATTCGCCAGCGGCGCAGATCCGCGACGCCATGTCAGACCAGCACCGCACCCTGCGACTGGATCGCATCCTGGGTATCGGCATCGCCCAGCAGCATTTCGTTATGCGGCTTGCCCGAGGGGATCATCGGGAAACAATTCTCGTGTTTCTCGACCAGGACATCCAGAATGAACGGGCCGTCATACTCGATCATCTGCCCGATCGCGTCGTCCAGATCCGCAGGGTCGCGGACCTGCGCGCCCTTGCAACCAAAGGCTTCGGCCAGTTTCACGAAATCGGGCAGGCTGTCGGACCATGACTGGCTGTATCGTTCGCCATGCAGCAATTGCTGCCACTGGCGCACCATGCCCAGGCGTTCATTGTTCAGGATGAACTGCTTGACCGGCAGTCGGAACTGCACTGCGGTGCCCATTTCCTGCATGTTCATCAACCAGCTGGCATCGCCCGCGACATTGATCACCAGCGCCTCGGGATGGGCCATCTGGACGCCGATGCTGGCGGGCAGGCCGTAACCCATCGTGCCCAGCCCGCCCGAAGTCATCCAGCGGTTCGGTTCGTCGAAATGCAGATATTGCGCGGCCCACATCTGGTGCTGTCCGACCTCGGTCGTGACATAGCGATCGTGGTCCCTGGTCAGCGCCTCAAGTCGCTGCATCGCGTGCTGCGGCTTGATGATCTTGTCGCTGTTGCGGAAGAACAGGCAGTTCTTCGATTTCCAGCCCTCGATCTTTTCCCACCATTTGCCAAGCGCCGCTCTGTCGGTCCTGCGGCCGCGCGACTTCCAGATCTTCAGCACATCCTCCAGAACGTGACCGACATCGCCGATGATGGGCAGATCGACATGGACCACCTTGTTGATCGAGGAGGGGTCGATGTCGATATGCGCCTTGACCGAGCCGGGGCTGAAATCGGCCACGCGGCCGGTGATCCGGTCGTCAAAGCGCGCGCCCAGATTGATCATCAGGTCGCAATCATGCATCGCCAGATTGGCCTCGTAGAGACCGTGCATCCCCAGCATCCCGATCCAGTTCTGGCCCGAGGCCGGATAGGCGCCCAGCCCCATCAGCGTCGATGTCACCGGAAAACCCGTCGCATCCGCCAATTCGCGCAGAAGCTGGCTTGCACCGGGCCCCGAATTGATCACGCCGCCGCCGGTATAGAGGATCGGACGCTCGGCCTGTTCGATCATCTCGACCAGACGGGTGATCGCGGCGATGTCGCCCTTCATCCGGGGCTGGTATTTCGACGGCTCCAGCTGCTTGGGGCCGACATAATCGTCGGTGGCGAACTGAACATCCTTTGGAATGTCCACCAGCACCGGACCCGGACGGCCGGACGTGGCGACATGGAATGCCTTGTGGATCGTCTCGGCCAGTTTCGCGGTATCCTTCACAAGCCAGTTATGCTTGGTGCAGGGTCGGGTGATGCCGACCGTATCGGCCTCCTGGAACCCGTCCGTCCCGATCAGGAAGGTCGGAACCTGTCCCGACAGCACGACCAGCGGAATCGAATCCAGCAAGGCATCGGTCAGCCCGGTCACGGCATTGGTCGCGCCGGGGCCGGATGTCACCAGAACGACACCCGGCTTGCCGGTCGAGCGGGCGTAGCCTTCGGCCATGTGGACCGCGCCCTGTTCGTGCCGGACAAGAACATGGGTGATGTCGTTCTGCTGGAAAATTTCGTCATAGATGGGTAGCACCGCTCCGCCCGGATAGCCGAATACGGTATCAACGCCCTGATCGCGCAGCGCCTCGACAACCATTCTCGCACCCGTCATCGTTCGGGACATCGTTTCCACTCCATCAGATATGTCATCGCGGGCCACAGCATCCAGCCCGCGCGTCGGCGCAAACTATGGTCGCTTCCGGAAAGGGTCAATGGGATCCGGCGGAGAAAATGACGCAATGCAGCCGGGAATTGTAATTTTCTTTCGTCGCTGACCGGCTCAGCGGTCGAATTGCGGCAGCGCGATGCGCGCGACCTGTTCGACGATCGGATCGACCGACAGCGGATGCGCTTCGTTCGAATGGTCCGCAGGATCGCCGATATCCTGCCAGACGCCGCCCTTGTAGATTTCCAGCGCGGAGAACCGGGCCTTGTAGTCCATCTTGCGGCTGCCCGGCACCCAATAGCCCAGATAGACATAGGGCAGCTTCGCGGCGCGCGCGATCTCGATATGGTCGAGGATCAGATAGGTGCCCAGGCTGGCGCTGCTCAGGTCCGGATCGTAGAAGCTGTAGACCAGGCTCAGACCGTCATCCAGAACGTCGGTCAGGCAGACAGCGGCCAGATGGTCGTCGCCCGCGGCCAGCCTGACAGGCTCGCGCCCGTCGCAGCGATATTCGATCACCCGCGTCTTGACCGGCGTTTCCTCGATCATGGCGGCGAATTCGAAGATATCCATGTCGGCCATGCCGCCATCGGCGTGGCGGTGGTCCAGGTAGCTGCGGAACAGATCGAATTGCTCTTCGGTCGCCCAGGCGCTGGTCGCCAGCCGCCGCACCCCCTCGTTGCGGCGCGCCAGCCTCCTCTGGGTGCGCGAGGGCTCGAAATCCGCGACCCGGATCCGGGCCGACATGCAGGCGACGCAGCTTTCGCAACTGGGACGGTAAAGGACGTTCTGAGACCGGCGAAAGCCTTGTCGAGACAGCGCGTTGTTCAACTCGGCCGCGTTTTCGCCGTGCAAGGCGGTGAACAGCTTGCGCTCGGCCCGGCCATGCAGGTAGGGGCACGGCTGCGGGGCCGTGACATAGAATTGTGGCGCATGGGGGACGGTATGACGCATCAGTTGCGCCCCCAGCGACGGGATGACGGGTCAAGGCTTGCCATGCGCGAGAAACGTCCGGGGATCGCCTGATTGTTGCACTGGAGCGAAGCCTAGCAACGTTTCGATGACAGGCCAAGCATCGAAAGGGTTAACAGCTTCGCGCCGCACCATATTGCCCCCGCGGGTCCGGCGGCCCTAATCTGTGGCGATGAAATTCTCTGCACGCATCAGCCGCCAGCCCATCCCCGTCGATGACGACCGTGCGCGTCACATCCGCGAAATCTTCGATCCCGGGGGCGCGCTGTCCGACCTTGTGGCCGGAGCGGCCGGCAGCAGTCCGCATCTGGCCGATCTGATCGAGAAAGAGGCCGGATGGCTGGCCGGCGCGCTGGACGATGATGATGTGGTCGCACGCGAGACGGCGGGTTTCGAGGATCTGGACTCTGCCGCGCTGTCGGTTGCGCTGCGTCGGGCCAAGCGCCGGGTGGCATTGTTTGTCGCGCTGGCCGATCTGGGCGGGGTCTGGTCGCTGGAACAGGTGACGGGGGCGTTGTCCGATCTGGCCGATCGCGCCGTCGATCTGGCGCTGCGCGTCCATGTCGCGCAAGAGGCCGGGCGCGGCAAACTGCCCGAAAACAATGCCGATTGCGGCGGTGTTTTCGCGCTGGCCATGGGCAAGGGCGGCGCGCGCGAGCTGAACTACAGCTCGGACATCGACCTGATCGTGCTGTTCGACGAAACCGCCTATGCCGAGGCCGATCAGGCCGATGCCCGCGCCGCCCTGATCCGCGTCACCCGCAAGATGGCGGCAACGCTGTCTGACGTGACCGAACATGGTTATGTCTTCCGGACCGATCTTCGCCTGCGTCCCGACGCTTCGGTGACGCCGGTCTGCATCTCGACCGCCGCCGCGCTGGCCTATTACGAGGCCGAGGGCCGGACCTGGGAACGCGCCGCCTTCATCAAGGCTCGCGCGGCGGCGGGCGATGTCGCCGCGGGCCTGCGCTTCCTGCGCGATCTGCGGCCCTTTGTCTGGCGCAAGCACCTGGATTTCGCGGCCATTCAGGACGCGCACGACATGCGCCTGCGGATCCGTGATCACAAGAACCTGGGCGGCAGGCTGGATGTGCCCGGCCACAACATGAAGTTGGGGCGGGGCGGCATTCGCGAGATCGAATTCTTCACCCAGACCCGGCAGTTGATCGCCGGGGGCCGCGACCCCGATCTGCGTTGCCGCGACACGGTGGGCGGCCTGGCGGCCCTGGCGGCGAAGGGCTGGACGCCGGATGATGTGGCCGCCGAGCTGGCCGACCACTACCGCAAGCATCGCGAGATCGAACATCGCATCCAGATGGTCCACGATGCTCAAACCCATTCGCTGCCCAGGGATGGCGAAGGATTGGCCCGCATCGCTGCCCTGATGGGCGAGGCCGATCCGGCGGCATGGGCGGCGCGGCTGAAGGCCCGGCTGGCGCGGGTTCACGAATTGACCGAGGCCTTCTTCGCGCCCGGAGAGGCCCCCGACCGGCCTGAAATCTCGGCCGGGTCGCGCGCCGTCATCGATCGCTGGCAGGGCTATCCTGCGCTGCGCTCGGCTCGCGCCCAGCACATCTTCCGCCGGGTCGAACCGCAATTGCTGACACGCATGGCCAGAACCGGCCATCCGGAAGAGGCGCTGGCGCGGTTCGACAGCTTTCTGTCGGGATTGCCGGCGGGTGTGCAGCTTTTCTCGCTGTTCGAGGCCAATCCGCAACTGATCGATCTGATCGTCGATATCTGTGGCACCGCGCCCGGCCTGTCTGCCTATCTGGCCCGGCATTCCGCGGTGCTGGACGCGGTTCTGGCGGGCAGCTTCTTCGCGCCCTGGCCGGGGGCACAGGGCTTGCGGGACCAGCTTGGCGCGACCGTTCAAGCGGCGCTGACGGGGCCGGATGGCGGCTACGAGCGGGCGCTGGACGCAGCCCGGCGCTGGGCGCATGAATGGCATTTCCGCATCGGCGTGCATCATCTGCGCGGGCTGATCGACGCGGATGAGGCGGGCCGTCAATACGCGGATCTGGCCGAAGCCTGCATCGCCGCCCTGTTTCCCGTCACCGCCGAGGATTTCGCCCGCCGTCACGGCCCGCCGCCCGGCCGCGGCGCGGTCGTGCTGGGGATGGGGTCGCTGGGCGCGCGAATGCTGAACGCGGGCTCGGATCTGGATCTGATCGTGATCTATGACGCTGATGGGGCCGAGGCTTCGGAGGGGCCCCGTCCGCTCGCCGCGCGACCCTATTATGCGCGACTGACCCAGGCGATGATCACGGCCATTTCGGCACCCACGGCCGAGGGGCGGCTATACGAGGTCGATATGCGGCTGCGCCCCTCGGGGCGGCAGGGGCCGGTCGCGACGTCGATCCAGAGCTTCGAGAACTACCAGATGGACGAGGCCTGGACATGGGAACATCTTGCCCTGACGCGCGCGCGGATCCTGGCCCGGGCTGGCCGCGATGCCGCCGGGCTCGACGACCGTGTCGAAACGCTGAGAATCCGCATTCTGCGTGCACGCGGGACCGATCGTCGGGTCATGCCCGATCTGGCAGCGATGCGAACGCGAATCTTTGCTTCCAAAGCCCCCGACGGTGTCTGGGAGGCAAAGATCGGGCCCGGCCGGTTGCAAGATATCGATCTTCTGGCGCAATCCTGTGCCCTGCGCGCCGGCGATCCGGGGCGGGGCACGATGGCGCAACTGCGCGCGGGCAGGCGGGCTGGATTGCTGTCGGATGCGGATGCCGATGGTCTGACCTCGGTCTGGCGCTTCCTGTGGCGGTTGAACGCCTCGGCGCGGCTGCTGACCGATCGGCCGCTGGACATGGACGAGATCGGGCTTGGCGCGCAGGAATTTCTGCTGCGCGAGACGGCTCAGCCGGATCTGCCGGCGCTGAAGGCGCGACTGGCCGAAGTGACCGGCCAGGCGGCGACGCTGATCCAGGCGCAATTGCCCGATCCGCCGGTAGACGGTGCGGAAAGGACCGCATAGCCCCGTGCGCGCGCTTGCACAGTTTGGCAGGTCTCAGCCCGCGGCCTGCCGCAAATCGGGCGCGCATGTCGGCGAATCACTGTCGGCCGCCGGATCGGGATGCGGGACCAGGGCGGCAACGGGCGCGCGATCGGGGTCGTTCGCGACATCCGCAAGGCTCTGTCCGCCGATCTGACCCAGGACCGGCAGCGAGACGGTGCCCCTGGCGGGCGATGCCGGTGCGGACTCGGCGGTTTCGGTCGCGTCGAAGATGCCGTGCGCGGTCTTGTCCCAGTAGAAGGGCTTGACCACAACCTCGTAGATCGCCTTCCAGCCGGCCAGACATCCCAGCGGAAAATAGAGATGCAGCGTCGGCACCCAGGCCATGAGGTGCCGATGCTTGGCGCCCCGCACGGCCCAGAGACCGATCGCGATGCCGATTGCTTCGGAGGCAATGAACAGGCCGAACAGGGCAATCGCGGCCTGTCCGCCCCAGACCGTTTCCAGCGGTCCGCGCAACGGATGCGGCAGGCCAAGGCTCAGCAACCAGAAGCTCCACAGGACCGGGGCCAGCAGATATTGCGACAGGGAACCGAAGAACTGGATTTGGAAGGCCAGGAAACGTCGGCCGCCCAGATCGCGCCACAGCGCGCGCGGATCGCGCATGTGGACACCCCAGGTCATCGCATAGCCCTTGAGCCAGCGCGAACGCTGCTTGATCCAGGGAAGCGCGCGGCAATTCGCCTCTTCGTCGGTGGTCGTGTCCAGAATTTCCGTCCGCCACCCGCGCCGTGTCAGGCGCACGCCCAGATCGGCGTCCTCGGTGACGTTCCAGGCGTCCCAGGCGCCCACGGCCTCCAGCGCGTCGCGACGGAAGAACAATGTCGTGCCGCCCAGCGGAACCACGAGTCCCAACCGCGCGAGGCCCGGCAGAAGAACGCGGAACCAGGTCGCATATTCGACGGTAAAGCATCGCGCCAGCCAGTTGCTGCGCGGATTGTAGTAATCCAGTGCGCCTTGCAGGCAGGCGACATCCGGCGCGGCATGGTGAAAGCCGCGCGCGACCTTGTGCAGTTGATCGGAATCAGGGCGGTCCTCGGCGTCCCAGATACCCACGATCTGGCCGCGGCAGAAGTTCAACGCATAGTTCAGCGCCCGCGGCTTGGTCTGGATCGGCCCGTCCGGCACCTCGACCACCCGGATCCAGAAGGGCAGGGCCGCACCTTTCAGGGCGTTCCTCGTGACATCGTCGCTGGCCTCGATGACCAGCAGTATGTCGGTCAACTCGCGCGGATAATCCAGCCGCGCCAGCCGCGCAACCAGCTTGCCCGTTACATCGCTTTCCCGAAACAGCGGCACCATGACCGAAATCACCGGCAATGGCCCGGTCATCTGCGGCGCGGCCTCCTTGCCCAGGGCGATCGCGTGCATCCGCTCCAGTTCCTCGCCCCGCAGCTTCCAGGCCGAGAAGAAGCACATCAGCTTGAGCCCCGTCTGGCTGATCAGCGTCAGCGCCGCCCACAGGGTCAGGATCGCGATCACCGCGACCGGCAGCAGGAACAGTCCCAGTGTCACCGCGGCCATCACACCCAGGGCAAGCCGGCCGGCGAAAGCCTCGTCTCGCGTGCGGCAGCTCTCATGGGCCGGAACCCGCAACTCGGCCCGCCGGATCATCGAGATCCGGCGCGTGGCGAGGATCGCGGCCTGGGCCTGATCCTCGGTACACAGCAACATCCGGATGCGACCGAATTCGGGCGGCAATTGCGGCAGCACCTCATCGAAAAGGTCGGGCCGGGCGGTGGCTACCCAGGTCACGCCGCCGACCCGGCGCCAGGGCAGGATACCGTGGGCCAGACAGAATTCGGGCCCTGCGGCGTCGATCAGTCGCGGATCGGCCGGCATCGTCCGGGGATCGACGGCAGTGGTGCGCCATTGCCGCGACAGCGCGCGGATCAGCGCCTCCGGCGTGACCCAGCGATGCGCCAGAAGGATCGCGCCCAGACGCACATTCTGGCGCTGGCGCATGACCACCGCCTTCAGCAGATCGGCCGGATCGACCGACCCATCCTCAAGCAATATCTGGCCCAGGGGATTCCGATTGCGATCGGCCAGCGTCAGCCGTGATTCCGGCAAGTTCGGGGCCGGAACGGGAAACGGGTCGGTCTGGATCAGCGGCTCGGCCATGGACGATTCCTTTCGGGAACGCCCAGACGTGCCATGAAAGCCGTTAAAAAGAGGTTAAGTGGCGCGGCGCGCCCGCATGGATTGCGTGAAGCGGTCGAACAGATACAGGCTGTCCTGCGGACCCGGCGCCGCCTCGGGGTGATACTGCACCGAGAACACCGGACGGCCATCGAGGCGGATGCCGCAATTGCTGCCGTCGAACAGGCTGACATGGGTCTCGATCACGCCCTGCGGCAACGTCTGGCTGTCCACCGCGAAGCCGTGGTTCATCGAGGTGATCTCGACCCTGCCGGTCTCGACATCGCGCACGGGGTGGTTCGCGCCGTGATGACCGTGACTCATCTTGACGGTCCTGGCACCAAGTGCCAGCGCCAGCATCTGATGGCCCAGGCAGATACCGAAGATCGGCAGGCCGCGTTCCAGCAGCGACTGGATCATCGGCACCGCATAGCTGCCGGTCGCCGCCGGATCGCCGGGACCGTTGGACAGGAAAACACCCTCGGGGTCATGGGCCATGACCTCATCGGCGGTCGCGGTGGCGGGCAGCACGGTGACATCCGCGCCATGGGCCACCAGCGACCGCAGAATGTTGCGCTTGGCGCCGTAATCCAGCGCGACGACCTTGAAGGGCGTGTCTTCGGCCGCGGTGCCGAAGCCCTTGCCCCATTCCCAACCGCCTTCCGTCCAGCGATAGGTTTGCGCACAACTGACCCCCTTGGCCAGATCGAGCCCGACCAGCCCCGGCCAGTCGCGCGCCCTGGCGATCATGGCCTCGATGTCGAAACGTCCCCGGGGATCATGGCACAGCACGACATGAGGCGCGCCCTGACGGCGGATCGCGCGGGTCAGGCGGCGGGTATCCACGCCGCCGATACCGATCCGGCCGCGCCGCGCCATCCAGTCCGGCAGGTCCCCGGCCGCACGCCAGTTCGAAGGCTCGGTCGGATCCCAGCGAACCACGATGCCGCTGGCGACCGGATCAGGGGCCTCGTCATCCTCGGGCGTGATGCCGGTATTGCCGATATGGGGGAAGGTGAAGGTGATGATCTGGCTGGCATAGGAGGGATCGGTCATGATTTCCTGATAGCCGGTCATCGCGGTATTGAAGACCAGTTCGGCCAGCACCTCGCCGGTTGCGCCGAAGCCCTGACCGTAGAAGATCGTCCCGTCGGCAAGCACGAGGCAGGCGGTCGGTTCTGCAGCCATGGCGGGCACCCTCTGTCTTGAATCAGCCGGTCAATAGGCGCGGCCGGAGCGGAGGTCAAGTCGAAGGGCAGGGAACGGGCGCTTGATTCGCCGCGCCGCAGCGCCTACATGGCGGGGTCCATTCTGCCGCCCGGCGCGTCAGTCACGCGCGCCGCCCGGCGCATCCGTCAAGGAGAAGGCCATGGATCTGCGAGCCAGACTGCAAGCCGCCACGAAAGAGGCGATGAAAGCCAAGGAGGCGCATCGCCTGTCCACCCTGAGGCTGATCGCGGCCGCCGTGAAGGATCGCGAGATCGCAGCGCGCGGGCAGGATGGCGAGGGCGGCGATCTGCGCGAGGCGGACCTGATCGCGATCCTCTCGCGGATGGTCAAGCAACGTCAGGAATCGGCCAAGGCCTATGAAGAGGGCGGGCGGCTTGAACTGGCCGGAAAGGAGCAGCAGGAAATCGAGATCATCCGCGAATTCCTGCCGCGCCAGATGGACGAGGCCGAGACCAGCGCCGCGATCGGCGCGGCGATTTCGGACCTGGGCGCATCCAGCATCCGCGACATGGGGCGCGTGATGACCGAATTGCGCGCGCGACATGCAGGACAGATGGATTTCGGCGCGGCAGGGCCGAAGGTGAAGGAACGGCTGCTGCACTGACGCCGCGAAACCGCATGCGCCCGGCCGCGTTATCCGTCAGGAGGTGTAGCCATGCCCGCAAAATCCAAGGCCCAGCAACGCGCCGCCGGGGCGGCCCTGTCCGCCAAGCGCGGCGAAACCAAGGTCGGCGACCTGCAGGGCGCGTCCCGCGACATGTATGACAGCATGAGCGAAGACGAGCTTGAAGATTTCGCCTCGACCGACCTGGACGGATTGCCCGATCGCGTCGAGGGCGACTGACATCGCGAAACGCAATGGGGCGCGCGCGCGCCATGCGGCGCCTGCCGCGCCACTCACCCCTGGAAGGTACTTGAAAAGAGTGCGAGATTCGGCGCTAGCGCATGGCGGTCAGCCGGCGCTGCAGGTCGGCGCAGAGGTCGCGACGTTCGCCGGGGGTCAGAAAGGCGCCCAGTTCGATTTCGCGCCGGCCATCGGTCAGGATCAGGTAATCCTCGACCGGCCCGTCACGCAGAAGAACGCGCACCCAATGGGGATTGGTGTGCCATTCGCGCGGATTGCGGCCCGGGTCGACGCGCCGCAGATCCAGCGCATCGCGCGATAGCGTCATTTCCTCGACCGTCTCGCCGCTGCGATAGCTGCGCTGCAACGCGGTCCAGATCCCCCAGATGGCGAGGCCCAGAAAGGGCAGAAGCCCCCACAGAACGACCGTTCCCAGAACGGGCAGGATCGGTAGCAGCAACAGCACGGCGGTCGTGCCGATGAACCAGACGAAGCCGCGCCGGGGCAGCGACCGATAAGGCCATACCCTCAGCCGATAAGAGACGGCCCCGGACTCGTCCGGGGCCGCGTCATGCCATTCATAAGGCATCCTGCCTCAGTGCGCCTTGGCGTGATCCCAATCCTCGCGCTTGGGAAGCTGCTCGAACGTGTGTTCGGGCGGCGGCGAGGGCAGGGTCCATTCCAGCGTATCGGCATATTTGTTCCAGTAATTCGGCACGTTCACCGGTTTTCCGGCGCGCAATGTGTAGAACACGATGCCGATGAAGAACAGGAACGAGGCGAAGCTGATATAGGCGCCGATCGAGCTGATATTGTTCCAGAACGCGAATTCGACAGGATAGTCGATATAGCGGCGCGGCATCCCCTGACGTCCCAGGAAGTGCTGCGGGAAGAAGGTCAGGTTCGAGCCGATGAACATGGTCCAGAAGTGAACCTTGCCCGCCCATTCCGGATATTGCCGGCCGCTCATCTTGCCGATCCAGAAATAGACGCCCGCGAAGATCGCATAGACCGCGCCCAGCGACATCACGTAGTGGAAATGGGCGACGACATAATAGGTGTCGTGATAGACCCGGTCCAGCGGCGCCTGGCTCAGGACGACGCCGGTCACGCCGCCGACGGTGAACAGGAACAGGAACCCGAAGGCCCAGAGCATCGGGGTCTTGAATTCGACCGAGCCGCCCCACATCGTCGCGATCCACGAGAACACCTTGATCCCCGTGGGCACGGCAATCGTCATCGTGGCCAGCATGAAATAGCTTTGCTGGGTCAGCGACAGGCCGACGGTATACATGTGGTGCGCCCAGACGACGAAGCCCAGGATCCCGATCGACACCAGGGCCAGAACCATCGGCAGATAGCCGAAGATCGGCTTTTTCGAGAAGGTGGAGATGACGTGGCTGATAATGCCGAAGCCCGGCAGGATGATGATATAGACCTCGGGGTGACCGAAGAACCACAGGATGTGCTGATACAGGATCGGATCGCCGCCACCGGCCGGGTTGAAGAAGTTGGTGCCGAAATTGCGGTCCATCAGCAGCATCGTGATGGCGCCGGCCAGAACCGGCAGGGCCAGAAGGATCAGCCAGGCGGTCACGAAGACCGACCAGGCGAACAGCGGCACCTTGAACAGCGTCATGCCCGGCGCGCGCATGTTCAGGAAGGTGGTGATGATGTTGATCGCGCCGAGGATCGACGAAGCGCCCGAAACGTGGATGGCGAAGATCGCCAGATCCATCGAATAGCCGCCTTCGTTCGTGGATAGCGGCGGATACAGCACCCAGCCCACGCCCGAACCCATCTGATCCGAACCGCCCGGCGCCAGCAGCGAGGCGAGACCCAGGCAGGTGCCGACCACATACATCCAGTAGGACAGGTTGTTCAGGCGCGGAAAGCTCATGTCCGGGGCGCCGATGTGCAAGGGCATGAAGTAGTTGCCAAAGCCGCCGAACAGGGCCGGAATCACCACGAAGAACATCATCAGGACGCCGTGATAGGTGATCATCACGTTCCAGAGATGGCCGTTCGGCGTGCATTCCCGCGAGGCGTCGGCGATGAAGCGCGCGCCTTCCAGGCACATGTACTGAACACCCGGAAACTGCAATTCCATCCGCATGTAGACGGTGAAGCTGACCGAGATCAGCCCCACCAGACCGGCGGTGAAGATATACAGGATCCCGATGTCCTTGTGGTTGGTGGACATGAACCAGCGGGTGAAGAAGCCGCGCTGGTCTTGATGGTCGTCGTGGCCGTGTGCGGCTGCGTCTGCCATACCCGAACTCCCTGAGATGTCGTCAGCCGGTCGGGCGGACCGGCAATATCACGTCTTCTTTAGACCAGCCGCAGCGGCCGGGCAATGTCGCAAAGGCCCGAAAATGCGCGCCCCCGCGATGTTTGCACGTTCGCGGGGGCGTCCTTGGGTCAGTCTGCGTCCAATTGACGCATCGGCCGTCAGCCTATTGGGCCGCCGGTGCGACGCTGGCCAGATAGGCTGCGACATCGGCCTGATTCTTGTTCAACTTGAAGGTCATCTTGGTTCTGGCGCTCTGGTCGCCGGTCTTTTCCTGGACGAATTTGTTCGGGTCGGTCATGTAGGCGGCCAGATCCGCCTCGGTCCAGACCTCACCGCTGTCTTTCAGTTCCAGCAGGGCGTCGGAATACTTGTATCCTTCGACGCTGCCGGCCGCCCGTCCGACCACGCCGTAAAGGTTCGGTCCGACCTTGCCGCCCTTCACGATATCCTCGCCGGCGGGCGACTGGATCATGTGGCAGGCCTTGCACTTGCGGAATTCCTTTTCGCCATTCGCGACGTCCTGCGCGAAGGCCGGAAAGGCGATCGCGGCCCCAAGCACCGCGCCGATCAGTGTTGTCTTCATAGGATCCTCACTCCAACCAATCATCTGGATGTCCCTGTGCCCGTTATAGCGCCGGCGCGACTCAAATCCACCCCGGTCGAAGGTCGCAGGCCAAATCGTGAAGACACGCCGCCTGCCGCCGCAGGTCAGGTGAATGCCCGTGAAAAGCTGTCCCGCAGCGCCTGATCCAGGTCGGACATCGTCACCGGAAGGCCCAGATCGACAAGGCTGGTCACGCCGTGACCGCTGATGCCGCAGGGCACGATGCCGTCATAGTGCCGCAGGTCCGGTTCGACATTGATCGATATGCCGTGAAAGCTGACCCATCGACGCAGCTTGACGCCGATGGCCGCGATCTTGTCCTCGCGCGGGCTGCCATCAGGCAGGGGCGGCTTTTCGGGGCGCGTGACCCAGACGCCGACACGGCCTTCGCGAACCTCGCCCCGGACGCCGAACCGGTCCAGCGCGGCGATGACCCAAGCCTCCAGTCCGGCCACGAAGCGGCGGATGTCGCGGTCGCGGCGATTCAGATCCAGCATGACATAGACGACGCGCTGGCCCGGCCCGTGATAGGTATATTGGCCTCCGCGCCCCGAGGGGTGGACCGGAAAACGGGCCTCGATCAGATCGGCGCTCTTCGCGCTGGTTCCGGCGGTATAAAGCGGCGGATGCTCGACCAGCCAGATCAGTTCATCCGCCCGGCCCGTGCCGATGTCGGCGACGCGCGCCTCCATGAACGCGACCGCCGGGTCATAGCCGGTCAGACCGTCGCTGATGATCCATTCAACCATAGGCGGCGATCTGATGCGCGGCGGCGGCAAGGTCAAGAGGCGAGATGACGGGGCCGGCGGATGGCCGGCACGGCGCGTCGCGGGCCGAGCCGATGCATGACCGGACCGTCCGAACCCACGGTCGAATCCCCCTTTTCAATCGCGCCGGCCTTCGCTATGACGCGCGGCACTGCCCGGATGCGGTCGTGGCGGAATTGGTAGACGCGCAGCGTTGAGGTCGCTGTTCCTTAACCGGAGTGGAAGTTCGAGTCTTCTCGACCGCACCAAGGCAGGCTTTCCAGCCATTCCGTGCCGATCCTCGATCCCTGTTCCGGGCTCTCGTTCTGGTTGAGCTTGAATGGCGTTTCCGTCTTCCAATTGAAATTGCTAAAGAATTTTTCATCGCCTTCTTGCGTTTCATGGCCATGTCACGCTATCGACCTGGACCGAGGCGATTGCCTCCCTGGAAAATGACTTTGCCCGCTCTTTGCGATCACGCCGCGCTGTTCGATCGCTTGGAAAGCTTGGCAGGATTTTTCGCCCAGTGCGTATTGGTAAATGGGTTGTCGAGGTAGCTTTTGTCGATTTGGTTCCTGATTGAACAGGGCGAGACCCGGAAAGTCAGGCTGCTTGCGGCGTTCTGATCCTGACGGCATCGCGCTGATCGTCGCCGGAAGGCGCAATGGCGGCGTCCTGTTTACCGTCGGACTGGTCCTTACCATGCTGAAACCCCAGATCGGCGCGCTGTTGCTCGTCGCGGCGAGCGTTCTGTTCTTCTTCCGCAACAGCGACAATCTGCTGGCGCTGACGATCATCTGCGTCCTGGCCTTCGGAGGGTTGCATTCCTACGATGTCACGCTGGCGCTTGGCCTCGTTCCGCTCGTGACCACGCCGCTGCTGTTTGTCGGCCTGCTTCTTCTGTTTCGCCCGGGAAATCTTGCGAACGTGATCCCGGTCCCCCAGGACAGTTGGATCTTCCAGGGATCCATCTATGCGACATTCGCAATCCTGATCCTGTTGCTTGCCTGGCTGTCGCCGATCACGGCGCTTCGGGCAGGAGGGCGCGGCGATCAAGGCGAATGATCCATGGGCATTTTCGGCGGTGCCGTCCGCGACATCCGAAATGTCGGAATTGGTGTTGCCAGCGCCGCGCGGCAACGCTTAACCTCGGTCTCGCGCTGAACGAACAAGATAACGCAGGGAGAGCGCCCATTGCTGGACAATCGTGCGGGCGACGCATTCGTCGCTTTCGAACACGTGCAGAAAAGTTATGACGGGCAAACGCTTGTCGTCAAAGACCTCAATCTCTCGATCGGCCGGGGCGAGTTTCTGACCATGCTGGGTCCGTCGGGATCGGGCAAGACCACCTGTCTGATGATGCTGGCCGGATTCGAAACCGCGACCCATGGCGAAATCCGGCTGGCGGGCCGCCCGATCAACCAGGTGCCGCCGCACAAGCGCGGCATCGGCATGGTGTTTCAGAACTATGCGCTGTTCCCGCACATGACGGTCGGCGAGAACCTTTCCTTCCCGCTGGAAGTGCGCGGCATGGACAAGGCCGAACGCGACACGCGCATCAGGCGCGCGCTGGACATGGTGCAGATGGGGTCCTTTGCCAATCGCCGCCCGGCGCAGCTTTCGGGCGGGCAGCAGCAGCGGATCGCGCTGGCCCGTGCGCTGGTCTTCGACCCGGAACTGGTCCTGATGGACGAACCGCTGGGCGCTCTCGACAAGCAATTGCGCGAACACATGCAGTTCGAGATCAAGCACCTGCATGAAGAACTTGGAATCACCGTCGTCTACGTCACCCATGATCAGGGCGAGGCGCTGACCATGTCGGACCGGATCGCGGTCTTCAACGACGGCCGTATCCAGCAACTTGCCACGCCCAGCGAATTGTACGAACGGCCCGAGAACAGCTTTGTCGCCGGCTTCATCGGCGAAAACAATGCCTTGCCCGGCACGATCGAAAAACTGGATGGCGACAAGGCGCTGGTTCGGCTGGACAGCGGCGACCTGATCGACGCGACCGCCGTCAATATCCGCGAATCGGGCCAGCGGACCACCGTCTCGATCCGGCCCGAACGGGTCGAGTTCAAATCCGAGTTGATGCCCGAGGGCGCGCATACCGTCGAGGCCGACGTGGCCGAGGTGATCTATATGGGCGACATCCTGCGGACGCGGTTGCGGGTGGCCGACAGCGATAATTTCGTGATGAAGTTCCGCAACACGGCCGGGCAGACCCGGCTGCAGCCGGGACAGAAGATTCGTATCGGCTGGCATCCCCAGGATGCCCGGGCGCTGGACCCGGTATGATCCGGCATGACGACTCGGCCCCTGCGGGCCAAGACCGGCGGCCGAAGTGCCGCGTCCTTCCTGACCAATAGCGGAGATTTCGATGAAGACGACTCTGGCCCTGACCACCGCCATCGCGCTTGTGACCGGACCCGCCCTTGCCGACGTGAACCTGCTGTCCTGGGGCGGCGCCTATGGCAACAGCCATCTTCAGGCCTATGTCCAGCCGTTCGAGGAAAAGACCGGCATCAAGGTGCGGATGTCCGATACCGACAATCCGGCCACGCCGATCAAGGCGATGGTCGATGCGGGCAATGTGACGACCGACGTGGCCTCGGTCGAATATGCCGATGCCGTGCGCCTGTGCGACGAGGGACTTCTGGAAATCATCGACCCCTCGATGCTGGCGCCCGCGCCCGACGGCACCCCCGCCGAAGAGGATTTCATCGACGGCGCGATCACCGATTGCTTCGTGGCGACCGATGTCTATTCGATGGTGTTGGCCTATGACGAGTCCAAGTTCCCGGACGCCAAGCCCGCCAGCCCGGCCGATTTCTTCGATCTGGAAAAATTTCCCGGCAAGCGCGCCATGCGCAAGGGTGCCAAGTTCAATCTGGAACTGGCGCTGATGGCCGATGGCGTCCCGGCCGATCAGGTCTATGATGTCCTGTCCACGCAAGAGGGGGTCGATCAGGCTTTCGCCAAGCTGGCAGAGATCAAGTCCGATGTCATCTGGTGGGAGGCCGGCGCCCAGCCGCCGCAACTGCTGGCCGATGGCGAGGTGACGATGGCCTATGCCTTCAACGGCCGCATCTTCAACGCCGCGCAGGGCGAGGGCAAGCCGTTCAGGATCATCTGGGACGGCCAGATCTATGAAATGGAGGGCTGGGTGATGCCGAAAGGCGCGCCCAACAAGGACGAGGCGATGAAATTCATCACCTTCTCGACCTCGCCTGAACCGCAGGCGCGGGCAGCGGAATTCATCAGCTATGGTCCGCCGCGCAAATCGGCCGCCGCGCTGGTCGGAAATATCGAGGGGACCGATCAACCGATGGGTCCCAATCTTCCGACGACCGAGGCGAACATGACCGACGCGCTTGGTTCGGACCTGGATTTCTGGGTCGATCATGACGCGGAACTGAACGAACGGTTCAACAGCTGGCTTGCCGGCTAGGCCGTCTCGGGCGCGGGCGCCGGGATGGTCCCGGCGTTTGCGCAAGACTTGAAGATTGAACGACAACGGCTTGGAAATGCCGGAAGTTCACGACAGGGAGTGCAAGATGAAGAAAGTTCTGATCCTGACCACAGCAATGGTCGGTCTGGGCCATGCGGCCCTTGCGGACGAGGGCGAGGTCAACGTGGTGTCCTGGGGCGGCGCCTACGAGATGTCGCAGGTCGAGGCCTATAACAAGCCGTTCAACGAAAAGACCGGCATCAAGGTCAACATGATCGCCGCCGACAACCCCGCCACGCCGCTGAAGGCCCAGGTCGAGGCCAACAACGTCACCGGCGATGTCTTCGATATCGAGGTTTCTGACGCGATCCGCCTGTGCGACGAGGGCGCGCTGGTGGAAATCGACCCGGCCAACCTGCCCGCCGCGCCCGATGGCACCCCGGCATCCCAGGATTTCATCGACGGTGCCTTGCAGGATTGCGCCGTCGCCAACATCTTCTGGGGCACCGTCATCGCCTTTGACAAGACCAAGTACCAAGGCGACGCGCCCAAGACGGCCGCCGATTTCTTCGACACCGAGAAGTTTCCCGGCAAGCGCGGTCTGCCCAAGAATCCCAAGCGTACGCTGTATCTGGCGCTGATCGCCGATGGCGTGGCGCCCGATCAGGTCTATGACAAGCTGGGCACGCAGGAAGGCGTCGACCAGGCCTTTGCCAAGCTCGACACGATCAAGAATGATGTCGTCTGGTGGGAAGCCGGCGCCCAGCCGGTGCAACTGCTGGCCGATGGCGAAGTGTCCATGACCACCGGCTATAACGGCCGCTTCTTCGACGCGATGGTCGGCGAGGGCAAGCCCTTCGAGATCATCTGGGACGGCCAGTACATGGACATGGACATGTTCGTCATCCCGAAAGAGGCGCCCCATCCCGAGGCGGCGATGGAATATCTGAAATTCGCCACCGACACCCAGCGGCTGGCCGATCAGGCGAAATACATCGCCTATGGCCCGGCGCGGCAATCCTCGGCCGCGCTGGTCGGCATGTATCAGGACGGCAAGACCGAGATGGCGCCGCACATGCCCACCAATCCCGATCACCTGAAGACCGCGGTCATGGACGACCCGGAATTCTGGGCCGATCACGATGCCGAGTTGACCGAGCGGTTCAACGCCTGGCTGGCCGGCTCCTGATCCGCACCCGCCGCCTCCGCCCGCATGGGCGGGGGCGATACCTGATTTTTCGGGGAATTCATGGCGAACGCTCTTGATCCACATGCCGCCATCGTCACCACCGCCGCGGGCGAAACCGACGGGACGCTGACCACCGCCGACGGCCGCCCTCTGGCGCGCGCGCTGGCACGCAGCCAGCGCCGGGCCAAGCGCCGCGCCTTTCTGCTGGTACTGCCGCTGTTGGCCTTCATCCTGATCACCTTCGTGGTGCCGATCGGGCAGATGCTGCAGCGCTCGTTCTACAATGACGGCTTTTCGGCGAACATGCCGCAGATTTCGGCCTGGTTCGCGAACAATCCCCGCGGGACGCCGCCCGACGATGCCGCCTGGACGGCACTGGCCACGGATCTGCAAGCCTCGGCCGAAGAGCGCAGCATCGGCGTCGTCGGCACCCGGATCAATTATGACGTGCCCGGCACCCGGTCTCTGTTCACCTCGACCGGCCGCAAGGTCCGCCGCGGGTTGGAGCCGCCCTACAAGGAGACGCTGCTGGCCATCGACGAGCAATGGCAGTCGCCGCAATTGTGGAGCGCGATGCGCAACGCCGCGACCCCCTATACCGGAAATTTCTATCTTGCGGCGCTGGACCGGACGCGGGCCGATGACGGCAGTATCGAGCAGGTGCCCGAGCGCCAGCAGGTCTATGTCATGCTGTTCATGCGCACCTTCTGGCTGTCGCTGCTGATTACCGGCCTGACCTTTGTTCTGGGCTTTCCCGTCGCGCATCTGCTGGCGACCTTGCCGATGCGGAAATCGAACCTGCTGATGATCCTGGTCCTGCTGCCCTTCTGGACCTCGCTGCTGGTGCGCACGACGTCGTGGATGGTGCTGCTGCAACAGCAGGGCGTGATCAACGACCTGCTGGTCTGGGTGGGCGTGATCGACAACGGCCAGCGCCTGCAGATGATCTATAACCGCACGGGCACGATCATCGCGATGACGCATATCCTGCTGCCCTTCATGATTCTGCCGCTGTATTCGGTGATGCGAACGATCAATCCCTCCTATGTCCGGGCCGCGCGCAGCCTGGGCGCGACAAGCTGGACCGCCTTCCGCCGGATCTATTTTCCGCAGACGCTGCCGGGGCTGGGGGCGGGCGCGCTGCTGGTCTTCATCCTCGCGGTCGGCTATTACATCACGCCGGCGCTGGTCGGCGGCTCGTCGGGTCAGCTGATCTCGAACATGATCGCGACGCATATGACCGATACGCTGAACTGGTCCATGGCCGCAGCCCTTGCCGCGCTGCTTCTGGCCTCGGTTCTGGTTCTCTACTGGCTTTACGACCGGCTGGTGGGCATCGACAATCTGAAGCTGGGGTGAACGATGGCTGTCCCGACCTATGCAACCCCGCTGGAGCGGATCTGGCACTATACCTATCTGGTCATGTGCGGGCTGATCCTGTTCTTCCTGATCGCGCCCATCGTGGTGATCATTCCGCTATCCTTCAACGCCGAACCCTATTTCACCTTTACCGACAAGATGCGCAGCTTCGATCCCGAGGGCTACAGCCTGCGCTGGTATCGCAGCCTGCTGACCTTCGGGATGCAGAACCCCGATGCGACCGGCAGCGCCTTCTGGTCCGACGCATGGGCCAATGCGAAATGGGTGCAGGCGGCCAAGAACTCGATCATCATCGGCTTTTTCGCCACCCTCATCGCCACCGGCCTGGGCACGCTGGCCGCGCTTGGCCTGTCGCGGCCCGAAATGCCGCTGCGCCGGGCGATCATGGCGACGCTGATCTCGCCGATGATCGTGCCGCTGATCATCACCGCGACGGGGATGTTCTTCTTCTACTCCAACCCCTGCGAATTGCTGGGGATGATCGGGTTACCGACCAATTGCGGGCGGCTGGCCGGCACCTATCTGGGGGTCATCCTGGCCCATGCGACGCTGGGCATTCCCTTTGTCATCATCACCGTCACCGCGACGCTGGTGGGCTTTGATCAGTCGCTGAACCGGGCTGCGGCAAGCCTTGGCGCCAATCCCCGAACGACCTTCTTCCGGGTGACGATGCCGCTGATCCTGCCGGGCGTCATCTCGGGGGCGCTGTTTGCCTTTGTCACCTCCTTCGACGAGGTGGTGGCGGTGCTGTTCATCGCCGGTCCCGACCAGCAGACCATTCCGCGCCAGATGTGGAACGGAATCCGCGAACAGATCAGCCCGGCGATCCTGGCCGTGGCCACCATCCTGGTGCTGTTTTCGATCGCGCTGCTGGCCAGCGTCGAATTGTTGCGACGCCGGTCCGAACGAATTCGGGGCATCACCCCGCACTGATTCCCGGCGGGCTGCCTAGGGCAGGATCGCCAGCCACATCCAGATCGTCAGGACCGAAGCCGCGGTGCCGATCAGCACGGTCGAGGCGGCGACGCGGCGGGCCGAGGCATAGATGTTGGCGAAGAGATAGGCGTTGATGCCCGGTGCCATCGACGCCGTCATCACCGCCGAACGCAGACCTGCCGTATCCAGCCCGCCGGCCCGGCCCAAGCCGTAGGTGATCGCCGGATGCAGCAGAAGCGAACAGGCGCAGCACATGGCGATCGCGGCCATATCGCCTTCCGGCCGGTATCGGTAGAGGATGCCGCCCAGCCCGAACAGGGCGGCAGGCAGGGCCGCGCGCGAAATCATGTCCACCGCCGCCCAGAAGCCCTCCGGCATCGTCATCCCGGCCTGCATCAGCGCGTTCATCGCCAGTCCCGACAGGATGCCAATGACCAGCGGCGTGTGCAGCACGCCGGTCAGAGCACGCAGGGCGACACGGCCGACCGAAAGGCCGGTTCCCCTGGCGCGCGTGAACTCCATCACCGTGATCCCGAACGTGTAGAGCAGCGGCGAATGGATCGCGATGATCGCCCAATTGCCGGCCAGCGCTGCCGCGCCAAAGGCGCGCTCGGTGATCGGGACGCCCATCAGCAGACTGTTCGAGAACAGGCAGACAAAACCGATCGCGACGCAATCGGCGGGGCTGCGGCGAAACAGATATTTCGCGCCCGCCCACCCCGCCAGAAAGCTGGCGAACGCGCCGAGATAGAAGGACAGCAGCAGCACCGGCTGGAAGTTGCTGCCGATATCCAGCCGCGCCATGGACGCGAAAAGCAGCGTCGGCACCGCGAAATTCTGGGCAAAGCGCATCAGCCCGTCCACGGCGCCTTCGGAAAACCAGCCGCGCCATGTCACCAGATAGCCGAAGCCGATGACCAGAAAGACCGGCAGGACGATGGTGAACAGCGCGCTCACAGCGCGGCCGCGATCGCGGGGGCCTCGTCTTGAACGTCAAGCACCATGCCGTCATGGGCCGGGATGACGTGATCGGGCGTCATCGCCATGACCGCGTCGTGATCCAGGTCGATATGCATGTTTGTCACGATCCCCCGCGGCACGCCCGAGCGCGCCAGCCATTCCAGCGTGCGCGCCAGATGCGCGTGGCTGGGATGGGGATCCAGCCGCAGGGCATCGCAGACAAAGATCTGGGCGCCCTCGATCAGGGGCCAGGCCGCGTCGGGGATGTCCGAAACGTCGGGCAGATAGACCAGGCCACCGATGCGAAAGCCAAGCGCGTCGATCTCGCCATGGGTGACGCGGAAGGGATGGAAGACGATGGCGCCGCCGGCGCCGTCGATCGTGACCGGCCCCTCGATCCGGTTCAGTTCGCAGATCGGGGGATAATTGCTGCCTTCGGGCGTCAGAAAGACATAGGAAAAGCGATCGAGCAATGCCTGCGCGGTCGGCTGAGCGGCCCAGACAGGCATCCGGCGGCGGGAATTGTGGACCAGCTGACGGATATCATCGATACCATGGACATGATCGGCATGGGCATGGGTATAGATCACCGCTTCCAGTGTGCCCACATCGGCATCCAGCAGTTGCGGCACCATGTCCGGGCCGGTGTCGATCAGCACGCGTGTCGTGCCCTGGGGCCCGTTCCTTTCCACCAGCAGCGAACAGCGGCGGCGGCGGTTCTTCGGGTTCGTCGGATCGCAGGCCCCCCAGCGGCCGCCCAGCCGCGGCACGCCCCCCGACGAGCCGCAACCAAGGATCGTGGCGCGAATCACGGCTGGCCCCCGACCCGCTGTCCCGCCGCCTTCGGGAACAGCCGGTCGAAATTCTCGCAGGTCTGCTTGGCGAAATCGGCGTAGCCCATGCCGAAGACCTCGGCCCCCACGGCGGCGGTGCTGGCGACATAGGCGGGTTCGTTGCGCCGTCCGCGATGGGGCGGGGGGGCCAGATAGGGGCTGTCGGTTTCGACCAGGATACGGTCCACCGGGGCGGCAGCGAAGATCTTGCGCAGATCCGAGGATCGCGGAAAGGCTGCGATGCCCGACATGGACAGGTAAAAGCCCAGATCCAGCGCCGCCTGCGCAAGGTCCGGACCGCTGCTGAAGCAATGCATCACGCAGGAATAGGGGCCGGCGCGATGTTCCTCGGTCAGGATGCGGGCCATGTCTGCATCTGCGTCGCGGGCATGGATGATCAGTGGCAGACCGGTGCGGCGCGCGGCCTCGATATGGACACGCAGGCTTTCGGCCTGGGCCGCGGCGCTTTCGGCGGTATAATGGTAATCCAGCCCGGTCTCGCCGATGCCGACGAATTTCGGATGATCGGCCAGACGCAGCAGATCCGTGAGGGTGGCCATCGGCTCGTCCGCGACGCTCATCGGGTGGGTGCCGGCCGCGTAGAAGACGCCATCATGCGCCTCGGCCAGCGCGCGGACCTGAGGCTCGAGGCGCAATCTTGTGCAGATTGTCACCATGCGCGTCACCCCGGCCGCCCGGGCGCGGGAGATCAGCGCGTCATGTTCGCCGTCGAAATCGGGAAAATCCAGATGGCAATGGCTGTCGACAATCGGCGGTGGGGCCGCTTGGTTCATGGTCAACCTGTGGCTGGCAGGGCGGATTGTGCCGGCGGCAGATGCGCCAGTTCCGTCAGCATATCCATCACCAGCGCGGCAGGGTCAAGGTTGACCGCCCGACCGGCGCGCGCACGCGCCGACAGCCGCGCCTGCGCGCCAGCCCAGTCGCGGGCGGCGCGGTCATCGGGTGACAGCCGCGCCAGCAGCGCGCCTTCGCCGGTCGCGGCTTGCGGCAGGGGCGCGCCCATCAGCCCGGCGCGCGCGGTTCGGGTCAGGAACCGGTCCAGCAGCGTGATCGTCAGGTCGAAGGGATCGCCGTCGGCATTGGCCCGACCCGCCGCTGTCTCGGCCAGCTGGGCCGCCGCAATCCGGTCCATCCGGGGCAGGGTGGCGAACAGGTCGACGATCTGCTGATAGCGTTTCAGCCCGTCCTGTCCGGCCAGCCGCAACGCCTCGCCGACCGAACCGCCCGACAATGCCGCCAGCGCGACGGCATCCTGATCGACGCCCAGATCCGACAGCACCTCGGTCATCAGGTCAGGTTTCAGCGGGTTCAGGCGCAGCGTTCGGCAGCGTGAGCGGATCGTCGGCAGAAGCCGCGCGGGCTGGTGCGCGATCATCAGGATCAGCCCGTCCCTGGGCGGTTCCTCCAGCACCTTCAGCAGCGCATTCGCGGCGGCGGTGTTCATGTCGTCCGCGGTGTCGATGATGGCGATGCGCCGCCCGCCTTCGGCCGCCGAGAGGTGAAAGAACGACAGCAGCCTGCGGATCTCTTCGACGGTGATTTCGGCCCGCAGCCTGTTGGCCTTGTCGTCCCAGGGGCGGCGGACCAGTTGCAGATTCGGTTCGGACAGGGCGGCAAGGCGGCGGGCGGCGGGCGCGTTGCCTGGCACGGACAGATCGTCGCTGTCCGTGCCCGCCAAAAGCCAGCGCGCGATGGACCAGGCCAGCGTTGCCTTGCCGATGCCGCGCGGCCCGGTGAGCAGCCAGGCATGATGCAGACGCCCGCCGCGCGATGCCTCGACAAAATCGCGAACGGCCTCGTCCTGACCGATCACGCGCGCCGTCATCCGCGGGTGGGGCGCGCCGGGCACGCGGTCGGGTTCGGGGATATCCGCGGGGTCGGTCTTCACAACGCCGCCCGGACCCGCGCGGCCACGTCCTCGGGCGCGCCGCTGCCGTCGATCATCCGGACGCGGGCCGGATATTCGCGGGCCAAGGCCCGAAATCCCCCGGCCAGCGCCTGCTGGAAGCCAAGGCCCAGGCTTTCATAGCGGTTCTCGATCCCGCCGCGCGCATGGCCCCGCGCCACGGCGGTGGGCGGGTCGATATCGATGACAAAGGTCCGGTCGGGCTCGGTCCCGATCATCAGCGCGTGCAGCCGGTCCACGATGCCACGCAGATCGCCCCGCGCCGCGCCCTGATAGACGCGCGTGGAATCGGCGAAGCGGTCCGAGACGACGGTCCGGCCCGCGGCCAGGGCCGGGCGGATGGTCCGTTCCAGATGGTCGCGCCGGGCGGCGGTGAACAGCAGACATTCGGTTTCGGGCGACCAGCGTTCGCCCGTGCCCTCGACCAGCAGGCGCCGGATCTCTTCGGCGCCGGGGCTGCCGCCGGGCTCGCGGGTCAGCACGACATGGCGGCCTTCGGCGCGCAGCGCATCGGCCAGCAGCCGGGCCTGCGTTGACTTGCCGCAGCCGTCGATCCCCTCGAAGCTGATGAACATGGCTCAGAGGCCGGCGGCCTGGACCGCCTTGTTGCCCAGCCGGGTCACGGCGCCCTTCATCCGGCCCATGAACCCGGCGGCGGGCACGTCCTGCGCGGCGATCAGCGGTGTCACGGCATCCTTTGCGCCGGGCACGGTGACGACCAGCCGGCCCACTTCGTCGCCCTTGGCGATGGGCGCCGGAATGGGCGAATCATAGACCGCCTCGACCTTGACGCTGTCCTGCGCACCCGCAGGGATCAGCACATTCACGCCCTCATCGGTGGTCAGACCCAGCCGGTCCTGGGTTCCGAGCCAGACGGGGGCCTCGACCACCGTCTCGCCTGCGGGAACAAGCTTCTTCATCGTGAACTGGCGGAAGGACCAGTTCACGATCCGCTCGGCCTCTTCGGCGCGGGCGGTCTCGCCGGACAGGCCGGTGATCACGAACACCACCCGGCGCCCGTTCTGCACGGCCGAACCGACAAGGCCGTATCCGGCCTCTTGCGTGTGGCCGGTCTTCAGCCCGTCGGCACCGATGCCAAGGCTCAGCAGCGGGTTGCGGTTGAAGCGGTTGGCCGGCGCACGGCCGTCAAAGCCGAATTCCCTGATCGCGAAATTCTTGTAGAGCTCGGGAAAATCGCGGATCAGCCGAACCGCGAGCGTGCCAAGATCGCGCGCCGTCATCAGGTGATCCGGGTCCGGCCAGCCCGAGGAATTGGTGAAGACCGAATTGGTCAATCCGATCTCCTTGCCCTTCTGGGTCATCTGACGGGCAAAGGCCGCTTCGGTTCCGGAAAGTCCCTCGGCCACCACGACGCAAGCGTCGTTGCCCGACAGCACGATGATGCCCTTGATCAGTTCGTCCACCGTCGGGCGATCCTGTTCATTGAGGAACATGGTCGAGCCCTGCATCTGCCGCGCCTTGGTCGAGACCGGCAGCCGCGTATCCATCTGCACCCGGCCTTCGCGCAGGGCTTCGAACAGCATGTAGATGGTCATCAGCTTCGACATCGATGCCGGCGGGATCTGCTGGTCGGCATTCTTTTCCATCAGCACGGTGCCCGTGGCGACGTCATAGACCCATGCCGTCTGCGCATTCGTCTCGAACGCCTGCACCGGCGCCGAAAGAGACAGCAGGGCGACCAACCGCAGCAGAAATGCACGCATAAGGATTCCTTTGCCTGTTTGCGCAAGATGGTTACATCATGCCTCGCCATGCCGCAACGCGGCTGAATGGCGCGGGACGGATAAAGTGAACGCGGCGCCGCGAGGAACGGCAGTCGCGCCGCCGCCGCCCGCGGCCC
>DBFD01000037.1:0-176 GCA_002294185.1 Paracoccus sp. UBA889
GCCTCTGTCGCGGCAGGCGCAGCGGCCGCCCGCCCGTGCCGGTCGGCCCACGCGCGAGACGGCGGCCCGGCGGCGTCCGGACCGCGGGCGCAAACGCAAAAGGCGCGGACCTGATGGCCCGCGCCCTGACATGCCGGATCGGGCGAAGACCCGATCAGCGCTTCGAGAACTGGAAG
>DBFD01000037.1:487-14768 GCA_002294185.1 Paracoccus sp. UBA889
CTTCGAGAACTGGAAGCTGCGGCGGGCTTTCGCACGACCGTATTTCTTGCGCTCGACCACCCGGCTGTCGCGGGTCAGGAAACCGGCCGCCTTCAGCGCCGCGCGCAGGCCGGGCTGGTGCAGTTGCAGCGCCTGGCTGATGCCGTGCTTGACCGCGCCGGCCTGGCCGGACAGGCCGCCGCCCTTCACCGTCGCCTGCACGTCATACTGACCGGCGACGCCGGCCACGTCGAAGGGCTGCTTCAGGATCATCTGCAGCACCGGACGGGCGAAGTAGTCGTTGATGTCCTTGCCGTTCACGGTGACCTTGCCCGAACCGGGCTTTACCCAGACGCGGGCGACCGCATCCTTGCGCTTGCCGGTCGCATAGGCGCGGCCCAGCGAATCGCGCTGCGGCTCGCGCGTGGGGGCGGGCTCGGCCACGGCCAGATCGCCGTCCGAGACGGCCGACTTCAGATCGTCGAGGGTCTTGATGTCTTCAGCCATGATCAGGCACTCCGGGTGTTCTTGGCGTTCAGGACCTTGACGTCCAGAACCTCGGGTTGCTGCGCCTCGTGCGGGTGCTCGGTCCCGGCATAGACGCGCAGATGGGTCATCTGCTGCTTGCCCAGCTTGTTGCGGCTGATCATGCGCTCGACGGCCTTGGTCACGACACGCTCGGGATGGGCGCCTTCCAGGATCTGGCGCGCGGTGCGGTGCTTGATGCCGCCCGGATGACCGGTATGCCAGTAATATTTCTTGTCGTCGCGCTTGTTGCCGGTCATCTGCACCTTGTCGGCATTGATGACGATCACGTTGTCGCCCATGTCCATGTGCGGGGTGAAGGTCGGCTTGTGCTTGCCACGCAGGCGGGTGGCGATGATCGAGGCGAGACGGCCCAGAACGACGCCCTCGGCGTCGATCAGGATCCACTTCTTCTCGATCTCCGCCGGTTTAGCGGTATAGGTCTTCATCTTGGATCGCCCCTTGCGGGTTGTGGAATTCGGATGCGGGCTTGTCCGCGATTCGCGCCAGGAAATCAAGATCCCCTCGCGACGTTTATCGACGCGATATCAATGGCTTGCGATATAGGTATCAAAATACCTCAACAAGGCCGCCTGAAAACCGGGCCGAAAATGACAAGACCGCCTCATCGGGCGCCCCTCGCGGTTCGGCCTCAGCGCCGTGGCGGGATCGAATAGGTCATCGAACAGCGCGCGACCGGCGCGCTGTCGCCGTCCGAAAAGATCAGCGCCTCGGCCACGGCCAGAACGCGGCCCAGTTTCAGCACCCGCGCCTCGGCCAGCAGGTCGCGATCGCAAAGCGGCTTGCGCATGAAATCGACCGAGGCATTGGTCGTGACCGCCAGCGCCACCGGCCCGATCCGCGACAGGATCGCGCAATAGATGGCCAGATCGGCCAGCGCAAAGATCGAGGGACCGCTGATCGTGCCTCCGGGGCGCAGGTGGCTGTCATCCACGCGCAGCCGCGTGACCAGAATCGCCGTCTCGACCCGTTCGACACGGAACGTGCCTGCCACCTGCGGAAAGTCCCGCGCCAGAAACGCGTTCAGCGCCGCCGCATCCATCGCCAGATCCATGCTTTCCCCCTGCCCCGTCCGGGCCTAGGCTTTCGCCAAAAGCAGGAGAGATCAAGATGCCCGACCTCGTGAAACGGCAGGACAGCGGCCATGTCGCGCGGCTGACCCTGAACGACCCGGCCAATGTCAACGCCCTCTCGCTCGAGATGATCGAGACGCTGATCGCGGCCTTCCGCGACATCCAGGCCGATGGGCGGATCCGCGCGGTGATCGTCGCGGCCGAGGGCAAGGCGTTCTCGGCCGGTCACGATCTGCGCCAGATGCAGCAGGCGCGGGCCGATGATGATGCCGGCCGCGCCGCCTATGAACGGCTTTTCGCGCGTTGCGCCGCCCTGATGCAGATGATCCCGGCCCTGCCCCAGCCGGTCATTGCCCAGGTCCAGGGCGTCGCCACCGCCGCCGGCTGCCAGCTTGTCGCCTCCTGCGATCTCGCAATCGCGGCGCAGGGGGCGCGTTTCGGCGTCAATGGCGTGAATATCGGCCTGTTCTGTTCCACGCCGATGGTGGCGCTTTGCCGTGCGGTGCCGCCCAGGGCCGCCTTCGAGATGCTGACCACGGGTGCGTTCATCACCGCCGAGCGCGCGCGGGATCTGGGCCTGGTGAACCGGGTGGTTCCGCCCGAGGCGCTGGCCGAGACCGCCGATGACATGGCCCGGACCATCGCCGCGAAACTGCCCGCCGCCGTGCGGATGGGCAAACGTGCCTTCCACGAACAGCTTCGCCTCGGGCTGGACGCGGCCTATGACAGCGCCGGCGCCACGATGTGCGCGAACATGATGCTGCCCGAAACCGACGAGGGCATCACGGCTTTCCTGGAAAAGCGGCCGCCGGACTGGGCCTGATCCGCGCCGAAACAGGCCCCCGAACGCGCGGCCCTGGCAGGCTGTGCACGCCCTGTGCACAGCCTGTGTCGCCCCGGTGCACGGGCTGTGCGGCCAAAAACCCTGCAATTGCATGGTCTTTCCGCCCGGGCCGCAAGACGGCTGTTGCGCGCACCGCATCTGCAACGCCCGCCGCCATCGCGCGGATCGTCGGGGCTGTGTCAGCGCGCCGTCAGTGCCTGGACCAGCGCGGTGAAATGCTCGCCGCGTTTCTCGAAATTCGGATATTGGTCAAAGCTGGCCGCCGCGGGCGCCAGCAGCACCGTTTCGCCGGGCTGAGCCTCGGCCGCCGCACGGGCCACCGCCTGCTCCATCGTCTCGGCGATCTCGCACGGGGTCTGGCCGATCTCCAGCGCGAAGTCGCGGGCCGAATGACCGATCAGATAGGCTTTCGCGACCCGGTCCAGATGCGGCACCAACCCCGCGATTCCGCCGTCCTTGCCCAGCCCGCCCGCGATCCAGCGGATTTTATCGAAGGCTTGCAAGGCTTTGGCGGCGGCATCGACATTGGTGGCCTTGGAATCGTTGACGAAACGCACCCCGCCGATTTCCGCGACCAGCTGGCTGCGATGCGGCAGGCCGGCGAAGCTGTTCAGGGCCGCCTCGATATCGCGCGGCGCCAGCCCCACCGCGCGGCAGGCGGCATAGGCCGCGCAGGCATTCTGATGATTATGCGCGCCAGGCAGCCCCTTGATCGCCCGCAGGTCGATCGAGCCTGCCTGACGCCCCTTGCGGTATTCCGCCAGAAAGCCCTTGCGCGCGAAGACAGACCAGGCGGCGCGGTCCAGCTTCTGCCCGGCCGAGATCCGGATCACCCGGTCATCGGCCGGGCCCACCTGCATCTGATCGGCCAGATAAAGTCCCTCGATCTCGTCCACGCCGATCACCGCACGATCCGGCCCGCCTTCCGCAAACAGCCGCCGCTTGGCCGCGAAATAGCCGCCCGGACCGCCGTGACGGTCCAGATGATCGGGCGACAGGTTGGTGAAAACCGCGATATCCGGGGTCAGCGCGCGGGCCAGGTCGGTCTGATAGCTGGACAATTCCAGCACCACCACCTCGCCATCCGTCGCCGGCGCCAGAGACAGGACGCCGGTGCCGATATTGCCGCCCATCTGGGTCGGCCGGCCGCATTCTTGCAAGATATGGTGAATCAGCGCGGTGGTGGTGGACTTGCCGTTCGATCCGGTCACCGCGATCACGCGCGGCGCCCGGTCGAACCCGTCCCAGTCGGCGGTGGCATAGCTGCGAAAGAACAGCCCGATATCGTTGTCGACCGGCACCCCAAGGGCATAGGCCCGCGCGATTGCCGGATGCGGTTTGGGATACAGATGCGGAATCCCGGGCGAGGTGATCAGGGCGGTGACGCCGGACCATGCGTCATCGCGTGCCAGATCGATGATGCGCAGCCCCTCGGCCTCGGCCGCCGCGCGGGTATCGGCCCCGTCGTCCCAGGCGATGACCTGCGCGCCGCCAGCGACAAGCGCCGTCGCCGTGGCCCTGCCCGACCGGCCGAGGCCGAGGATCGCGATCGTCTGGTTTTCGACACCCTGTACCGGGATCATCCGTCACACCTGAAGTTCAAGCCGGGGGCTGTCTGCCCCCGGACCCCCGAGGATATTTGCACCAAGGCAAAGCCTAGCGCAATTTCAGCGTCGCCAGCCCGATCAGCGCAAGGACCAGCGCGATGATCCAGAAGCGGATCACGATCTGCGGTTCCTTCCAGCCCAGCTTTTCGAAATGGTGGTGAATCGGGGCCATCAGGAAGACGCGCTTGCCGGTGCGCTTGAAGTAGAGCACCTGGATGATGACGCTGAGCGCCTCGACCACGAAAAGGCCGCCGACGACGGCCAGCACGATCTCGTGCTTGGTCACCACCGCGATGGCGCCAAGCGCGCCGCCAAGGGCGAGACTGCCGGTATCGCCCATGAAGACCGCCGCCGGAGGCGCGTTATACCACAGAAAGCCCAGGCCTCCGCCGATCAGGGCGGCGACGAAGATCAGGATCTCGCCCGACCCCGGCACGTGGTAGACGCCCAGATATTCGGTAAAGTCGGCCCGGCCGACCGTATAGGCGATGACGCCCAGCGTGCCGGCGGCGATCATCACCGGCATGATTGCCAGTCCGTCCAGACCGTCGGTCAGGTTCACTGCATTGGCCGCGCCCACGATGACCAGCATGCCGAAGGGGATGAAAAACACGCCCAGATTGATCAGCGTGTCCTTGAAGACCGGCAGCGCCAATTGTCCGCTCAGACCTGCCGGATGCAGCCACATCGCCCAGGCCGAGGCGACGAAGGCAAGCGCCAGCCCGAGCGCGATCCGTACCCGTCCCGGCACGCCCTTGGTGTTCATCTTGCTGATCTTGGAATAATCGTCGGCGAAACCGATCACCGCGTAGCCCGCCGTCACCGTCAGCACGATCCAGACATAGCCGTTGTCCAGCCGCGCCCATAGCAGCGTGGACACGAACAGCGCCGACAGGATCAGCAGCCCGCCCATCGTCGGCGTCCCCGCCTTGATCAGATGGGTCTCGGGGCCATCGTCGCGAATCGGCTGGCCCTTCTTCTGGGTGCGGCGCAGGTAGTTGATCAGCGGCGGCCCGAAGATGAAACCGAAGATAAGCGCGGTAAAGAAAGCCGCGCCGGCGCGAAAGGTGATGTAGCGGAAAAGGTTGAAGAGGTCGCCGCCCTCGGACAGGCTGCTCAGCCAGTAGAGCATCGGGTCATCCCTTCATCTTGTTGCGCAGCGCCTCGACCACGGCCGAAATCCTGGAGGATTTCGACCCCTTGACCAGCACCACATCGCCCGGCGCGACCAGATCGTCCACCCGCGCGGCCAGTTCTGCGGCGCTTTCGGTCCAGATGCCCTGCCTGGCACCGGACAGTGCCTCGTGCAGATGCCGCATCCGGGGGCCGGCGCAATGGACCAGATCGATCGCCTGCATCGCCGGGTCGACGGCCACAGCGCGATGCAGCGCCACCTCGTCGTTGCCCAGTTCCAGCATGTCGCCCAGAATCGCGATCCGACGGCGGCCCGGAAGGCCGGCCAGCATCGCCAAGCCGGCCGCCAGCGAGGCCGGATTGGCATTGAAGGCATCGTCGATGAGTTCGAACCCGCACAGTTGTTCGACCGCGCCGCGGCCCTTCGGCGTCTGCCAGTCCGACAGATGCGCGGCGGCGTCATGCAGTTCGGCCCCGGCCGCCGCCAGGGCGGCCAGAACGCCGACCGCGTTCAGCGCGAAATGAGTTCCGGTCGTGTTCAGCGTGAAATCGACCGTCTCGCCCGAAATCCGGGCGCGGCACCGCAGGCGCCCGTTGACCGGTTCGGCCCCGACCAGCCGCGCCATCGCCTTGTGTCCGAAGCCCACGACGATCGCGCCCGCCGCATCCGCGCAGGCGCGCAGGATTGGCGTCACCTCCAGATCCTCGGGGATGATCGCGGTTCCCGCATTCTGCAATCCCTCGAAGATCGCGCCCTTCTCGCGGGCGATCCCCTCGATCGCGCCGAAGGCCTCCAGATGCGCCGCCGCGACGGTGGTGATCAGCGCCACATGCGGACGGGCCAGTCGCGACAGCGGCGCGATCTCGCCGGGATGGTTCATGCCGATCTCGAGGATGGCGAAATCCGTGGTGGGAGGCATCCGTGCCAGCGTCAGCGGCACCCCCCAGTGGTTGTTGTAGCTGGCCTCGGCCGCGTGGATGCGCCCCTGCCCGCTCAGGGCTGCCCGCGCCATCTCCTTGGTCGAGGTCTTGCCGACCGAGCCGGTGATCGCAACCACCTTGCCGACCATCCGCGCCCGGCCGGCCCGGCCCAGATCCCCGAGGCCGCGCAGAACGTCGGGCACGACCAGCAGCGGCGCCCCGGCGGCGACGCCTTCGGGAATACGGCTGACCATGGCGGCTGCCGCACCCTGTTGCAGCGCGCGCTGCACGAATTCATGGCCGTCGCGCGTATCCTTCAGCGCGATGAACAGATCCCCGGGCGCCATATTGCGCGTGTCGATGGACACGCCCGAAGCAGTCCAATTCCCCTGCGCTCGCCCTCCGGTGGCGGCGGCGGCGTCCTGCGCGTTCCAAAGGCTCATATGCGGCCATCCAGCGCGGCGACCGCGACCGAGGCCTGTTCGGCATCGTCGAACGGATAGACATCCTGCCCGACGATCTGGCCGGTCTCGTGTCCCTTGCCCGCGATCAGCAAGGCATCGCCCGGTTGCAAGGCATCGACGCCGCGCAGGATCGCCTCGGCCCGGTCGGCGACCTCGGTCGCCTCGGGGCCCGCACCCTGCAGGATGGCATGGCGGATGGCGGCGGGATCCTCGGTCCGCGGATTGTCATCCGTCACGATGACCACGTCGGCATGGTCTCGGGCAGCCTCACCCATCAGTGGGCGCTTGGCGCGGTCGCGGTCGCCGCCGGCGCCGATGACAACAACGATCCGGCCCATCACATGCGGGCGCAGCGATTGCAGGGCCGCGATCACCGCGCCGGGCTTGTGGGCGTAATCGACAAAGACCGCGGCACCGTTCTCGCGCTGCGCCACGAGTTGCATTCGACCGCGTACGGTGCGCAGATCGGGCAGAACGCGCATGATATCCCCGGCCGCATCGCCCGAGGCCATGGCCAGCGCCATCGCCGCCAACACGTTTTCCGCCTGAAAACCGCCGATCAGCGGCAGGCGCACCATCTGCGGCTGCCCCATGACCGAAAAGCGCAGATCCTGCCCGGTCGCGTTAAAACGCTGCCCCAGAATTCGCAGCATCGCGTCCTCGCCCGTGCCGATGCTGGTCAGGGCCAGGCCACGATCCGTTGCGATTTCGGCCATCTGGCGGCCGCGCTGGCTATCGACATTGACGACAGCAGCTTCGCCTTCTTCCAGAATATGATTGAACAGCAATGCCTTGGCGGCGAAATAGTCGTCAAAGCTGGCATGGTAATCCAGATGATCCTGGCTGAAATTGGTGAATGCGCCCGCCTCGATTCGCACACCGTCCAGACGCCGCTGGTCCAGTCCGTGGCTGGATGCCTCCATCGCCGCATGGCTCACGCCGGCCTGGGCGGCCTCGGACAGGATGCGGTGCAGGGTCAGCGGATCGGGCGTCGTGTGCTTCAACGCAGCCTCGAAATCGCCCTGAACGCCCATCGTGCCAAGGCTGATCGCACTGTGGCCCAGCGACTGCCAGATCTGGCGGGTGAAACTGGCGACCGAGGTCTTGCCGGATGTGCCGGTGACGGCCACCACATGACGCGGCTGCGTCTCGAACCACAGGGCCGCGGCTCCGGCAAGGGCCGCGCGCGGATCCTGGGCGATGATCAGCGCGCCATCCCAATCGGCCAGCGCCCCGGCCGCGATGTCCGCCCCGGCGCGGTCGGTCAGCACCGCCGCCGCCTCCATGCGCAGGGCGTAGCGAATGAATTCCGCCCCATGCATCGCCGATCCCGGCAGGGCGGCGAACAGATGGCCCGGCCTGACCGTCCGGCTATCCAGCGAAAGTCCGGTGATCGCGGGATCCAGCCCATCCCTGGCCCGCAGGCCCAGTTGCGCCAGCGTCTTTCTGCCCTGCCCCACGATCTCACCCGTCATTTGTTCGCGACGAGCTTTATCCCATCGTCCGCAGCCGATTCAACACGCGGCTGGTAGCGGGCGGCAAAGACCGGCAGCTTTTCTTCGGTCCTGGGTTCCAGGCCCAGCAGCGGTCCCAGACGCCGAACCAGTTCTGCCGCCACCGGCACCGCGGTCGTTCCCGCGGTGCGGCTTTCGCCGCCGTAATTGGTGGTGATCGAGGGCTCGTCAAGCGTCACGACCAACACGTATTGCGGATCGCTGGTTGGAAAGATCGAAGCGAAGCTCGAGACCACCTTGTTTTTATAATAGCCGCCCGATGGACGTGGCTTGTCGGCGGTGCCGGTCTTGCCGCCGATCTCGTATCCCTCGACCTCGGCCCGGGTGGCGGTGCCGCGCACGACCACCTGACGCAGCATGGCGACGGCCTGTTGCGCGGCGCGGGTGGACAGCAGCCGTTCGCCCTCGGGGCGCTTGCGACCGCGGATCAGGGTCGGCGTGACCTTGATTCCGTCATTGCCGATCGTTGCATAGGCCGAGGCCAGATGCAGCGGACTGACGGCAATGCCTTGGCCATAGGCGACGGTCGCCGCCGTCACTGGCGGCCAGCGCGACGGCACCAGCGGCAGACCGGTTGGCGCTTCGACCAGTTCTATCGGCGACGGCTCGAACAGGCCAAGCCGTTTCAGAAATTCCCGCTGCCGATCCGGTCCCAGAAGCTGTGCGATCCGGATCGTGCCCACGTTCGAGGACTTCACGATGACACTCGTCACGCTGAGTTGCGGGCCATAATCGTCGAAATCGTTGATCCGATATTTCCCGAACCTCATCGGGGTGGTCGTATTGATGATCGAATTCGGGTTCACCAGCTTCAGATCCAGCGCCTGCGCGACCGGAAAGATCTTGAAGGTCGAGCCCAGCTCGTATTGCCCCTGAACGGCGCGATTGAACAGCGGGCTGTCCGACGGATCACCCTTCAGCAGCGGCCGTGGCCTGTTATTCGGGTCGAAATCGGGCAGGCTGGCCATGGCGACGATCTCGCCGGTCTTGACCTCCATCAGGATCGCGGCGGCGCCCTTGGCGCTCATCAGTTTCATCCCCGAGGCCAGAACCTCCTCCAGCGCCGTCTGCACGGTCAGGTCGATGGACAATTCCAGTGGTGCGCCCTCGTTCGATGGATCGCGCAGCCAGCCGTCGAACGCCTTCTCGACGCCCGCCACGCCCAGCACCTCGGCGCTGCTGACGCCCTCCTTGCCAAATCGCGATCCTCCCAGGATATGGCTGGCAATGTTTCCGTTGGGATAGATCCGCATCTCGCGCGGGCCGAACAGCAGTCCCGGTTCGCCCAGATCATGGACCGCCTGCATCTGTTCGGGACTGATCTTGCGCTTGATCCACAGGAATTTGCGTTTGCCGGTGAAATCCTTGGTCAATCGCGCAAGATCCAGATCGGGAAAGACCTTCGTCAGCCCCTGGGCCGCGCGGATCGGGTCGATCATGTCCTGCGGACGGGCATAAAGCGAATAGGTCAGCAGATTGGTGGCCAGAACCCGCCCGCGCCGATCGACGATGTCCGCACGCTGCGACATGATCTGCGAGGACATGACCTCGGCCCGTGGCTCGCTGGGCTGGCTGTTGGCCAGCGCCGCCATGCGCGCGCCGACGGTGCCAAAGGCCAGCACGAAACAGCCGGCCAGAAGGACCAGCCGTCCCTCGGCCCGCCTGCGGGCCTTGTCCTGGATCGCCTCGTGACGGCGGCGACGGTTCTCGGCCTCGATCTCGTCCGGGTTCTCGCCCCGCTCGCGGGCGCGAAGGATCCGGGCCAAAGGGCGCAGGGGGGTTCGGATCATGGCTTTTGCTCCTCGGAGGCGGGATCGACGTTCGGTTCTTCGACAGGCGCGGCGGGCTTGGGATAGTCGACATGACCCAATTCCACGACCTGCCCCATTTCCTGAGGCACCAGCAGCAGGCGCTCGAAATTCAGATCGACCAGCTGACGCAGCCTTTCGGGGCGATTCTGATAGGCCCATTCGGCGCGCAGGACGCCCAGATCCTCGCGCAGCCCGGCAATCTCGCGCCGGATTTTCCCCATATCGTCGATCGCGGCCTGGGTGCGATAGTTTTCGCGGTAGGCCCAGAAGGCCAGGGCCATGACGGTCAGCACGCAGGCAAGATAGGTCAGCGACCGCATCAGGCACCGCCTTTCGCGGGAAGTCGCGGCATCGCAAGCGCCCCTGCCCCGATCTCGCCCGCGGGCGCCTCGGTGCGGATGGCAACGCGCAACAGCGCCGAACGTGCGCGCGGATTGACCGCCATCTCGTCGGGGTCGGGTCCGATGGCGCGGCGGAACGGCAGCCGGAAGGCCGGAGGCGCCGTGTCGCTGACCGGCGCGTGTCGGCTGCCGCCGCCGGCGCTGTTCGACCGCGCCTGCATGAATCGCTTGACGATCCGGTCCTCCAGCGAATGAAAACTGACCACGGCCAGGTATCCTTCCGGTTTCAAAGCGCGCTCGGCCGCCGACAGGCCCTCGACCAGTTGCCGGAATTCGTCGTTCACCCAGATCCGGATCGCCTGAAAGCTTCGGGTGGCCGGGTGGCTCTGGCCCGGCTTGGCGCGCGGCAGGCAGGATGCGACGATTTCGGCCAGCTGCCCGGTGCGGCCAAGCGGACGCGAGGCGACGATGGCGCGCGCGATCCGGCGCGAGGCGCGCTCCTCGCCATAGTGGAACAGCACATCGGCGATCACGGCCTCGTCCGATTCGTTCAGAAGATCGGCGGCCGAGGGTCCGTCGCCGCCCATGCGCATGTCCAGCGGCCCGTCGCGCAGGAAGGAAAAACCGCGTTCGGGCTGATCCAGCTGCATCGAACTGACCCCGAGGTCCAGGACGACACCGTCCAGCGGCTCAGCGGCCAGGCGGTCCAGATCCGAAAAGGTGCCCTGAACCAGGCGCAGCCGGTCGCCGTATTGCCCGGCCCAGCCCTCGGCGATGCGAAAGACGGAAGGGTCGCGATCCACGCCGATCACCTCCTGCGCCCCGGCATCCAGCAGACCGCGCGCATAGCCGCCCGCGCCGAAGGTGCCGTCCAGCCACCGTCCGCCGACCGGCGCGACCGCCCGGATAAGTGGCTTCAGCAGGACCGGAACATGCGGCTGTCCCATCGGCTAGTCCTCCTCGCCGGTTTCCGACAGGAAGACGCGGGGATCGAATCCGCGGCCCTTCGAGGCGGCGAAATCCTCCAGTTCCTCGACATCCTTCGGCGGCGAATCGGGCAGATAGACCTTCATGTAGTCGCCATGCGAGGCGAAGGTGGTCTCGACCCCGTTGTCGAAACCCAGTTTCTCGCGCAGCTTCTGGGGCAGGACGAGGCGACCCTCTCGGTCGATCTCCAAATCCACCGACTGGCCGTTCATCAATTGCTCCAGCCAGCGGCGCTTGTTGCTGCCGCGGGTCAGTCTGTCGATCTGCTGGTCGATTTCTTCGATGGCTTCGATGGTGTAGAGTTCAAGCCAGTTCCACCAGTCCGGACCATAGACCGCGACCAGTTGGGTGCGGCCGGTATTGCTGGTGGCAAAGGAGGGGTCTCCGGCGTCGAACACCTTGCGAAAGCGCGCCGGGATGGACATCCGCCCCTTCCCGTCGATCCTGACGCTGTCGGTGCCTCTGAACTTGCGCGCCACCCGTGTCCCGCCTCACTGTCCGTCCGTGCCGTCCGCCCGACAGAGAAAGGGCGGATCGGGCTGCTGCCACTGCCCGATCCGCCGCCCTCGTTCCCATCGACTGGGCCCCTTTTCGGGGTTTCCCGCCCTGTCGCGCGCCACCTGGGGGAGGTGCTGCTCGCACGCGCGGACGGTCTTGTTTGGAAAACGGGTGCCTGTATGAAACCTGCTTCGCCTCGAGGGGTCTTGACGCCCCTTCACTGCCCGTCTTCGTGATCCTGTTGTGACATGGGAATTCATGGGAAGCAATGGAATTCTTCACCCCATGATTGCAGAAAATTGTCGACGGGACACAGCTATTCCAGCCTTTTGGCAAAGCCACGCTCCGATTCGCACTCCTTCTGGTAAGAAGCGGCGAAACCGGCACCATATCTAGCGATCGATGAGGTGTGGCGGAAAATCCCACATCAGGGCAAAAACCGCATCAAGCGGTTGCGCAAGGGCAGGATTGGCAGGGCCGATTCACGGAAAAGACCGCGGGAATCACGCCGAATCACGAATGCGGGAGGGGGAGATTCGGAGCGGTCCCATCCAGTCCCAGCCCCTTTCGCGGGGCGATCCCGGACATTCCCAGGGGCCGCCCTTTCAGGCTGTTCCGGCCTGAACCAGCCGGTCGGCCAGCCGGGCATAGGCATCAGAGACCGCACCCTCGCCCAATGCGATGGGCCGGCCCGAATCGCTCGCCAGACGAACCTCCAGTTCCAGCGGAATCTCTCCCAGAAAGGGCAGGCCCAGCATCTCGGCCTCGCGGGCCACGCCGCCATGGCCGAAAAGATGCGCCTCGTGGCCGCAATTGGGACAGATATAGGTGGACATGTTCTCGATCAGGCCCAGGATCGGCGCCTTGAGCTTGTTGAACATGTCGATGGCGCGACGCGCATCCAGCAAGGCCACGTCCTGCGGCGTCGAGACGATGATCGCCCCGCTGACCGAGGCTTTCTGACACAGGCTCAACTGCACGTCGCCTGTGCCGGGCGGCAGGTCGATCAGCAGCACGTCCAGTTCGCCCCAGTTCACCTGTTGCAACATCTGCTGCATCGCGCCCATCAGCATCGGGCCGCGCCAGACGACCGCCTCGCCCTCGCGCAGCATCAGGCCGATGGACATCACCGTGACCCCATGCGCGCGCAAGGGCTCGATCCGTTGCCCATCGGGGCTGGCGGGCCGGCCTGACACGCCCATCATGCGCGGCTGCGAGGGCCCATAGATGTCGGCATCCAGCAACCCGACCTTGCGGCCCGCGCGCGCCAGGGCCACGGCCAGATTGGCCGAGACCGTCGATTTGCCGACACCGCCCTTGCCCGATCCGATGGCGACGATGTGCTTGACGCCCGCGATCGGCTGCGGCCCCGCCTGTGCGGTGGGGTGGCGTCCGACCTGCAAGGATGGCGGCGCGTCCTGTCCGCCGCCGGAACTGCGTGCCGGCTGCCCTTTCGACGCCGCGGCGGTCATCACGATCTGCACCTTCGCGACGCCATCCAACGCCTCCAGCCGCCGGCGCGCCTCGGCCTCGACCGGGGCCAGCGCCCGTGCGGCCTCGGCATCCGCCACCTCGAGGACGAATCTCACGGTATCGCGCTCGACAGCAAAGGCGCGGATCAGGTCCGCCTGGCCCAGCGTGCGGCCGTCTGGAAGGGCTATGTCAGCGATTGCCGCTAGGGCAACTTCGCGATCTGTCGGCATGGCGAAAGGCTCTTGCTCTGGGTTTTCCGGGACCATGAAGCATCGCCGACACCGGGGCAAGCACCCCCGCGACAATCTGTCCGCAGAACCTGCAACCCACCAAGGAATGGACCTTTTTGCCGATGCAGCGTTATCGCAAACGTCAACTTGAGATCGAATTTTCTGCTTCTTCATGACGTTAATAATCATGAATAAATTGGCCGAGCCTTGCGGTCGCTGCATGGCAGCATTTGAAAACCGTCCATTGTGCATCCGCAGCATAGGGGCCATCTTTGGGTCATCGAAAGCACCGGACCATCCGGGTCGGGTGCAAGCCGCGAGAGATGTGAAAGGAAAATATCATGGCTGTTATCGCTCAGGCTCAGAACGTTGCCGAAACCGGCCTGCGGACCCGCCTGCTGAATGCGGTTCAGCGGATGCAGGAAAACCGCGCCCGTCGCGCCGTCTATCGGCAGACCGTTCGCGAACTGAACGCCCTGACGGCGCGTGACCTCGACGACCTCGGGATCAACCGGTCGATGATCACCCGCCTGGCCCACGAAGCGGCCTGGGGCGAAGCGAAGTAAGGAATTCGAACTCCCGGCCCTCTCCTCCTCCCTGGGTCGGGATCAGCGGCGACCTCCTCTCCTCCTCCCCGGAGGTCGCCGCCAAAGAACATAGCCACGTCGATCGTGGCGACCGCACACGGCAGCCCATTCCTCCTCCCACGGCTGCCGTCCGCGGCGAAGGCCCGCTCCTCCCTGGCCCGCGCCGCACCCCATAGCCGCCTTGTTCTGCGGCAAACCGATGCGACGGGCTCACTCCTCCTCCCTCCCGAGCCCGCATCGCAAGCGGTGTCGGCCTCTCCTCCTCCCTGGCC
>DBFD01000037.1:14983-17369 GCA_002294185.1 Paracoccus sp. UBA889
GTTCTGCGGCAAACCGATGCGACGGGCTCACTCCTCCTCCCTCCCGAGCCCGCATCGCAAGCGGTGTCGGCCTCTCCTCCTCCCTGGCCGTGCCGCACCCCATAGCCGCCTCGTTCTGCGGCAAACCGATGCGACGGGCTCACTCCTCCTCCCTCCCGAGCCCGCATCGCAAGCGGTGTCGGCCTCTCCTCCTCCCTGGCCTGCACCGCACCCCATACGCGGCCCTCCCTCCTCCCTGGGTCAGCGTTGAGCGGCGGCGCCCCTTCCTCCTCCCTGGGCGCCGCCGCGTTTCTTTTCGGCCGATGGAACCGCCACCCGCCCTGCGCATTGCGCCTGGAATCGCGATGGAGGCGACGATGCAGAAATTCCGTGAGGGCACGAAGGTCCGCTGGAACTGGGGACAGGGTCACGGCACCGGCAAGGTGACGGAAAGCTTTACCGAGGATGTCGAGCGTCGGATCAAGGGTCAGGCCATCAGGCGCAAGGCCAGCAAGGATGAACCCGCCTACCTGATCGAACAGGACGACGGCGATCGCGTGCTGAAAAGCCATTCGGAATTGTCCAGGGCCGACTGATCCTCTTTCGCGGCGCGCGCGGGCGCGCTATGGCGGGTCATGCTCAGCTATCAGCACGCCTATCACGCCGGAAACCTGGCCGATCTGCACAAGCACGCGCTGATTGCCGCGGCGCTGGATTACCTGACGCGCAAGGACAAGCCCCTGTCCTATCTGGAGACCCATTCCGGACGCGGCCTCTATCATCTGGACAGCGACGAGGCCCGTAAGACGGGCGAGGCCGAGGCCGGGATCCTGCGGGCCCGGCAACAAGGCTGGCTGCCGCCAACCCATCCGCTGATCGCCGCGATCGATGCCACGCGCCGCCTGCATGGCACACAGGCCTATCCCGGCTCTCCGCTGATCGCGGCGCATTTCCTGCGCCCCGGCGACAGCGCCCACCTGGCCGAACTGCACCCGGTGGAACATGCAGCGCTGTCGCGTGTCGCGGGCTTCGCCACGCTGCATCGTCAGGACGGCTTCCGGATGGCGCAGGCCGTGTGTCCGCCCGCGCCGCGGCGCGGGGTGCTGCTGGTCGATCCCAGCTACGAAGTGAAGGCGGATTACGACACCATCCCGCGCCAGATCGCGCAGATCGCACGCAAATGGAATGTCGGCATCATCGCGCTGTGGTATCCCATCCTGACCGATGACCGGCACCGCGCGATGCTGGACACGCTGATGCAGGCCGGCCCGCAGGCATTGCGGACGGAAATACGCTTTGCGCCCGCGCGCCCCGGACACGGCATGGTCGGGTCGGGGATGTGGGTGCTGAACCCGCCCTTCGGCCTTGACGCAGAGGCCCGCCGACTGGAGGCCACGTTCCGCGCGCGGCTGTGATGGCGGGGATTCCCCTTTCCATCCGGCTGTGGCATGATCACGCCGGAACAAGACCCAAACAGGCACAGGCACCGGGCAGGCCATGTCACAGAGACTTTCGATCAGCGCCACGATCTTCATCGTGCTGACCCTCTCGCTGGGCCTCTATTTCGCCTTTGCCGCCGTTCAGGGCCCCTCGGGGATCCTGCGCCGTATCCAGGTCGAGGCCGAGACCGCCGAATTGCGCGAACAGCGCGACGAATTGCGCGCCCAGGTGAACCGGATCCAGAATCTGACCCGCCGTCTTTCCGACGAATATCTGGACCTTGACCTGCTTGACGAACGCGCCCGCGAGATTCTGGGCTATGTCCGCGCGGACGAGGTCATCCTGCGCTGAACAGGCCCGTCTTTGGCGGATTGCACCCCTGATGGTGATGCGATACGGATAGTTTAACGCTGAACTATTCCGCCCCAGCCTCCAGGAGGAATCCCCGCATGGCCAGGAAACCCGCCGCCAGCAAGACGGAAGCGTCCAACACGTCAAAGGACGAACTGCTTAAATATTATCGCGACATGCTGCTGATCCGCCGATTCGAGGAAAAGGCCGGGCAGCTCTATGGCATGGGCCTGATCGGCGGCTTCTGCCATCTCTATATCGGACAGGAGGCCGTCGTCGTCGGTCTGGAAGCCGCCGCCAAGGAAGGCGACAAGCGCGTCACCTCGTATCGCGACCACGGTCACATGCTGGCCTGCGGCATGGATCCGAACGGGGTCATGGCCGAACTGACCGGCCGCGAAGGCGGCTATTCCAAAGGCAAGGGCGGCAGCATGCACATGTTCAGCCGCGAAAAGCATTTCTACGGTGGCCACGGCATCGTCGGGGCTCAGGTGCCGCTGGGCGCCGGCCTGGCCTTCGCCGACAAGTACCTGGGCAACGACAACGTCACCTTCGTCTATTACGGCGATGGCGCTGCCAACCAGGGCCAGGTCTACGAGACCTACAACATGGCCGA
>DBFD01000051.1 GCA_002294185.1 Paracoccus sp. UBA889
CGGATCGACATAGATCACGCCGCCGGGCGTCTCGATCACCATCGAGGCGTGTTCGACCGGATAAACGACGACCTCGCCGCCCTCCACGGGAAAGCGGAAGGACGCGGACGCCTTGTCCTGAGCCAGCAGGATGCGGGGCAGCGCCGAGGCGCCAAGCGCGAGGGCAGCGGTCGTGAGACCGGAACGGCGGGTGAAATGCATGAAAGTGCCTCCTGCTGGCAGGTTGGATCAGAGGGTCAACGCGGTTCGCGAAGATCCGGTTCCGCTGTCGCCGGTCGCGTCGCTTGCCGTGGACGCGGGGCTGCCCTAGACACGGTTTCCGAAAGCCACGCGAGGATGAAGGGGCGTTTCGTGACACATCTGTGGGTGCGGGCAGAATGCCGCCCGAACGAAGATCGCGTGGGAATCACGCCCGATGGGGTCGCGGCTCTGATCGCGCAGGGGATGGCGGTGACGGTCGAGGACAGCCCGCGCCGGGTGATCCCGACCGCAGCCTATGCCAGGGCCGGGGCCGAGATCGTGCCCGAGGGGTCCTGGCCCGATGCCCCCACGGACGCGATCATCTTCGGGCTGAAGGAATTGCCCGACGACGGCTCGGCCCTGCCGCACAGCCACATCATGTTCGGTCACGCCTTCAAGGGACAGCCCGCCGGGCAGGTGCTGCTGCGGCGCTTTCGCCATGGCGGTGGCACGCTGCTGGATCTGGAATATCTGACCGACGATGAGGGGCGGAGACTGGCCGCCTTCGGCTATTGGGCCGGCTATGCCGGTGCCGCCGTGTCGCTGAAAGCCTGGGTCGCGCAGATCGGCGGCGGCATCTGCGGGCCGGTCCATGCCTATGCTGACCAGCACCGGCTGATCGAGGAATTGCGCGCGCAGATGGATGCCACGGCCCGGCCCCGGCCCCATGCCATCGTCATCGGCGCCAAGGGGCGCGTGGGCAGGGGCGCGGCCGATCTGCTGTCGGCGATGGGCGTGCCCGTGACCCGCTGGGACATGGAGGAGACCGCGCATGGCGGCGTCTTTCCCGAAATCCTGGCGCACGAGATTTTCGTCAATGCGATCCTCGCCCGGCCCGGCGCCCCGGTTTTCGTGCCGGCCAGCGCGGTGGCGCCGGGCCGTGCGCTGCGGGTGATCGGCGATGTGGCCTGCGACCCGACCAGCGATTTTTCCCCGATCAAGGTCTATGAGCGCACGACGACATGGGATGCCCCGGTGCTGCGGGTGGCCGACAATCCGCCGCTGGACGTGATGGCCATCGACAATCTGCCCTCGATGCTGCCGCGCGAATCCTCGCAGGACTACGCGGCGCAATTGCTGCCCGTCCTGGCGCAGCTGGACCGGCCCGAACAAGGCCCGTGGGGCCGCGCCCGGTCGATCTTTCGCGATCATCTGGAAAGGGTTTGACCATGACAATCCACTGGATCGGCACCGGCCTCAGCGCCATTCCCGGCCTGCGCAGGCTGCTGCGAACGGGCGCGCCGGTCACGGTCTGGAACCGGACCGAGGCCAGGGCGCGCGAGGCCGTGGGCGACCTGGCGGGCGACATCCGCTGCTACAGCTTTACCGCGCTGGAAGACGCGGTGGGGCCGGGCGACATCATCGTGTCGATGTTGCCTGCCGATCAGCACCTGGCGCTGGCGAGGATGGCCATCGGCAAGGGCGCGCATTTCGTCAGTTCCAGCTATATCGCGCCGGACATGGCGGCGCTGGATCAGGCGGCGAAGGCCGCGGGTGTGGCGCTGGTGAACGAGGTCGGCCTGGATCCCGGCATCGATCATCTCATGGCACATGATCTGGTGGCGGATTTCCGTCGTGCGGCGCGGCCGGGCGATATGGTCCGCTTTACCTCGTATTGCGGCGGGATTCCGAAATATCCCAATCCGTTCCGCTACAAGTTCAGCTGGTCGCCGCTGGGCGTGCTGCGGGCCCTGCGCGCACCGTCAAGATCCCTGCGCGGCGGTGCGGTGCGCGACGTGTCCCGTCCCTGGCACGCGATCGAGGGTTACGACGCGCCCCTGCCCGTGCCCGAACATTTCGAGATCTATCCGAACCGCGACTCGCTGCCCTTCGTGCGGCAATATGGCTTTGATCCCGACTGGAACCTGCAGGATTTCGTGCGCGGCACCATCCGGCTGAAGGGCTGGGCCGAGGCATGGGCGCCCGTTTTCGACGAGATCGAGGCCCTGGACGGCGAGGCCGCCGAACCGCGCCTGCGCCAGATGGCCGAGGAATTCTGGCGCGACAATGCCTATGCCGAGGGTGAACCCGACCGGGTCGTGCTGTTCGTGGCCCTGCGCGCCGAACGCGACGGCGCGGCGGTCTGGCACAAGGAATGGGTGATGGATGCGCAGGGCGATCGGGATCGCACTGCGATGGCCCGACTCGTCTCGACGCCGGTCGCGCTGGCGATCGCGGCAGTGCGGGACGGGCGCATCGCGCCGGGTGTCCATGCCGCGCCGGATGCGCCCGACCTGATCGCCGAGTGGCTGGCCGAGATCGGCCAGATCGCGCAGCATCTGGAAAAGGTGGATCACCTGGGCTGAGGATCGCGAGGGCGCCGCCAGACGCGCCTCTGCCGGGGCAAGGGATCGATCGGCGACCACGGCCCTGTGGGGCGCCACCATCGCGGGCGGGCCGGCCCTGAGACGGAAAGCTATTCCGCCGCTGTCTCGGCCGTGGCGTTTTCGGCCTCGATCATCTCGGCGCGTTTCTCGACCAGATCGACGATGTGGTCGATCATCTGTTCGTTCGACATCTTGTGGCTCTGGCGGCCGGCCATGTAGATCATGCCGCTGCCCGCGCCGCCACCGGTAAAGCCCAGATCGGTCATCAGTGCCTCGCCGGGACCGTTCACCACGCAGCCGATGATCGACAGGCTCATCGGCGTCTTGATATGTTCCAGCCGCTGTTCCAGCGCCTCGACCGTCTTGATGACATCGAAGCCCTGCCGCGCGCAGGACGGGCAGGAAATGATCTGCACGCCGCGCGTCCGCAGCCCCAGCGATTTCAGGATCTCGAACCCGACCTTCACCTCTTCGACCGGATCGGCCGACAGGCTGACGCGGATCGTGTCGCCGATCCCGGCCCAGAGAAGGTTGCCCAGCCCGACCGCGGATTTCACCGTGCCGCCGCGCAGCCCGCCGGCCTCGGTGATGCCCAGATGGATCGGCGCGTCGGTCGCCTCGGCCAGTTGCTGATAGGCGGCGGCGGCCAGGAACACGTCGCTGGCCTTCACGCTGATCTTGAAGTCGTGAAAATCGTTGTCCTCCAGGATCCGGATGTGATCGAGCCCGGATTCGACCATCGCATCGGGGCAGGGTTCGCCATATTTCTCCAGCAGGTGTTTTTCGAGGCTGCCGGCATTCACGCCGATGCGGATCGAGCAGCCGTGGTCGCGGGCGGCGCGGATCACCTCGCGCACCCGCGCGGCGCTGCCGATATTGCCGGGATTGATGCGCAGGCAGGCGGCGCCGGCCTCGGCGGCCTCGATCGCGCGCTTGTAGTGGAAATGGAT
>DBFD01000029.1 GCA_002294185.1 Paracoccus sp. UBA889
GCAATGACCGAGTTTTCGCCCGAGTGGCAAGCCGAGGAACAGGCCCGCCGCGACCGGATGGCCGCAAGCGGCCTCTATCGCGCCGAGGACGAACATTCGTCCTGCGGGGTGGGCTTCGTCGTCGATCTGGACGGCAAGCCCAGCCGCAAGGTCGTGCAGCACGGCATCGATGCGCTGAAGGCGATCTGGCATCGCGGCGCGGTCGATGCGGATGGCAAGACAGGCGATGGCGCCGGCATCCATGTCCAGATTCCGGTGCCCTTCTTCTATGACCAGGTTCGCCGCACCGGGCACGAGCCCGACAACGACAAGCTGATCGCGGTCGGTCAGGTGTTCCTGCCGCGGATCAATTTCGCCCAGCAGGAAACCTGCCGCACCATCGTGGAATCCGAGGTTCTGCGCATGGGCCATTATATCTATGGCTGGCGCCACGTGCCGGTGAACACCGCCGTTCTGGGCGAAAAGGCCAATGCCACCCGCCCCGAGATCGAACAGATCCTGATCCGCTGCGAGAAGGACATCGACCATGTCCAGTTCGAACGCGAATTGTATATCATCCGCCGCCGGATCGAGAAGGCCGCGATCGCGGCCCAGGTGACGCAGCTTTACTTCTGTTCGCTGTCCTGCCGGTCGATCATCTACAAGGGCATGATGCTGGCCGAACAGGTGGCGGAGTTCTATCCCGACCTGAAGGACGAACGCTTTGAATCGGCCTTCGCGATCTATCACCAGCGCTATTCCACCAATACGTTCCCCCAATGGTGGCTGGCCCAGCCCTTCCGGATGCTGGCCCATAACGGCGAAATCAACACCCTGAAAGGCAACCTCAACTGGTTGCGCAGCCACGAGATCCGCATGGCCAGCAACGCCTTCGGCGAGATGGCCGAGGATATCAAGCCGATCGTGCCGGGCGGGTCGTCGGATTCGGCGGCTCTGGATTCGGTGTTCGAGGTGATGGTCCGTTCGGGCCGTTCGGCGCCGATGACCAAGACCATGCTGGTGCCCGAAAGCTGGTCCAAGGCCACCACCGACATGCCGAAACCCTGGGCCGACATGTACGCCTATTGCAACGCCGTGATGGAGCCGTGGGACGGGCCCGCGGCGCTGGCCATGACCGATGGTCGCTGGGTCTGCGGCGGGCTGGATCGCAACGGCTTGCGGCCGATGCGCTATGTCGTCAATGGCGACAACCTGCTGATCGCCGGCTCCGAGGTCGGGATGGTCCCGGTCGACGAGGCCAAGGTCCGCGAAAAGGGCGCGCTTGGGCCGGGCCAGATGATCGCCGTCGACATGTGGGAGGGCAAGCTTTACCACGATGCCGAGATCAAGGACCGCCTGGCCGGAAGCCAGCCCTTTGGCGAATGGATCGAGAAGGTCGTCGATCTGAACGACATGATGCGCGAATTGCCCGAACGGGCGCGGTTCGGCGGCGAGGATCTGCGCCGCCGCCAGAAGGCCGCCGGTTATACGCTGGAAGAATTGGAACATGTCCTGGCGCCGATGGCCGAGGACGGCAAGGAATCGATCGCCTCGATGGGCGACGACACCCCGCCGGCGGTGCTGTCGAACCAGTACCGGCCGATGAGCCACTTCTTTCGCCAGAACTTTTCCCAGGTGACGAACCCGCCCATCGACAGCCTGCGCGAAACGCGGGTGATGAGCCTGAAGACCCGGTTCGGCAACCTCAAGAACGTGCTGGACGAAAGCAGCGCGCAGACCGAGATCCTGATCCTGGAAAGCCCGTTCATCGCCAATGGCGAGTTTTCCGAGATGGTGAAGATGTTCGGCGAGAACGTCACCCATATCGACTGCACCTTTCCCGATGACGCGGGGCAGGACGCGCTTGGCGAAGGGCTGGCCCGGATCCGGGCCGAGGCCGAGGATGCGGTGCGTTCGGGCGCGGGCCACCTGGTGCTGACGGATGAACATCAGGGCTCGGACCGGGTCGCGATGCCGATGATCCTGGCGACCAGCGCGGTCCATTCCTGGCTGACGCGCAAGGGGCTGCGGACCTTCTGTTCGGTCAATGTGCGCAGCGCCGAATGCATCGATCCGCATTATTTCGCGGTATTGATCGGATCGGGCGCGACCACGGTGAACCCCTATCTTGCACAGGATTCGATTCAGGACCGGATCGAACGCGGCCTGCTGGAGGGCAGCCTGATCGACAACATGCGCCGCTATCGCGACGCGGTGGACGCGGGTCTTCTGAAGATCATGGCCAAGATGGGCATCTCGGTCCTGTCTTCCTATCGCGGCGGCCTGAACTTCGAGGCCGTGGGCCTGTCGCGCGCGATGGTCGCGGAATATTTTCCCGGAATGCACTCGCGCATCAGCGGCATCGGCCTGCACGGGCTGCAAGCCAAGATCGAGGCGCTGCACCAGAAGGCGTTTCACGCCGAGAATGTCGAATTGCTGCCGGTGGGCGGCTTCTACAAGCTGCGGCGGTCGGGCGAAAAGCACGCCTGGGAAGCCAATACGATGAAGATGCTGCAACTGGCCTGCGAAAAGGCCAGCTATGACATCTGGAAGCAGTTCAGCGCCACGATGCGGGCCAATCCGCCGATCCATATCCGCGACCTGCTGGACATCAAGCCGCTGGGCAAGGCGGTGCCGCTGGAAGAGGTGGAAAGCATCACCTCGATCCGCAAGCGCTTCGTGACGCCGGGCATGTCGCTGGGGGCGCTGTCGCCCGAGGCGCACATGACATTGAACATCGCCATGAACCGGATCGGCGCAAAGTCGGATTCGGGCGAGGGCGGCGAGGATCCGGCCCACAGTCAGCCCCTGTCCAACGGCGACAATCCCTGCGCCAAGATCAAGCAGGTCGCCAGCGGCCGCTTCGGCGTGACGGCGGAATATCTGAACGCCTGCGAGGAACTGGAAATCAAGGTGGCCCAGGGCGCCAAGCCCGGCGAGGGCGGGCAGCTTCCGGGGATGAAGGTCACCAAGCTGATCGCGCGGCTGCGTCATTCGACGCCGGGCGTGACACTGATCTCGCCGCCACCGCATCACGATATCTACAGCATCGAGGATCTGGCGCAGCTGATCTATGACCTGAAGCAGATCAATCCGCGCGCCAAGATCACCGTGAAGCTGGTCGCCTCTTCCGGTGTCGGCACCATCGCGGCCGGCGTGGCCAAGGCCAAGGCGGACGTGATCCTGATCTCCGGCCATAATGGCGGCACCGGGGCCAGCCCTGCGACCTCGATCAAGTTCGCCGGCCTGCCCTGGGAAATGGGGCTGACCGAGGCGCATCAGGTTCTGGCCATGAACCGGCTGCGCGAACGGGTGACGCTGCGCACCGATGGCGGCCTGCGCACCGGTCGCGACATCGTCATGGCGGCGATGATGGGGGCCGAGGAATACGGCATCGGCACCGCGGCCCTGATCGCGATGGGCTGCATCATGGTCCGCCAGTGCCAATCCAACACCTGCCCCGTGGGTGTCTGCACGCAGGACGAGAAATTGCGCGCCATGTTCACCGGCAGCGCCGACAAGGTGGTCAACCTGATCACCTTCTACGCGCAGGAGGTGCGGGAAATCCTGGCCAGCATCGGCGCACGTTCGCTGGATGAGGTGATCGGCCGGGCCGATCTGCTGACCCAGGTCAGTCGGGGCGCAGCGAATCTTGACGATCTGGATCTGAACCCGCTTCTGATCACCGTCGATGGCGCGGACAAGATCGTCTATGACCGCACCAAGCCGCGCAACGCGGTTCTGGACACGCTGGATTCCGATATCGTCAAGGACGCCGCCCGCTTCTTCGAGGATGGCGAGAAGATGCAGTTGTCCTACGCGGTTCGCAACACGCTGCGCACCATCGGCACGCGCACGTCCAGCATGATCGTGCAGAAATTCGGGATGCGCAACAACCTGCAGCCCGACCACCTGACGGTGCGGCTGACCGGCAGCGCCGGGCAATCGCTGGGCGCGTTTGCCGCGCCGGGGCTGAAGCTGGAAGTGTCCGGCGATGCCAACGACTACGTCGGCAAGGG
>DBFD01000045.1:0-12913 GCA_002294185.1 Paracoccus sp. UBA889
GCCCCCTTGGACGCCCCCGCCCCCTTGGACGCCCCCGCCCCCTTGAACGCCCCCGCCCCGGACGACGATATCGGCGACGCCGAGCTTGAACGCTATGCCCGCCACATCGTCCTGCGCGAGATCGGCGGGCCGGGTCAGATGCGGCTGCGTGCGGCGCGGGTGCTGGTCGTCGGTGCGGGCGGATTGGGCGCGCCGGTCTGTCTTTATCTCGCGGCCGCGGGCGTGGGGCGGATCACGCTGGCCGATGATGATCGCGTCAGCCTGTCGAACCTGCAACGCCAGGTGATCTTTCGCAGCGATCAGCGCGGGCAGGGCAAGGTGCAGGCCGCCGCCGCAGCCATGACGGCACTGAACCCGCATGTCGCCGTCACGCCGCTGCCGCGCCGCATCACGCAAGAAGACACCACCCTTTTCGCGGACCATGACCTGATCGTCGACGGCACCGACAGCTTCGCCGCGCGCGAGGCGATCAACCGGGCCGCGACCGCTGCGCGGATCCCGCTGGTCTCGGGCGCCATCGCGCAATGGGAAGGCCAGGTCACGCTTTACGATCCCGCGCGCGGCGGCCCCTGCCTGACCTGCCTTTTCCCCGCAGCACCCGCGCCCGGACTTGCCCCCGCCTGCGCCGAGGCCGGCGTGGTCGGCGCGCTGCCCGGCGTGATCGGCAGCCTGATGGCGCTGGAGGCGATCAAGGCCATCACCGGTGCGGGCGATGCGCTGCGCGGCCGGATGCTGATCTTCGACGGACTTCATGGCGAGACCCGGACGATCCGCACGGCGCGCCGCAAGGATTGCCCGGTCTGCAAGGATGCGCGCTGAGATTTCGGTGCGATCCGGGCCGTCCCGGCGCCGGAATCGCGGCGGCCCGGCCAGACCCCTATCCGTTCGCGGCCCGGCTGTCCTCTGGCGCCTGGTCGCGCGCGTTCATGCCGTAATCTCGGATCACATGCGCGATCCGCAGCCGATAATCGGCGAACAGCCTGTGTCTGCCGGCCTCTTGCGCGGCGCGATGCCGCGCAAGCTTGCGCCATTGCTCGATCGCCGCCTCGTCGCGGAAGAATGACAGCGACAGCATCTTGCCCGGATTGGTCAGGCTCTGGAAACGTTCGACCGAGATGAAGCCGTCGATCTCCTCGACCAGCGATCGCATCGCGGCGGCGATGTCCAGATAATCGGCGCGTTCAGCATCGCCCCTGGGTTCGACCTCGAAGATGACGGCGATCATGGCGGACTCCTGCCTGGGGTTGCAGGGCAGCATAGGCCGGCTGGCGCGGGTCTGGAAGTCCGGCGGTCCCTGACCTAGGGTTCGCTCCAGCACAGGAGGTCCGCGATGAATCCCGAACTGACCCGCTGGACAGGCCCCCAGGGCTTGCCGCGTTTCGACCTGATCGGGGATTCCGATTTCGCTCCGGCCTTCGACCGCGAACTGGCCGCCGCCAGCGCGGCGATGGAGGCGATCGCGGCCAATCCCGATCCCGCCGATTTCGCCAATACCGTCGCCGCGATGGAGACGGCGGAAGATGGGCTGAACCGGCTGCTGTCCATCTTCTACACGCTTTCCTCGACAGATTCGAACCCCGCGCGAGAGGCGCTGCAACGCGATTTCGCACCGCGTCTGGCCGCGTATAACAGCCGCACCAGCATGGATCCGCGCCTCTATGCGCGGGTCAGCACCGTGGCCGCGAGCGCGCAGGATCTGGCCCCCGAGGACCGGCGCATCACCGAACTGGCCTTGCGCGACCTGACCCGGTCTGGTGCCGGGCTGCAGGGCGCGGACCGCGACCGGATGGCGGCGATCCGGGCGCGGATGGCGGTGCTGACGACGGATTTTTCCCAGAATGTGCTGGCCGACGAACGCGACTACGTGCTGCCGGTGCCCGATCACGGCCTTGGCGGTCTGCCGGACTGGCTGGTCCGGGCAATGCGCGCGGCAGCCAGAGAGCGCGGCCTGGCCGGGCAGGTCGTGACGCTGAACCGCTCGCTGATCGTGCCGTTTCTCGAACATGCCGAGGAGCGCACATTGCGTGAAGTGGCGTTCCGGGCCTGGACCGCGCGCGGATCGGGGCAGGGCGCAGGCGGGACCGCGACCGACAACCTGCCGCTGGCCGCCGAGATCCTGGCGCTGCGCCATGAGCGCGCGCGATTGCTGGGCTACGAGGATTTCGCGACCTTCAAGCTTCAGCCGGAAATGGCCACCACGCCCGACAGGGTTCAGGATCTGCTGGGACAGGTCTGGCGGGCGGCCCGCGCGCGCGCCGCCGAGGACGAGGCCGCGCTGACCGCGATGCTGCGTGACGACGGCGTGAACGGCGCGCTGGAGCCCTGGGACTGGCGGCTCTATGCACAAAGGCGGCGCCGGCGGGAACACGATGTCGATGCCGCGACGGTCGGCCCGTATCTGACGCTGGAGGCGATGCTGGGCGCCGTCTTCGACGTGGCCGGGCGCCTCTTCGGGCTGGAATTTCAGCCGGTCGACGCGCCGCTCTGGTCAGCCGATGTGCGGGCATGGAAAGTCACGCGCGAGGGCCGGCTGATGGCGATCTTTCTGGGCGACTATTTCGCGCGGCCGGGCAAGCGGTCGGGGGCGTGGTGTTCGTCCTTGCAGGTCCAGCATCGGATCGGGTCGGGCCAGCGCGCCATCGTCGTCAATGTCTGCAACTTCACGCCGCCCGAGGAAGCGGGCGCGCCCGCCTTCCTGTCATGGGATGACGCGCATACCCTGTTCCACGAATTCGGCCATGCGACCCATCACATCCTGTCGGAAGTGACTTGGCCCTCGATCTCGGGCACTTCTGTCGCGCAGGATTTCGTCGAATTGCCCAGCCAGCTTTACGAACACTGGCTGGAACAGCCCGAGGTGCTGGATGCCCATGCCCGCCACCACGAGACGGGCGAACCCTTGCCCGCCGGCCTGCGCGACCGATTGCTGGCGGCGGACAGGGCCGATGCCGGCTTCTCGACCACCGAATATCTGGAAAGCGCGCTGGTCGACCTGGCCTTCCATCGCGGCGCGCCGCCCGACGACGTGATGGCGCGGCAGGCCGAACTGCTGGCGGGGCTGCAGGCCCCGGACGCCATCCCGATGCGCCATGCGACGCCGCATTTCGCCCATGTCTTCGCCGGCGACAGCTATGCCAGCGGCTATTACAGCTACCTGTGGTCCGAGGTGATGGACGCCGATGCCTTTGCCGCCTTTCAGGAGGCGGGCGACATCTTCGACAGGCACACCGCCCGGAAACTGGAACGGACCATCCTGTCAAAGGGCGGCTCGGCCCCCGCCGACCGGCTATGGCTGGATTTCAGGGACCGGATGCCGGGTGTGGATGCTTTGTTGCGGGGGCGCGGGCTGATCTGAGCGCGTCGTCCGGCAACAGGGAGACGCGGAAGATGATCAGGCATGGCGCGTTGTTCCTGTCGGTCCGGATCCCTGCGGGCTGCATGCAGGAAGACAGGGCGCGCAGCTGCCGCTGATCGACGGACGCTGCCACCCGCGTCCGGGATTCTGCGGCGACCGCGATCCGCAGAATCTGCGCGGTCCGCGCGGCCGCAGGCGGATGACGGCAATCTGCGGATCATCGAAGACCGCGGCGGCCGCGACGACGCCCGCTGGCGGTCCGGGGGCCGAACGGGGCCGCCCGGTCGCGGCTCAGTCCCGGATCTCGTCGGGATCGACGCCCCAGATTGCCGATTTAGGCACCCAGCCACGCTGGCCGCCGCCCGAGATGCGGCACCAGGTCGGATTGCACTCGCCCAGCCGCAGGATGGCCCCGACCTCGGCGCGGGCGACGACATCGGCGTCCGGGTTGGGCCGGCTGCGCAGCTGGACCATGTCCTCGGTCACAAGCGCCGTGCGGACACCGGAGAGCATGGCGTAGTGGACCCATCCGCCCGCACCGTCCTTGTCCTCGACCCGGCGCCAATGTCCGAATTCGGCCACCACGCGCAGCGGCATCCCGGCATGGCGAAACACCCAGTCGATCCGGTGCGACAGGCTGGGGCCGCGGCGGGCGTTGCCTTCGCTGCCCTTCAGGCTGACATAGCGCGGCAGCGGCAGGTTGGTCACGGGGCCCCGGTCGGTCGCGGCCTCGTCGCCATCCTGAGACCGGACGATGCCGGCATCCGCCAGACGCCGGATCTGCGCCGGTTGCGGATCCGCCGGCACGGGTGGCTCGGCCCTGGCCGCGCCGCCACCGATCGTCGGCGCCGCGATCGCCAGCACCAGCGCCAGCACCAGCGCCGCGCCGCCCTTGCCCCCTTGAAATTTCATCATGTCCCGTCCGTTCCTGTCCGACAGACCCGCCGCAGCGGTCGTCCCTGCCTCCGACGGAAGGGAACCGGCCCGTCCGCATTCCGCCGCGGCCTCGTCCGTCCCGTCGCTTGTCGCCGTCGGGGGACTTGTGCCTTCCCCTCAACGCGGGCAGTTTGCCAAAAGCCGCCGGGCTTTGGAAGTGCGGCCGCCGACACGGTTTCGAGAAAGTGAGGTTATCATGCCAGGCCAGTCCCCCTCGCGACCCAGAATGCGCGTGGCTGTCACCCGCCGTCTGCCCGAAGCCGTCGAAACCCGCATGACCGAATTGTTCGACGTGGCGCTGCGCGAGGACGACCGCAAGCTGGGACGGGACGAACTGGTCGCGCTGATGAAGGATTGCGACGTCCTGGTGCCGACGGTGACCGATCAGATCGACGCCAACATGCTGGCCCAGGCGGGCGAAAGATTGAAGCTGATCGCGAATTACGGCGCCGGAATCGATCATCTGGACGTGATGTCGGCCCGCCAGCGCGGTGTGCTTGTCAGCAACACGCCGGGCGTCGTGACCGAGGATACCGCCGACATGGCGATGGCGCTGATCCTGGCCGTCACCCGTCGCATTCCCGAGGGGCTGGCCGAGATGCAGGCAGGCCGCTGGGGCGGATGGGCGCCCACCGCGCATCTGGGCGGCCGGGTTGGCGGGCGCAGGCTGGGCATCCTGGGCATGGGCCGGATCGGTCAGGCCGTGGCGCGGCGGGCCAATGTCTTCGGGATGCAGGTCCATTACCACAATCGCCGTCGCCTGCGCCCCGAGATCGAGGACGATCTGCACGCCACCTGGTGGGAAAGCCTGGATCAGATGCTGGCGCGGATGGACATCGTTTCGGTCAACGCGCCGCACACGCCCTCGACCTTCCATCTGTTGAACGCGCGGCGGCTGAAGCTGATGAAACCCTCGGCTGTCGTGGTGAACACCTCGCGCGGCGAAGTGATCGACGAGAATGCGCTGACACGGATGCTGCGCGCGGGCGAAATCGCGGGCGCGGGGCTGGATGTGTTCGAACACGGCCACGAGATCAACCCGCGCCTGCGCGAATTGCCGAATGTGGTGCTGCTGCCGCATATGGGCAGCGCCACGGTCGAGGGACGGGCCGAGATGGGTGAGAAGGTGATCATCAACATCAAGACCTTCGCCGACGGGCACAGGCCGCCGGATCTGGTCGTGCCGTCGATGCTGTAGGGGGCGCTGCCCCCATCCCCGTGCCGGGGATTCCCCCGGGGTATTTGGACATCGAAGAAGAGGTTTGCGATGCGTCTGCGTCTCAGCCCGCCGCGCGCGGCGGTATCGGTCCTGTTCTTTGCCAACGGGCTGATGATCGGTTCGTGGGCGCCGAAATTGCCGGCGCTGATGGCGCGTCTGGGCATCGGCGAGGCGCTGGCCGGGCTGGTCGTGCTGTGCCTGGGACTTGGCTCGTTGCTGGTGATGCCGGTCTTCGGGGCGATGGTGGCGCGGCGCGGCTCGGCCGCGGCGGTCGGCCTTGCGGGCTGGCTGGCCGCGCCCACGCTGATCCTGATCACGCTGGCGCCCAATCTTGCCCTGGTTGCCCTGGCGGTCGGTCTGTTCGGCGGCACGCTGGGCGGCATGGACGTGGCAATGAATGCCAATGCCGTCGCGGTCGAACGCGCGCGGCGCCGCGCGATCATGTCGTCCTGTCACGGTTTCTGGAGCCTTGGGGGCGTTCTTGGCGCCGGGATCGGCGGTGTCGTGCTGGCGCGGCTGGGCGAGGCGGCGCATGCGGTCCTGGCGACGCTTGTGTTCATCGCGGTGCTGGTCTTCGCGCAGCGCCGGCTGCTTCGGGATGCGCCGGCGGAGGGGACGCGGAAGACGCCTCTGCGGCTGCCGCGTTCGCCCTTGCCCTATGTGATCGGGATCATGGCGCTGTTCAGCATGGTGCCCGAAGGGGCGATCCTCGACTGGGCCGCGGTCTATCTGCAGCGCGAAATGGGGGCGTCGCTGGCGCTGGCGGGCTGGGGCTTTGCGGCCTGTGCCGCGGCGATGGCCGCGATGCGTTTCGCGGGTGACGCGATCCGGCAGCGACTGGGGGCGGTCAGCACCCTGCGGATCAGTGCGCTTGCGGCGATCGCGGGGCTTGGCATGGCGGGGCTGGCGCCGAATTCCGGGCTGGCGATCCTGGGCTTCTTCGTCGCCGGTCTGGGGATCGCCAATCTGGTGCCGATCATGTTCTCGGCCGCCGGCAATCTGCCCGGGCTGGCGCCGGGGGTCGGTCTGTCCGTGGTCACGATCACCGGCTATTCCGGCATCCTTCTGGCACCGGGATCCATCGGTTATCTGGCCGAGAAGATGAGCTTTTCGGCGATCTATCTGGGCCTTGGGGGGCTGCTTCTTCTGCCGCTCCTGCTGTCTCCGCTGGCGCGGGCCGCCGATTTCGACGAGCGCTGAGGCATGGCGGCGCGGACCTTGGCCGAGCAAGCATGGGACGATCAGCCGATCCGGCGATGCGGAAGGACGGATCAGCGATAGGTCTGGTCCGGCCCCGGAAAGCTGCGTTCGCGCACGGCATCGGCATAGGCGGCGATGGCGTTCGAGGCGCGGGGGCCCAGATCGCCGAATGTCCTCACGAAACGCGGCACCCGGCCCGACAGGCCCAGCATGTCGTCCAGGACCAGAATCTGGCCGTCGCAGCGGGCCGAGGCGCCGATGCCCATGGTGGGAATGGCCACGGCCTCGGTAATCTGGTCGGCCAGCCCCTCGACCACCCCCTCGACGACCAGCGAAAAGGCGCCGGCCTGAGCCACGGCGCGGGCATCCTCGACATGGACGGGCCATGTGGTGGGGTCGCGGCCCTGGGTCTTGAAGCCGCCCATCGTCAGCGTGGCTTGTGGTGTCAGGCCGACATGACCCATGACCGGGATGCCGCGTTCGCCGAGAAAGCGGATCGTTTCCGCCATGCGCACGCCGCCTTCCAGCTTGATTGCGCCGGCGCCCGTGTCGGCCATGATGCGCGCGGCGTTGCGAAAGGCCTGTTCGGGGCTTTCCTCGTAGCTGCCGAAGGGCATGTCGATCACCACCATCGCCTTCTGTGATCCGCGCATCACCGCCTGGCCGTGCAGGATCATCATCTCGACCGTGACGCCGATGGTCGAGGGCAGGCCGTGGATCACCATGCCAAGACTGTCGCCGACCAGGATCACCTCGGCATGGTCATCGACCAGCGCTGCCATTGGCGCGGTATAGGCGGTCAGCGCGACAATGGGCACCTGGCCCTTGCGCGCAGCGATCTGCGGGGCGGTGATGCGGTGAATCGGGGCTTGCGCGGACATGGGTTTCCTCAGGGTTGGGCAATGCGCTGGTCGATCAGCAGAACCTCGCCGAAGCGGACCGCCAGCAGGATGACAACCGGCCGCTCGATCCGGTCGATGCGGGACAGGTCGGCCGCGTCGCGAATGTCCACGGATCGGATGTCGGCGCGGGGTTCGGCGCGCAGGATGCGTCGGATCTCGCGGCGCAGGGCAGGCGGGGTCGTGCCCTCGGCCACCATCGCCCGGGCCCGGTCCAGCGCGCGCGACAGCACCGGGGCGGCGGCGCGATCCCGGGTCGTCAGACGGCGGTTGCGCGATGACATGGCAAGGCCGTCGGCCTCGCGAACCGTCGGCACCGGCAGGATTTCGACCGGCATGTCCAGATCGGCCACCATCTGCCGCACGATGGTCAGTTGCTGGTAGTCCTTTTCCCCGAAAGCCGAGGCGTCGGGTCCGATGATGTTGAACAGCTTGGTCACGATCGTCGTCATGCCGCGGAAATGGCCGGGCCGCAGGCGCCCCATCAGCATCCTGGACAGGCCGCTGACCTCGACGAAGGTCTGTGCGCCGGGGCGGTAAATGTCCTCGACCGGGGGCATGAACACGGCGTCGCAGCCGTTTTCACGCAGAAGCCGCAGGTCGTTTTCCTCGTCGCGCGGATATTTCTCCAGATCCGCCTTCTGTTCGAATTGCGTCGGATTGACGAAGATCGAGACGACGATGCGGCCGCCGTCCCGCGCGTCCAGCCAGTCGCGGGCGTGGTCCAGCAAGCGCATATGACCCTGATGCAGCGCGCCCATCGTCGCCACCAGCGCCACGCGCTGGCCCTGGCCCCGCCAATCGGCGACGCAATCGCGAATGGCCTGCTTGCTGCGGCAGATCTGCATCCGTGCCCTCCATCGCCCCCCGGCCACAGGGTTCAACCTAATGGAAAGCGCCGGTTTCGCACAAGTGCTGCGATGCAGCATGTCGTTTTTTGCCGCCAAAGGTCGGGGCGATGGGGCCGGGCGCCGGGGGCTGTGACAGATACGGAGCAAGAAAGCCCAAACCCGGAAGGAGTCGGCCCCGATGAAGTCGCATGTGAAGGTTCTGGTGGTGGGCGGTGGCGCCGTGGGCTGCGGCATCGCACTGCATCTGGCGCGGGCGGGCTGGGATACGCTGCTGGTCGAGCGTGACGAATTGACGGCCGGATCCACATGGCATGCGGCGGGCCTGCTGCCGCTGTTCAACATGGGTTACGCGACCAGCCATATCCACGATTATTCTGTCAGGTTGTATGCCGGGCTGGAGGCCGAGACCGGGCTGAACGCGGGCTTCACCCGCTGCGGCAACCTTCGCATGGCGCAGACCGACGCGCGGATGGACGAATACATGCTGTATTCCGCCACTGCCGAGACGATCGGGATCGAGCATGAATTCCTGACCCCCGCCCAGATCGGGGATCGCTGGCCCCTGGTCCGGACCGAGGATCTGAAGGGCGCGCTGTTCCACCCGACCGACGGCTATATCAACCCCGCCGACGTGACCCAGGCCATGGCCAAGGGCGCGCGCATGGCCGGCTGCGCGATCGAACGCAAACTGCAGGTGCAGGGCTATCGCTGGACCGGATCGGAATGGATCGTCACTTGCGAGAGGATGGCCGAGAGGGGCGGCAATCTCGTTCCCTCGGGCGAGGTGTTCGAGATCCGGGCCGAACATGTGGTCACCGCGACGGGCAACCATGCGCAGCGGACCGCGCGGCTGCTGGGCATCCGGATCCCCGCCATCCCCGTCGAACACCAGTTCATCGTGACCGAGCCCGATCCGGCGCTGCTGAAATGGCGGGCCGACGGCAATCCCGAACATCCGGTGCTGCGCGATGCCGACGCCAAGTGGTATGTCCGCGAGGAACGCGGCGGCTGGATCCTGGGCCCTTACGAGGAAGGTGCGCCGGCGCGCTTCCCGTATGAGGTTCCCGACAGCTTCCGTGCCGATCTGTTCCCGCTGGATCTGGAACGGATCGAACAGGAATACATGTCGATGATCCACCGCATCCCGTCCTCGGAAGAGGTCGGCCTGAAGGACGATTTCAACGGACCCATCTGTTACACCCCGGACGGCAACCCGCTGGTCGGACCGGCGCCGGGCCTGCGCAACATGTGGCTTGCCGAAGGCTTCAGCTTCGGCATCACGGCGGCGGGCGGGGTCGGGCATTATCTGACGCAGATGATGACCGGGGGCGAGGCCGAGATCGACATGGCCAGCCTCGATCCGCGCCGGTTCGGATCATGGATGACCACCGAATACGGGACGCGCAAGAACGAGGAAGCCTATTCCCACGTCTTCATCCTGCACCATCCCGATGAGGAACGCGAAGCCTGCCGGCCCTTGCGCACCGCGCCCGCTTATGACCGGCAAAAGGCGCGGGGCGCGCAATTCGGGCAGGTAAACGGCTGGGAGCGGCCGAACTATTATGCGCCGGCGGGTTTCGACGACCATGCTTCCCGCAGCTTTCGGCGCGGCGGCTGGTGGCAATATGCCAAGGCCGAGGCCGAGGCCCTGCGCGGCGCTGCCGGCCTGATCGACGCGACGGCATTCGCCAAGCACATCGTCAAGGGGCCGGGCGCGACCGCCTTCCTCGACTGGCTGACCACCAACAGGCTGCCCAAGGTCGGGCGGATCAACCTGACCTATGCGTTGACCGAAACCGGCACCACGCGCACCGAATATACCATCGTGCGGCTGGCCGAGGACGAATACTACCTTGTCTCGGCGGGCGCATGGGCCGATTACGACGGCGACAACCTGATGAAATCAGCCGGGGATTTCATGGCCCAAGGCGGCGCCCATGTCGCCATTCAGGACGTCACCACGCAATGGGGCGTCTTTGCCTTGGCCGGTCCCGCCTCGCGCGAGATCCTGTCAAGACTGATCCGTGATCCGCAGCCGGAAACCGCCTTGTCGAACAAGCGGTTTCCGTGGCTTTCGGCGCGGCGGATCGAACTGGGCATGGTGCCGGTCAACGCGATCCGCGTCGCCTATACGGGCGAGTTGGGCTGGGAACTCCACCACCCGATCGAGATGCAGAACCACCTGTTCGACCGGCTGATCGAGGCCGGCGAGCCGTCGGGAATGAGGTTGGTCGGCGCACGGGCGCAGAACTGGCTGCGGCAAGAGAAATCCTATCGCGCCTTCGGCACGGAACTGGGCCGAGACGCGACCCCGCTGGAGGCGGGGCTGGACCGTTTCGTCGATCTGTCCAAGGATTTCAGGGGCAAGGCCGCGATGCAGGCCCAGGGTATCCGCAGCACCTGCGTGACGCTGCTGATCGACGGACCCGAGGATGCCGATCCCTGGGGCCGCGAGGCCTTGTTCCTGGAAGGCGGAAAGGTGGGGCGACTGACCTCGGGCGGGTATTCGGTGGCCTTCGGAAAATCGATCGCCATGGGCTATGTCCGCCCCGATCTGGCGCGGGCGGGAACAAGGCTGAAGGTCCGCATGTTCCGCGAATTGTGGGATGCCGAGGTGACCGAGGACAGCCCCCATGATCCGTCCAACGCGCGGATCAGGGTGGACGGCTAGCGCCGGTCGGGCTGTCGGTTCGGTCTGGTCGGGCAGGGCGCGGGCAGCCGCGCTCTGGCTGGGCCGGACATCTTGCGGAAGAAGGGCGAGATGTCAGGATTGGCCGGGCAGTCATGAACCATCAACCGACGGCCACCTGTGCGGTTTCGCCTGTGAAAGGCCGCGATGGCCAGTGCCACCACAGGCTGATCCCACGCGATGATGTCTAGAAACTGGAGCGGGCGATGAGATTCGAACTCACGACCCTAACCTTGGCAAGGTTATGCTCTACCCCTGAGCTACGCCCGCATCCATGTCGAAGGTATATCCCCTTCGGTGAGCGGTGATTTACGGAAGAGCGCCGGCAGGCGCAAGGGGGTATTTCGGATTTTCGGCAGAAAACTTGCGGACGGGATGCGGCCTATCGCCCATCGTCGTCGTTCCGCCCGATCAGGCCCAGATGGGTGTCCTGAAAGCGCGTGACCGACTTCAAGCCATAGCCAAGCGCACGGTCGATCCCGACATGCGCCATCCAGACAGCACCCGCCGCGATCAGCCCGGTCTGCCCGGTCAGCAGGCCCAGCAGCGCAAGGATCAGCCCGTTGGCATAAAGATGCGCGGCGTTATAGATCGCGGCCCCGACCCGCGCCCCGGCCAGATAGCCTATCATGGACAGATCCGGCGCCAGCAGAACCAGCGGCCAGAGCCAGAGCGGCCAGCCCGATTGCGTCATTCCGGCCAGCGCCACGGCAGCGGCAAAGATGCCCGCGCCCTCGATCCTCTGCCATGCGACCGGGCTCATTCAGCGGCGCGGATGCGGGCGGGTTCCAGCATCGGGGCAAGGTAGTGGCCGGTATGACTGTCCGCGATGCGGGCGACCTCCTCGGGCGTTCCGGTCGCCACGATCCGGCCGCCGCCATCGCCGCCTTCGGGGCCGATATCGATGATCCAGTCGGCGGTCTTGATCACGTCGAGGTTATGCTCGATCACGATCACCGTGTTGCCCTGATCGACCAGTTCGTGCAGCACTTCCAGCAGCTTGCGCACATCTTCGAAATGCAGGCCGGTGGTCGGCTCGTCGAGGATATAAAGCGTCCGCCCGGTCGAACGCCGCGACAATTCCTTGGACAGCTTGACCCGCTGCGCCTCGCCCCCCGACAGGGTGGTCGCCTGCTGGCCGACCTTGATGTAGCCAAGGCCCACCTGCATCAATGCATCCATCTTTTCGCGGATCGACGGAACGGCAGCAAAGAAGGTCTGCGCATCTTCAACCGTCATATCAAGAACGTCGGCTATGCTTTTGCCCTTGAACTGAATTTCAAGCGTCTCGCGATTGTATCGCTTGCCCTTGCAGGTCTCGCATTCGACATAGACATCGGGCAGGAAATGCATCTCGATCTTGATGACGCCGTCGCCCTGACAGGCCTCGCAGCGGCCGCCCTTGACGTTGAAGCTGAAGCGCCCGGGCTTGTAGCCGCGGGCCTTGGATTCGGGCAGCCCGGCGAACCAGTCGCGGATGGGCGTGAAGGCGCCGGTATAGGTGGCCGGGTTCGACCGGGGCGTGCGGCCGATCGGGCGCTGGTCGATGTCGATGACCTTGTCCAGATGTTCCAGCCCCTTGATCGTCTCGCAGGGGGCCGGGGTCTGGCGCGCCCCGTTCAGGCGCAGGCTGGCGGTCTTGAACAAGGTCTCGATCGTCAGGGTCGATTTTCCGCCGCCCGAGACCCCCGAGACACAGACGAACTTGCCCAGCGGGAATTCCGCCGTGACATCCTGCAGGTTGTTGCCTGTGGCCCGGACCAC
>DBFD01000045.1:13326-34300 GCA_002294185.1 Paracoccus sp. UBA889
GGATCGGCGGCGATCTGGTCGGGCGTGCCCTGGCTGACGACGCTGCCGCCATGCACGCCCGCGCCCGGACCCATGTCGAAGACGTAATCGGCGTGGCGGATCGCGTCCTCGTCATGTTCCACGACCAGCACCGAATTGCCCTGATCACGCAGGTTCATCAGCGTGCGCAGCAGACGGTCATTGTCGCGCTGATGCAGCCCGATGCTGGGTTCGTCCAACACATACAATACGCCGGTCAACCCGCTGCCGATCTGGCTGGCAAGCCGAATCCGCTGTGATTCGCCGCCCGACAGCGTGCCCGCCGCGCGTGACAGCGTCAGATAATTCAGTCCGACATTGACAAGAAAACCAAGGCGTTCGCGAATCTCCTTCAGAATCGCGGCGGCGATCTCGTTCTTCTGCTTCGACAGATGTTTCGGCGCGTCCTCGACCCAGTCCAGCGCGTCCTGGATCGAGCGTTCCACGACCTGCCCGATATGGTCGCCGGCGATCTTAACGGCCAGGGCCTCGGGCTTCAGGCGATAGCCGTTGCAGGCGCCGCAGGGACGGTTGTTCTGATACCGCTCGAATTCCTCGCGCACCCATTGGCTGTCGGATTCACGAAGACGACGCTGCATGTTCGGGATCACACCCTCGAAGACGCGGCTGATTTCATAGACCCGGCCGGCATCGTCGAAACGGAACTTGATCTGGTCTTCGCCCGATCCGTAGAGGAACATCTGCCGGACATGGTCGGGCAAATCCTTCCACGCGGTCTTCTTGTCGAAGCCGTAATGCCTGGCCAGCGCGTTGACGGTCTGGGTCAGATAGGCCGATTTCGACTTGGCCCAGGGCAGAATCGCGCCCTTGTCCACCGACAATCCGGCATCGGGCACGACAAGCCGTTCGTCGAAGAACAGCTCGACTCCCAACCCGTCGCAGACCGGGCAGGCGCCGAAGGGCGCGTTGAAGCTGAACAGCCGCGGCTCGATTTCCGGAATGGTGAAGCCACTGACCGGACAGGCGAAATTTTCGCTGAAGGTGATGCGGAGCGGATCGCCCTCGGCGGGTGCGGTTTCCAGCACGGCGATGCCGCTGGCCAGATCCAGCGCGGTGCGCAGGCTGTCGGCCAGCCGGGTTTCCAAGCCCTCGCGCACGACGATCCGGTCCACCACCACATCGATGTTCTGGCGGAATTTCTTGTCCAGGGTCGGCGGCTCGTCCAGGTCATGGAATTCGCCGTTGACCTTGACGCGCTGGAAGCCCTGCTTCCTAAGTTCCAGAAACTCCTTGCGATATTCGCCCTTGCGGTCACGCACGATGGGCGCCAGCAGATAGGCGCGGGTGCCTTCTTCCATTGCCATGATCCGGTCGACCATGTCCTGGACCTGCTGCGCCTCGATCGGCAGGCCGGTGGCGGGGCTGTAGGGGGTGCCGGCGCGGGCAAAAAGAAGCCGCAGGTAATCGTATATTTCCGTGACGGTTCCGACAGTTGACCGGGGATTCTTCGAGGTCGTCTTCTGTTCGATGCTGATCGCGGGGGACAGGCCGCTGATGTGATCCACGTCTGGCTTGCCCATCATGTCCAGAAACTGCCGGGCATAGGCCGACAGGCTTTCGACATAGCGGCGCTGACCCTCGGCATAGATCGTATCGAAGGCGAGGCTGGACTTGCCGCTGCCCGACAGCCCGGTGATGACCACCAGCCGGTCGCGCGGAATATCCATGTCCACGCCTTTCAGATTGTGCTCGCGCGCGCCGCGAATCTCGATGAACTTCTGTTCCATGAAGCGAGCCCTTGACCGACCAGTCGCATCACATAGTCAGGCGGGTTGAAAAAGCAACCGGCTTACGAGAACATATACAGAACGCAGATGCAAGCAGCCGCGGAAAGATCCTGTCTGGATCATCAGGGCGGGATTTGTCGGTCGAGGCGAGGGTCGATCCGGATCGGGCGATGACCCGCAACCCTTGGCTTCGGCCCAGGAAAGGAGAGGCGCCGATTTGCGACCTTCGGAGCGGCCGGGACGCCGACGCTTGCGCTGCGGTGCGGCATGGGTAGGATGCTGCCGACGATGACAGGGGGACCGGCATGTTCAACAAGATTCTGGTGGCCAACCGTGGCGAGATCGCAATCCGTGTGATGCGGGCGGCGAACGAATTGGGCAAGCGGACGGTCGCGGTCTTCGCCGAAGAGGACAAGCTGGGCCTGCACCGCTTCAAGGCTGACGAGGCCTATCGCATCGGCGAGGGGCTGGGCCCGGTTGCGGCCTATCTGTCCATCCCCGAGATCATCCGCGTGGCCAGGGAATGCGGCGCGGATGCCATTCATCCGGGCTATGGGCTGCTGTCCGAGAATCCCGATTTCGTCGATGCCTGCGCGGCTGCCGGGATCACCTTCATCGGCCCGAAGGCGGAAACCATGCGCGCGCTTGGCGACAAGGCCAGCGCCCGGCGCGTGGCGATCGGGGCCGGGGTGCCGGTGATCCCCGCGACCGGGGTGCTGGGCGAGGATTTCGACGCCATCAAGCGCGAGGCCGCCGAAATCGGCTATCCGCTGATGCTGAAGGCGTCCTGGGGCGGCGGCGGTCGCGGCATGCGCCCGATCAACGGCCCCGAGGAACTGGTGGACAAGGTTCGCGAGGGCCGGCGCGAGGCCGAGGCGGCGTTCGGCAATGGCGAGGGCTATCTGGAAAAGATGATCCTGCGCGCCCGCCATGTCGAGGTGCAGCTTCTGGGCGACGCGCATGGCGGGCTGTATCATCTGTATGAACGCGACTGTACCGTGCAACGCCGCAACCAGAAGGTCGTGGAACGTGCCCCCGCGCCCTATCTGACCCAGGCGCAGCGCGACGAGGTCTGCAATCTGGCCCTGAAGATCGGGCAGGCGGTCGGCTATGAATGCGCCGGCACGGTCGAGTTCCTGATGGATATGGATGACGACCGGTTCTATTTCATCGAGGTCAATCCGCGGGTCCAGGTCGAACATACCGTCACCGAGGAGGTGACCGGCATCGACATCGTGCAGGCACAGATCAAGATCGCGGAAGGATCGACGCTGGCCGAGGCAACCGGCGCCGCCTCGCAATCCGACATCACCCTGTCGGGCCATGCGGTGCAGTGCCGGGTCACGACCGAGGATCCGCAAAACAACTTCATCCCCGATTACGGCCGCATCACCGCCTATCGGTCGGCCACCGGCATGGGGATCCGGCTGGATGGCGGCACCGCCTATGCGGGGGGCGTGATCACGCGCTACTACGATTCGCTGCTGGTCAAGGTCACGGCCTGGGCGCAGACGCCGGAACAGGCGATCAGGCGGATGGACCGGGCCCTGCGCGAATTCCGCGTGCGCGGCGTCAGCACGAATATCGATTTCGTCATCAACCTGCTGAAACACCAGACCTTTCTGGACAACACCTATACGACCAAGTTCATCGACACGACCGATGATCTGTTCACCTTCAAGAAGCGGCGCGACCGGGCGACCAAGATCCTGACCTATCTGGCCGACATCACCGTGAACGGGCATCCCGAGACCGCAGGCCGGGCATTGCCGCCGGCGCAGGCTCATCCGCCGGTTCCGCCAGCGCCGCTGGCCGATCCGGCCCCCGGCACCAGGCAATTGCTGGAGGAAAAGGGCGCGCAGGCCGTGGCCGACTGGTTGGCCGCGCAAAAGCAATTGCTGATCACCGACACGACCATGCGCGACGGGCACCAGTCGCTGCTGGCCACGCGGATGCGGTCGATCGACATGATCCGCATCGCGCCCAGCTATGCCGCCAACCTGCCGCAGCTCTTCAGCGTGGAATGCTGGGGCGGTGCGACCTTCGACGTGGCCTATCGCTTCTTGCAGGAATGTCCCTGGCAGCGGCTGCGCGACATCCGCGCCAAGATGCCCAACCTGATGACCCAGATGCTGCTGCGGGCCAGCAACGGGGTGGGTTATACCAATTATCCCGACAATGTGGTGCAGTTCTTCGTTGGTCAGGCTGCGGCATCGGGCGTGGACGTGTTCCGCGTCTTCGATAGTCTGAACTGGGTCGAGAACATGCGCGTCGCCATGGATGCGGTGATCGAGACCGGCAAGATCTGCGAGGGGACGGTCTGCTATACCGGCAACATGCTGGACCCGGATCGGTCCAAGTATGACCTGCAATATTATGTAGAAACGGCGAAAGATCTGAAATCTGCCGGCGCGCACGTGCTGGGGCTGAAGGACATGGCGGGCCTGCTGAAACCCGCCGCCGCGACGATCCTGATCAAGGCGCTGAAGCAAGAGGTCGGCCTGCCGGTCCATTTCCACACCCATGACACAAGCGGCATGGGCGGCGCGACGATCCTGGCTGCCGCCGCGGCGGGCGTCGATGCGGTTGATTGCGCGATGGACGCATTGTCGGGCAATACCAGCCAGCCCACCATCGGGTCGGTCGTCGAGGCGCTGGCGGGCACCGACCGCGATACCGGCCTGGACATCGGCGCGATCCGGTCCATCAGCAACTACTGGGAGCGTGTGCGCGAGAATTACGCGGCCTTTGAATCCGGCCTGCAATCGCCCGCATCCGAGGTCTATCTGCACGAAATGCCGGGCGGCCAGTTCACCAACCTGAAAAGCCAGGCGCGGTCGATGGGGCTGGAGGATCGCTGGCACGAGGTGGCCCAGGCTTATGCCGACGTGAACCGGATGTTCGGCGACATCGTGAAGGTCACGCCCTCGTCCAAGGTGGTAGGCGACATGGCGCTGATGATGGTGTCACAGAACCTGACCCCCGCCGACGTGCTGGATCCGGAACGCGACATGTCCTTCCCCGATTCCGTGGTGGACATGATGCGCGGCAATCTGGGCCAACCCCCCGGCGGCTGGCCCGAGGGGATCCAGAAGAAGGTGCTGAAGGGCGAAGCGCCCATCACCGACCGCCCCGGCGCGCATCTGGACCCCGTCGATCTGGAAGAAACGCGGACGAAAGTCCAGGCCGAGATGGAGGGCAAGCCCGTCGACGACGAGGATCTGTGCGGCTATCTGATGTATCCCAAGGTCTTCCTCGACTATATGGGCCGTCACCGCATCTACGGGCCGGTGCGGACGCTGCCGACGCGCAGCTTCTTCTACGGGATGGAGCCGGGTCAGGAGATCGCGGTCGAGATCGACCCGGGCAAGATCCTGGAGATCCGCCTGCAAGCGCTGAGCGACACCGACGAAAAGGGCGAGGTCAAGGTATTCTTCGAACTGAATGGCCAGCCGCGGTCCATCCGCGTGCCGAACCGCAAGGTGGCCGGCAGCGCCGCCGCGCGGCCCAAGGCCGATCCGGCCGATGACACCCATGTCGGCGCGCCCATGCCCGGCGTCGTGGCCTCGGTCGCGGTCAGTCAGGGTCAGGCGGTCAAGCAGGGCGACCTGCTGCTGACCATCGAGGCGATGAAGATGGAAACCGGCATCCATGCCGACCGCGACGGCTCGATCAAGGCGGTCCATGTCGGCGCCGGTCAGCAGATCGACGCCAAGGATCTGCTGGTCGAAATCGAATAGGATCAAGGGCAATGCCGGCAAAGAACGATCCCGGACCCGGCCCCGACGAATCCCGGGCGCCCTGGCTGGACGCGCCCGGCCACCGGGCCTTTCTGATCCGCGACGCCCATCATGCGCTGGATTTCTTCGATGCCAGCCCGCGCGATGACGGCGGCTTTCACACGCTCGATTCCGCCGGCCGGCCCTTGCCGGACGGCCTGCAGGAACTGCATACGACCACCCGCCTCGTTCATTCCTACGCGCTGGCGGGGATCGCGGGCCGGCCGGATCGCGCGGGCATCGTGGATCGCGGCATGGACTATCTGTGGCGCGGTCATCGCGACGCCGATCATGGCGGCTATGCCTGGTCATGTGACCAGGCCGGGATCGCGGATGGGACGAAGCTGGCTTACGGCCATGTCTTCGTGCTGCTGGCCGCCTCCAGCGCGGCGATGGCCGGCCATCCCGATGCCGGCCGGCTGCTGGCCGACATTTCCGAGCTGCTCGACCGGCATTTCTGGGATCCGCAGGCGGGCCTTTTTCGCGATGAATTCACCCGTGATTGGCAGCCCTTCTCGGATTACCGGGGAATGAACGCCAACATGCACGGGGTCGAGGCGCTGCTGACCGCTTTCGAGGCGACGGGCGAGCGCGATTATCTGCGCCGCGCGGGCCGGATCCTTGATTTCTTCGTCAGCCGGACCGCACGGGTCGAAGATTGGCGCATCCCCGAACATTACAGCGCCGATTGGCAGCCTGATCGCGCCTATGCCGGCAACCCGATGTTCCGCCCCGCCGGCACCACGCCCGGCCATTCCTTCGAGATGGCGCGGCTGCACCTGCATCACTGGGATCTGGCCGGCCGGCCCGGCAACGACGCCCCGGCCGAGGCCCGCGCGCTGGTCGAAACCGCGCTGGCCGACGCCTGGTCCGATCATGGCGGTCTTGCCTATACGCTGCATTTCGGCGGCGCGGTGGACAATCCGACCCGCTTCTGGTGGCCGGTGACCGAGGCGATCGGCGCCCTGGCCGCCCTGGCGAAACTGGAGCCACGCGAGGACGACGAGAAATGGTATCGCCGACTCTGGCGCTTTGCCGATACGCGGCTGATCGACCACGAGGCGGGCGGCTGGTTCCCCGAAGCCGATACCGGCTGTGGCCCTGCCACGGGCCAGTTCAGTGGCAAGCCTGACATCTACCACGCCTTGCAGGCCGATCTGTTCGCGCTGACGCCGGGGCTGTCGCGTCATGCCGAGGGATTGCGCATCGGCCAGCCCCTGGCCCTGACCGGCGGGTTTTCGCATGGGCGGTGATGCAGGATCTGCACATTTTGCCCCGCGCTGCCTATCTGGATGATCCAGGACAATGAAAGACAAGCCGTGACAACTGCTGACATCCGCGAGGCGGGGCCGATCCTGCATTTCCGCAGCCACGACGCGGCGGGGCTGTCCCTTGCCGCGCTGAGCGTCCGTCCGGAAGGTGCGGCCGCGCCCGGCCCGGTCGAGACGAAGACGGCCAAGATCGCCCCGCGACGGATCGCCCGTCTGGCGGGGCTGGATTTCTGGCGCCACGATTTCACCCTGGCGGTGGGCGAGGACGGCTATCGGCTGGACGGCCGGCTGCATCCGGTCGCGACACGGCTGGAGGGCGATCTGCGGATCGGATTCGTTTCGTGCAACGGCGAGGAGGACGGCGATCTGGATCGCGATCCGCAGGAACGCAACCTCATGTGGTCGCGGCTTCTGGAACAGCACGAGTCCGCCCCCTTCGCGCTGCTGCTTCAGGGCGGCGACCAGATTTATGCCGATGAGGCGACGAAAGGCCACCCGCTCAGCGAGGATTGGCCCGATTCGGTGCCCCCCGATCCCGGCGCCGAGGCGCTGGAAGGGCTGCGCGCGCATCTGCGCGACCGTTTTGCCCGGCGCTATCTTCGGGTTCTGACCGCCGATCCCTGCGAACGGCTGTTTGCCGAAATTCCGGCGCTGTCGATCTGGGACGATCACGACATCTGCGACGGCTGGGGATCTCAGCCCGCCGAATCGACCCATTCGGCAGTGGGTCGGCTGCTGTTTTCGGTGGCGCGCGAGATGTATCTGCTGTTCCAGCACGCCGCCACCGACGCGGATATTCCGGACCTGTTCTGGGAGCCATCGGGGCGCAACCTGGGATGGCGGCGCGATCTGCCCGGCCTGACGATCTTCGCGCCCGATCTGCGGTCGCAGCGCGAGCGGCGGCAGGTCATGGGCGAGGCCGGGTGGCGCCCGGCCGAGACACTGGAAAGCGACGCGGCTCACGTCTTCATGGTTTCCAGCGTGCCGCTGCTGGGGCCGCGCCTGTCGCTGCTGGAATCGGTGATGGCGGTCATCCCGAAGATGCAGCACTACGAGGACGACCTGCGCGACCAGTGGCAAAGCCGCGCCCATCGCGATTCCTGGCGGCGGATGTTGGGCGCGGTGTTGCGGATGCGGCAGAAGGCGGCGGTGACGGTGCTGTCGGGCGAGATCCATCTGGCGACGCGGGCCGATATGGGGCCCGACCAAACGCGGATTCATCAGCTTGTCGCCTCGGGCATCTCGCATCGCGCGCCGCCGCGCAATTATGCGCGGGTTCTGGGCTGGTTCGCGAGTCTCGGCGAATCGCCGCTGCCGCATCATCCGGTCCGCATCCACCCGCTGCCGGGCCAGCGCCGACGCTATGTGGCGCAGCGGAATTTCCTGACGCTGCAACGGCGTGACGGGCGCTGGCAGGCGGTCTGGCATCTGGAAGACAGCGGCGCGACGCCGGGTCTGCCGCTGGACTGACGCCGCGCAGCCCTGACGCGGCCTGCGCGGCCCAGCCCGGACAGGCGCATCGCACAAGGCTGCGGCGCGAGACCGGGACCGGCCGGGCCGGGATGCGGATCAGCGTTCGAGAATCAGCAAATCGCCTTCGAAACTGACACGGGCGAAGGTGCGCAGGTAGGACATGCCCAGAAGCGAACCCTGAAGATTGCCACCGATCACCTGGGCGCGGACATTGCGGTCCACGATGTCGCCGATCTCCAGGGTGTCGATGGTCACGGGGGCGGTCTTGACGTTGCCATTGGCGGTCATCGCCGTGCCGGCATAGGCCAGATCGTCCGGATTGATGCCGATGCGGCGGGCATCCTGCCGGCTGAGGGCGATGGTCGAGGCGCCGGTATCGACGAGGAAACGGACCTCGGTGCCGTTCAGCCGCGCGGTCAGTTGGAAATGGCCGTCGCGGCCGACCGGGATCGAGACCCGGCCGCCTTCCAGAACCTGCTGCTGCGCCGGTCCGCCCTCGATCCACCATTGCGCCGCGAAGCTGGCGCCGGCGAAGATCACCGCCCAGAGAATCGTCTGGCGCAGCATTCGTCCGCCGCGGCCGGACAATTCAAAGATCATCGCGCCGCCGATCACCACCAGCAGCAGGATGTAATAGGCCAGCTGCATCCCCTCATCGGCCGCCATCAGATCAGCCCCGATCCCTTCAGCCCGTCGATGACGAACTGCACCGACAGCGCGGCCAGCAGCATCCCCAGAAGCCGCGTCACCACCATGACCCCGGTGCGGCCAAGCGCGCGCGCCAGCGGCGTCGCGATCAAAAACAGCGCCAGGGCGATGGCCAGCACCGTCAGCATGACCAGATGGACCATCAGCAGATGTCCCCAGCCGGGCCGTTCGCCGACCAGCAGGATCATCGTCGCCAGTGCCCCCGGGCCAGCCAGCAGCGGCATCGCCAGGGGAAAGACCGACGGGTCTTGCGCCGGTTCGGAATGGCCCTGTTCCTCGCGCCGTTCGGTCCGGCGTTCGAACAGCATGTCCAGCGCGGTCAGGAACAGCAGCAGACCGCCCGCGATGCGGAAGGCCGACAGCGAAATGCCGATGCCGCGCAGGATCGCCTCGCCCGCAAGGCCGAACAGCGTCAGCAGGATCGCGGCGATCACCAGCGCCCGGATGCCGATCAGCCGTCGCTGCCGGGCATCGTGACCGGGTGTCAGGGCAATGAAGATGGGCGTCAGGCCGATCGGGTCGATGACCACGAAAAGCGTCACGAACGCCGTGATGTAAAGCGACAGATCCATCCGCTCTTATCGCCCGGCCCGCGCGCGCTGCCAAGCGGGCAGGACGGATCCCTCTGCGGGCGCGGGCAGGGGGGCTTCGGGGTCGTGCTTCACGCATTCGGGCTTTGCAATCGGTGGCGCAAAACCCTAAATGTGTCGCGCGGGCGGGGAAACCGCCCGGCAAGGGAGACAAGAATGCTGAACAATATTGGCCTTCCCGGCCTTCTGCTGATCGCGGTCGTGGTTCTGGTCCTGTTCGGACGCGGCAAGATCTCGTCGTTGATGGGCGAGGTCGGCAAGGGAATCACCGCCTTCAAGAAGGGCGTCAAGGACGGCAGCGAAGAGGTCGAGGACGCCGCGTCGGACGAAGAGCGCCGCGAAACCCCGCGCGAGGTCGGCCGGGATGTTCCGGGCGAGACCGCGCGCGACGTGACGCCGCACACGACCGACCGCAGCTGATCGGCGAAAGGCCGGACGCATCATGTTCGATATCGGCTGGACCGAGCTTTTGCTGATCGGGGTCGTGGCGCTGATCGTGGTCGGCCCCAAGGATCTTCCGCATCTGTTCCATTCGCTGGGTCGGTTCACGGCCAAGGCGCGCGGAATGGCCCGCGAATTCACCTCGGCGATGGAGGATGCCGCCAAGGGATCGGGTCTTGACGAGGCGTCGAACAGCATCCGCGATCTGAAAAGCCTGACCTCGAAGAAATCCCTGGGCCTCGATGCGCTGGACCGCGCGGCCGAACGGTTCGAGAAATGGGATCCCAAGATCCCCGATGCGAAGGCCAGGCCGAAGCCCGATCCGGGCGCCACGCCGCAACCGGCGGGTGACGGCCTGAGCCCGGCCAGCGAGCCCGCCGCCCCGCCCCCGATCGCGGTCGAGCCCGCGGCACCGGATCATGCCGCGGATGCCGCCACCCCCGGCCAGCGCCGCCTGCACGCGGTGCGCCGCAGCGACAGGAAAGACCACTGACTTGGCCAGCAATCCCCGCGACGACGATATCGACGACAGTTCCGCGCCGCTGATCGAACATCTGGCCGAGCTGCGGACGCGGATCATCTGGTCGCTGGTGGCCTTCATCGTGGCGATGGTGCTGTCCTACACGATCTGGAATCCGATCTACAATTTCCTGACCCGCCCGATCTGCTTCGCGCTTGAGGCACGAGGTCAGGAATGCGGGCTTATCCTTCTGAAATTGCAGGAAGGCTTCTTCGTCGCCATCCGCATCTCGCTGTTGGGCGGCTTTGTTCTGGCCTTTCCGATCATCGCCTACCAGATGTGGCGTTTCGTGGCGCCGGGCCTCTACCGGAACGAGAAACAGGCGTTCCTGCCCTTCCTTGTCGCCTCTCCGGTGATGTTTTTCCTTGGCGCGGCCTTCGCCTACTACATCATCCTGCCGATGGCCTACGACTTTTTCCTGGGCTTCCAGCAGGGGCCGCTGACCCTGCCCGATGACGGCACCGCGCCGCCGGCCGTGACCGACAATCCGATGGCGGCGATCGTGTTCCAGGGTTCGGTCGATGAATACCTGTCGCTGACGACCAAGTTCATCCTTGCCTTCGGGCTGAGCTTTCAACTGCCCGTCCTGCTGACGCTGATGGGCAAGGCGGGCCTTGTCAGTGCCGAGGGTCTGGGCGCGGTGCGCAAATATGCGGTCGTGGCGATCCTGATGCTGGCCGCGGTCGCCACGCCCCCCGATGTGGTGTCGCAGGTGGTGCTGTTCACCGTGGTCTATGGTCTTTACGAAATCTCGATCCAGCTTGTCCGCCGCATCGAAAGACGCCGCGAGGCGGATCTGCGGGCGCAGGGTCTGTGGGTCGAGGATGACGAGGAATGAGCGATCCTGACGTTCTCGACCGGATCGCGGCCGCGCTTGAACGTCTGGCGCCGCCGCCCGCTCCGGTGCCGGCCTTCACCGAAGCCTCGGCCTATATCTGGCATCCCGATCCCGACCGGCTGGAACCCGTCGCGGGCGTGAATCGCGTCGATCTGGTGCAACTGATCGGCATCGACCGCGCCAGGGACATCCTGCTGGCCAATACGCTGCAATTCGCGCGCGGCTTCGGCGCGAACAACGCGCTTCTCTGGGGCGCGCGCGGGATGGGCAAATCGTCGCTGGTCAAGGCCGTTCATGCCGAGGTGGTGGCGCAGGGCCTGCCGCTGATCCTGGTCGAGATCGCGCGCGAGGATCTGGGTTCGGTCGGCCGGCTTCTGGCCCTGCTGGGCGGGGCGAAGGAACGGCGCTTCCTGCTGTTCTCGGACGATCTGTCCTTCAGCCATGACGACACGCAATACAAGTCGCTGAAGGCGGTGCTGGATGGCGGGATCGGCGGCCGGCCCGAGAACGTGATCCTCTACGCCACCTCGAACCGGCGTCACCTGATGCCCCGCGACATGATCGACAACGAACGTTCGACCGCGATCCATCCGGGCGAGGCGGTCGAGGAGAAGGTCTCTCTGTCGGACAGGTTCGGGCTGTGGCTGGGCTTTCATCCCTGTTCGCAGGATGATTATCTGGCGATGATCCGTGGCTATTGCGACGCCTATGGCCTGACCATCGCGGATGATGTCCTGCGCGCCGAGGCAGTCGAATGGCAGGCCACGCGCGGCGGCCGCTCGGGCCGGGTGGCCTGGCAGTTCTTTACCGACCTTGCCGGGCGCAACGGCATCGCCGTCTGATCCCGGCCGCCCTCCGCCGAGGGTTGCGGGATCGGGCCCGGTCCGGCATTCTTCGGCGTCGTCCTTTCGACGCAGGCCCGCGATGCATCTGACCGCAATCTTTGCGCAACTCTGCTGCCGCGATCTGGAAGTCGGCATCGCCTGGTTCTCGGCCCTGTTCGCGCGCCCGCCCGATGCCCGACCGATGGACGGGCTGGCCGAATGGCATCACGGCGCCGAGGCGGGATTGCAGCTTCGTCTTGCCCCGGATCACGCGGGGCACGGGACGTTGACGCTGATCGTGCCGGATCTGGCCGCCCAGCGGGAACGCCTGCAACAATCCGCGATGGATCCCGGCGGGATCGAGGATGTCGAGGCCGGGCGGATCCTGCGGCTTGCCGATCCCGATGAAAATCTGGTCGTGCTGGTGCAACCGCGATCCGACTGATTCGCTGCGGCGAAAACCCTTGTGCAGGCGGGCAGGGCGGGCTTTCATCGCGCCCATGAGCGGGCGCACCCAGAATAATGTCCTGACCGGAACCCGGATCCGCGAACGCCGTCTTGCCTTGTCCCGCCGGCAGGCGGATGTGGCGCGGGCGGCGGGGATTTCGCCCGCCTATCTGAACCTCATCGAACATAACCGCCGCCCGGTAAGCGACGATCTTGTCATGCGCCTGTCCGAGGTTCTCGAGGTGCCCGCCGACGAGTTGCTCGAGGGTCACGAAGAGGTCCGCCTCGCGGCGCTGCGCGAAGCGGCGGCGCGGCTGGGCGGGGCTGATATCGGCGCACCTGAAACCGCGCTGGCGCCGGATTTCCTGGCCCGCTTTCCGGGCTGGGCCGCAATCCTCGTCGCCCATGCCCGTCGCTCCGAGGCACTGGAAGCGCAGCTTGTCAGCCTGTCCGACCGGATGCGGCAGGATCCCTATCTGCTGACGACCCTGCACGAGATCCTGTCGGCCGTGACCGCGATCCGATCGACCGCCTCGATCCTGGCCGACGAGGCCGCGATCCCGGCCGAATGGCTGTCGCGCTTCCATGCCAACCTGGATCAGGACAGCCAGCGGCTGTCGGTCACGGCGCAGGCGCTGGTCGCCTATCTCGACAGTTTCGAAGCGGAAGACACGACCGCCACGCCGCAGGAAGAAGTCGAGGCCTGGATGGGCGCGGGGGCGCCGCCGCTGGATCGTTCCCCTGATCTTGCCTCTGACGCGGCGCGGGCGATGGCCGGGGCGCATCTGGCGCGGATGGAACAGGAACGCCGTGCCCTTCCCGACGCGACCCTGGTCGAGGCCGCCGCGGCCAGCCACGATCCGCTGATGATCGCGGCCCGGCTGGGCCATCCGCCCGATCTGGTCATGCGCCGCCTCGCGGCGCTGAAGCCCGCGGGTTTCGAACAGGTCGGGCTGCTTGTCTGCGACAGCGCCGGGGCGCTGATCCTGCGCCGTCCCGCGCCCGGCTTTCCGTTGCCGCGCCCCGGCGATGCCTGCGCGCTGTGGCCGCTCTATCAGGCGCTGGCGGCGCCGCAGACGGCGCTGTCCCACAGCGTCGAGACGCCCGAAGGCCGCCGCTTTCTGACCTTGTCCTACGCCACGCGGCAACAGCCCGAAGGAGTCCAGGGGCCGGTGATCACCCAAGCCCAGATGCTGATCATGCCGCCCGATCCTGCACGCGCGGCTGGTCCGGTGATCCGCATTGGTCCCGCCTGCCGCATTTGCCCGCGCAAGACCTGTCCCGCCCGCCGCGAGCCATCCATTCTTGCCACCGCGTGACCCTGCGGTCTGCGCTGTTTCCAGACAGCCCGGACGGGGCGCGCACCGGCGCGGCCCAAGGGGGCCAGGCCGCCGGCCTGTGGCGCGACCGGCAAAGCACCTTTGACAGCGCCGCCGCTTTCGTCTCATGATCGCATCCGGTCTGCCGGGGAAGGATATGCTCGACATCCTGATGATCGAGGACGAGCCCAACATCGCCGAGGCGGTGCGATTCATCCTGACCCGTGACGGCTGGGCGATGACCCTGCACGGTGACGGCGAGGGCGGGGTCGAGGCGATCCGGCTGGCGCGGCCGCGCCTTGTCATTCTGGACCTGATGCTGCCCAATCGTTCCGGTGCAGAGATCCTGCGCGATCTTCGCGCCGATCCCGATACCGCCTTCGCGATGACGCCGGTCCTGATGCTGACCGCGCGCGGTGACGCGGCGGCCGGCACGTCCCAGGCCGATGCGGTTCTGGCCAAGCCCTTCGCGAACGAGGATCTGCGGGCGCTGGTGCGCCGGATGCTGGCCTAGGCGACGGACGGGGGCCGCGATGCCGGATCGTCCGCTGTTCCTCGAACGGGCTTCGTTTCGCCGCAGGCGGCTGGGCGATGCGGCACGGGTGCTGCCGGTGCTGGCGCTGGTCGCGATCCTGCTGCCGGTCTGGTGGCTGCCGGCAGGCGTCAGCCTTGCCTTCGGCGCGGTCTGGCTGTTCGGGACATGGGCCGTGCTGATCGTGCTGGTCTGGGCGCTGCATCGCGGTCTCATGCGCGCCGAGGCCGCCACCAGGCAGGCCCGTGCGCAGGCCGCGCCAGAGGACGAAAAAGACGGGGCCGGCGATGCCCTTTGAGACGCTGGTCGCGGGATCCCTGGCCTATGTGGCACTGATGTTCGGGGTGGCGTTCGCAGCCGATCGGGCGGCAGCGCGGGGCCGGGCGGGATGGCTGGACCACCCGCTGATCTACACGCTGTCGCTGTCGGTCTATTGCTCGGCCTGGACCTTCTATGGCGCGGTGGGCTATGCCAGCCGCTCGGGCCTGGAATTCGCCACCATCTACCTGGGTCCGACGATCGTCTTTACCGGCGCGTGGTGGGGTCTCAGGCGGCTGGTGCGCATCGCCCGGATGCATCACGTCACCTCGGTCGCCGACCTGATCTCGGCCCGGTTCGGCAAATCGAACCGGCTGGCCGCGCTGATCACCCTGATCGCCGTCATCGCCGCCACCCCCTATGTCGCATTGCAACTGCAATCAGTGTCCCTGTCGTTCGAGGTTTTCGCGACCGACGCCCCGCGGGCGGCGGTCATCGGCGGGCCGGCCGGCGGCACCGCGCTGTGGGTCGCGGCGGGCCTTGCGCTCTTTGCCATCATCTTCGGCACCCGCAACCTTGCCGCCGACGAACGCCACCACGGCGTGGTCACCGCCATCGCGCTGGAGGCGGTGGTCAAGCTGCTGGCCTTTCTCGCCGTGGGCGTCTTTGTCGTCTGGGGGCTGGCCGAGGGGCCCGTCGACATGCTGGATCGCGTCGCCCGCGCCGGCCGCGATCCGGCCGTGGCCGAAGGCTGGCTGCTGCGCCCCGACCGCTGGACCGCGCTGATCGTGGTGTCGGGAGCGGCGATCCTGACCCTGCCGCGAATGTTTCAGGTGATGGTGGTCGAGGCTTCGGACGAGGATCGCCTGCGCGTGGCGGGCTGGGCCTTTCCGGCCTATCTGTTCGCCATGTCCTTCTTCGTCCTGCCCATCGCTGTGATGGGACAAGAGCTTTTGCCGGACGCCAATCCCGATCTCTATGTTCTGACGCTGCCCGCCGATGCGGGCCAGAATCTGCTGGCATTCCTGGTCTTTCTGGGCGGATTTTCGGCCGCGACCTCGATGGTCGTGGTATCGGCCATCGCCCTGGCCACGATGATTTCGAACCATTGGCTGGTGCCCGCCTGGCTGGCGCTGCGCCGCCGTCCCGGCGGCGAGGACGCAGACCGGGATCTGCGGGGGTTGATCCTGAACGCCCGCCGGCTGGCGATCGTGGCTGTGCTGGGCGCGGGCTGGGTCTATCACCAGGCTTCGGGCGGCTCGGTGGCGCTGGCCTCGATGGGGCTGGTGGCGTTTACCGGGATGGCGCAGGTGCTGCCTGCGATGCTGGGCGGTCTGCTGTGGCGTGGCGCCAACCGGCGCGGGGCATTTGCCGGTGTCGGGCTGGGATCGGGCCTGTGGCTGGCGCTGATCTTCCTGCCCTCGGTCGGCATTGGTCAGATGCCGCTTCTTCCGGGCGGGATCGACCCGCTGGCCTTCGCCATTTTCCTGTCGCTGTCGCTTAACACGCTGGCATTCGTCGGCCTGTCGATCTTCGGCTTTCCCGATCCGGTCGAGCGGTTGCAGGGCCTGTCCTTCGTCAGCGCGGTCGAGCCGGTCCGCCCGCGCAGCCCGGCCCGCGCCGAGGACCGGGCCGAGCCCCTGCTGGCCATGGCCCGGCGCGTCTGGGGGCCGGACGAGGCATTGCGCTTTTTCCGCGCCGAGGCTGCGGCGCAGGGCAAGTCCGGCTATCTTCCCGATCCGACGCCCGATTTTCTGACACGGCTGGAACGGCGGCTGGCGGGCGCGATCGGGGCGGCGACGGCCCATGCGATGATCGACCGCGTGGCGGGCGGGGTCGCGCTGACGGTGGCCGACCTGATGCAGGTCGCCAGCGAGGCCAGGCGTGCCAAGGAGGAAACCCGGCGGCTGGAATCGGCCCGCGCAGAACTTGCCCGCACCGCAGGCCAATTGCGCGAGGCCAACGACAAGCTGACCGCGCTGTCGGTGCAGAAGGATGCGTTCCTGGGTCAGATCAGCCATGAATTGCGAACGCCCATGACCTCGATCCGAGCCTTTTCCGACATCATGAAGACGCCGGACCTGTCCGAAGCGGAGCGCCGGAATTTCGCCGGGATCATCCATCAGGAGGCCGGCCGGCTGACCCGGCTTCTGGACGATCTTCTGGACCTGTCGGTGCTGGAAAGCGGGCAGGCGCGGCTTTCGGTCAGCGCCGTCAACCTGCATGATCTGATCGGGCGGGCCGTGCAGGCGGCCTCGGCGACGCGGCCCGAGCGAAGCTTTACCCTGGACCGCGACATGCCCTCGGAACATCTTGGGGTGATCACCGATGCCGATCGGCTGCTGCAGGTGCTGATCAATGTCGTCACCAATGCGCGCAAATATTGTGACGCGGAGCGTCCGGTCCTGACCATCCGGGTTCATCGTCGCGCGGGCGGCGGCGCGGTGATCGAGATCGCCGATAACGGCCGGGGCATCGACAGGGCCCGGCAAAGCCTCATATTCGAGAAGTTTTCGCGCCTCAACGACCCCGCGCGGGCGGGCGGCGCGGGCCTTGGCCTTGCGATCTGCCGAGAGATCATGACGGTCCTGGGCGGGGACATCGCCTATTTGCCGGGCCAGGGGGGCGCGGCCTTCCGTATCGTTCTGCCTCCGCATCCGGCAGCGGCGGGCCGGAGCGTCGGGACCGCCGGGTCGCCGTAAACATTTTCTTTACGGCTCTTTGTCAAATTGCCCTGCGACAGGACGGGACGAATCGGATTCGGTATGGCGGACGAAGCAGAGATGGAACAGGCACATCCGGCCGGAACCGGCGTGTTGAAACGTCTGTTGCAGGCCCGGGTCCGGGCCGCCGAAGGGGCGGGAAAGGCGCCACAATTGCCACAGACAGCGCCGGTCACGCCCGCGCGCGCCACCGCGACCGCCATCGGTCGCGCGGCGGATCGGCTTTACGGGCTGGGCGTCCGGCCGGTCGAGGTCAGGCCCGGGGCGCTGACGCTGGCGGAACTGCCCGAATTGCTGCCCGATCCGGCCTTGCTGGCAGTGTTGCAGGGACCCGGCGATGCGGTGGGCGTGATGGCCCTGTGTCCGCAGACCGTCACCGCGCTGATCGAGATTCAGACCCTCGGCCGCGTGACTGGCCGGCCGCTGGCCCGGCGCCGCCTGACCCGCAGCGACGCCACCCTTTGCGCGGATTTCATCGACACGTTCCTGTCCGAACTCGCGCAGGAGGGACGGGGCGTCGAGGGGTTGGAGGAATTTCGCGGCTTTCGCTATGCCACCCATATCGACGATGCCCGCCCCCTGGCGCTGATGATGGAGGACCGTGCCTATCGCAGTCTCGGGTTGAAACTGCTGCTCGGCGGCAGCGAGGCGCGCGAAGGCAGGCTGTTTCTGGCCCTGCCGCAGCCCCGACCCGATGCGGAACGCCCGCAGCCCGCGCTGGCCCAGCCCGCGGTCGCGACGGCGCCGTCGAAAAGACCCGCGGTCCCGCCGCTGGTCAGTCTTCGTTCCGCAACCCAGCAGGCGCCGGTCGAGGTCGTGGGCATTCTCTGTCGCCGCCGGATGAGCCTGCGCGAGCTGCGCGGCCTGGTGCCGGGCAAGATCCTGGCCCTGCCGCGCGTCAGCCTGTCCGATACCCGGATCGAGACCGCGGACGGCCAGGTTCTGGCCATCGGCAAGTTTGGCGAAGCCGATGGCTGCCACGCGATCCGCCTGCGCGATCCCGTTGCGCCAGCAGAATCCGCCCCCGCGGCCGTCCCTGCACCCGAGGCGCCGATGATGGCGCCGACCGCCGGCCCCGACCTGCCGATCGGCGATCTGCATCGTCCCGACGCCTTCCGCCCTGATCCGACTACTGCGGCAACGGTGTCACCGCCGGAACGCGCCCGGGGGTCCAAAGCGGGCTAGCAGGCGGCTTTTCACGCTTTTCCCTTGAATTCCGCCCGCTCCGGCCGCATTTAACCCGCGTCCCGAATCCTGCGGGGCGACCGATATGGAGTGACCATGGCCAAGGAAGAAATGCTCGAATTCCCCGGCGTCGTGAAGGAACTCCTGCCGAATGCGACGTTCCGGGTCGAGCTTGAAAACGGCCATGAGATCATTGCGCATATGGCAGGAAAGATGCGGAAGAACCGCATCCGCGTTCTTGCCGGGGACAAGGTTCAGGTCGAGATGAATACCTACGATCTGACGAAGGGGCGGATCAATTACCGCTTCAAGTGATCTGATGACCGCCGCCACGGCGTGCCCTGCGCCCGTGGCCGCGCCGCCGCGGCTGATCCTGGGTTCGGTTAGTCCGCGACGGCTGGAATTGCTGGCCCAGATCGGAATTCGTCCCGACGCGCTGCGCGCCGCCGATATCGACGAAGAACCGTTGAAGAACGAGACGCCGCGCGATTATGTTCGCCGGATCGCGACCGCCAAGGCCTCTGTTCTGGCCACCGGCGAGGATGAGGTTCTTCTTTGCGCCGATACCACGGTCGCGGTCGGTCGGCGCATTCTCGGCAAGCCCGCCGATCGCGACGAGGCCGCCGCCTTCATGCGACTGATGTCGGGCCGTCGCCACCGCGTGCTGACCGCCGTCGCCGTTCGGCACCACGGCAGGCTTCGCGAAAGGCTGGTCGAGACCGTCGTGCGGATGCGTCCGATTTCCGATGATGACCTGTCGCGCTATCTGGCGCTGGGTGACTGGCGCGGAAAGGCCGGCGGCTATGCGATCCAGGGGGCCGCGGCGGCCTTCATCCCGTGGATCCAGGGCTCGTTTTCCGCCGTGGTCGGCTTGCCTCTGGCTGAAACGGCGACGATGCTTGCGGCTTGCGGCATCCATCCCGACCCGCGCGGGGATCGCCCATGAAGGGTCGGCAGGTCGTTCTGGGCCAATTGTTCGGCGCCGAAGCCGCGGCGCTGATGGAAGATGGCCGTCTGGTCGATCTGATTCCCGATCCAACGCAGCTTGCGGCGCTGACACCGGGCACGATCTGCCGGGGCGTGACCGACAGGCTGATGAAAGGTCAGGGCGGGGTCTTCCTGCGCCTGCCGGATGGGCAGCGGGGCTATCTTCGCGACCGGTCCGGCATCCGTGAAGGTGCATCGATTCTGGTGCAGGTCTCGGGCATCGCGGAGGAAGGCAAGGCGGTCCCGGTAACGCCCCGGCTGATCTTTCGGGGTCGCTATGCGCTGGTGACGCCGGCGGCGCCCGGAGTCAATGTTTCACGGCGGATCCGCAGGACCGAACGTCGCGAGGCGCTGGAGGCCCTGGGGCTGTCGTTGCTGCAGGATCGCGACCATGGCCTGATCCTGCGCAGTGCCGCGGAAGGGGCCAACGAAGACGAGATCGCCGCCGATCTCGCCCCGCTGATCGACATGGCCGACAAGATTTGCGCCGAGACCCAGGGCGATCCCGAAGTGCTGCTGAACGCGCCGGCCCCCTGGGAAGCCGCCTGGCTGGATTGGGCCGATCCCGCGCCGGACGCAGTCGAGCAGGGCGAAGACAGTTTCGACCGTTGCGGGGTCAGCGAGGCGATCGACGCCTTGCTGTCCGATCGCGTCGATCTGTCGGGCGGGGCCTTCGGCTTTGTCGAACAGACCCGCGCGCTGGTGGCGATCGACGTCAATACCGGAACCGACACCTCGCCGGCGGCGGCGCTGAAGGCCAATATCGCCATGGTCCGCGATCTTCCGCGGCAATTGCGCCTGCGTGGACTTGGGGGACAGATCGTTGTCGATTTCGCGCCCATGTCCAGGCGCGACCGGGCGGTTCTGGACCAGTCCCTTCGCGCCGCCTTCAAGGGAGAGGCAAGCGAGACGAACCTGGTGGGCTGGACCACGATGGGGCTTTACGAGATCAATCGCAAGCGCGACCGAGTGCCCTTGGCGCGGCTGGCGGCGCAGGGCGCGCGCTGATGGCCTGCCCGATCTGCAGCAGGGAAAGCGTGGCGAAATACCGTCCGTTCTGTTCCAGGCGCTGTGCCGATGTCGATCTGGCGCACTGGTTGCGAGGCGATTACGTCATCCCCGGCGCGCCGCTGGACGACCTTGCCTCGGACGAGGGCGAACGCGGGCCAAAAAGTGACGATTCGGGTCTGGACACCGCCCGCAAGCGCCCGTAAAAGCCGCTTCACGCCCGGCGCCGAAGACGGCGCGGCGGGGCGCCCGGATAGCTCAGTTGGTAGAGCAGCGGATTGAAAATCCGCGTGTCGGTGGTTCGA
>DBFD01000045.1:34622-37275 GCA_002294185.1 Paracoccus sp. UBA889
GTTCGAATCCGCCTCCGGGCACCACTTTCAATCCTTCGATGAGATTACCCCGCCTTCGTCGGCTGTGCGCTATTCTGTGGCGGCAAGGGCCTTTGCGCGGCCGAACGCGGCCTCGGCCGCCTCGGTCAGAAGGTCGGCCATGCGATCCGTGCCCATCAGCACTTCCAATGCCGCGGCCGTGGTGCCGTTTGGGCTGGTGACGTTCCTGCGCAACTGGCCTGCATCCTCGTCCGCGCCCTCGGCCAGCGAAGCCGCGCCGAAGACGGTGCCGCGCGCGGCGGCCAGCGCCACGTCATCGGTCAGGCCGATCCGGCGCCCCGCCTGGGCCAGAGCCTCGATAAAGTGAAACAGATAGGCCGGGCCCGAACCCGAAATCGCGGTGATCCGGTCGATATCCTCATCGGATCCGACCTCCAGCACGATCCCGCAGGGTTCCAGCACGTCGCGAACCATGCGGTTCTGGGCCGGGGTGACACGCGCATTGGCGAAGATGCCGAACACGCCCTTGCCGATCGCGGCCGGCGTGTTCGGCATGCAGCGGATGATGGCCTTGTCGTCCAGACCGCGCTGCAGGCTCGCCAGCGTCGTGCCTGCGGCGATCGACAGAAAGCAGGCGTCGAGATGCGCGTAATCGGGCAAGACCTTGCCGATGACCTGCGGCTTGACCGCAAGGATGACCAGATCGGGTTCCAGATCGCGCGGCACCTCGGCTGCCGAGGCAAAGGTCCGCGCGCCGGTTTTCGCCGCCCGGTCGCGCAACGCCTCGGTCGGATCGACGATGCTGACCTGGGGCGGGGTCGGCATGGCCTGCCAGGCAGACAGCAGCGCATGGCCCATATTTCCACAGCCGATCAGCAGGATCTTTGTCATCTTCTGGCCCTCGTCGTTTCGGTTCCGCCGCGATGCTGGCCGAAATTCTTGCCGGCGTCAAAGCGGATGCGCGGGCTTGGACAGGGCGCGCCATTTCTGCAAGTCTGGAAAAGAGTTGACAGGGGGTCAGGATGGAGAACGCAATCGGCACCGCGGATCTGGAAAACCGGATCGCCGCCATTTTCCGCAAGGCCGGTCTGGCTGACGGACAGGCGGCAGCGATGGCGCGCAACCTTGCCGCGGCCGAGCGTGACGGCTGCAAGTCGCACGGCATCTACCGGATCGAAGGTTGCCTGAAAACGGTCCTGGCGGGCAAGGCCGACCCGCTCGCGGTGCCGCAGCTTCATGATGACGGCGGCGGCGTCATCCGTGTCGCGGCGAAAGGCGGCTTTTCGTCATGGGCCTTTTCCCGGGGCGCTCCGCTGCTGGCAGAGCGCGCGAAACGACTTGGCGTTGCGGCGCTGGTCATCAACGATTGCGTGCATCTGACGGCGCTGTGGCCCGAGATCGAGGATCTGACCGCCGATGGCGTCGCCGCGATGGCCATGTGCCCCAGCTATGCCACCGTCGCACCGGCGGGCGGCAGCAGGCCGCTGCTGGGCACCAACCCCTTCGCCTTCGGCTGGCCCCGTCCGGGTGGCAATCCCTATGTGTTCGACTTCGCAACCAGCGTCGCGGCGCGCGGCGAGATCGAGCTGCATCGCCGCGCCGGCGATCCCCTGCCCGAGGGCTGGGCCATCGACGCCGAGGGCCGTGCCACCACCGACCCGGACGCCGCGCTGGCCGGCGCGATGTTGCCCTTCGGCGCGCACAAGGGTTCGGCCATCGCGACGATGATAGAGTTGCTGGCAGGCGCGATGATCGGGGATCTGACCAGCGAGGCGGCGCTGGCGGCCCTGGGCACGACGGATCTGGGACCACGCCACGGAGAGCTGGTTCTGGCCTTCAGTCCTGAACGTTTCGCGGCGGGCAGACCCGGCGAGCCTTTCGCCTTGGCCGAGACGCTGCTGGACGGAATCATCGGGCAGGGCGCACGCCTTCCCTCGCAACGGCGTTTCGCGGCGCGGAAGGACAGCATCGCCAACGGCATCCGGCTGACCGAGGCGGAACTCGCCCTGCTGGACCGGCTGGAGACAGGTGGCCTGAACGCGGTCGCGGTCTGAAATCGGCCTGTCGGCCAGGCGGGACAGGAGAGCACGACAGGATCGGGACGTCGGGGCCACGCCCAGCAAAAGGGGGCGCCGGCATGTGCAGGCGCCCCCCAGGGTTGGCTATCCCCGCCGGATCAGGCGGCGGCGAGGTTGCGCAGCACGTAATGCAGCACGCCGCCGTTCTTGAGATAGTCGATCTCGACCTCGGTATCGACGCGGGCCTTGATCTGGATCTCCTTCTCGGTGCCGTCGGCATAGGTGATCTTGCAGGGCACCAGCGAAAGCGGCTTGAAATCGCCCTCCAGCCCCTCGATCGAGATCACCTCGTCGCCGGTCAGCTTCAGCGTCTTGCGGGTGTCGCCATCGGTGAACTCGAACGGGATCACGCCCATGCCGACCAGGTTCGAGCGATGGATGCGTTCGAAGGATTCCGCGATCACCGCCTTGACGCCCAGCAGGTTCGTGCCTTTGGCCGCCCAGTCGCGCGAGGAACCGGCACCGTATTCGATACCGCCGATCAGGACCAGCGGGACGCCCTTGTCCGCATATTCCATGGCCGCGTCATAGATCGATTCCTGGCCGCCGTCGGGACCCTTGGTATAGCCGCCCTCGACGCCGTCCAGCATCTCGTT
>DBFD01000045.1:37623-39164 GCA_002294185.1 Paracoccus sp. UBA889
GTGCCGCGCATCATCACCTCGTGATTGCCCCGGCGCGACCCGTAGCTGTTGAATTCGCGCGGCGGCACCTGCCGTTCGGTCAGGTATTTCCCGGCCGGGGTCGATTCCTTGAACGATCCTGCGGGCGAGATGTGATCGGTGGTGATCATGTCGCCCAGCAGCGCCAGGATGCGGGCACCCTCGATATTCTCGATCTTGCCCGGATCGTTCGACATGCCCTGGAAATAGGGCGGGTTCTGGATATAGGTCGAGCTTGACGGCCAGTCATATGTTTCGCTGTCGGTCACCTCGACGCCACGCCAGCGCTCATCACCCTTGAAGACATCGGCGTATTTGTCGATGAACATCTCGCGCGTGACGATGCTGGCAACCATGTCGGCGACCTCTTTCGTGCTCGGCCACAGATCCTTCAGATAGACATCGTTGCCGTCCTTGTCCTGCCCCAGAGGATCGCGGGTCAGGTCGACATTCATGTCGCCGGCCAGCGCGTAGGCCACGACCAGCGGCGGCGAGGCCAGGTAGTTGGCGCGCACATCGGGGCTGATCCGGCCTTCGAAGTTTCGGTTGCCCGACAGGACCGAGACCGCAATCAGGTCGTTGTCGGCGATGGATTTCGAGATCGCCGGTTCCAGCGGACCGGAATTGCCGATGCAGGTGGTGCAGCCGTAACCCACCAGATCAAAGCCGATGGCGTCCAGATCCTCCTGCAGCCCGGCCGCCTTCAGATATTCGCTGACGACCTGCGAACCGGGGGCCAGCGAGGTCTTGACCCAGGGCTTGCGCGTCAGGCCAAGCTGCCGCGCCTTGCGGGCGACCAGACCCGCGGCCATCATCACCGAGGGGTTCGAGGTATTGGTGCAGGAGGTGATCGAGGCGATCACGATGCTGCCGTCGTGAAGCTTGTAATCCTCGCCCTCGACCGGACCTTCGGAAAAGCCCTGGTGGCGGCCGCCGGGAACATAGCCCGGCTCGCGCGCGCCGCCCTCGGCTTTCCAGGTCTTTTCGGCCTCGCGCGATTCGTCGGGCAAACGGATGCCGCGAACCAGTTTCATGAAGGCATCGGCCGACTGGTCCAGCGGGGTGTGGTCCTGCGGACGCTTGGGGCCCGAAATCGCGGGCACCACATCGGCCAGATCCAGTTCCAGCGTCGAGGAATAGACAGGCTGGTAATCCTTGTCGCGCCACATGCCGTTTTCCTTGGCATAGGCCTCGACCAGCGCGATGCGATCCTTGTCGCGGCCGGTCTGTTCCAGATAGCGCAGGGTCACCTGATCGATCGGGAAGAAACCGCAGGTGGCGCCGTATTCGGGCGCCATGTTGCCGATGGTGGCACGGTCGGCCAGCGGCATGTTGTCCAGCCCGTCACCATAGAATTCGACGAACTTGCCCACGACGCCATGCTTGCGCAGCATCATCGTGACCTTCAGCACCAGGTCGGTCGCGGTGACGCCTTCCCTCATCGCGCCGGTGATCTTGAAGCCCACCACCTCTGGGATCAGCATCGAGATCGGCTGGCCCAGCATCGCGGCCTCGGCCTCGAT
>DBFD01000007.1 GCA_002294185.1 Paracoccus sp. UBA889
CTACGAGACCTACAACATGGCCGAACTCTGGGATCTGCCGGTGGTCTTCGTGATCGAGAACAATCAATATGCCATGGGCACATCGGTCAAGCGATCGACAAAATCCACCAGCCTGTTCGGGCGCGGCGAGGCGTTCGGCATTCCCGGCGAACAGGTGGACGGCATGGATGTGCTGGCCGTCAAGGAGGCCGGCCAGAAGGCCGTCGCCCACTGCCGCGCCGGCAAGGGGCCCTATATCCTCGAAGTGATGACCTACCGTTATCGCGGCCATTCGATGTCGGATCCGGCCAAATACCGCACCCGCGAAGAGGTCCAGAAGATGCGCGACGAACGCGACGCGATCGAGAATGTGCGCGAACTGATGCTGCAGGGCAAACATGCCAGCGAGGACGAATTGAAGGCGGTGGACAAGGAAATCAAGGAGATCGTGAACGCCTCGGCCGAATTCGCCAAGGACAGCCCGGAGCCGGCGCTGGACGAATTGTGGACCGATATCTACGCCAGCGAACTGCCGCAGGGCAGCGCCGAAGAGAACGCCTGAGGGGGATCAAGACATGGCAACCGAAATCCTGATGCCCGCCCTGTCGCCGACCATGGAGGAAGGCACGCTGGCCAAATGGCTGAAGAAGGAAGGCGACGAGGTCAAGGCGGGCGACATCATCGCCGAGATCGAGACCGACAAGGCCACGATGGAATTCGAGGCTGTCGACGAAGGCACGATGGGCAAGATCCTGGTTGACGAGGGGACCGAGGGCGTGAAGGTCAACACCCCCATCGCCGTGCTGGTCGAAGAGGGCGAATCGGCCGACGATATCGAGGTCTCGAATCCCGAATCGCGGCCGGCCCAGGCAAAATCAGCCGAGGACGACGACAAGGAAGACGACAAGACCGGCGGCTCGGCGGTGGAGAAGGTCAAGACACCTGAACCCGACCGCAGCCCCGACTGGCCCGAAGGCACGAAGATGAAGACCATGACCGTGCGCGAAGCCCTGCGCGAGGCCATGGAAGAGGAAATGGACCGCGACGACACCGTGTTCCTGATGGGCGAGGAAGTCGGCGAATACCAGGGCGCCTACAAGATCAGCCAGGGTCTTCTGGACAAGTTCGGCGCGCGCCGGGTCGTCGACACCCCGATCAGCGAAATGGGTTTCGCGGGTATCGGCACCGGGGCAGCGCTGGCCGGTCTGCGCCCGATCGTGGAATTCATGACCTTCAACTTCGCCATGCAGGCCATCGACCACATCATCAACTCGGCTGCCAAGACGCTGTACATGTCGGGAGGGCAGATGGGTTGCCCCATCGTGTTCCGCGGTCCGAACGGCGCCGCCGCCCGCGTGGGCGCCCAGCACAGTCAGGACTACGCCGCGTGGTATGCGGCGATTCCCGGCCTCAAGGTCGTGATGCCCTATTCCGCGGCCGACGCGAAGGGGCTGCTGAAACAGGCGATCCGCGACGCGAACCCGGTGATCTTTCTGGAAAACGAAATCCTCTATGGCCGCAGCTTCGAGGTGCCCGATCTGGACGATTTCACCATCCCATTCGGCAAGGCCCGTATTGCGCGTCAGGGCGGCGACGTGACCATCGTCAGCTTTGGCATCGGCATGGCCCACGCGCTTGAGGCCGCCGACACGCTGGCCGAGGACGGGATCGAGGCCGAGGTCATCGACCTGCGCACCCTGCGCCCTCTGGATTACGGCACGATCATCGAATCGGTGAAGAAGACGAATCGCATGGTGACGGTCGAAGAGGGTTTTCCGGTCGGCGCCATCGGCAACCATCTGTCGGCCTATATCATGGAAAACGCCTTCGACTGGCTGGACGCTCCGGTGATCAACTGCACCGGCAAGGACGTGCCCATGCCCTATGCCGCCAACCTGGAAAAACTCGCGCTGATCACCCCCGGCGAGGTGGTCGAGGCGGTGAAGAAAGTCACCTACAAATAAGGGGATAGCGAGATGCCGACAGAAATCCTGATGCCCGCGCTGTCTCCGACGATGGAGGAAGGCACGCTGGCCAAATGGCTGGTCAAGGAAGGCGACGAAGTCAAGTCCGGCGATATCATCGCCGAGATCGAGACAGACAAGGCCACGATGGAATTCGAGGCCGTCGACGAGGGCAAGATCGGAAAGATTCTGGTCGACGAGGGCAGCGCGGGCGTGAAGGTCAACACCCCCATCGCCGTGCTGCTGGAAGAAGGCGAAAGCGCCGACGATATCGGCGAGATTTCCAGTCCCGGCCCCGAGGCGCCGGAACAGGACGCGCCAGAGAAGCGCGCGCCTGCCGAAGCGCCGAAAGAGGTCGAGGGCCAGGCCCGGACCGCAAAGGCGCCCTCCGCGGCGCCTTCGGACAAGGGCGACCGAATCTTTGCCTCGCCCCTCGCCCGCCGGATCGCGGCGGAAAAGGGGATCGAGCTTTCCGCGATCAGCGGATCGGGTCCGCGCGGCCGGATCGTCAAGTCCGATGTCGAGAACGCCAAGCCCGGCACAGCCCCCGCCAGGACCGAGCCCGCGAAACCCGCGGCCGCCGCCCCCGCCGAGGCACCCAAGGGCGCATCGGCCGACGCAGTTGCCCGGATCTATGCCGATCGCGAAACCGAAGAGGTCACGCTGGACGGAATGCGCCGCACCATCGCCCAGCGGCTGGGCGAGGCCAAGCAGACCATCCCGCATTTCTATCTGCGCCGCTCGGCCAAGCTGGACGAGCTGATGAAATTGCGCGCCACGCTGAACAAGCAGCTGGAAGGCCGGGGCGTGAAGCTGTCGGTGAACGATTTCGTCATCAAGGCCAGCGCGCTGGCGCTGCAACAGGTGCCCGATGCCAATGCCGTCTGGGCGGGCGACCGGATCATCAAGCTGAAACCCTCGGATGTGGCCGTCGCGGTCGCGGTCGAAGGCGGGCTGTTCACGCCGGTCCTGAAGGATGCCGAGGCCAAGACGCTGTCGAAGCTGTCCACCGAGATGAAGGATCTGGCGGGTCGCGCCAAGAACAGGAAGCTGGCCCCGCACGAATATCTGGGTGGCAGTTTCGCTGTCAGCAACCTGGGCATGTTCGGGATCGAGAATTTCGACGCGGTGATCAATCCGCCTCACGGCGCGATTCTGGCCGTCGGCGCGGGGATCAAGACACCGGTGGTCGAGAATGATGAGATCGTGATCCGCAACGTCATGTCGATGACCCTGTCGGTCGATCACCGGGTGATCGACGGCGCGCTTGGTGCCCAGCTTCTGAACGCCATCGTGGACCACCTCGAAAATCCGATGGGGATGCTGGCCTGAGGCGGCGCACCGCGAATTCGCGAAGGGGGCCTTTCCGGCCTCCTTCGCTTGCGCGTCCCTGCACTGGAACGAATCTCTTTCGCGCCGGACGAGCGTGCGGGAAAAGAGCCCGGTCACGCTTTTCAGCGCGGAACGCCCCGCGCCATTCGTCCCGGTAGGTTCGGATTGGGACCAGACAGCCCCGCCCGTCGCGGGATGCAATCAGGCCAGGGCCTTCTCGATCGCGGCCACGAAATCGTCCAGATCGTCCGGATTGCGGCTGGTGATCACGCCGCGATCCACCACCACGCTGTCATCGACCACATCCGCCCCGGCATTGCCGATATCTGTGCGGATCGAGACATAGCCGGTCATTTTCCGACCCTTTGCCAACCCCGCCTCGATCAGCAGCCAGGGTGCATGGCAGATCGCGGCGATAGGCTTTGAGGCGGCGGAAAAGTCGCGGATCAGGTCGACGGCCTTGTCGTCATGCCGCAGCGTATCGGGGTTGATGACCCCGCCCGGCAGGACCAGCGCGTCGTAATCCCCGGCCGAAACGCCGGCGATGCCTTTCCCGGCCTCGACCGACTTGCCCCAGTCATCCGTCGCCCAGGCGCGAATGGCGCCCGGTTCCGGGGCCGCGATATCGACCTCGTGCCCGGCCGCCCTCAGTTTTTCCAGCGGAACGAACAGTTCCGATTGTTCGTATCCATCCGACGCCATGATGAGAATCCTGGCCATGGAAACAGCTCCTTCCTTGACGTTGCGGGGTCCAATGCGCCCGCGACGCCGGCGGTTCCACCGCTATTCGGCAACCACGTCCCGCGCCCGGTTCAGACCGAGGCGATAACCGATCCACCCGAAGATGCGCCGCTGCCCGCCATGGATGACCGAGAACAGCGAGGGCACGAACAGCAACGACAGGATCGTGGACAGGATCAGTCCGCCGATCACCGCGATGGCCATGGGCGCCCGGAATTCTCCGCCCTCGCCGGTCGCCAGCGCCGAAGGCACCATGCCCGCGCTCATCGCGATGGTGGTCATGACGATGGGCCGCGCGCGCTTGTGCACGGCGTCCAGGATGGCCTCGCGCTTCGGGGTGCCCCCGGCCATCGAGGTCAGCGCGAACTCCACCAGCATGATCGAGTTCTTGGTGACGATCCCCATCAGCATCAGGAACCCGATCACCACCGCCATGCTGATCGAATTGCCGGTCACGAACAGCGCCAGGATCGCGCCGCCGATGGCCAGAGGCAGCGACAGCAAGATCGTTACCGGCGTCACGAAGTTATGAAACAGCAGCACCAGAACGACATAGACCAGCATCACGCCCGCGCCCATCGCGGTGCCGAAGGCGCCGAAAACCTCGCCCATGATCTCGGCATCGCCCGCGGCCTGGATCCGTGTTCCGGGCGGCATCTCGATCCGGTTCTGCAATTCGGTCACCTGGGCATTGACCGGCCCCAGCAGCGAGCCATCGGCAAGATTGGCGCCGACCTTGGTCTGGTATTGCCGGTCATAGCGCCCGATCTCGGTCGCGCCGGCCGACAGGGTGACATCGGCCACCGTGGCCAGCGGCACCTGCCCGGCCGAGCTTGGCACACGCAGGGTCTGAACCCGCATCAGGTCGTCGCGCGCGGCCTGGTTCAGCCGCACGACAATGGGCACCTGCTCGTCGCCGGTATTGAACTTGGCGAGGTTCGCCTCGGTATCGCCCAGCGTGGCAACCCGCAGCGTCGTCGCCATGGCGCTGGCGGACACGCCAAGCTGGGCCGCGATATCGGCCTTGGGCAGGATCTGGATCTCGGGGCGCTGCAGGCTGGCCGAGGTCGTCACGCCCTCCAGCGTCGGCAGCCGGCTCATCGCCGAGGCCAGACGCTGGGCGGCCAGTGCCGCGCCCTCCTCGGTCGTGCCCAGAACGCTGATCGTCAGGTCGTTCTCGCCGTTCTCGTTCTGGAAATTGATCCGCATGTCGGGCATGTCCGACAGACGTTGCTTCAGCTGCGCCTCAAGGTCGAATTGCGACCGCTCGCGATCTTCCTTGGGACCGTAATTGATCATCACCCGCGCCTCGGTGACGTCGCTGCCATCCGAGTAGCTGAAGACCGACCGGACCTCGGGCACCTCGCCGATCTGCGCGGTGATCCGGCGGGCGCCGTTCTCGGTCTCGTCGATGGTCGAGCCGGGCGGCATTTCCAGCCTGATCTGGCTGCGGCCGACATCCTGCGCCGGGATGAATTCGGTCGGCAGCAGGGTCGCGGAATAGATCGAACCCGCGAAGATCGCGATACCGGCAAGCAGCGTCAGCCCGCGATGGCGCATGGTCCAGCGGCAGACCGACATCAACCCGCGCATGACGAATCCGTCGCGACGGTTCGCGTCATGGACCTTGCCGCGCATGAAATAGGCCGCCAGCATCGGCGTGATGATCCGCGCCACCAGCAGCGAGAACAGGACCGACACCGCGACAGTCAGGCCGAACTGCTTGAAATACTGCCCCGGAATCCCGCCCATGAAGCTGACCGGCGCGAAAACTGCGACGATGGAAAAGCTGATCGCGATGACCGTCAGGCCGATCTCTTCCGCGGCTTCCTCGCTGGCCTCGTAGGGCGGCAGGCCCATGCCGATATGGCGTTCGATGTTCTCGATCTCGACGATGGCATCATCGACAAGGATGCCGGTGACCAGCGTGATCCCCAGAAGGCTTATCCCGTTCAGGGTAAAACCCAGCCACTGCATCACGAAGAAGGTCGGGATGATCGACAAGGGCAGCGCGACGGCGGCAATCAGCGTTGCACGCCAGTTGCGCAGGAACAGGAACACCACGATTACCGCCAGCGCCGCACCTTCATACAGCGTCTCCATCGCGCTGGTATAGCTGGCTTCGGTATAGGTGGTCGAATCGTCGATCAGGGTGATGCGGGTATTGGGGTAACGCTCGCGGATCTGCTGCAGCCGTTCCTTGGTGCCGTCGCCCGCGCCCAGATCGGATTCGCCCGAGGCGCGATAGACCCCGAAGGCCACGACCGGCTGGCCATCCAGCAGCGCAAAGCTGCGTTCGTCGCTGGCGCCATCCGTGACGTCGCCCAGTTGATCCAGCCGGATCGTGCGGCCGTCCGCGATGGCGATGGGGGTGGCGGCCAGTTGCGCCACGCTGTCGGCGGCTCCCAGCGTGCGGATGGAATATTCGGTCCCGGCCAGATCGCCCCGGCCACCGCCCATGTCGATGTTCTTGGCCCGCAACTGATCCGAGATCCCGGCCGCCGTCAGACCCTGCGCCAGCAGCCGGTCGGGATCCAGATCAACCTTGATCTGGCGTTCGGCCCCGCCGATCCGCGAGGTCTTGGCGACGCCGCTGACGGTGGACAATTCGCGCCCGATCACGTCATCGACGAATTTCGACAGGCCCTCGATGGTCTGGGTCGGGTCGCTGACCGCATAGGTCAGGATCGGAAAGCCGGTCACATCGACGCGCTGGATGATGGGTTCGCTGATGCTTTCGGGCAGTTCGGCCCGGATCGTCGAGACCGCGTCCTTGACATCGTTGACCGCGCGGTCGCTGTCGGTTTCCAGTTCGAATTCGACGGTGATGCTGGCGCTGCTGTCGGTCGCCGTCGAGGTGATGTGCCGCACCCCGGTGATCGAGGAAATGCTGTCCTCGACAGGCTGGACCACCTGGCTTGTCAGTTCCGAGGGCGCGGCACCGGGCTGGGCGATGGTCACGCTGACGATGGGCAGGTCGATATTCGGCATCGCCGTCACCGGCAGCCGCGAAAAGCTGAACAATCCGACGACCAGCAACACCAGAAAAACCGCGATGGGCGGCACCGGGTGGCGGATCGACCAGGTCGAGAAATTCATCGCCGTGCCTTCTGACCGGCATCGGCCGATTGATCGTCGGCCGGCGCAATCGCCGCCGCCGCCCTTGCACCAGCTTCATTCGCGGTCCCGGCCTCGGCCGTTGTCGCGGCCTCGGCCGAGATCGCCCGCACCTGATCGCCGTCACGGAAGAATGCACCCGACCGCGCGATCACCTGTTCGCCCTCGGTCACTCCCTCGACGATCTCGCGCTGGCCATCCCATAGCAGCCCGGCCCGGACCGGGCGGCTTTCGACGCGGCCATCGGCCACGACCTGAACCCTGTCGCCTTGGGAATCCGACAGAACCGCCGTTGCCGGCACCGTCACCGCGTCGCGGCGGGCGGTGATGACCCAGCCGCTGGCGAAAAGGCCCGTGCGCAGTCCCGCCTGCGCATCCAGCGAGATCCGCATCAGGCCAAGCCGCGTGACCGGATCGACCGAGGCCGGGATCAGCCGCACCCGGCCATCGACCTTGCCCAGACCCGCCGCGCTGATTTCGGCCGGATCGCCCATCTTCAACTGCCGCAGCGCGGTCTCGATCACCTCGGCCTCCATCTCGACGGCGCCATCGGCGATCAGGCTGAACAGGGGTTCCGCGGAGGCGCCGGCAAGCGCGCCCAGTTCGGCGTTCCGCGCCACGACCAGCCCCGGGACCGGCGCCAGGATCGTCGCCCGGTCCAGGTTGAGCCTGGCGATGCGGCGCGCGGCTTCGGCCTGGGCCAGCTGCGCCTGGGCGACGGCCAGCCCGTCGCGGGCCGATGCAGCCTGCGCCCGCGCATTCGCCTCGGCCGCGACCGCGTCGTCCAGGGTCGATTGCGATGCGTTCCCGCCCTCGCGCAGCCTGCGGGCGCGATCCAGCGATGTCTGGGCCTGGGTCAGCGAAGCCTCGGCGCTGTCGATGTTGCTGCGCGCCTGGCCGACCCCGGCCCTGGCGCGCTGATATTCGGCCTCGGCCTGGGCCAGCTGCGCCGCCAGCGTATCGGTCGAAAGCCGTGCCAGCACATCGCCCTTTTCGACCTGATCGCCGGCCTCGACCAGAATTTCGGTGATTTCATAGCCCGAAACCTGCGGAAAGACCTGCACCTTCTGGCGGGCGACCAGGGTCCCGGATACCGGCACCCGCGCCTGCACCTCGGCGCGCCTTGCCGGCGCGACCGTGACCGCGGGCACGCTTTGCGCCACGGCCTCGCTGCCCGACGCGGCGTCCTGGGCCCATCCGGGCAAGGCGGACCCGAGGACAACGACAAGGAAGGCCAACACTCGCATCAGGAAACCGCCGCGTTTTTCATATCTTGAGCGCGCGTAAGATAGTGTCTCATGCCGCCGCCAACAATGCCGGCACCGCGTTGCCCCTGCGGAAGCTTCTAGAAAGTGACGGAAACGCCCGGCAACCGCAATTCGCCGATCAGGTCGCGCAATTCCTGGCGGGCGGCGATGTTGGACATGTTCAAGGTCTCGGTGCCGATATCCTTCAGGTCCAGAAGCGTCAGCCCGCGCGGGAACAATTCGCGAAAGACGACGCGCTCGGAAAAGCCCGGCGCGACGCGAAAGCCGATGCGCCGGGACAGCGTGTCCAGCGCCCCGCCCACCCTGCGCTTGTTGTGCATGGCCTGGGTGCCAAGCCGGTTGCGCAGCACCAGCCAGTCGATCGGCCCGGCCCCCGCCTGCCCGCGCATCTGCCGGGCGGCCCAGACCATCTCGGCATAGATCGACGGACCCAGCACCTTGCCCTCGGGCGACATCCGCGCCAGCAGGTCGAAATCGACGAAACTGTCGTTCATCGGTGTCAGCAGCGTATCGGCCAGCGTATGCGCCATCTGGCTGAGCTTGGTATGCGAGCCCGGACAATCCAGCAGGATGAAATCGCATTCCGCCTCCAGCGCGGTCAGCGCCGGGGTCAAGGGATCGCTGCCCTCGCCCAGATGGCCCAGCATCGGCGTCGGCAGGTCCAGTTCCTTGCGCTTCACGAAGGCGGCGCGGTTTTCCAGATAGCGGCCGAAACTGCGCTGGCGCACGTCCAGATCCAGCCCGCCGACGCGATGTCCCATCCGCGCCAGAGCGGTCGCCACATGCATCGAGGTCGTGGACTTGCCGGACCCGCCCTTTTCGTTGCCCACGACGATGATATGCGCCACGGATCGCCTCTTCTTGCCTTCGTTCGGCCGGACCCTAGCGGCGCGCCGCAAGGAAGGAAAGCGGGCCTTCACGGAAAGCTCACGCCTGCGTCAGGGCTGCCGCAGGGATGCCGGTTCGTCCTCGCGCAGCAGCATCCACAGCGCCAGCAGGGTGGCGCCGATTCCCGGTGCCACGACACTGCCCGGCAGGCCCTGCCCCATCGCAGCCTCCAGCACGATGACCCAGACCGGCGTCAGATAGGTATAGGCCATGACCTTCGCGGCGGGCAGGCGCAGCGTCGCGTATTGCACCAGCACGAAGGTCACGGCGCTGGCGAGGATCGCGACATAAAGCAGCGTGATCCAGACGATGCCGGGCAGGGCCGTCCAGTCCGTCGCCCAAATCGGCCCCCAGCCCCACAGGATCAGCACCCCCGCCCCGGCCAGAAGCGTGCCGAGACTGAACACGACGGGACTTTCACCCCGGTTCAGCCGTCTGACCAGCGGCGTGTAGAGGGCATGGGCCACGCAACCGGCCAGATAGATCCCCTCGCCGCGTCCGAATTCCAGCCGCGCCATCGCGGCCGGATCGCCGCGAAAGATCACCCATAGCGCGCCGGCGCCGCCAAGGGCCAGCGCCGCGGCCATGCGGCCCGTCAGCCGCTGCCGCATCAGCAGCCAGCCAAAGCCCGCCGCCATCAGCGGCGTCAGCGTGAAGACCGCGCTGGCGCTGACCGGGGCCGCGGTCTTCAGGCCCTGGAACATCAGCACGAAATAGCTGGCAAAGACCCCGCCCAGCAGCAGATAGCGCCAGGGCGCGCGAAACGCCGTCCGCGGCACCCCCGGACCGGCGGCGAAGGCGAAAGCCGCGATCAGCGCGGCGGCGATCACAAAGCGCGCGGCAGTGATCGCCGCCGGGTCGATCAGGTTGGCCGCCCGCGCGCCCAGCGAGAAAGACCCCGCCACCAGCGCCGAGAACAGAAGCATCGCGGCATGACCCCGCAGGGCTTGCGCCCGCGCGATCATCCGCGCGCCCCGATCAGCCGCCCGTCGATCAGGGCCAGCCCGGCCGCGATCAGGCCCATGCCGAGCAGATGCGCGATACCCAGTGTCTCGCCCAGAAACAGCCAGCCCAGAAGGATCGCCGAAACCGGCACAAGGAATGTCACCAGCGAGATATTCGTCGCCCCCGCGCGGCCGAGAATGCGGAAATACAGCACATAGGCCAGTCCGGTCCCGGCGACGCCCAGCGTCAGCACGGCCAGCCATGCCTGCGCCGAGGCGCTGCCGGGCAAGCCCTCGATCGCCAAAGCCAGCGGGATCAGCACCGCGCCGCTGCCTGTCACCATCCCCGCCGCCGTCACCACCGGATCGACACCTCCGCGCCGAAACCGTCGCCCGAAGCTGTTGGCGAAGGCGTAGGAAATCGCGGCTCCCAGGATCGCCAATTGCGGCCAAATCGCCTGACCCAGCCCCGCCAGCGCATCCAGACCGATCATCACCGCCACGCCGCCCAGTCCCAGCACCACTCCCGCGATCTTGCGCGGGCTGGCGCGTTCGTCCGCCAGCAGGGCGGCGGTGACCAAGACCGTCCAGAGCGGTGTCGTCGCGTTCAGGATCGAGGCCAGCCCGGACGGAATCTCGGTTTGTCCCCAGACGATCAGGCTGAAGGGAATGGCATTGTTCAGCACGCCCATGACCAGAAACGCGCGCCAGATCGCCGGATCGCGCGGCAGCCTGCGCCCGGTCGCGGCCACGATCGCCCACAGAACCAGCGCCGCCACCAGCAGCCGCAGGGCGACGATGGTCAGCACCGGCAGGCCGGTCAGCGCGATCGAAATCAGGAAGAACGATCCGCCCCACAGCAGCGACAGCAGCAAAAGCAGCGCCCAGTCTTCCGACTCCATCCGCGCCGAGATCGCCATTTGGCCGGGCGGCAGCGGCGCCTGCGGCGGCTTCACATCCGCCCCAGCAGGTAGAACTCGTCGTTGGGCCGGATATCGCCCGCATTGACCAGCCGGTTCGACATCCCGAAAAAGGCCGCAATGGCACCGATATCCCAGATCTCGTCCGGGCTGAAACCGGCCTCGCGCAGGGTCGCGTGATCGGCTTCACCGATCTGTTGCGCATTCAGCGCCACCTTCTCGGCATAGGCCAGCATCGCCCGCTCGCGCGGTTCCAGATCCGCCTTGCGCCAGTTCACCGCCACCTGGTCCGCGATCAGCGGGTTTTTCGCCCGGATCCGCAGGATCGCGCCATGGGCCACGACGCAATACTGGCACTGGTTCAGCCCGCTGGTCGCGACCACGATCAATTCCCGCTCGGCCCTGGTCAGCCCCTCGTCCTTGTCCATCAGCGCGTCATGATAGGCGAAGAAGGCGCGAAATTCGGCCGGGCGATGGGCCAGCGCCAGAAACACATTGGGCACGAAACCCGATTTTTCGGCGACCTTGGCGATCGCGAGCCGGATATCGTCGGGCAGGCTGGCCGGATCGGGCACGGGAAAGCGGCTGATCGGGTGGGCGTCGGTCATGGCGGGTTCCTCCTTGGGGCGGCACTCTGCGTCAGGCCGCGCGGGGATGAAAGCCGCTTTCAATCCCGGCCGGGCGCGGGAGGGCGCCGCGTCCGGGCTGCCCCCGCAACTCCGTCAATCGCCGCGCAGGGCCGCGACCGCCGCCTGCACCTTGGGCGTGCGGTGCAGGTCCACATGCGTCACCAGCCACAGGGCCGAGCTCCATTCGGGCAGGCTCAGCGCCTCGACCAGCCCCGCCGCGCGGGCGGGCGGCAGCGGTCCCATCGCCAGCCCGGCGCGGATCACCGCCTCGCGCGCGGCGGTGTCGTTCGCCGTCATGACCACCGCATCCGGGGGGGTCCGGGCCGCCAGCCAGCGCATGAGCGGCGCGTTGCGCGCCTCGGGGCCGGGCAGCGCCAGCCGCTGCCGCGCCAGATCGGCCGGATCGCCATGGTCCTTCAGATACCCGGCCGTCGCATACAGCGATTGCGGCAGATCGGTCATCCGGCGCACGACGTAATCGGGCTCGGTCGGGCGGGTTCCGGCGCGGATGGCCACATGCGCCTCGCCCGCGGCCAGCCGGAACAGACGCACATCGGTGACATAATTCAGCCGCAGCCCCGGATGGCGCCGCAGCAGACCGATCAGGCGCGGCATGACCAGATCCGACAGACCGGGCAACGAGGTCACGACCAGTTCACCCTCGATCCGGTCGCCCGCGCCGCCGATCTGCGCGGCAAGCTGGGCGAAACGCTCGTCGGTGTCGCGCGCCACCTGCAGCAGCGCCTGCCCCGGCTCGGTCAGCGCATAGCCGCGCGGATGCCGCTGGAACAGGCGCGTGCCCAGTTGCGCCTCCAGCGCGTCGATCCGGCGGATCACGGTCGCATGGTGAACGCCCAGGGCCTCGGCCGCGCCGCTGACCGTCCCGGACCGGGCGACCGCCAAGGCAATCCTGATGTCATCCCAACTTCCGATATTCATGTGCATCTCCGCACAGAGCCTGCGCGTTTATGGCCCTTTCGTTCTCTGGCGCATAGACCTAAATCCGGCATGCAGCCTTTAAGGAGCCTTCGGATGCAGATCCTTCATATCGACAGCGCCATCACCGGCGAGGCCTCGGTCTCGCGAAAGCTGACCGCCGACATCATCGCCAAGCTGAAAGCGGCCAATCCCGACGCCGCCGTCACCTATCGCGACCTCAATGCCGGCGTGCCCGCCATCGACACCGACTGGTTCCACGCCGTCCGTCTGGCCCCGGAAAGCCCCACCGCCGGACAACGCAGGCTGATCGAGACCGCCGACGCCTATCTGGCCGAGGTGCGGGATGCCGACGTGCTGGTCATCGGCTCGCCCGTCTACAATTTCGCGATCACCGCGCAATTGAAGAACTGGCTGGACCAGATCGCCCGCGCCGGATTGTCCTTCCGCTATACGGAAGCCGGTCCCGAAGGGTTGCTGAAGGGCAAGCGCGCCATCATCGCCTATTCCTCGGCCGGGACGCCGCTGGGCTCCGATCTGGACTTCGCCTCGGGCTACCTGCGCCATATCCTGGGTTTCCTGGGCATCACCGACGTGGAATTCGTCGCCGCCGACCGGCTGGCCATGGACCGCGAGGCCGGTCTGGCCCGCGCGCGGCAGGCCGTGGACAATCTGGCCGCCTGATCCGGCCACCGCATTTTGGGACGGCCATCGTTGACTCGGTGGCCGTTTTTGCCTATGTGATCCCGGATTCCCGGAAGGATGTGCCTTCCGGTCCCCGTCCGACGCGGGGATCGCCCCCCGTCAGCGCGTTGCGCCCACGGGGGCAAGACCGCTTTGGACCGATTCAGGAGGCCCGCGATGTTCGAGAACCTGTCCGACCGGCTTGGCGGCGTCTTCGACCGCCTGACCAAGCAGGGCGCGCTCAGCGAAGAGGACGTGACCGCCGCCATGCGCGAGGTGCGCGTCGCGCTGCTGGAAGCCGACGTCTCGCTGCCGGTCGCGCGCAGCTTCGTGAAATCGATCACCGCCAAGGCGACCGGCTCGGCAGTGACGAAATCCGTCACGCCCGGCCAGCAGGTCGTCAAGATCGTCCATGACGAATTGATCAGGGTGCTGCAGGGCGAGGACGCGCCCGAGGCGCTGCGCATCGACAACCCGCCGGCGCCGATCCTGATGGTCGGGCTGCAAGGCTCGGGCAAGACCACGACCACGGCAAAGCTGGCCAAGCGCCTGAAGGACCGCGAGAAGAAGCGCGTGCTGATGGCCAGCCTCGACACCAACCGCCCCGCCGCGATGGAGCAGCTTGCGATTCTGGGCCAGCAGATCGGCGTCGATACGCTGCCGATCGTGCCCGGCCAGACGGCGGTGCAGATCGCGCAGCGCGCGAAACAGCAGGCCAGCCTGGGCGGCTATGACGTCTACATGCTGGACACCGCCGGCCGACTGCATATCGACCAGGTGCTGATGGACGAGGTGCAGGCCGTCCGCGACATCGCCGCTCCGCGCGAAACCCTGCTGGTCGTCGATGGCCTGACCGGTCAGGACGCGGTGAACGTGGCGACCGAATTCGACGGCAAGGTCGGCGTCTCGGGCGTGGTGCTGACCCGGATGGACGGCGATGGACGCGGCGGCGCGGCGCTGTCGATGCGCGCCGTCACCGGCAAGCCGATCCGCTTCGTCGGCCTTGGCGAAAAGATGGACGCGCTCGAGGCGTTCGACGCGCAGCGAATCGCCGGCCGCATTCTCGGCATGGGCGACATCGTGGCGCTGGTCGAGAAGGCGCAGGAGGTGCTGGAGGTCGAACAGGCCGAACGCATGATGAAGCGGTTCCAGAAGGGCCTGTTCAACATGAACGACCTCAAGGGCCAGCTTGAACAGATGCAGAAGATGGGCGGGATGCAGTCGATCATGGGCATGATGCCCGGCATGCAGAAGATGGCCAGGCAGGCCGAGGCGGCGGGCATGGACGACACCGCAATGCGCCGTCAGGTGGCGCTGATCAATTCCATGACCAAGAAGGAACGCGCCAATCCCGCGCTGTTGCAGGCCAGTCGCAAGAAGCGCATCGCGGCCGGCGCCGGGCTGGACGTGGCCGAGCTGAACCGTCTTCTGAAGATGCAGCGCCAAATGGCCGATACGATGAAGAAAATCGGCAAGATGGGCAAGGGCGGGATGCTGAAACAGGCGATGCGCGCAATGACGGGCAAGGGCGGCGGCCTGCCCGAGATGGGCGATGTCGATCCCGCCAGGATGGCCGAGGCGACGAAGCTGCTGCAGGATCCCAAGGGTCTGGGCGGCGATCTGTCCAAGGCCGGCCTGCCCGGCGGCTTCGGCGGCATGTTCGGCAAGAAATGATCCGGCTCTCCCCTGCTCCGACCCTGAGGACCGAACGGCTGGTGCTGCGCGCGCCCGTGGCCGCCGACTGGCCGTTCTGGCGCGATTTCGCGGCCAGCGACCGGTCGCGGTTCATCCGCCCGGCCGATTTCGACGATGGCAAGGCATGGCGGGCCTTTGGCCATGTCATCGGCCACTGGGTCATGCGCGGCTGGGGATCGTTCATCTTCACCCGTCAGGATGACGACAGCCCGCTGGGAATGACCGGTCCCTGGTATCCCGAAACATGGCCCGAACCGGAAATCGGCTGGACACTCTGGTCGCGCGAAGCCGAGGGCAAGGGCTTTGCCTGCGAAGCCGCCACGGCCGCCCGCGACCACGCCTTCGGCAGCCTCGGCTGGAAGACCGCCGTCAGTTATATCGATCCGCAGAACGCACGCTCGATCGCGCTGGCCGAAAGACTGGGCGCGACGCTGGACAAGACCGCGCGGGGGCCGGATTTCGACACGCCGTGCCTGGTCTATCGCCATCCCTGCCCGTCCCCTCGTGAAGGACATGCCGCATGAGTGATACCGCAACCCGTGCGGCGGAACTGCTGAAGGACCATCGCGCCAGCATCGACCGGCTGGACGCGATCCTTGTCTATACGCTGGCCGAAAGGTTCAAGCACACCCAGTCCGTCGGCCGCCTCAAGGCCCGGCACGACCTTCCTCCGTCCGATCCCGACCGTGAGGCGGCCCAGATCGAGCGGCTGGAACGCCTCGCGCGCGAAGCCGATCTGGACCCGGAATTCGCGCGCAAATTCCTGAACTTCGTGATCGCCGAAGTGATCCGGCACCACGAAACCCTTCAATCCTAGGCTGCGAAACGCAGCGAAACCAGCCATTTCAAAGGAGAAACTCGAATGGCCGTCAAGATCCGTCTCGCCCGTGGTGGTTCCAAGAAGCGCCCCCACTACGCCATCGTCGTCGCCGATACGCGCAAGCCGCGCGACGGCCGCTTTCTGGAAAAGCTGGGCACCTATAACCCGCTGCTGCCGAAAGACAGCGAGGATCGCGTGAAGATGGACATGGAGCGCGTTCAGCACTGGCTGGATCATGGCGCCCAGCCGACCGATCGTGTGGCCCGTTTTCTGGAATCGGCCGGCGTTCGCGACAAGGCCGACCGCAAGAACATGAAAAAGGCCGAGCCGGGCGACAAGGCGAAGAAACGCGCCGAGGAAAAGGCCGCGAAATCCGCCGCCCCGGCCGAAGAAGCCGCCGCCGAATAAGGCGGTGCAGCGACACGGCCGGCGAATCCGTCGCCGGCCATTCTTGCAGCGGGGGAAGCCATGGCCGAGGATCGCATCTGCGTCGGCGCCATCGCCGGGGCCTTCGGGGTCCGTGGCGAGGTGCGGCTGAAAAGCTTCTGCGCCCAGCCAGGCGACATCGCCGGCTATGGTCCGCTGACCAGCGAGGACGGCAAGCGCAGCTTTGCCGTGACGCTGACCCGCCCCGTCACCGGCGGCCTTGGCGCCCGCCTGTCGGGCATCACCACCCGCGAGGCCGCCGAGGCGCTGCGTGGCACCACCCTGTGGGCGCCGCGCGCGGCCCTTCCCTCGCTGCCCGACGACGAATTCTACCATGCCGATCTGATCGGGCTGGAGGTCGTCGATACCGGCGGGCAGGTGCTGGGCCGGGTGCGCGCGATCTTCGATCACGGCGCGGGCGACATCCTGGAAGTCGTGGGCAGGGACCAGATTCTGCTGCCCTTCACCCGCCAGGTCGTGCCGACCGTCGATCTGGCCGCGGGACGCATCGTCGCCGACCCGCCCGGCAGCGACCAATGACCGGCCAGCCGAAATCGCACGGCCGCCTGTCCATCGCCAGCAGCCTGCGCCCGCGCGAACTGATCGCCCCGCCACGGGTGGCGGGCGCGTGGACCGCCCATGTCGTCACCCTGTTCCCCGAGGCGTTTCCCGGCATCCTGGGCCTGTCGCTGACCGGCAAGGCCCTGACCCAGGGCTTGTGGAACCTGCACACCATCGCCCTGCGCGACCACGGGATCGGCAGGCATCGCAATGTCGATGACACGCCCGCGGGCGGCGGCGCGGGCATGGTGATCCGCCCCGACGTGATGGCCGCGGCGCTGGATCAGGCCGATCCGGCCCTGCCGGTGATCTATCTGTCGCCGCGCGGACGCCCGCTGACCCAGGCCCGCGCCCGCGCGCTGGCGCAGGGCCCCGGCGTGACCCTTGTCTGCGGCCGGTTCGAAGGCGTGGACCAGCGCATTCTGGATGCCCGCGGGATCGAGGAGATCAGCATCGGCGATTATGTCCTGACCGGAGGAGAGCTGGCGGCTCAGGTCTTGATAGACGCGACCATCCGCCTTATACCGCGCGTGCTGGGGAATCAGGCGTCGCTGGCCGAGGAATCCTTTTCCGAGGGTCTGCTTGAACACCCGCACTACACGCGCCCCGCCGAATGGGACGGCCGCAGGATCCCGGATGTCGTCATGTCTGGCAATCACGCGGCCATCGCCACCTGGAGACGCGACGAAGCCGAAAGGCTGACCAAGGAACGCCGCCCCGACCTGTGGCGGGCATACGAGGAAACCCGTATGGACCCGGCAAAGGACCGACAGCTCTCGGGCGCATCAGACCAATCGCGGAAACACCGCGAGCATGACAAGGAACCAAAGCGATGAACCTGATCGCAGAACTCGAAGCCGAGCAGATCGCCGAGCTTGGCAAGACCATCCCCGACTTCAAGGCCGGCGACACCGTTCGCGTCGGCTACAAGGTGACCGAGGGCACCCGGACCCGCGTGCAGGCCTATGAGGGCGTCTGCATCGCGCGCAAGGGCGGCAGCGGCATCGGCGCCAGCTTCACCGTGCGCAAGATCAGCTTTGGCGAAGGCGTGGAGCGTGTGTTTCCGCTGTATTCGACCAATATCGACGCGATCGAGGTGGTGCGTCGCGGCAAGGTGCGGCGTGCCAAGCTGTATTACCTGCGCGACCGCCGCGGCAAATCGGCCCGCATCGCCGAAAAGACCAATTACAAGCCCAAAGCCGACGCCTGAGAGGTCATCCGATGAAAAAAGACATCCACCCCGATTATCACATGATCGACGTCAAGATGACGGACGGGACCGTCTACCAGACCCGTTCGACCTGGGGCGCCGAGGGCGATTCGCTGTCGCTGGACATCGATCCGTCCAGCCACCCGGCCTGGACCGGCGGTTCCTCGCGCCTGATGGACACCGGCGGCCGTGTGTCCCGGTTCAAGAACAAGTATGCCGGCCTGGGCTTCTGATCGCCCCTCGCCACGCCATCGGGACGCCGCCCCTTCGGGCGGCGTCCTGCATTTCGCAAGCAGCCTTCATGCCGCCGCCGCCCCCGGTTCCACCAGGGCCACGATATCCATCATGATCGTGTTCAGCTGGAAATCCTTGGGCGTATAGACGCGGGCGACGCCCATCGCGCGCAGTCGCGCGGCGTCCTCGTCGGGGATGATGCCGCCGACGATCACCGGGACATGACCCAGCCCGGCCCCGCGCATCCGGTCCAGAAGATCCTCGATCAGCGGCAGGTGACTGCCCGACAGGATCGACAGGCCGACGACATGCGCCTGCTGATCCTGCGCCGCGGTCACGATCTGTTCGGGCGTCAGCCGGATCCCCTCGTAGGTGATGTCCATGCCGCAATCGCGGGCACGAAAGGCGATCTGTTCGGCACCGTTGGAATGCCCGTCCAGCCCCGGCTTGCCGACCACGAATTTCAGCCGCCGGCCCAGCCGCGTGCTGACCGCATCGACGGCCTCGCGGATATCCTCCAGCCCCTCGGTCCGATTCGAGGGGCTGGCCGACACGCCTGTGGGACCGCGATATTCGCCGTGCACCGCGCGCATCACGCCCGCCCATTCGCCCGTCGTCACGCCCGCCTTCGCCGCCGCGATGGATGGCTCCATCACGTTCCGTCCCCCCGACGCCGCCGCCCGCAGGGCGTCCAGCGCGGACTTGACCGCCGCATCGTCCCGGCCCGCGCGCCATTCGGCCAGCCGGTCGATCTGGTCCTGTTCGACCGCCGGATCGACGACCATGATCCCGCCATCGCCGGCCGTCAGCGGCGATGGCTCGCCCTGCTGCCAGCGATTGACGCCGACCACCACCGTCTCGCCCGCCTCGACCCGGTTCAGCCGTTCGGCATTGGCCTCGACCAGCCGCGATTTCATGTAGTCGATGGCCGCGATGGCGCCGCCCATCTCGTCCAGCAGGCGCAATTCGCCGCGCGCGCCATCCTTCAACTCGTTCACCTTCCGCTCGATGGCCGGGTTGCCGTCGAACAGATCCTCGTATTCCAGCAGGTCGGTCTCGTAGGCCAGGATCTGCTGCATCCGAAGCGACCATTGCTGATCCCAAGGCCGGGGCAGGCCAAGCGCCTCGTTCCAGGCGGGCAGTTGCACGGCGCGCGCCCGCGCGGACTTTGACAGCGTCACCGCCAGCATTTCCAGCAGGATCCGATAGACGTTGTTTTCGGGCTGCTGCTCGGTCAGGCCCAGGCTGTTGACCTGCACGCCATAGCGGAACCGGCGGAATTTCGGATCCTCGATGCCATAGCGCCGGGCGGTGATCTCGTCCCACAATTCGGTAAAGGCGCGCATCTTGCACAATTCGGTGACGAAGCGGATGCCCGCGTTCACGAAAAAGCTGATCCGCCCGACCATCGCCGGGAAATCGGCGTCGGACACCTTGCCCTTCAGGTCGTCCAGCACCGCGATGGCGGTGGCCAGCGCATAGGCCAGTTCCTGCTGCGGTGTCGCCCCGGCCTCTTGCAGGTGATAGGAACAGACATTCATCGGGTTCCATTTCGGCAGGTGCTGGCGCGTATAGGCGGCGACGTCGGTGATCATTGCCAGCGACGGTTTGGGCGGACAGATATAGGTGCCGCGCGACAGGTATTCCTTGATCAGGTCGTTCTGCACCGTGCCCTGCAATTTCGATATGTCCGCGCCCTGCTCCTCGGCGGCCGCGATATACAGCGACAGCAGCCAGGGCGCGGTCGCGTTGATCGTCATCGAGGTGTTCATCTGCTCCAGCGGGATCGCATCGAACAGGGTGCGCATGTCGCCCAGATGGCAGATCGGCACCCCGACCTTGCCGACCTCGCCGCGCGCCAGGACGTGATCGCTGTCATAGCCCGTCTGGGTCGGCAGATCGAAGGCCACCGACAGCCCGGTCTGCCCCTTGGCCAGATTGCCGCGATACAGCGCGTTCGACTTTTCAGCCGTCGAATGGCCCGCATAGGTGCGGAACAGCCAGGGCTTGTCTTTGGGGGCCATGCGGATCACCTCGCAACAATCTTCCGGTCCATGACCCGATACCGAAATATTCATACGCCGTCAATTCGCCGCAATGCGGCATGACCATGATTTTATCCGACACAAAATTACAATACAGGCCCTAAAAGGGTTGCAATGTTGCGTGACGCATTTTACGACAAGCCCGATCCCGCGCGGCGATTCTGCGTCGCGGCAAGAACAGGAGACGCTGATGGCCCTCGACGCCCCGACCCCGATCGCGCCCTATGACGCGCCCCAGAAGGATCTCTACGAGATCGGAGAGATGCCTCCCCTGGGTCATGTGCCAAAGCAGATGCATGCCTGGACCATCCGCCGTGAAAGACATGGCGAGCCTGACAAGGCCATGCAGATCGAGGTCGTGGACACCCCGGTCATCGACAGCCACGAAGTGCTGGTCCTGGTGATGGCGGCGGGGGTCAACTACAATGGCATCTGGGCCGGCCTGGGTCAGCCGATCAGCCCCTTTGACGGCCACAAGGCGGACTACCACATCGCCGGTTCGGATGCCTCGGGGATCGTCTGGGCCGTGGGCGACAAGGTGAAACGCTGGAAGGTCGGCGACGAGGTCGTGATCCACTGCAACCAGGATGACGGCGACGACGAGGAATGCAACGGCGGCGACCCGATGTATTCGCCGACCCAGCGGATCTGGGGCTACGAGACCCCGGATGGCAGCTTCGCCCAGTTCACCAATGTCCAGGCGCAGCAACTGATGCCGCGCCCGCGCCACCTGACATGGGAGGAATCGGCCTGCTACACGCTGACGCTGGCCACCGCCTACCGGATGCTGTTCGGCCATGAGCCGCACGAATTGAAACCCGGCATGAACGTGCTGGTCTGGGGCGCCTCGGGCGGCCTCGGATCCTACGCGATCCAGTTGATCAACGCCGCCGGCGGCAACGCGATCGGCGTCATCAGCGAAGAGGACAAGCGCGATTTCGTCATGGGCCTGGGCGCCAGGGGCGTCATCAACCGCAAGGAATTCAACTGCTGGGGCCAGTTGCCCAAGGTGGGCACGCCCGAATACAGGGAATGGTTTACCGAGGCGCGCAAGTTCGGCAAGGCGATCTGGGACTTCACCGGCAAGGGCAACAATGTCGACATCGTCTTCGAACATCCGGGCGAGGCGACATTCCCGGTTTCCACCCTGGTCTGCAAGAAGGGCGGCATGGTGGTGATCTGCGCCGGTACCACCGGGTTCAACTGCACCTTCGACGTGCGCTATCTGTGGATGCACCAGAAGCGCATCCAGGGATCGCATTTCGCGCATCTGAAACAGGCCAGCGCCGCCAACAGGCTGATGCTGGAACGCCGCCTCGACCCCTGCATGTCCGAAGTTTTCCCCTGGGCCGAGATTCCGGCCGCGCACATGAAGATGTATCGCAACCAGCACAAGCCGGGAAACATGTCGGTCCTGGTGCAGGCGCCAAGAACCGGCCTGCGCACGTTCGAGGACGCGCTGGAAGCCGGTCGGCGCTAGACATGCGCCGCCTTTGCGGGATCACGCCTTGACCTCGCGCAGCCTGGCCGGGCGGCATTTCCATTCGCGCACCGTCTCGCGGGGATGGCGTTCGCCCCACCTGGCCAGTTCCTGCTGACCATGAATCATGCAGGCCGTCACGCCCATGTCGATGAACGGAAGACTGCGCTCCCGGCAGGATTGCGGATCCGCCGAAAGGCAGGTGACAAACAGCAATTCGATCATCTCGGGTCCATCCTTTTACCCGGTTCCTCCCCGGTTCGGATCCCTTCGACGATCAGGATAGCGGTTGATTCGAAAAGCAGCGTCAGCGCCGCGTGAATCCGGGTTCGGGCGGGCCCCTTGCAGCGTGACAGGGCCGGCCGGGCGCGGGCTTCGGCGCGGCGCGCGGCCATCGCGGACCTAAAGCGCGGTTTCGCCCTGACGGGGGCGCCGGCATTTCCACTCTTTCACGCGGTCGCGGGGATGCGCCTCGACCCAGCGGGCCAGTTCGCTCTGGCCCTCCAGCATGCAGGTGAACAGCCCGTTCCTTTCCTCGAACAGCAGGCTGTGATCGGTGCAGACCTGCGGGTCGTCGATCAGGCAGGTCACGAAGAACAATTCGATCATGGGCATTCCTCCCTCGAGGCCATCATAGACCCTCACGGGCGACATGCCCAAAAAGTTGCGGACCATCCCGCCGAACCGACGATCCCGCCGCAGCCGGGACGGGATGCGGATCGCCGGACGCGGCAATGATTGTGGGCTTTCGCGCCGCGCCGCGATACACCGGAATCATGACCGCCGCCACCGCCTCGCCCGCCCCCGTTCTGTCGCCCGATCAGGCCGATGCCTGGGACGAATTGGCCCAGACCTTCCTTTCGGCGGGAATCGACCTCGTGGCCGAGGAAATCCGCCCCCCGGGGCCGGGCAAGGGCCGCGTCATGGCGGTGATCGGCAAGGCGGGTTCCGGCAAGACGCTGCTTCTGGCACAGATCACCGACGCGCTGCGCAAGGCGGGGGTCGATCTGGTCAGCGGCGATTACGAGGGGCGGCGGCGCAAGGACCGGCGCAGCGTCGCGGTCCTGGCGCCCACCAACAAGGCGGCCTTCGTGCTGCGGATGCGCGGCGTGCCCGCGACGACGATTCATCGCATCCTCTATACCCCGGTCTACGATCCGGAATACGAACGCATCGCCGAATGGCTGACCGGCCAGGGCGACCGCCCCACCATCGAGGGCATGACCGAAACCGCCCTGGACCGCGCCCGGGCCTTCTATGACCAGCAGGCGTCGATCCCCGGCGCGCTGGCGGCGGCGGGGCTGCGCGGATCGGATTTCATCAAGGGCTGGAAGCGGCGCGAGGACGGGCTGGATGTCGGCCTGATCGACGAGGCCTCGATGCTGGACGAAAGACAGTTCGAGGATCTGCGCGAGATCTTTCCCGTCCTGATCCTGTTCGGCGATCCGGCCCAGTTGGCGCCCGTGGGCCAGTCGGGCGAGATGGTGTTCGATCGACTGGCGGAGCGCCAGCGTCTGATCCTGAACCGCGTCCACCGGCAGGAAGATGACAGCCCGATCCTGGATCTGGCCCATGCCCTGTCCGACGAAACGCTGGATTTCGCGGGGTTCGAGCGGATGGTCCGTGACGCCGCCGCGGTCGATGACCGCGTGATCTGGGCCGAACGTGTCGAATCGGACCTGATGGCACGCAGCCCGGTCCTGGTCTGGCGCAACGCCACCCGGATCCGGCTGATCCATGCCTTCCGCACCGCGTTCGGCGCACCGGGCGACGCGCTGCTGCCCGGCGAGCCGCTGATATGCGACGGCCTGGAACTGCCGCTGAAGCACCGCAAGAAGCGCATCGACCTTGAAGCGCGGGGGCTGATCAAGGGCGCGCAGGTGGTCTATCTGGGGCCGGGGCGCAAGCCCGGCTTTTCCCGCCTGCACATGATCGGCGCCGAGGATCCGCGCCTGTCCGTGGCGAGCATCGTCAAGATCGAGATGCCCGAGGCCGAGGATCCCTTCATTCCCTTCGCCGCCCAGATGGGCGCGGCCTTCCTGCACGGGGCGGCGGTGACGATCCACAAGGCGCAGGGCTCGCAATGGCCCGATGTGCAGGTCTTCGGCCCCGACATCAGCGCCGCCGCCTGGTCGAACCGGACCGAAGCCGGGATCGCGCTGTGGAAGCGCCTGGCCTATGTTGCCATCACCCGCGCCCAGAACCGCCTGTTCTGGATCACGCGCGCCCGGCTGGCGCGGCCCTCGGCGCCTCTCGGGGTGGACGATCTGGAGGTTCCCATCCCGGCGCTGGAACTGGGCGCCGACGAGGCGTGAGGCGGGATTGCGTCCCGCGACGGCCGGGGGCGCTTCGCCCCCCGGACCCCCCGAGGGTATTGGCGCAACGAAGAAGAAGAGGTCAGGCCCTGTCGCGATCCAGCCGCGCGATGGAAAGCCGCAATGCCTCGGTCAGCGCCTCTTGCGGAAGCCCTGTCTCCCGCGCCAGCCGCATGATGCCGAAATGGACCCGCGCCAGTTCCTGATAATAGCGCGCGAAGGTGTAATTGATCGAGGCGCCCACCACCGCGCCGAAGACCGGCGCCGCCTGCGCGGCCAGTTTCTGACCCAGCGAGACCGACAGGCGCGGGGCGACACGGCTGATCAGACCCTGCAGCGTCTGCCCGGTGACCGACAACCGTGCCGCCAGAAGGCCCAGGTCGGTGCCGTCATCTTCGGCCATGGGGCCGGCGGCGGCGAAGATGCGCAGGCATTCCATCCGCACCTCGTCGCTGTCGGGGTCCAGACCATGCTCGGCGGCGATATCCAGCATCGAGCGCAGAAGCAGCGTCACCGTGACCGGCAACTCGACCATCGCGCCGGGCAGCCCGCCGACGCCGCCTGCCGCGCCGCTGAAGGTCGAGGCCATGCGGTTGAACCAGTCGCCTCGGTCGCGCACCACGCGCCGGGTGCCCGACGCGGCCGAAAAGGCGCGGTTCAACGCGGCGCGGGTGATCTTGTCCATGCGGCTGCGGACAAAGGCGGGCAGACGTTCGATCAGTCCCTCGGCGCTGTTGCCGACGATCTCCATGATCTCCATCCCCAGACCGCCCGCATCCCGATAGCGCCGCGCCAGGCGGTCGATCTGGGCGTGAAGTCCCGGATCAGTGATCGGTGGCAGAACCATCTGCCGTTTCGCGACCTGCTGTGTCATCTCGTGGATGTCCGACCTCGATACATGCCGGCCCGATATGGGGTGTCGCGGCGATTTCGGCCAGCCCCGCGACGATTTCCGGCGTCTCTTCGCGCAGGACCGGTCCCACGACCCCAACCCATGCCCCGGCGCGAAGTTCCAGTCCCAGAACGCGGTCGGGATTGGTTGGCGGCGGCATCTCGACCGCGTCCAGCCGCGCGAAACCGAAACGCGAATAATAAGGTGCGTCTCCCACCAGCAGCACGCGGCGCCAGCCCAGCCCGCGCGCCCGCGTCAGCCCGTCGCGCATCAGAAGCCCGCCCAGACCTTCGCCCTGGGCCGTCGGATGAACCGCGATGGGCCCCAGCAGCAGGACCGGCTTTGCGGCGACGCGGACCGGCCAGAAGCGGATCGCCGCCATCAGGAACCGGCTCGGGTCGCGCAGCACGAGGCACAGATCGGCCACCCTGGGAACGCCGTCGCGCAGACGATACGATGACAGCGCGGTCCGCCCCGGTGCGAAACACAGATCGTAGAGCGCCTCGACCTCGTCTTCGTCGGCCGCGGTCTCGGGGCAGATCTCGTACATCGCGCCTCCTTGCGAAAAGGGCGCCATAGCACGACCTTGCCGCGGGCGGAACATTGCGGATGGCGCAAAGGGGTGGCAGGTTGGCGCCAGTGACATCAGAAGAAGGCCGCGCATGTTCTATCGCCCCGAAGCCGGACACGGCCTGCCCCACAACCCGTTCAATGCCATCGTGGCGCCCCGTCCGATCGGCTGGATCTCGACGCGGGGGCGCATGGGCGACAATCTCGCCCCCTATTCCTTCTTCAACGCGGTGGCCTATGTCCCGCCGCAGGTCATGTTCGCCTCGACCAGCGCCAAGCCCGACCGCAACGGCACCAAGGACAGCGTGGCCCAGATCACCGAAAGCGGCAGTTTCTGCGTCAATATCGCGACCGGCGATCTGCGCGATCAGGTCAATGCCAGTTCCGCCGGCCTGCCCGCGGGCGACAGCGAGTTCCGCTCGGCGGGCATCGAGGCCGCCGAATGCGACACGATCGACTGCCCGCGCGTGGCCCACGCCGCCGCCGCGCTGGAATGCCGGATGACGCGGATCCTGCCCCTGGCGGGCAAGGCCAATTTTGCCGTCCTGGGCGTCGTCACCGGCATCCATATCCGCGACGATTGTCTGCTCGATGGCCGCTTCGATCCGCGCAGGGCCGGCGGCTGGATCGCGCGCCTGGGCTATATGGATTACGCGGCCGTCCATGAGCTGTTCGAAATGGAACGCCCCAAATGACAAAGACGGTCAAGGACTACATCCGCACCATCGCGGATTTCCCGCATGAGGGGATCATGTTCCGCGACGTGACCACGCTGTTTGCCGATGCGCGCGGCTTTCGCATGGCCATAGACCAGCTGCTGCATCCCTATGCCGGCGCGCCGATCGACAAGGTGGTCGGCCTGGAAGCGCGCGGCTTCATCCTGGGCGGCGCGGTCGCGCATCAGCTTTCCACCGGGTTCGTGCCGATCCGCAAGAAGGGCAAGCTGCCCGGTCCCGTCATCTCGGCGGCTTACGCGCTGGAATATGGCGAGGCGGTGATGGAAATCCACGACGACGCCCTGCACGAGGGCGAGCGCGTGCTGATCGTGGACGATCTGCTGGCCACGGGCGGGACTGCGGCGGCGGGAATCGCGCTGTGCCGTCGCCTGGGCGCCGAGGTGATCGGTTGCGCCTTCGTCATCGACCTGCCCGATCTGGGCGGACGAAAGGTGCTGGAGGCGCAGGGGATCGGCGTGCACGCATTATGTTGCTTTGACGGCGACTAGCCGGGGGGTGCAGGATGATCACCCGGATCGAGGACTACTTTACCAAGGGGTGCGGCCGCTGCGACCGGTTCGACACGGCCGGCTGCTCCACCCGCCTCTGGGGCGCCGGGCTGGCGGCGCTGCGCCGGATCTGCCGTGATGCCGGGCTCTCGGAACATGTGAAATGGGGGCATCCCTGCTACATGCATTCGGGCCGCAACATCGCGCTGATCGGCGCCTTTCGCGGCGATTTCCGGCTGACCTTCTTCAACGCCGCCCTGCTGAAAGACCCCCACGCCCTGCTGGAACGGCAGGGCCCGAACACCCGTCACCCCGACGCGATCCGCTTTACCGACGCGGCGCAGGTCGCAGCCCGCGCCGACGCGATCCGGGCCTTTCTGGGCCAGGCGATGGATTGCGCCGAACGCGGCCTCAAGCCGCCCCGGGACGATACTGCCCGCGATCTGCCACAGGAATTGCTGGACGCGCTGGACGACGACAGCGAACTGGCCGAAGCCTTCGCAGCCCTGAGCCCCGGCCGCCGCAACAGCTATGCCGTCGCCCTGGCCACCGCCAAAAAGCCCCAGACCCGCATCGCCCGCATCACCAGATTCCGCGACCGCATCATCGCCGGCAAGGGCGCGAACGAGCGGTAGGGCGCCGACGATGACGGCCTTGGCCGGGGACCGGACAACGGCCGCACCGCGCATGATCGGCGGGAAAGCGGGACTTCGCAACCATTCGCAATTTGATATGATTCGGCCATGCATCGGACCATTCGATATCTTTCGCACCCGCAAGTCGTCATTGATCCGACCAAGCCGATCCCCGACTGGTCGCTAAGCGAGGTAGGCCTAGGACGCATTGCGGCCCTTGCAGCGTCTGACGCACTGACTGGCACCCGACATGTGATCAGCAGCGCCGAAACCAAGGCAATTGAAACAGCGACGCCCTTGGCCAAATCACTCGGGTGCCGGCTGAAGGTGCGGGAGGCAATGCACGAGAATGATCGCAGCGCGACTGGCTTTCTTCCGCCAGACGAGTTTGAGTCCGTTGTGGATCAATTTTTTGGCTGTCCAGAGGAAAGCGTGCGGGGCTGGGAAACCGCAAGGGCGGCTCAAGCCCGTATTGTCGCAGAGGTTCAGGATTGTTTGCGCAATTGCGAGACAGGCGACGTTCTGTTCGTTGGTCACGGAGGCGTCGGAACGCTCTTGTTTTGCTATCTCTCCGGCGATCCCATTAGCCGTGAATTCGATCAGGGCGCAAATGGCGGCGGGTGTTTTTTCGAATTTTCCGGCCCACAGGGAAAGCCGAATTCGCGATGGCAGCCGTTTGAAACCTTGATCAATCAAGATTGAGGCACATTGGTGCTATCGCGGCTTCAAGGCCGCCATTCGCGGCCGTCCGGCCCCATGATTGCAATGCGAAAGCGCGTTGCCGATTCCCTTCCGTCTCGCCTGTTTGAGAGGACTTACCTATGACCCTCCCTCTCCTGCGCAGGGGCCTCTGGCCGCCGCCTCGATCTCGCCATGGTAGCAATCGATCATGTAGGGGCGCGACCTAGCGGGACGGCGGAGTGAAACGGTTCAGCCGTCGCGGTAGCGTCCGTGTCGGCTCTCG
>DBFD01000014.1:0-23019 GCA_002294185.1 Paracoccus sp. UBA889
CGCGTCGTGCTGGAGGCCGCGTCCGACCGCTTTGATCTGGACCTGGCATTCCGCGTGATCGAGGTCGGTTTCGCCGCCCTGGAGGCGACCGGCAGCACCTTTCCCGAAACGGCGTTCAAGGCCATCGAAGGCTGCGACGGGATCGTCCTGGGCCCGGTCTCGCACAATGCCTATCCCACGCGCGAGGACGGCGGGCTGAACCCGTCGGGCGAATTGCGCAAAAGACTGGATCTGTTCGCCAATATCCGCCCCGCCCGCAGCCGCGCAGGAATCGTCCCGCGTGCCGGAACGCCGCTGGATCTGGTGATCGTTCGCGAGAATACCGAAGGCTTCTACGCCGACCGCAACCTTCATCGCGGCCCGGGCGAGATCATGGTGACGCCGGACGTCTCGCTGGCCTTCAGGCGGATCACCCGCGACGCATCGATGCGGATCGCGCGACAGGCTTTCGCGCTGGCGGAAACACGGGGCCGACATGTGACCGCGGTTCACAAGGCGAATGTGATGCGTGTCAGCGACGGTCTGTTTCTGGAATGCTGCCGGTCGGTGGCCGCGGATTATCCCGACACGCGCTATGATGAAAGCCTTGTCGATGCGATGTGCGCCCATCTGGTGCGATCGCCCGATCTCTACGACGTGATCGTGACCACCAACATGTTCGGAGACATCCTGTCGGATCTGGCCGCGGAACTGGCAGGCGGGCTGGGCCTTGCGGCGTCGCTGAACGCCGGAGAAAGAATGGCGATGGCGCAGGCGCAGCACGGCTCGGCGCCCGATCTGGCAGGTCGGGACATCGCCAATCCCGCCTCGCTGATCGGATCGGCGGGGATGCTGCTTGTCTGGCTGGGCGCGCGGCGCGGGGATGATGCGATGCAGGCGGCCGGGGCGGCGATCGAAGCGGCACTGGAAGAATGCCTGACCTCGCCCGGTCACAGGACCCGCGATCTGGGCGGCCGGGCCGGCACGCGCGACCTGGCCCACGCGGTCGGCGCAAGGCTGACGGACAAGACGGTCTGACATCGTTCAGCGCGGCGGCCGTACCGGGGAACCGTCACATCGGCGCGAGCGTTCGCGGCAGATGCCATCCGCCAGACGTGATGTGCAGATGCCACGGAAAAGGATAGAATTGGCGACATGAACAGACGCATCTTCGCCTTCGCGCCCGCCGCCGCCCTCCTCGTTCTTGGTCTTGGCCTTGGCAGCCCGGCCTTGGCCGAAAAGATTCCGCTGAACGAGATCTCTCGCTATCTCAACGGCCTCACGACCGCGACCTCGGACTTTACGCAGGTCAATCCGGACGGCACGATGTCAACCGGAACCGTGTATATCCGCCGTCCGGGCAGGGTCCGGTTCGAATACAACAACGACAAGACACTGGTCGTGGCCTCGGGCGGCAACGTGACCGTCGTCGATCCGAAATCGAACGGCGGTCCGCAGCAATATCCGCTGTCCAGAACCCCGCTGTCGATCATCCTGGCCCGGAACGTCGATCTGGGCCGGGCCAACATGGTCACCGGCTACGCCGAGGCGAAGAATTCGACCGTGGTGACGGCCCAGGATCCCGCCAATCCGCAATACGGCAATATCCAGTTGGTCTTCACCAGTCCGACCGAACTGCGGCAATGGATCGTGACCGACGACAGCGGCCAGAAGACGACGGTGATCCTGGGCGAGATGCGCAAGGGCGTCTCGATCCCGGATTCGAAATTCGTGATGCGCTGAGCCGCGCGTCCGGGACCGATCGCTGTCATCCAGACAGCGATCTTGACCTTTTCGGCGAAAGGCCGCAACGCTGCGGCGAGAACTTGCCGCAGGGGTTATCGCCATGTCGATGTCGGCCCGCCTTTTCACCCCGATCCTGGTCGGCGGCTCGCTGATCCTGCTGATCAATTTTGCGCTGCGGGCCAGTTTCGGCGTCTTCCAGATACCGATCGGCGCGGAATTCGGCTGGCCGCGCGCCGAGTTCAGCCTTGCCATCGCGATCCAGAACCTGGCCTGGGGGATCGGCCAGCCGATCTTCGGCGCCATGGCCGAACGCTGGGGCGACCGGCCGGCGGTCATCCTTGGCGCGCTGCTGTATTCCACGGGGCTGATCCTCAGCGCCTACGCGACCACGCCCGCGACGATGCAGCTGCTGGAGATACTGGTCGGCTTCGGCATCGCGGGAACGGGTTTCGGTGTCATCCTTGCGGTGGTCGGCCGCGCCGCCAGCGACGCCAACCGCAGTCTCGCGCTTGGCATCGCCACGGCTGCGGGTTCGGCCGGGCAGGTCTTCGGGGCACCTTTGGCCGAGATGCTTCTGGGCCGTTATCCGTGGCAATCCGTGTTCATGATATTCGGCGTGATCGTGCTGACGACGCTGCTGTTCCTGCCGATGCTGGGCGGCGGCCGCCCCGCCGTTCGCAGCGAGATCGAGGAGAGCATGGGCGGCGTCTTGCGCCGCGCCTTCCGCGATCCGTCCTATCTGATGATCTTCACCGGCTTTTTCTCCTGCGGCTATCAGCTTGGCTTCATAACCGCGCATTTTCCCGCCATGATCACCGGCATGTCCGGCCCGATCTCGCCGCTGGGCACGCTGGCCAGCATCGGCATCACCACCACGTCGGCGCTTGGCGCGGCGGCGATCAGCCTGATCGGGCTGGCCAATATCGCGGGCTCGATCTTCGCGGGCTGGCTGGGCAACCGATACAGTCGGAAATACCTTCTGGCGGGGATCTATGCCCTGCGCACCATCGCCGCGGCCGCCTTCATTCTGGCGCCGATCACCCCGGCCAGCGTGGTCGCCTTCTCGCTGGTCATGGGCGGGCTGTGGCTGGCGACGGTTCCGCTGACCTCGGGCCTGGTCGCGCATCTCTACGGTCTGCGCTATATGGGAACGCTTTACGGCTTTGTCTTCCTGTCGCACCAGATCGGCTCGTTTCTGGGGGTCTGGCTGGGCGGGACGATGTACGACATCTATGGCGATTACACACTGGTCTGGTGGGTGGGCGTCGGCGTCGGCGCCTTCAGTGCCCTGATCCACCTGCCTGTTCGCGAGGCGCCCTCGCGACTTTCACCCGCAGCGCAGGCCGCCTGAAACGGCGCCGCCGCCGATCACGGCAGATGGCTGGCAATGGCGCGGGCCAGGGCAAAGACACGCTGCTCCAGGATTACCGGCGTTTCGCAGACATAGGTCAGCGATTTCTGGCGTTCGGTGAAGATGCGCTGATCCCAGTCCAGCGCCTTTTCCTCGGCGTCCATGGCATCGAAGTCGGGATTTTCCTCGGCCTCCAGCCGGGCCATCCGGCTCCGGCGATCCTCGATCATCTTCGCCAGTGCGACCTGTTTTTGACCATAGCGCGCGATCCCGGCGATCAGCGCGCTGCGCTCGGATTCGATCCGGTCGAAAATGGCCTGCATCAGCGCGGTCAGCCGGGCCGCATCGGCATCCCGGGCGAAATCGGCGATGTCCTTTTCGGCCTGCTCGATCGGCAGGCGACGCTGTTCCAGTCGATCGGCCAGATCCGCGATCCGGGGATCCGCCGCCAGGCTCAGCACGGCCTGGTCCGGCACCGGTCCGGCCCAGACCTGACCCAGCGAAAGCCGCGGCTGTTTGGGTTGGATACAGGGCCATGTCGGATCGGTCCCGCTGGCCGCCAGGGCGGGGCCGGCGACCAGACAGGCGATCAGGACCGCAAGGATTTTCATGCTTTTCCCTTTCTGCGGGCCCAAAGGCCCTTTGACGGATCATACATGAACACCGCCCCCGCGAAGAACCCCGCCAGAAAGCCAAGGACCACCGCCAGGGACAGCCAGTTCACCTGAAGATACAACGCGAAGCGGATCAGTTCGACCGCGTGGGTAAAGGGATTCACGGCCGAGATGTCGTGCAGCAGGGTCGAGCTTTCGCCCATCCGCCACAGCGGATAGAGCGCGGAGGAGGCGAAAAACATCGGGAAGATGACGAAGTTCATGACGCCCGCGAAATTCTCCAGCTGGCGTATGGTCGAGGACAGGAAAAGCCCCATCGCCCCCAGCATCAGCCCCGACAGGATCAGCGCGGGCAGCACCGCCAGATAGCCCCAGGGCGGCGGCTGCACGTCCCAGAACCATGCGATCGCCAGGAAGGTATAGACTTGGATGATCGAAACCAGGACCCCCGCAACCAGTTTCGAGGCCAGCAGGAACCAGCGCGGGAACGGGCTGACCAGCAGGGTCCGCATGGCGCCGGTGTCGCGGTCATAGACCATCGACAGCGAGGATTGCATTCCGTTGAACAGCTGGATCATCGCGCACAGTCCCGGCGTCACGTAAACCTCGTAGAGCACATAGGTCTGATAGGGCGGCGTGATCGACAAGCCAAGGACGGCGCGGAACCCGGCCGCGAAGATGAACAGCCAGACCAGCGGCCGCACCAGCGCCGCCAGGAAGCGGCCGCGCTGGTTGACGAAGCGCAGCGTCTCGCGCCGGGCGATGCCCAGAAAGGCCGTCGCCCACGCCGCGGCCGGGAAGGCGCGGTCGCCGCTCATGCCGGGGTGCCGGTCAGGCTCAGAAAGGCCTGGGTCAGTCCTTGCCGGCCGGCAATGTTCGAGGCGCGGCCCCGGCGCAGGATCTGGCCCTGATGCAGGATCACCAGATCGTCGTCGGGCTGGATCTCGTCCATGATGTGGGTGGCCCACAGCGCCGAGACGCCCTGTTCGGCGATCAGCCGGCGGGTCAGGGCCAGCACCTCGGCGCGCGATTTCACGTCAAGGCCGACGGTCGCCTCGTCCAGCAGCAGGATATCGGGGCGGTGAATCAGGGCGCGGGCGATTTCGGCCCGCCTGGTCTGTCCGCCCGACAGGGCGCTGACCCGGTCGCCGCCCTTGTCGGTCAGGCCGGCCTGATCCAGAACCTCGGCGATGCGCACCCGTGCCTCGGCCCGGCCGATCCCATGCAACGCGGCGTGGTAGGCAAGGTTCTGGCGCACGCTCAGATCGGCGTCCAGCGCGCGGCTTTGAAACACGATACCCAGCCGCGCCAGGGCCTGCCGCGGCGCGCGGCGCAGATCGTGGCCGGCAACCCGGATCGTGCCCGAAGTATTGTCGTAGAGCCGGGTGATCAGCGAGAAAAGGGTCGTCTTGCCCGCCCCGTTCACCCCCAGCAGCGCGGTAAAGCCGCCGCGCGGCACGTGCAGCGACACGTCGGTCAGCGCCGCGACGCTGCCGAAGGAATGGCTGACCCTGTCGATGTCCAGTGCGGCGGTCACGAAAGCCCCTACCGGATGGTGAAGACGGCCCGCTGGGTGTCCCCGCGCGCACCGGGAATGGACAGCGTGTATCGGCCCGGCAGAATGGCCACGAAGCTGATCGAGGCGGTGCCGGCCTCGTCGAATTCAAGGCTGTGCACGCCCGTCGGCCGGATCTCGATCCCGTTCACGACGATTTCGTTCACCCAGATCGCGCGAAAGAAATCGCCGCCCGACAGGCCCAGTTCCTGACTGCCATCGGCGTTGATGTCGATCCGGTAATACCCGCCCGAGGACAGCGTGTAATCGCCGCTTGCGACCGGCTGTCCGGCAGCCATCGTCAGCGGCGCCAGATCGGCGCGGTTGTCCGAGGACAGAAGCCCCGCCAATCCGTAATCGAACTTGCCCTTCGCCTCGTGGATGCCGGCGGCCGCGTCCGTCGGTGCCGCGTCATCGTCGTCGCCATCTTCGGGGGCGGTCGGCCCGGACCGGGATTCCCTGGCCGGGGCGTCTGCGGCAGGAACGGCGTCCTGCGCCATGGCGGGCGCGCCCGTCAGGACAGCGGCCATCAGGATCGCCAACAGGCGGGTCGGATTCGGCTTCATTCTCTGCCTTTCCTTTTCTCTGGGCTAATGCGGGCCGGGCGCGATCACCACGCCCCAGGGCTGCTGACCCACGGGAATGGACTTGACGACCTTTTCCCTGGCCACATCGATGATCGAGACGTCGTTGGAGTTGCCGTTCGTGGTGAACAGGTATTTCTGGTCCGGCGTGAAGGCCATCTGCCAGACACGCTGGCCGACCAGCAGGTAATCCCGCACCTCGTCGGACTTGCCGTCGATCACGGCCACGCGGTTGGCGGGGCCAAGCGCCACGAAGACCCTGCTGCCGTCATCGGTGACGCGGACGCCGACCGGCTGGATCGCTTCGGGCAGCACACCGGGAATCTCGAATCCGATCTTGTCGATGATCTGCTGGGTGGACGGGTCGATGACGCTGACCGTGCCGCCGATCTCGGCGCTGACATAAAGCTTGGTTCCGTCGCGATTGTATTCGGCAAAGCGCGGGCGGCTGTCCACCAGCACATTGGCAAAGATCTGAAAGCTTTCGGTGTCGATGAAATGCGCCATGTTGGTGGTTTCGGAGGTGTTGATCACCACCCTCCCGTCCGGGCTGACGCCCATCCCCTCGGGCTCGACCCCGACCGGGATCTCGGCCAGCACCTTGCGGGTTTGCGTATCGATCACCGTGACCAGGTTGTCGTCCTCGTTGGCGATGTAAAGCGGGTTGCCCGACGGGTGCAGAACGAACAGTTCCGGGTCCGGCCCCGACGGCAGCGTATACAATTCCTCCATCGTCTCGGGGTCGAAGACCCGGACCAGATCGTCGTCCGAGGCGCAGACATACAATTTCGTGCCATCGGGGCTGATGGTGATGCCGCGCGGGCGGTTGCCGACCGGATAGGTGCCGATCACCTCCTGCGTGTCGCTGTCCAGCACCGTGACGTCGTTGCTTTTTTCGTTGGTGACAAACACGCGGTTGGCTATCGCCGGGGCTGCGGCCAGGCACAGGACGAGGGTCGGAAGATATCGCATGGCGCCTCTTTCAGAACGAACATTCGGTTTCGGGACGGTCGATGCCCAGGGTATCGAGCTGGCTGACCTGGTGAAGGTATTGACCCTGCGGGCTGACCGAGGCCATCAGATCGCCGGTGGTCAGCAGGATCGGCTGGCGCAGCTGCTGATCCCAGTCGCGGATGGTCAGCTTCTGCCCCTTGAAGCCGGCGACCTCGAAGCGGTCGGACAGCAGGAAGTCGCGCAGAACCGCCGGATCGGCCGAGCCGGTGCGCGTCGCCGCCTCGCCGATCATGCGCAGTGCCAGCCATGTCTGGTAATCGACCTCGCGCATGGGGCGGCCTGCCAGTTCCTCGAACCGGTTCTGGAACTGGCTCGCGCCCCAGGCCTCCATCGCGGGATGCCAGGTTCGCGGCACCAGCCCGACGGATCCGGCGACAGGCCGCGGATCCCAGGTCTGATAGGGCAGATAGGGGGCGAAGACATCCGAATCGTCGGCCGCGATCATCACGTCATAGGCCGGCGCCCGCTGGGTGAAGACCGGCATCTGCTTTTGCACCTGCACATGCCCGGAATCGGTGCGCCTTGCACCGCCGGTATCTTCATAGACACGAGTTTCGACGATCTTCGCACCGAATTTCGAGGCCGCGCGCCGGTAGGCGTCGGCCAGATCGGTATCGGCGGGATGGCTGCCCTCGACCAGGAACCAGCGCGGCCAGTTCTTCCACATCAGGAACTGCGCCAGGGCGTCGGCGATCATCGCATGGCTGGGCGCGACATGGATGATGTTCGCCCGGCAATCCGCGCCGCGCAGGGCGTCGCCGCGCGCGCGGGCGTTCAAAATCGTCGCCCTGTCTCCGGCCCGGTCGGCCAGTGCCAGCGTGGTCTGGTCGTCGGCCAGCACGACGATGAAGGCAATGCCGGCGCCGATCAGGCTGTCCAGCGCCGCATTCGCCCCGTCGGGGCCGGTTGCGACCTCTTGGGCTTCGAAATCCTGACCCATGAAGCGACCGGTCGTGTCATTATCCTCGATCGCCAGCCGCGCGCCCGCAAAACCCAGGTCGGCCGTCGGCAGTTCCAGCCGCGAGATCGGGCGCAGCGTCTGCGCATCGACACGCAGCACGGCGGCGCGGATCAGCATCGGATCGGCCGCCCGCTGCGCCCACACCGGTGTCGCCAGCAGCAGGACCGCGACCAGAAAACCCGTGATTGCCCTGATCATGCTCCGCTCTCCCCGGATCATCGTGGGCGCAGGGCAGCGTTTGGGCAAGCCTGTTTATCTTCCCGCCGGCACCGGGAACTTATGGCTAAGCCTTTGGTCCTATGCCTTTTGTCCGAGGGCGCGGCGTCTGCCGCCCGCGCCGTCCCCGACGCCGCCACGCGCGGGATGATCGATCGTTTCGGCGTCGTCACGGCGTGACAGGAACGGCCGCGACGAGATCGGCATCCGAAGCCTGTTGCCATTCATCGGTTCCGCCCGGGAACCATTTCACCGCGTCATAGCCCATGGCCACGGCGCGTTTGGCGGCATTCCAGCTCATCCAGCAATCGGCCCGGCAGAAGATCACCAGCGGCGCGGATCTGTCGCCGCCCGAGGCGCTGGCCAGGCCGTTCCTCAGCCGCGCTTCCTCGTCCGGGGAAAGGCGTTCATAGCCGGTATCCCAAAGCCAGATCGCACCGGGGATGGTGTCGTGGCGCGGCTCCTGCCAAATGGTGCCTTCGGGCAGATCCTGGGGTTTGCGGGTCCGGGGATAGACGTCGATGAAGGCCGCGCCCTGGTCGTGCAGGTCGATCGCGCGGGCGGCATCGATAACCTCGGCGCCCTGAAGGCTGGCGGGAACGGGTGCCCCATAGGGGGCGCCGCGATAGCCTTCGGGTTCGGGAACCTCGGCGCTGGCCGAAGCGGCGAAAGCCAGCAACAGCGCCATCGCCCAGCGTGTCATGGCAGCAGTTCCTTGCCGTAATCGTCCACCAGAGGCACGCCCGCCTCGTGCAGCACCTGATTGATCTCGTCCTGACGACGGCGGATCAGGCTGTTCAGTTCGCGCTTCCATTCCTGTTCTCCCTGACGCACGCCCATCGTGATCCGGTAGGCCATCTTCGGGCCGGTGGTTTCCTTCAGCAACGGGGTGAATTGCAGATCGGGATCGTCCTTGACGCGCGGCCCGGCCAGCGGCCCCCACAGCACGGCGGCGTCATAGGTGCCGTCGCGGACGCCTTGCAGCAGGTCACCGACCGGATCCTTGACCCTGCGATCCACGAACAGATCGGCGCCGTGCATGTTCTTGGCCAGCCCCGCCCGCGCCATGATCGTGGCGGGGGGCGAGCCCGCGACGACACCCAGCGGCCGATCCTTCAGTGCCGGGTCGGTCAGACGATCGACCGAGGCCAGATCGCTGTCCTTGCGGGTCACGATGCCGAAGACCGAGGTGTAGTAATGGTTCGTGTTCTGCACCAGCTCATCGCCCTGCGCATAGCCCATCACCACGTCGCAGGTTCCGGCGCGCAGCGTCTTGGTGATGAAGCCGATGCCCGAGGGAAACCAGGTATAGCTTACCGGCTTGCCCAGCCATTCGCCGAATTTCTCGGCCAGCCGGTTCTCGAAGCCCGATCCGTCCTTCATCGACATCGGCGCATTGGCTGGATCGGCGCAGACCCGGAATTGCGTGGTCGAACGCAGATCGGCGACCTGCGCGGCGGCGGGCAGCGCGCCGCACAGGGCCAGGATCAGCGCCGGCTTGGGCCAGGGGAAGCGGATCATCGGATCACATCGACATGCAGGAATCTTCCTGCGCGGTGAATGCCTCCGATTTCGGTCCCTTCTTCGCCGGGCGTCCCCGCGGCAATTCGTCGGTGCCGCGCGCCACCAGATAGGCCCAGATGTCATCGACATAGCACCAGACGTTCTTGTTGGTGCCGAAAGCCGGCATGACCTGATTCTGCGCGGTGTTGACCTGCTTCTTGCCAGAGGCGACGATCTGCTGGAACTGATAATAGTCCAGCCGCAGGACCGAATTCTTCAGGGCCGGCGCATAGGTCGAACCCTCGCCGTCCGGGCCGTGGCAGACCATGCAATTGGACGTATAGCGGCGATAGCCGTTGAAGGTCGCGAAATCGACCGTGCCGTCCTCGGCGATCTTGAATGTCGGGATCCCGTCGGCGTTGAACCAGCGGCCGTTTTCTTCGTAATCGGGGGTGATGTCCATGCCGTTCGGCAGGGTCGTCGCGCCCTTGGCCAGATCCACCGGCTTGTCGCTGACCGTGCCGCCGTTACCGGTTGCCGCGTCCTTGCCATCCTGCGCGGCCGGAGCTGCGGCCTGTGCATTGCCCGACGTTGCGGCGGCAGCCCCCGCCCCGGCCTGCGCCGGATCGACGGCTCCGGTGCCGGTGCCGGTGGTCGTGGCGGTGGCATTTCCCGACGTGGCGGCGGCCGCGCCCGCGCCGGCCTGCGCCGGGGGCGGTGTGGTGGCGTCCGTCGCTGCGGTCTGCGCGATGGCCGCGCCGGCCAGCGATACGCCCAGGATCAGCGCCCCCAGGCTGGTGATGACTTTCATGATCGTCGTCCTCCCAATTCTCATTTGCCTGCTCTCCCCAGACAGAACCGCCCCAGTCTATCGCTGGGGCGGCCCTTTCACAGATCAACCTCGTCCGTGCGGAACGAAAGTATTAGCCCTTCGTCTCGCCCGCAGCCGGCTTCGGCTCGGCCGCCGGGGCGTTCGAGGCCACGTCGCCGGGCAGTTCGAACACCGTCAGCTGGCCGCCCAGTTCGGTATAGTCGCTGAGCGCGGCATAGCCGCCCACGGCGCCCAGACCGTCATTGGGGTTGGTCAGACCGGCCGCAAGCCCGATGCCGGCCCAGCCGCCGACGCCCGACAGCACGCCGATATATTGCTTGCCGTTGCTTTCGTAGGTCATCACGTTGCCGATGATGCCGGACGGGGTCTTGAACTTGAACAATTCGTCGCCCGTTTCGGCATCCACCGCCTTCAGATAGCCCTCCAGCGTGCCGTAGAACACGACCCCGCCCTTGGTGGCCAGAGCGCCGGACCAGACCGAGAACTGCTCGGGCAGGGACCACTTGATCTCGCCCTTGACGTTGTCCCAGGCGATGAAGTTGCCCATGCCGCCATGGCTGTTGGGCGCCGGATACATCGACAGCGTGGCGCCGACATAGGGCTGACCGGCGGTATAGGCAACGCGGAACGGTTCGTAATCCATGCAGACGTGGTTGGTCGGCACGTAGAACAGGCCGGTCTCGGGCGAATAGGCAGCCGGCTGCTGGTCCTTGGAGCCCAGGGCCGCCGGGCAGATGCCGGTCGAGTTCACGTCCTCGCCGTTCTGCTCGGTCGAATATTCGGCCACCACCTGCGGGCGCCCGTACTGGTCTGATGACGGATCCATGTTGACCTCGGTCGCCCAGTTGACGGCCGGATCGAATTTCTTGGCCACCAGCAATTCGCCCGTTTCACGATCCAGCGTATAGCCGAACCCGTTGCGGTCGAAATGGGTCAGCAGCTTGCGGTCCTTGCCGTCGAACTGCTGGTCGGTCAGGATCATCTCGTTGACGCCGTCATAGTCCCATTCGTCATGCGGAGTCATCTGGTAGAACCACTTGGCCATGCCGGTATCGGCATCGCGGGCCATGATCGTCATCGACCACTTGTTGTCGCCCGGGCGCTGCGCGGGGTTCCATGTCGAGGGGTTGCCGGTGCCGTAATAGATCAGGTTCAGCTCCGGATCATAGGAATACCAGCCCCAGGTCGAGCCGCCGCCGATCTTCCACTGATCGCCTTCCCAGCTGTTCAGGCTGCTGTCCTTGCCGATCGGCTTGCCCAGTTCCATGGTCTTTTCGGGATCGACCAGCATCTCGTCGTCCGGTCCGGTCGAATAGGCTTTCCAGACTTCCGAACCATCCGACAGGTTATAGGCCGTCACCCGGCCGCGAACGCCGTATTCACCGCCCGAGACGCCGACGATCACCTTGTCCTTGACCGGCAGGACGGTGGCGGTATTGGTCTCGCCGCTGGCCGGATCGCCGGTCTTGACCTTCCACTTCTCTTTGCCGGTCTTTGAATCCAGGGCCACCAGCGTGGTGTCGGCCTGATGCAGCAGGATGGTGCCGTCGGCATAGGCCACGCCGCGGTTCACGGTATCGCAGCACATCACCGCGATCACCTCGGGATCCTGCTGCGGTTCGTAGCGCCACAGGATCTTGCCGTCATTCTTCAGGTCCAGGGCGAAGACGTTGTTCGGGAACGGCGTGTGGACATACATGATGTCGTCCACCACCAGCGGTCCGCCCTCGTGCCCGCGCAGGACACCGGTCGAGAAGGTCCAGGCGACGCGCATGTCGCCGACATTGTCCTTGGTGATCTGGTCCAGCTCGGAATAGCGCGTATTGGCGTAATCGCCGGTCTGGATCGCCCATTGCTTGGAATCGTCGATCCGGCTGGTCAGGTCTTCGTTGGCGAACGCCGCGGTGGCCGTCAGCAGCAGGGCCGCGGCCGCGCGGTTCAGCAAGTGTCTCATCGATTGTTCCTCCGCTCTTGGATCAAGGGCCGCGGAACTGTCCTCCCCCCGCAGCCGTCCATAGAAGACAGTCTTGGATGCAGCCGACCTTGCGTCAATCTGCCGCCATGCCGCTTGCCCCTAAAGTCTGATGGCAAAGCGGCATGGCGTTCGGGAATGTTCGGCAAGGCGATCAGCCCAGCCGATCGGCGTGCCACATGACGTGATCGGCCATGAAGGTCTGCACGAAGAAATAGCTGTGATCATAGCCCGGCTGCATCCGGAACCAGCCCGGCTGGCGACGTGCGATCATGGCCTGGGCCAGGGCCTCGGGTTTCAGCAGATCCAGAAACTGGTCGCTGCTGCCCTGATCGATCAGAACCTCGCCGGGATAGCCCTTCTCGGTCATCAGAACGGTCGAATCGTGGGCACGCCAAGCCGCCTCGTCATCGCCCAGATAGGCCGAGAACTGCTTCCGGCCCCAATCCGAGTTGCTGGGATGGGCGATGGGCGCGAAGGCCGAGACCGAGCCGTAGCGGTCCGGATGCGTCATCGCGATGGTCAGGGCGCCGTGGCCGCCCATCGAATGCCCGGTGATCCCCATCGCCTCGCGGTCGATGGCGAAATTGTCGCCAAGCAAGTCGGGCAGTTCCTCCACGACGTAGTGCCACATCCGGAAATGCGGCTTCCACGGATCCTGGGTGGCGTTCACGTAAAAGCCCGCGCCCTTGCCCAGATCGAAGGCCTCGTCATCGGCCACATCCTCGCCGCGCGGCGAGGTGTCGGGAAAACAGATGGCGATGCCGGCCTCGTCGCACCATTGCTGCGCGGCGGCCTTGGTCATCGCGTTTTCGTGGGTGCAGGTCAGGCCCGAAAGATACCACAGCACCGGAACCCGTCCGAACTGCGCCGCCTCGGGCAGGAAAAGGCCGAAGGTCATGTCGGTCCCGGTGGCTGCCGAACTGTGCCTGTAGACCCCCTGCGTCCCACCGAAGCTGCGGTTTTCTGCTACCGTTTCAAGGCTCATCCGATCCTCCGTGATGTTCGGGATGGCCGCCCGCTTGCAGCGGGACGGCCGCGCCGGCCCATCAAGACCGGAATCCGGCATGCCGACAATGCGAAACGGCGCGGATTGCCACGAAGGGCGCGGGTGGCGCGCCGCGCAAGCCGGCGACGACCTTGCGGCGGGATGCCAACACCACCTATTCTGCCCCGATGACCGCGCATCCGATCGCTTCCGGACGACCAGCCGCCAGCCGACGCCCCGGGCCGGCCATTCTTGCGCTGGCGATGCTGCTGGCGCTGATCACCGGCGCCGCGCCGGTCGCGGCTGCCCCGGCCGAGCCGCTGCTGATCGAATCGCAGGCTTCGCCCGACGGCACAAGGCTGGGCCTGTCATGGTCGGCGCAGGATGGCGCCATGCCGCAGGTCTTTCGCCGCCGGCTGGGCGAGACCGGCATCGAAAGCTGGGCGCCCTACAAGCCCCAAATCGCACTGCCGCAACGGATCCTGGACAGCGGCCTGGAACCCGGACAGGCCTATGAATATCAGATCAGGATCGAGACCGGCCGCAAGACGCTGATCGGGTTCTGGGCCTACGGCACCAAAGTTCCGGTTCAGCCGCAATCGGGGCGCGCGATCGTCGTCGTCGACGAGACGGTCGAAGCCGGGCTGGCCGACCGGCTGGACCGGCTGGTTCTGGACCTGATCGGGGACGGCTGGCGAACCACGCGGCTCAGCGCGCCGCGCGGCGATGACCGGGATTCGGCCGCCAACATGACAAGGGCGATCGCGCTGCGGCAGCGGATCGGCGATGCCCTGGCCTCCGATCCGTTCGCGCCGCAGGCGGTTCTGCTGGTCGGGCACCTGCCGGTCATGCGCAGCGGCTGGATCGCGCCGGACGGCCATGACAAGGCGCCCCAGGCGACGGATCTGTTCTACGTCACCCCGAATGGGTTCTGGCCGCCGGTCACCACGCCCGACGGAAAGCTGGCGCTGGAGCCCTCTGTGATTCCCGGGGGACGGATCGCGGCCCCGATCGGGCGGGTGGACTTTGCCGATATGGCGGCCGAGTTCGGCCCCGAAACCGAGCTTCTGGCCGACTGGCTTGACCGCAACCACCGCTGGCGACAGGGCGATGGCGGCGCGCCGCGCCGCGCCTATGCGAAAAGCCAGTATCTGATGCTGGAGCGGGCCGGCCTTCTCAACATCGTCGGCCCGCCATCGCTGATCGAGGCCGGGCATCACGACCATCAGGGCCGTGGGCCGTTCCTGTTCGGCGTTGATTTCGGCAGCTATCGCGGCAACGATTACTTCAGCAGGCCCCCGGTGGAGGCGGTCTTCACCATCAATTTCGGCAGCGGCAAGCAACAGTTCGACAGGGCCAACAACCCGATGCGGGCCCTGTTGGCGGGATCGGACACGGCGCTGAGCGTTGCCTGGGGCGGGCGGCCCTCGTGGCTGCTGCACGGGATGGCGCTGAACGAGACGATCGGTCAGGCACAGATGCGCACGGTGAACAATGGAAATTACCGGTCCGGCGGTCTTGCCTCGCGCGAATACGGGGTCACCGGGCAATATGACTGGATCAACCCGGTCTGGGTGAACCTGATCGGCGACCCGACGCTGCGGCCCTTTCCGCAGCGCCCGGCGACCGGATTCACCGCCCGCCGCGCGGGCGACGACGTGCGGCTGGGCTGGTCGCTGCCCGATGACGCGGAATCGGCGGTGCTGTACCGGGCCGAACGCCGCGAGGGCCCCTATGACGTGATCGCCGAGGATCTCGGCGGCACCGATTTCACCGACCGGAACGCGCCGCCGGCCGGCTGGTACATGCTGCGCGCCAAGGGGCTGACGCGGGTCAATGCAGGTTCGGTCTATCGGCTGTCGGCAGGCGTCTTCGCGGCGGCGCCCTGATCACCCGCAAGACCCTGGCCGCAAAGATCGTGAAACATCACGTAGGCGTCGACGGGACCAAGCTGCGGATGAATGAAGGCGCCCGGCAGGCGGCCAACGATCTTGAAACCGGATGTCTGCCACAGATGCACCGCGTCCGCGTTCGAGGAGACGACGAAATTGAACTGCATCGCGGCAAATCCGGTCCGTCCGGCCCAGATCTTGGCATTCTCGACCAGGGCTCGGGCGACGCCCCTGCCCCGCGCCGCAGGATCGGTCGCGAACGAGGCATTGGCCACATGCGACCCGCCGGCGGGCCGGTTCGCGCCGACATGGCTGGTGCCCAGGATGCGGCCGCCGATCTCGGCCACGAAGACGGTGAAGGGTGGCGCGAACCAGTCGGCCAAAGCCGCGTCACGGGTGATGTCGCGCGGGATGCAATAGGTCTGGCCCGCACGATAGACCGGCTTCAGGATCGCCCAGATGGCGTCGTCGTCGTCATGGCTGGCGGGGCGGACAATCACCCCGCCGCCGGTCATGACAATTCATCCACGCTGCGGATGACCCTGGCCAGAAGGCCGTAATCCAGCGCCTCTTGCGTGTTCAGCCAGAAGTCGCGGTGGGTGTCCTTCTCGATCCGTTCCAGAGGCTGGCCGGTCGCATCGGCAAAGATCTGGTTCAGCCGGTCGCGCATCAGGCGGACCTGTTCGGCCTGGATCATCATGTCGGACGAGGTGCCGCCGATCCCGCCCGAGGGCTGGTGGATCAGAAAGCGCGTATTGGGAAGGCAGAAGCGGTTTTCCCGGTCCGCGCCGACAAAGATCAGCGCGCCCGCGCTGGCCACCCAGCCCGAACCGATGGTGCGCACCGTCGGGCGGATGAACTTGATCACGTCATGGATCATGTCGCCCGATTCCACATGCCCGCCGGGCGAGGAAATCAACATGTTGATCGGATCGTCGCTGTCTTCGGCCAGCGCCAGCAGATGCGCCACCGTGCGCTGCGCCAGCTTGTCGGTGATCGGTCCTGCGACGATCACCGTGCGCGACTTGAAATAGAGCTTGCCGATCCTGTCGCCTTCGGGCAGGCCCAGCCCGCCTTCCTCCTTGTGGCGGCGGTCGTCCTCTTCGGGTTCGTCGTCGTCATCGTCCAGCCACTGATGCCGCATCGGCCTGCTCCTTGTGTTCTTTCATAGCGACGGCGGGACCGCAGGCCCCGCCGCTTCATTACCTAAGGAGCCATCGAGGATCAGTAAAGCACGACCGAGCGGATGGATTCGCCGTCATGCATCAGATCGAAGCCCTTGTTGATGTCCTCCAGCGGCATCGTGTGGGTGATCATCGGGTCGATCTCGATCTTGCCGTCCATGTACCAGTCCACGATCCTGGGCACATCGGTGCGGCCGCGCGCGCCGCCGAAGGCGGTGCCCTTCCAGACCCGGCCGGTGACCAGCTGGAACGGGCGGGTGCTGATCTCGGCCCCCGCCGGCGCCACGCCGATGATGACCGAGACGCCCCAGCCGCGATGCGTGCATTCCAGCGCGTCGCGCATGACCTTGACGTTGCCGGTCGCGTCGAAACTGTAATCCGCGCCGCCGATCTGGTCGAACGGGGTCTTCGTCATCTCGACGATGTCCTGCACGACGTTCTCGACGTTCTTCGGATTGATGAAATGGGTCATGCCGAACCGCGTCGCCATGTCCTGCCGGTCATCGTTCAGATCGACGCCGATGATCATGTCGGCGCCGGCCAGGCGCAGGCCCTGGATCACGTTCAGGCCGATCCCACCCAGTCCGAAGACCACCGCCTTGGCGCCGATTTCCACCTTGGCGGTGTTGATGACCGCGCCGATGCCGGTGGTCACGCCGCAGCCGATATAGCAGATCTTGTCGAAGGGCGCGTCGTCGCGGACCTTGGCCACGGCGATTTCCGGCAGGACGGTAAAGTTCGAGAAGGTCGAACAGCCCATGTAGTGATGGATCGGCGTGCCGTCCGGCATCGAGAACCGGCTGGTTCCGTCGGGCATCAGCCCCTGCCCCTGCGTGGCGCGGATCCTGGTGCACAGGTTGGTCTTGCCCGACAGGCAGGACGCGCATTCGCGGCATTCGGGGGTGTAAAGCGGGATCACGTGATCGCCGGGCTTCACGGACTTGACGCCGGGACCGACCTCGACCACCACGCCCGCGCCCTCGTGTCCCAGGATCGCGGGAAACAGCCCCTCGGGGTCGGCGCCCGAACGGGTGAATTCGTCGGTGTGGCAGATTCCGGTCGCCTTGATCTCGACCATCACCTCGCCTTCCTTCGGCCCGTCGAGATTGACCTCCATCACTTCCAGCTTCTTGCCGGCCTCCAGGGCTACGGCGGCACGGGTTTTCATGCTTGATCTCCTGTTCTTCGATCGGGCTTGTCGGTCATGGCCGAGGGGGCCGGTTGTCGCGGCCCCCTGACGGAATGTGTGAAATCGGGCCGTGCCGCCGTCAAGCGGGCAACGCGCCCGACCGTTTCGCGACATGCGTGGCGATGGCGTCCATCAGCGGCGGCGACAGCGCGTCATAGGGTTCCAGCCCCAATTCGCGCAGCCGTGCGCGTATCGCGTCCATGCGCGAGGGATCGACACCCGATTCGATCACGGAACTGACGAAGGCCGCGAATTCAGGCGCTGACCAGCCATCTTCGTCGGACAATTCGGTATGGATGAAATCAAGTCCGTAGAACGGATGGTCCTTGTTCTCGATCCGGCCATACATGTGAACGCCGCATTCGCGGCAGCGATGGCGCTGGATCGCGGCGGATTCGTCCACCACTTCCAGCTTGTCGCCGTTTTCCAGTACCTCGACCGCGTCACGCGACACGACCGCGACCTGACTGAAGGTCGCGCCATCGGGCTTCCAGCACCTGGTGCAGCCGCAGACATGGTTGTGGGCGGTCTGGCCCCCGACCCGGACCTTGACCGGGTTGCTGGCGCAATGGCAGGTCAGCGTTCCGCCGGAAAAGCCGGAACTGCCCTGTTTCACGCCGTGATCGACGTCCGGGTGAATCCTGATCCCGTCGGTATGTGCCATGGTCCCCTCCTCCGATGACCGAATGTTCCACCAGCGTCGCGCGGTCGGGAACATTCGGCAAGTCAGCGGAAGGTTGTAGCGCCAGAGATCGGAAGCAACAGGATCGGCTTGCCGAAACGCGGATCAGCTGGCCGGCGTCGAACTGACCCCGACCTTGGCCGGACGCAGCAGGCGGTCGTGCAGGCGGAATCCGTTGTCCATCACCTGAATGATCTCGCCCGCGCGGGTGCCGGGCACGGCAGCCTCGAACATGGCCTCGTGCCACGTCGGATCGAATTTCTCGCCCTGGGCGGGCCGGATCAGGGTGATGCCATGTTTGGAAAAGACGTTTTCCAGCTCGCGCAGGGTCAGTTCGACCCCCTCGATCAGGGCGGCGGCATTGGATCGCTGCTCCTCGCCGGCCGCATCCAGTGCGCGGGTCAGCGCGTCATGGACCGGCAGCAGGTCGCGCGCCAGGCGCGATCCGCCATATTGTTCGGCGTCGCGACGGTCCTTGTCGGCGCGCTTGCGCGAATTCTCGGCATCGGCCAGCGCGCGCATCCACTTGTCGCGGAATTCGTCACGCTCGGCGTTCAGGCGCGCAATCTCATCGGTCACGGCCGGGTCGGCCAGCGGATCGTCGTCGATCTCGTCGATCGGCTGTTCGTTCTGTTCTTTCATCTTCCAGTTCATCCTTTCCGGCCGGACAGCACCCGCCCGACCAGTTGCGCGGTGTAATCGACGATCGGCACGATACGGCCATAATTCAGCCGCGTCGGCCCGATGACACCCACCGCGCCCACAATCTTACGGTCGGCATTCATATAGGGAGAAACCACCAGAGCGGAACCCGAAAGCGAAAAAAGCTTGTTCTCGGAGCCGATGAAAATGCGCACCCCGTCGCCCTGTTCGGTCAGTTCCAGGAATTCCACGATGTCGCGCTTGCGTTCGAGATCGTCGAACAGCACCCGGATCCGGTCCAGATCGGCGGCCTCGCGGTCCAGCAGGTTCGCCCGGCCACGCACGATCAGGCGGGGATCGGTGGCTTCGCCATCCCACAGCGCCAGCCCCGACCGGACCAGTTCGGCCGCCAGCACGTCCAGTTCGCGCCGCCTTGCGTCGATCTGGCGGGCCATGTGGCTGCGCAATTCGGCCAGCGTGCGGCCCTCGGCCATGGCGTTGAGGAAATTGCCCGCCTCGCGCATGGAGGACGGCGTCTGGCCCGGCGGCGGCGTGAAGATGCGGTTCTCGACATGGCCGTCGGCAAAGACCAGCACCACCAGCGCGCGGTCGGGCGCGAGGCTGACGAATTCGATATGCCGGATCGGCGCCTCGTGTTTTGGCATCAGCACCAGCGAGGCCCCGCGCGTGATCGACGACAGCGCGGTGCTGACCCGATCCAGCAGCAGGCCGGTATCGGGATCGTCATTTCCCAGCGTCTGGTCGATGGCGGCGCGATCGGTGGGGGCGACGGAATCGACCTCCATCATCCCGTCCACGAACAGCCGCAGGCCACGCTGCGAGGGCAACCGCCCGGCCGAGGCGTGGGGGCTGTCAAGAAGACCCATGAATTCCAGATCCTGCATGACATTGCGCACCGTCGCCGCGCTGACCTGTTCGGACAGCGCGCGCGTCAGCGTCCGCGAACCCACCGGCTCTCCGGTTTGCAGATAGGTTTCGACCACGCGGCGGAACACCTCGCGCGAGCGGTCGTTCAATTCGGATAGCAGCGATTCCTGGCTCATATCCCTTGCGGGCTTGCGTGACGGGGCCAACGGGCGTTATGGGGCAGCAATCTTCAGCAAAAGGAAAAATCATGCGCCCTTCAGGCAGGAATCTAAGCCAAATGCGTCCGATTTCAATCGAAACCGGCGTGATGCGGCATGCCGAGGGGTCATGCCTGATCCGTTGCGGCAACACCCATGTCCTGTGCAGCGCCAGCATCGAGGACAATCCGCCGCGTTTCCTGAAGGGAACCGGACTTGGATGGGTGACGGCCGAATACGGGATGCTGCCGCGCGCAACCAATACCCGCAACCGGCGCGAGGCGGCGCAGGGCAAGCAATCGGGCCGGACACAGGAAATCCAGCGCCTGATCGGGCGCAGCCTGCGGGCGGGCGTGGATCGCGTGGCCCTGGGCGAGCGGCAGATCACGCTTGATTGCGATGTGATCCAGGCCGATGGCGGCACCCGCTGCGCCTCGATCACCGGGGCCTGGGTGGCGCTGCGGCTGGCGGCGAACAGGCTGATGCAGGCCGGGGTCGTGACCAGCGATCCGATCCTCGATCACGTCGCCGCCGTCAGTTGCGGAATCTATGCGGGCCAGCCGGTTCTGGATCTGGACTACGCCGAAGACAGCGAGGCGGGCACCGATGGCAATTTCGTGATGACCGGCGGCGGCCGGCTGATCGAGGTGCAGATGTCGGCCGAGGGGGCGACCTTCAGCCGCAATGAAATGACCGGCCTTCTGGACCTGGCGGAAGCGGGAATGGCCGAACTGGTCGCCGCGCAGAAGGCCGCGATCGCATGAGGCGGTTCGACGGCAGGCGCCTGCTGGTTGCCACGCACAACGCCGGCAAGCTGGCCGAGATGCAGGCGCTGCTGGCACCGTTCGGCGTCACCGTCATCGGCGCAGCCGAAGCCGGCCTGTCAGAGCCCGCCGAGACCGAGCAGACCTTCCTGGGCAATGCCCGGATCAAGGCGCGGGCCGCGGTCGCGGCGACCGGCCTGCCCGCGCTGTCGGACGACAGCGGCATCTGCATCGATGCGCTGGATGGCGCGCCCGGCGTCCATACCGCCGACTGGGCCGAAACCGGGCATGGCCGTGATTTCGCGATGGCGATGGAACGGACCTGGCGCGCGCTGGAAGATGCCGGCGCGCCCGAGCCCCGGCAGGCGCAATTCCGCTGCACCCTGGTGCTGATGTGGCCGGACGGGCATGACGCGGTGTTCGAGGGCACTCTGCCGGGCCGGGTGGTCTGGCCGCCACGGGGTGCCGAAGGGCATGGCTACGATCCGATCTTCATGCCGGAGGGGCATGATGTGACATTGGGCGAGATGCAGCCGGCGCTGAAGAACAGCCTCAGCCACAGGGCGCGGGCGGTGGCGAAGATGATCGAGGGTTGCTTTGCATAAAATATCGGTCGGATCATCCTTCCAGGCGGCGTCGGGCTGTCGCCCAGCCTTGGTCAGGGGCGTTTCGGCGGTGTCCGCCGCGACCATGGCGATCGCCTGGCTGATCGGATCGGAAATGAAGGCAGCGGTCACGGTGACCGCGATGCGCGCATGAGCGAGGATTGGCGTGCGGGAGGATTCGGGCTTTATGTGCATTGGCCCTTCTGCGCGGCGAAATGCCCTTATTGCGATTTCAACAGCCATGTCGTGTCGCGGGTGGACCAGGCACGCTGGGCCGACGCGCTGGCGAGCGAAATCGCGCGGCTGGCGGCCGAGACGCCGGGCCGTCATCTGGACAGCATCTTTTTCGGCGGCGGCACGCCATCGCTGATGCGGCCCGACACGGTTGACCGGGTGATCCGGGCGGCGCGTTCCGCCTGGGGTTTCACCAACGCGATCGAGATCACGCTGGAGGCCAATCCGACCAGCGTCGAGAAGGACCGGTTTCGCGGTTTCGCCGAGGCCGGGGTGAACCGGCTTTCGATGGGCGTGCAGGCATTGAACGACCCTGATCTGCGGCGGCTGGGGCGGAGGCATTCCGTTGCCGAGGCTCGGGCGGCGTTTGACGTGGCGCGCGATTGCTTTTCCCGGGTGAGTTTCGATCTGATCTATGCGCGGCAAGGACAGACCCGCGCGGCCTGGCGGGCGGAACTGCGCGAGGCTCTGGCCATGGCCGCGGACCATCTGTCGCTGTATCAGCTGACGGTCGAGCCGGGGACGGCCTTTGGCGCAAGGGCTGCGGCAGGCAAGTTGAAGGATCTTCCAGATGAGGATGTGTCAGCCGACATGTATCTGGAAACACAAGATATTTGTTGCGAGTTCGGGTTTCCGGGCTATGAGATCTCGAACCATGCGCGGCAGGGATCCGAGAGCCGTCACAATCTGATCTATTGGCGGCAAGGCGATTGGGCGGCCGTCGGACCAGGCGCCCATGGCCGGCTCACGCTGGACTGCGGACGGGTGGCGACCGAGGCGGTGATGTCGCCCGGAGGATGGATCGAGGCTGTCGAGACGCATGGAACCGGCGAGTCGCTGCGATCGTTTCTGCCTGCCGATGAACAGGCAACGGAGTATCTGCTGATGTCGATGCGGCTGGCCGAGGGGATGGATGAGGCGCGGTATCACCGCCTGTCGGGCGGTGTCTTGCCCGAAGCCGCCGTCGAAAGCCTGTTCGCGATGGGGATGCTGCGTCGTGAAGGCGGGCGCCTGATCGCCACCGATCAGGGTCGCCCCGTCCTGAACGCGATCTTGCGCGAACTGGCCACCTGAGATGCGACAAATCTGGCTTCTGACCGGCTTTCTGTTCATGGGCCTGGGGATCGTCGGGATCGCCCTGCCGATCATGCCTACGGTGCCCTTCTTGCTGGTCGCCGCCTGGGCCTTTTCCCGAAGCTCGCCGCGATTGCGACAAAAGATCCTCGATCATCCGGCCTATGGGCCGCCCATTCGCGCCTGGCACGAGCGTGGCGCCATCGGCGGGGTCGCGAAGATCTGGGCCGTGGTCGCGATGGCGGGCGGGATCGCCTTGACGTTATGGCTAGCGCTGCCGGTGTGGATCATTGTGGCACAGGCCGCGATCTGCGCCGGAGTTGCAGCTTATATTGTTACCCGTCCGGGATAAA
>DBFD01000014.1:23404-30768 GCA_002294185.1 Paracoccus sp. UBA889
TCGAGGTCGCGATAGGTGATGATCAGTTTCCCCCCGTCCTGGCCCAGATGATCGATCTGCACCCGCATCCCGAGATGGGAGGAAAGATCGGATTCGAGCGCGCGGGTATCCGCATCTTTCTGCTGAGGACGGGTAGAACGCGGCTGAGATTCCGTGCCGGGCTGGGACTGTTTGCGAACCAGTTGTTCGGTCTCGCGGACCGAGAGACCGCGATCGATGATCTTCTGGGCCAGCGCCCCGGGGTTTCCGGCGGTAATTAGCGCGCGGGCGTGTCCTGCGCTGATCTTTCCATCCTTGACGTATTGCTGAACGGTATCGGGCAAGTTGAGAAGGCGAAGCAGGTTGGCGATGTGGCTGCGACTTTTGTTCAGCGCCTCGGCCAGTCTTTCCTGCGTATGGCCGAAGCGGTCCATCAACTGCCTGTAGGAGGCGGCCTCCTCGATCGCATTCAGGTCGGCGCGCTGGATATTCTCGATGATCGCGATCTCGATCACATCGGTATCGGAAAGCTCGCGGATGATGACCGGCAATTCGTGCAGTTGCGCCATCTGCGCCGCACGCCAGCGGCGTTCGCCGGCGACGATCTGGTACAGACCCTCGCTGGTCGGGTGCGGACGCACGATCAGCGGTTGCAGCACACCGCGACTGCGCAGCGAATCGGCCAATTCCTGCAGGGCTTCGGGGTCGAAATGACGGCGCGGCTGATCCGGGTTGGCGGTGATCTGTTCGATCGGAATCAGGCTGCGGTCCCGCGACGGCGCTGTCGCGACGTTGGTTTCGCCCAGATCGATATCGGCCATCAGCGCCGATAACCCCCGTCCCAGGCCCTTCTTGGCTGTTCTGGCATCCGACATCACACTTCCTCTCGCACGATCTTCAGGCGCGCCGCGAATTCCTCGGCGAATTGACGATAGGCACCACTGCCCTTCGAGGCCGGGTCATAGAGCAGCACGGGCTGGGCATGCGACGGAGCCTCCGAAACGCGGACATTGCGCGGAATGACGGTGGGAAAGACCAGATCGCCCAGCGTGTTGCGGGCATCGGCCTCGACCTGCTGCGAAAGATTGTTGCGGTAGTCGGACATGGTCAGCAGAATACCTGCGATCCGCAGGGCCGGATTACCGCTGGCCCGGACGTGCTTGACCGTCGTCAAGAGCTGCGACAGCCCCTCGAGCGCATAGAACTCCGCCTGCAGCGGGACAAGAACCGAATCGGCGGCAACCATGGCATTGACGGTGAGAAGGCCGAGGGCCGGCGGACAGTCGATCAGGACAATGCTGCCATCAGGTGCACCCTCAAGCTTGCGGCGAAGCAGGCGGGTGCGGTCCTGAGTCTGGGACAGATCCACATCGGCCGAAGAAAGATCGGCAGTCGCGGGCACGATGTGGAGGTTGTCGATCTGGGTCGGAATGGCGCAATCCTGAAGACTTTCCTCGCCGGCAAGCAGGTCATAGACGGTCAACTGCCGGCGATCCTCGTCGATGCCCAGCCCGGTGGAAGCGTTGCCCTGCGGATCGAGATCGACAAGAATCGTCCGATGCCCGGCCATCGCAAGGGCCGCGCCCAGGTTGATCGCAGTCGTGGTCTTGCCGACGCCACCTTTCTGGTTCGCGATTGCCACGATACTGTATCTAGACATGATCAAGCCCCCAGATTTTGAGGATAGCCGCAGACTGATCTGTCTTGCTGGGATGGCTCTCGACGGAGAAGCGCCAGTGTGACGCCGTCTCGTCAAGTTCCGCCTTCCACTGCCTGCCCTTCATCAACCACGCCTGCCCGTTCTTTTCGAGATGTTGCACCAGATATGGCATGAGACGGGGAAGCGGGGCAAGCGCCCGAATGCTGATATAGGCGGCTTTCAGCGAATTCAGATCCTCGATGCGGGCAGAGATGACCTCTGCCCGCTTCAGGCCGAGTTCGCGAATGACGCTTCGCAGAAAAGCCGATTTTCGCTGATCGCTTTCGACGAGAATGAAATCCGTCATGCGATCGCGGCATGCGATCGCCGCGACCAGGCCGGGAAAGCCGCCTCCGCTACCTAAATCGGCCCAAAGACCAGCGTCGGGCTGGCTGAGTTCGACAAGCTGCAGGCTGTCGGCAATATGCCGCTCTTGCAGATGGGGAACGGATGACGGCGCCACGAGATTGATCCGAGCATTCCACTTCCGGATCATAGCGGCATAGACATCCAGTTCATCCCATGTTTCACGTGAAACATGCATCATGCGGTCCGGCACCGCTCGTTCTTTGCCATGGCAAGGATCAGGGTCAGCGCGGCGGGGGTCATGCCTTCAATCCTGGCGGCCGAGGCGAGGCTCTCTGGCCGCGCTTCCGAAAGCTTCGCGGCCAGTTCGCCCGAAAGTCCGGACATTGTGAAGTAGTCCAGGGAGGTTGGGAGCACAATGTTTTCGTCGTTTTTCAGCGCCTTCGCGTCACGTTCCTGGCGATCGAGATATTGATGGTAGAGAGCGTCAGCGCGCAACTGAGCCATGGTTTCCGGGTGAACCGCCGACAATTCTGGCATGATTTCAACAATCTGCGCATCGCTGATCGCCGCCATTCCCATCAATTCGAATGCCGAGCGCCTTTGGCCGTCCTGTCGAACATGAAGCCCCCTGCCTGAAAGCTCGTTCGGCGAAAAGGCTCGTGCCTCGGCGATGTCGCGTCCGGCGATATACCGCTTTTCCCGGCTGTCGAAATGCCGCCAGCGCTCATCGCCGACGCAGCCGATGTTCCGGCCCATGCGGGTCAGCCGGCGATCGGCGTTGTCGGCCCGAAGCGTCAAGCGAAATTCTGCTCTGGAGGTGAACATGCGGTAAGGTTCGGTCACACCCCGGGACACCAGATCGTCGATCATGACGCCGATATAGCTCTCTGATCGGCTGAATTTGATCGCGGGTTTCCGCTGTGCCAACAAAGCGGCATTCAGTCCTGCAACCAAACCTTGCGCGGCGGCCTCTTCATATCCCGTCGTGCCGTTGATCTGTCCAGCAAGGAAAAGGCCGCTGACAGCTCGAAGTTGAAGCGATGACGACAGCGCACGAGGATCGACGTAGTCGTATTCAACGGCGTAACCGGGCTGAAGTATTACAGCCTGCTCGAGCCCCGTGATCGTTCGGACATAGGCTTCCTGAATCTCAGCCGGCAGCGATGTCGAAATACCGTTGGGATAAATCGTCGGATCGTTCAGCCCCTCGGGTTCAAGAAAAACCTGGTGCGATTTCTTTTCCGAGAACCGAAGAACCTTGTCCTCGATCGACGGGCAGTATCGAGGGCCCTTCCCGGAAATGTGTCCGCCATACATTGCGGAACGAGATAGGTTTTCTCTAATGATGTCATGTGTTTCCGGGTTTGTATGTGTGATACCGCAAGAGATCTGCGGCCCACTCACGCCTGTGCTGAGATAGGAAAACAGCGTCGGCTCATCGTCTCCGGGCTGCCGATCAAGGCGGGACCAATCGATCGTCCGCCCGTCTAGCCGAGGCGGCGTTCCCGTCTTCAGGCGACCCAGCGGAAGATCGAAACGGCGAAGCGACGTCGCCAAGCCTCTCGCATTCTCGTCACCCCAGCGACCGGCTGCATGCGATACGTCGCCGATATGAATGGTCCCGTTGAGGAACGTCCCGGTGGTCAGCACGGTGGCACATGCCGAATAGGCGGTCCCGTCCTCCATCTCGATCCCGGTCACGCGGTTCTCGTCGCCGGCCAGCGCCTCGACGCATCCGTAGATCAACGTCAGTCCGGGAAGACGGGACATAAGATCATGCGCGACCTTGCGATAGATTGCGCGGTCCATCTGGGCGCGCGGCCCCTGAACCGCGGGCCCCTTGCGTCGATTGAGCAGCCGGAACTGAATCCCGGCCCGGTCAGCGATCCGCCCCATCAGTCCGTCAAGCGCGTCTATTTCCCGGACAAGATGTCCTTTGCCCAACCCGCCGATCGCCGGGTTGCAGGACAATGCGCCAATATCCTCGCGCCGCATTGTGATCAGCGCGACATCAGCCCCCATGCGCGCCGCCGCGCCTGCGGCTTCAAGTCCGGCGTGACCGGCTCCGATCACAATCACATCAAAATGTTTCACGTGAAACGCCCTATTTCCCGATACAGAAAGTCGTAAAGATGGCATCTAGATAATCCTCCGCACCGATTCTGCCAAGAAGCCGGTCCAGACTCATGGCGCAGGCGCGAATATTCTCCGCCAGAATTTCGGGTGGCAATCCATCGATATCTGCCAAAGCGCGGCGCGCATCTACAAGCGCATTCAGTTGTCTGCCGTGGCTCACCAAACCCGCCGGAGCGATTCTCTCGGCCAGGGTGCGGCGCAACCTGGTCAGCAAATCGTCTATCCCCACCCCTGTCAAAGCCGAGACGCCAGTGGACCCATCCTCGCGCAAGTCAACCTTGCTGCTCACCACGATATCGCCGTCGCGCCACAGATCTTGCTCGCGCTGACCATCCGGGGACAGATGCACCCTCAAATCCGCTGCGAGGGCACGCTGTCTCGCGCGATCAATCCCCAAGGATTCGATGAGATCAGACGACTTTCTCAGTCCAGCAGTATCAAGGAACGTGACCGGCACACCACTCAGGTCCAGTCGCGCCTCGATCACGTCGCGTGTCGTACCCGCAATCTCGGAAACCAGCGCCACATCGCGCCTGGCCAACCTGTTAAGAAGGCTTGATTTTCCGGCATTCGGCGGCCCGATGATGGCCACCTCGAATCCCGATCTGATCGTCTCGGCGGCCGCATAGCCGGCAATATGACGGTCAAGTTCAGCCGCAAGTTCCTGCAACAGGGAAAAAACCTCGGCCGGGACTTCCTCGGGCGTTTCCTCGTCCGCAAAATCGACGCTCGCCTCGATCAAGGCGCCAGCGGCAATCAGCATCTTTCGCCAATCTCCGGCCACCCGACCCAACTCGCCCGAGGCCAGCCGCGCCGCCTGCTGCCGCTGGGCTTCGGTCTCGGCCGCAAGAAGATCACCCAGTCCCTCGACCTCGGCAAGATCCATTTTTCCCGCCAGAAAGGCGCGTCTGGTGAACTCTCCCGCTTCGGCCGATCGCACATCCATACGCCGCAGCGCGGCCCCAACCCGCCGCACGACAACCGGAGCCCCGTGCAATTGCAATTCCGCAGTCTCTTCTCCGGTGAAACTTCGCCCGGCTTCGAACCAGCTCACCAGAGCCTGATCGAGAATTTCGTTTCCCTCGCGCAAGGTCCGCAGATAGGCGTGGCGCGGACGCTCCAGCGGTCCGGCCAGCCTTTCGGCCACCCGCCGTGCTCCGTCTCCGCTGATGCGAATAGCCGAAATGCCACCGCGCCCGGGCGGGGTGGCTTCCGCATAGATAAGAGCCATGTCAGCCTCGTCAGGCGTTCATCGAGTCGAAGAATTCCGAATTGCTCTTGGTCTGCTTCAATTTCGAGATCAGGAACTCGACCGCATCTGTCGTCCCCATCGGATTCAAGATCCGGCGCAACAGATAGGTCTTTTGCAAATCCTTCGATTCGACCAGCAATTCCTCTTTCCGGGTACCGGATTTGAGGATGTCCATGGCCGGGAAGACCCGCTTGTCGGCGACCTTGCGATCCAGCACGATCTCGCTGTTGCCGGTGCCCTTGAATTCCTCGAAGATCACCTCGTCCATGCGCGAGCCCGTATCGATCAGCGCGGTCGCGATGATGGTCAGCGACCCGCCCTCTTCGATATTCCGTGCAGCGCCGAAGAAACGCTTTGGCCGCTGCAAGGCATTCGCATCGACGCCACCAGTCAGAACCTTGCCCGAGCTGGGAACCACGGTATTGAACGCTCTACCAAGTCTTGTGATAGAATCCAGAAGAATCACAACATCTCGTTTATGCTCGACCAGGCGCTTGGCCTTTTCGATCACCATTTCGCTCACCGCGACGTGCCGGCTGGCCGGTTCGTCGAAGGTCGATGAAATCACCTCGCCCCTCACGCTGCGCTGCATGTCGGTGACCTCTTCGGGCCGCTCGTCGATCAGCAAAACGATCAGATAGCATTCCGGGTGATTGCGCTCGATCGAATGGGCGATGTTCTGCAGCAGCACGGTCTTGCCGGTCCGCGGAGGCGCGACGATCAGCGACCGCTGCCCCTTCCCGATCGGCGCCACCAGGTCGATGATCCGCGCGCTGCGATCCCTGATCGTGGGATCCTCGATCTCCATCGTCATCCGTTCATCGGGATAGAGCGGGGTCAGGTTGTCGAAGGCGACCTTGTGGCGGGCTTTCTCGGGATCCTCGAAGTTGATCCTCTCGACCCTGGTCAGCGCGAAATACCGCTCGTTCTCGCCCGGGGCCCGAATGACGCCCTCGACGCTGTCGCCGGTCCGCAGGGAATGCTGCCGGATCATGTCGGGGCTGACATAAATGTCGTCGGGCCCGGGCAGGTAATTGGCTTCGGTCGAACGCAGAAAGCCGAAACCGTCCTGCACGACCTCCAACACCCCCTCGCCGCCGATATCCCAACCTTCTTCGGCATGTTCCTTGAGGATCGAGAACATCATCTCGCCCTTGCGCATGGTCGAGGCGTTCTCGATTTCCCATTCCTCGGCCATGGACAGCAAGTCGGCCGGGCTTTTCGCCTTGAGTTCGGACAGGTTCAGGCGCTCATCGCTCATATCGTCACCGTAGGCCGCCCCCGCGTCGAAGGTCGGTCATGTCATATTCGTGTGGGAATCCCCGTACCGGACGGCCGGGCTTGGTCGCGACATAGGCCGGCAGAACCGGCGAGTCAATCGCCCACCTAGAATTTGACGATGACCGACACGACAATGCCGATGAGCAGCACTGTGGGCACCTCGTTCATCAGCCGATAAGACCGACCGCGACGGATCGCTCCGGCCGCAATCCGCCGCCGCTCGGCCGCGCACCAGATGTGAAATCCGGTCATTCCCAGCACCCCGGTGGCCTTGAACCAGGGCCACAGGGCCGTCCAATCGAGGATACCCGGCGTTGCCACCAGCCATAATCCGCTGGCCCAGGTCGCGATCATCGCCGGCCGCATGATCACGCGCAGCAGCTTCTCCTCCATGATGCGGAAGCTGTCTGTCGGCTCCGCTGCCTCGGCGCCGCGCTCGGCGTGATAGACGAACAGACGCGGCAGGTAGAACAGCCCAGCCATCCACGAGATCACCGCGATCACATGGAAGGCTTTCACATAGGGATAGAACGCGATCATCAGGTCGGTCATCGGGGCCTCGTTTCCGACCACTTAAATAAAAAGATATGAAAAAGGAATGTAGTTGAAGTAGGGCCTGTGGATTGCGGGACTGGGCATCGCTCCCCGCACCTATCCACCATTTGCACGCCTGTGGATAAGTCTGGGAAAACTTCTTTGAAAGTGATA
>DBFD01000040.1:0-14430 GCA_002294185.1 Paracoccus sp. UBA889
GACATTCCGGTGACGCAGAAATATACCGAGATGGTGGACGACAGGCGCATCCGAAAGACAAAGATCAACGCCCGCGAATTCTTTCAGACGCTGGCCGAGATCCAGTTCGAAAGCGGCTATCCCTATATCATGTTCGAGGACAGCGTGAACCGCGCCAACCCCATCCACGGGCGCATCACCATGTCCAATCTGTGCAGCGAGATCCTGCAGGTGAACGAGGCGTCGCAGTTCAACGAGGATCTGTCCTACGCGCATCTGGGAACCGACATTTCCTGCAACCTGGGCAGCCTGAATATCGCCAAAACGATGGACGGCCCCGATTTCGGCGGCACCGTCGAGGCCGCAATCCGCGCGCTGACCGCGGTCAGCGAGATGTCGGCCATCGACGCCGTGCCCTCGATCCGGCGCGGCAATGACGAGGCCCATGCCGTCGGTTTGGGCCAGATGAACCTGCACGGGTATCTGGCGCGCGAGCATATCCACTATGGCAGTCCCGAAGGGATCGAGTTCACCAGTGTCTATTTCGCCGCGATTGCCTATCACGCGATCCGGGCCTCGAACCTGCTGGCGCGGGAAAAGGCTGCCACGTTCCGCGATTTCGACAAGTCCAGCTATGCCGACGGGTCGTTCTTCGACAAATATACCGGCCGCGACTGGCTGCCCGTCCTGCCCGAGGTGACGCGGCTATTCGCCGACATCACCCTGCCCACGCGTGCGGATTGGGCGGCGCTGAAGGCCCGGGTGATGGAACACGGGCTCTATAACCGCAATCTTCAGGCAGTTCCGCCCACCGGCTCGATCAGCTATATCAACAACGCCACCTCATCGATCCATCCGATCGTCTCGAAGATCGAGATCCGCAAGGAAGGCAAGATCGGCCGCGTCTATTACCCGGCCGCCTACATGTCGAACGAGAATCTCGACTTCTATCGCGACGCCTATGAAATCGGACCCATGGCGATCATCGACACCTATGCGGCGGCGACCGAACATGTCGATCAGGGCCTGTCGCTGACCCTGTTCTTCCCCGCCGAGGCGACGACGCGCGACATCAACCGCGCCCAGATCCACGCCTGGAAGAAGGGGATCAAGACGATCTACTACATCAGGCTGCGGCAGGCCGCGCTGGAAGGAACCGAGGTCGAGGGATGCGTGTCCTGCACCCTCTAGGCCGCGCTGTCCCGCGGATATCCGACGAACAAACCAGGAAAGGGTCTTTCGCCATGAAGGATCAGACGATCACGCCGGTGCAGCGCGCGGTGAACTGGAACCGGCTTCAGGACGACAAGGATCTGGAGGTCTGGAACCGGCTGACGATGAATTTCTGGCTGCCCGAAAAGGTGCCGCTGTCCAACGATGTGCAAGGCTGGGCCACGCTGCGTCCCGAGGAACGGCAACTGACCATCCGCGTCTTCACCGGGCTGACCCTGCTGGACACGGTGCAGAACAGCATCGGCGCCCCCGCGATGATGGCCGATGCGATCACCCCGCACGAAGAGGCGGTCCTGTCCAACATCGCCTTCATGGAGGCGGTTCACGCGCGGTCCTATTCCTCGATCTTCTCGACCCTGTGTTCGACCAGGGAGGTGGACGAAGCCTTCCGCTGGTCCGAAGACAATCCCCAGCTTCAGCGCAAGGCGCGGTTGGTGCTGGATGAATACGCGGCCGGCTCGGATCCGCTGCGGCGCAAGATCGCCAGCGTGTTTCTGGAAAGTTTCCTGTTCTATTCCGGCTTCTATCTGCCGATGTACTGGTCCAGCCGCGCCAAGCTGACCAATACCGCCGACCTGATCCGCCTGATCATCCGCGACGAGGCCGTGCATGGCTATTATATCGGCTACAAGTATCAGCGCGGGCTGGAACGGCTTGGCCAGGGCGAACGCGCGGCGCTGAAGGACTTTGCCTTCTCGCTGATGTTCGATCTCTACGATATCGAGGCGAAATATACCGCCGATCTCTATGACGGAATCGGGCTGACCGAGGACGTGAAGGCGTTTTTGCACTACAACGCCAACAAGGCCCTGCAGAATCTGGGCTACGAGGCGCTGTTTCCGCCCGCCGCCTGCGAGGTCAACCCGGCCATCATGGCCGCCCTGTCGCCCGACAGCGAGAACCACGATTTCTTTTCGGGGTCGGGATCGTCCTATGTGATCGGCAAGGCCATCGCCACCGAGGACGAGGACTGGGATTTCTAGGCGGGCGACCGGCGGCAGCCGAACCGGACCGGCGATTGCCGTCGGCCGGCCCAAGCGCGCCGCCTTTCACCGCCCTGCCGCCGGTGCTAGGCTTTCATTGCCAGGCATGCAGGCGAGGACATGATGAGCCACAGCAACCTTGAACTCAGATCGACCGTCACCTCCGACGGCACCCTCAGGATCACGCTCGATCCCGTTCCCGTCCGCGCGCCCGAGGCCGGCGAATTGCTGGTCCGCCTCGAGGCCGCGCCGATCAATCCATCCGATCTTGGCCTGCTCTATGGCCCGGCCGACATGCAGACCCTGACGGTCGAGGGCTCGGGCGAGGCGCGCGCGCTGACCGCGAAAATTCCCCAGGCTGCGATGGCGCCGCTGGCGGCACGGTTCGACCAGTCGATGCCGGTCGGCAACGAGGGCGCGGGACTGGTGATCGAGGCCGGTCCCGACCTTGGGGATATGGTCGGCAAGCGCGTCGCGATGATCGGCGGGGCGATGTATGCGCAGCTGCGGCTGATCCGGGCCGAATCCTGCATTGTGCTGCCCGAGGGTGCGACCTCCGCCCAAGGCGCCTCGTTGTTCGTCAATCCGCTGACCGCACTGGGATTTACCGAGACCATGCGGGCCGAAGGGCACAGCGCAATCGTTCACGCGCCCGGCGCGTCGAATCTGGGTCAGATGCTGGTGCGCATCTGCCAGGAGGACGGGATCGGTCTGGTCAGCATCGTGCGCAGCCGGCAGCAGGCGGATCTGCTGCGCGAGATCGGCGCCACACATGTGGTGGACAGCAGCGCCGATGATTTCCGGCAGCAACTGGAACAGGCGATTGCCGAGACCGGGGCCACGATCGGCTTTGACGCGATCGGGGGGGGCGAGATGACCAGCATGATGCTGAACGCGATGGAGGCCGTCGCGGTCCGGTCCATGGACAGCTACAACCGCTATGGTTCGCAGTCCGCGAAACGGGTCTATATCTATGGCGCGCTGGATACCGGGCCCACGATCCTCAAGCGCGGTTTCGGCTTTGCCTGGAATATCGGCGGCTGGCTTCTGTTCAACTTTCTCGGCAATGCCGATCCCTCGGTCGCCGCGCGGATGCGCCAGCGTGTCGTTGACGGGATGAAGACCACCTTTGCCAGCCACTACACGGCCGAGATCGGTCTGGACGATCTGTTGAAGCCCGAGATCGCCGAAGCCACGCAGCGCAAGGCGACGGGCGAGAAATACCTGGTCGTTCCCTGACGGCGCCGCCATGGCGGCGCGGACCCGGCCGACCGATGCCCGAAACCGGAACCGGCTTTGACTCTGCGCTCGGGCGGGGATAGTCAGCCGGATCGGCTGTCCTGCAGCGCGGGCAGGGGGCCCGGGCAAGGGTCCGGGCCGTTCCATCGGCCGCAAGGGCCCTTTCAGGCGAAACAGATGACACAGAACAATATCGCAGCGCCGCTGGCCGCGGCTCTGGCCGAGCGGGGCTATGACACCCTGACAGCGGTGCAGCAGGCCGTGCTGAACCCGGATGCGAAGGGACGCGACCTGCTGGTCTCGGCGCAGACCGGTTCGGGCAAGACCGTGGCCTTCGGAATCGCCGCGGCGCCCGATCTGCTGGATGGCGCGGACAGGCTGCCCGAGGATTCCGGTCCGCTGGCGCTGGCCATCGCGCCGACGCGCGAACTGGCGCTTCAGGTCGCGGCGGAACTGGGCTGGCTCTATGCGGCGACGGGCGCGCGGATCGCGACCTGCGTCGGCGGCATGGATTACCGGACCGAGCGTCGGGCCCTGGCACAGGGGGCGCAGATCGTGGTCGGCACGCCGGGCCGCCTGCGCGATCATCTGGAACGTGGCAGCCTCGATCTGTCGGGTCTGCGCGTCGCGGTGCTGGACGAGGCCGACGAGATGCTGGATCTGGGCTTTCGCGAGGATCTGGAATTCATCCTGCAATCCGCCGCCGACAGCCGCCGCACGCTGATGTTCTCGGCCACCGTTCCCGCCGCGATCGAGAAACTGGCCCGCGATTTCCAGCGTGACAGCCTGCGCATCGCCGCGATGGGCGAGGCGCGCCAGCACGGCGACATCGCCTATCGCGCGCTGTCGGTCGCCGTTCGCGACCGCGAGAACGCGATCTTCAACCTGCTGCGCTTCTACGAGGCGCGGACCGCCATCGTCTTCTGCAAGACGCGGGCCAATGTGAACCACCTGCTGGCGCGGATGGGCAATCGCGGCTTTCGCGTGGTGGCGCTGTCGGGCGAATTGTCCCAGCAGGAACGCACCCACGCCCTGCAAGCTTTGCGCGACGGTCGGGCACGGGTCTGCATCGCCACGGATGTCGCCGCGCGCGGCATCGACCTGCCGGGGCTGGAACTGGTCATCCATGCCGATCTGCCCACCAATTCCGAAACGCTGCTGCACCGCTCGGGGCGAACCGGGCGTGCCGGGGCCAAGGGGGTTTCGGCGCTTGTCGTCAGCCCGTCGGAATACCGAAAGGCGCAGCGGCTGTTGCAGGGCGCGAAAGTCACCGCCGAATGGGGCAAGGCACCTTCGGCCGAAGAGGTCGGCTACCGCGACGACCAGCGGATGATGGATCACCCGGCGCTGACCGCCCCGCTGGATGATATGGGCGTGGCACAGGATTTGCTGGCGCGGGTCGGCCCCGAACGGATCGCCGCCGCCTTCGTGCAATTGTGGCGCGAGGGCCGGCCGCCGCCCGAAGTCCTGTCCGACGTGCCGCAGCCCGCGCAAGCTGCGCCGCGCGCGCCGCGCGATTTCGGCGCCGCCGTCTGGTTCGCGCTGTCGGTCGGCCATAGCGGACGGGCCGAGGCGCGCTGGCTTCTGCCCAAGATCTGCGAGTCCGGCGGCATCACCCGCGACGCGATCGGCGCGATTCGGGTGCGCGAGCATGAAACCCATGTCCAGATCGCCATCGCCGAGGCCCCCCGCTTCGGCGAAACGACCGAGATCGAACCGGGCCTGACCATGCGCCGGCTTCAGGGCGAGCCGGGACCGGAACGCGCGGCGGTGAAATCGCCCGGATCGGCCCGTCCCGCGCGCGCGCCGCAACCCGAGGGCACGCCCGGATCAAGGCCCGCAGCCCCGGTTCGTGCCGCGGCGAAACCCGCCCCGGCAGGCAAGCGCGCCGAGGCCGACGCGCCCGCCAAGGCCCGGGCGAAACCGCGCTGGAGCGCGGCCGACAAGGCCGCGAGGGCAAGGAAGGAGGCCTCGGCGCAGTCCGCCCGCGAAGCCGGGTCGGAGACTGCCAAGGGCAAGACGAAGACGGGCGCCAAGGCCAGGTCGCGGCCCTTCGCGTCGAAGCCGCCCCGGTCCGGGCAGGCCGCTTCCGGTCGTCGCAAGGGCTGAACGGCGGGGGACCGGCCCCGCACGGTTCGCCAGCGGGACGAGGGCGCGGGCACGGGTTCGGCGCCGAAAGGGGTTACAGCGTGTCGGCCAGATCGCGTGCGGTCTGTTTCAGCAGCGGCAGATGTTGGCGCGCGGCGTCCAGCGTCAGGCGCTGGACCGGTGCGTGAAAGGACAGCGTGCCGAAAACCCGGTCCAGATGGTCGCGGATCGGCACCGCCAGGGCGATCATGCCTTCGACCATCTCCTGATCGTCCTCGCCATGGCCGCGCTCGCGCGTCAGCGCGATCTCGTCCGCCAGGGCGAGGGGCGTGGTGATGGAGTGGGGCGTCCGGGCGGCCAGGGTCAGCCGGCCCAGCAGCCGCGTGAACTGCGCCGGGGGCAGGGTGGACAGGTAGGTCTTGCCCGCCGATGTGCAATGCAGCGGCACACGGGTGCCGATGGGCAGGCGGATGCGCAGCGGCCAGTGGGTCTCGACCCGGTCCACATAGACCATGGCGTCGCCATCGGGCATCGAGATGTTGCAGGTCTCGCCAATGGCCTCGGCCAGCCCTTTCAGTATCGCCATGCGTTCGCGGCGCAGGCCCGGCCCGCTGAACGTGTTGGCGGCCAGACGGCGCAGCAGATGCCCCGCGACATAGCCGCGCCCACCCAGATCGCGCATCAGCCAGCCATCATGTTCCAGGGTCTGCAACAGCCGGTGGATGGTGGGTTTGGGCAGATCCAGTGCCTCGCCCAGTTCGGCGGCCGAAACCGGGGCCGCGGCCTCGGCCACGGTTTTCAGGATATAGAGCGGGCGCAGGTTGTTCTGCGGCGCCTTGTCGCCGCCCGTCTCTGCAACCTTGCCCGCGCTGTCCATGTCGCCCGCCCGCATTCGCGCCATATCCGGTCCTTCACCGCGACGGCAGCAGGATCGTGGCCAGCGACGGCGTGACAGCCACGATGATCCAGACACTCAGCAGCGCCGCAAGGTAATACAGCGCATAGCGCAGCAGCCGCATGTAGGGAACCCCGGTCACGCTGGAGGCGACATAGAGGTTCAGCCCGTAGGGCGGGGTCACGAACCCGATCGAGGCGCCGACCAGGAAGATCACCGCGAAATGGACCGGATCCATGCCGTTGGCGGCGGCCAGGGGCGCGAGGATCGGCGCCAGGATGATCGTGACCGGCAGGCTTTCCAGCACCATCCCCGCGACGAAGATGATCGCCATCGAGGCGGCCAGCATGACCCAGTATCCGCCCAGGCCAGAGACCCATTGTCCGATTGCCTCCTGCGCGCCCAGCAGCGACAGGATCTGCTGCATCACCACCGAGATCCCGATCAGTGGCGCAAGGATGCCCGTGATCTGCGCCGAACGCATCGTCACCGAGGGCAGGTCGCGGATGCGGAAACCCTCGACCAGGATGCTGGCGGCATAGGTCCGGGGCCGGCCGTGCTCATCCATGCCGGATGCGACCAGCGGAAACAGCCAGCGGCTGAGGACGCCCACGATCACGCAGAATCCCACGGTGACGGCGGCGGCCTCGGTGGGCGAGAACTTGCCCGTATAGATGCCCCACAGCACCAGCCCGATGGCGAAGAAGCCCAGCCAGGCACCGAACGCGGTGCGCAGCACGCGGCCCATGTCGAAGGGGATGATGTGGCCCCAGCCATGGATGCGCGACATGAGCCAGCAGACGAACTGCATCGCCAGGACCATCATCACGCCGGGAATGATCCCCGCCACGAAAAGGTCCGAGATCGGCAGGTTCATCAGGAAGCCATAGACGATGAAGATGATCGAGGGCGGGATGATGATCCCCACCGTGCCGCCGGCTGCGGCAGTAGCGGCGGCGAAGCGCGTGTCATAGCCGCCCTTCACCATCTCGGGATGCATCATCGAGCCGATCGTGGCCGTGGTGGCGGAATTCGACCCCGAGATCGCCGCGAACAACCCGCAGGCCCCGATCGAGGCCATCGCCAGGCCACCGCGCAGCCAGCCCAGAACCGCATAGGCGAAATCCGACAGGCGACGGGCGATGCCGGCCTTGTTGATCAGGTCGCCGGTCAGGATGAACAGCGGCATGGCCAGCAGCGCGAACCCGTTCGAGAAGGCATAGGTCAGCGCCGCGCCGATATTGTCGAAGGTCAGGCCCAGCACGATCGAACAGCCGATGACCCAATAGGCGATGACCAGAAAGACCGGCACGCCCAGCATGAACAGGCCGGTGACGGCCAGCGAAATCAGGGTGATCCAGAACGGGTCTGTCATGATGGCCTCTCAGGTATCGCCCAGGGTTGTCATCTCGATCAGCGGCGCGTTCTCGCGGAAGCGGCGCAGATCCTCGATCATGTTCTCGACCGCGCGGGCGGCAAGGATGGTGAAGGAGACCGGAACCAGGATCACGAACCACCAGACCATCACATTGTCGGTCCCGAGCAGGATCTGGAAATTCGAGGCCGAATTGGCCGCCAGCCGCAGCGTCGTGGTGACGGCGATCCAGGACATGCCCAGCCACAGCACGCCGTCCAGCAGCAGGCAGGCCAGTTGCCCCGCGCGCGGCAGCCGCGTGCGGAATTCGGCAAAGGACAGATGCGCGCGCAGCTTGACATTGAAGGCGCAGCCGAACCAGGTCAGCAGCAGGAACAGATAGGGCGGCAAGGTCGTGGACCACGGCTCTTGCAGGTTCAGTGTGAAGCGGCGGATCACCTCGATGAAGATGATCGCGGCGATGGCCAGATAGACGATGACCATCAGCGCCCGTTCGAGATGCCGGTCCAGCAGCGGCACCAGCTTGAACAGCGCAAGGATCAGGGCGCCGCCGCCGACCATCACGATCAGTCCGACGGCCCATCCCGCGGGTTCTCCAAGCGCGGTATTGATTTCCCAGCTGTCGCGCGACGCCAGCGCAGACAGGATCGCACCGAATTCGGCGACGAAACGTTCCATCTTTCCGATCTCCCCCCGGAATTGCGGCACCCGAGAAACGGATGCCGCGCTGGCGGTTCAGGCCGAGCGCCACCAGCGGCGCGGCTCGACATTTTCGGGCTTGGTGTCGGCCGGGATCTCGCGCGCGATGCGATAGATCTCGTCATAGGTGTCGATGCCGCCCGACCACTGCATCAGGCGCTCGCGCCATTGGCTCCATGGATCGGGATTGAATTCGGGCGAACACATCTCTTCGGCCTTCTTCAGTTCCTCGTCCGACAGGAAGGCGGTGCGCACGTTGTTTTCGGCAAAGATCGTGTCGGGCAATTGCGGGTCCGAGAAGCCGACCGTCTTGATCAATGCCGCCTCGTTCGCGGCCTGCGACTGAACCTGGGCCAGATAGGCCGATTCCATCACCGCGTCCTGCAAGGGACCGTCGAGGCTGTCGAAAACCTTGGACGACATCCCGCAATGTTCGTTGCCAGAGAAGAATCGCAGATCGACCGACTGGCTGACCACCGGCGCCATGTTGGCGTAGGCCACGGCCGAGGCCCAGGTTTCGGCGCCGTCGATCAGGCCCTGTTTCAGCCCGTCGATGGTTTCCTCCCAGGCGACCGGCACCGGGTTGAGGTTCATCAGCTGCATCGCGATCCGGCCAAGCTGGGTGCCGGTGACGCGGTTCTTGGTGCCGGCAAGCTGGTCGATGCTGGTGACCAGATCCCGGTCCTTCCATTTCAGGCCCAGCTGGATGCCGCGCAGTTCGCAATGGGTGAACAGGAACTTGATCCCGTGGCGCTTTTCCAGCGGATCGCGCAGGATGCGCTGGCTTTCGGGGCTGTAGAAGAAATGATACTGCGAGGCCCGGTTGGGGAACATGTAGGCGAAGTCCAGCACGTTGTAATAGGGCGCCACGCCGGCCGAATTCTGGGTCGAGGCGGCGAAGAAATCCACCACGCCAAGCTGGGTCTTCTCGACGCAATCAAGCTGGCCGCAGATCTGGTTGTCGCCGATGAATTCGATCCGGATCTCGCCATCGGTGCGCTCTTCCAGGTCGCGGGCGAATTGCAGAAAGCCCGCGCGCTCGATCAGCAGGTTGCGGGCATTGAAACCCGAGGCCCCCATCTTGAACGTGTGCTTGGCCTCTTTCGAGAATCGCTTGTCATAGGTCGATTCCGCCGCGCGGGCCAGTTCGGCCGTGCTCAGCAAACCCGCCGCCCCGGTCAGTGCCATCGCCGTCGAGGTCATCCCGAACCGGCCGGCAACGCGCAGGATATCACGCCGCGAGACGCCACGAATCGTGTCGATTCTTCCCGTCATCACATTCCTCCTCCCTAAAGATGCGATTTTTGAGACTTGTGGTATCATTTCTAATCATATAGGTTTCAATTGCAAGCCAAAATTTCAGGGCCGGCCGATCAGGCCATGCGCAGCTTCGGGAGGGGGAAAATTGCAGACCGATTATCTTGTCGTCGGCGCCGGATCTGCCGGCTGCGCCATCGCCAACCGCCTGTCGGCCGATCCGGGCGTCACCGTCACCCTGCTGGAGGCCGGTTCCTGGGACTGGAATCCGTGGATTCACATTCCGGTCGGCTATTTCAAGACAATGAACAACCCGTCGGTGGACTGGTGCTACCGGACCGAGCCGGATCCCGGCCTGAACGGCCGGCGGCTGGAATGGCCGCGCGGCAAGGTGATGGGCGGATCGTCGTCGCTGAACGGGCTTCTTTATGTGCGCGGACAGCCGCAGGATTACGACCGCTGGGCACAGATGGGCTTTTCCGGCTGGTCCTGGGACGATGTGCTGCCACTGTTCAAGCGGGCCGAGAACCAGGAACGCGGCGCCGATGATTATCACGGCGCGGGCGGGCCGCTGAACGTGTCGGACATGCGCCTGTCGCGGGCGATCTGCGATGCCTGGGTCACGGCGGCGCAGGCGGCGGGATTTCCGTTCAACCCCGATTACAACGGCGCCGCGCAGGAAGGCGTGGGCTATTTCCAGCTGACCACCCGCAAGGGCCGGCGCTGCTCGGCCGCCGTGGCCTATATCCATCCGATCCGCAAGCGCCCCAATCTGCGCATCATCACCCGCGCCGCGACCCGTCGCGTGGTGATAGAGGACGGGCGCGCGGTGGCGGTCGAATATGCCGACCGCTCGGGCAAGACGCAGCGCATCGAGGTGAAGGGCGAGGTGATCCTGTCCGCCGGCGCCATCGGCAGCCCGCAGATCCTGATGCTTTCGGGCGTGGGCGAAGCCGCGCATCTGGCCGAACACGGCATTCCCGTCGCCGCCGATCTGCCGGGCGTGGGACAGGGCCTTCAGGACCATCTTCAGGCCCGGCTGATCTATACCTGCAATGAACCCACGCTGAACGACGAGGTTCGCAAGCTGTGGCAACAGGCCCGAATCGCGCTGAAATACGCCATGTTCCGCGCCGGCCCGATGAGCATGGCGGCCAGCCTCGCCACCGGGTTCATGCGCACCAACGATCGCGTCGCGACCCCCGATATCCAGTTCCATGTCCAGCCCTGGTCCGCCGACAGCCCGTCCCAGGGCGTGCATCCGTTTTCGGCCTTCACCATGTCGGTCTGCCAGTTGCGCCCCGAAAGTCGCGGCAGCATCCGGCTGAAATCGGCCGATCCGTCGGTCTATCCCGCCATTCACCCGAATTACCTGGCGACCGAAACCGATTGCCAAACCATCGTCGACGGGGTCAGGATCGCCCGCCGGATCGCCGCAGAGCGCCCGCTGTCGGGCAAGATCACCGGCGAGATGCGCCCCGGCCCCGAGGTCCGGGACGATGCCGCGCTGCTGGACTGGGTGCGCAATTCGGCCACGACGATCTTTCATCCGACCGGCACCGCCGCGATGGGGCCGGTGCTGGACGACCGTCTGCGGGTCAAGGGCATTCGCGGCCTGCGCGTCGCCGATTGCTCGATCATGCCCGAGATCGTCTCGGGCAACACCAATGCCCCCGCGATCATGATCGGCGAAAAGGCCGCCGATCTCCTGCGCGAGGATCGCAGGCGCGGGGCCTGACCACAATCTCCGGGAAAGGGAGTTTTGAGCCATGAGGATGACGACTGAAGAGGCGTTTGTCAAGGTTTTGCAGTTGCATGGGATCGAGCATGCTTTTGGGATCATCGGTTCTGCGATGATGCCTGTGAGCGATCTTTTTCCGCGGGCCGGGATCACCTTCTGGGATTGCGCGCACGAGACGAATGCGGGTCTGATGGCGGACGGGTTCACGCGCTCGACGGGCAGGATGTCGATGGCGATCGCGCAGAACGGTCCGGGGGTGACGGGTTTTGCGACGCCGGTGAAGACGGCCTACTGGAACCACACGCCGCTGCTGCTGGTGACGCCGCAGGCGGCGAACAAGACCATCGGGCAGGGCGGTTTCCAGGAGATGGAGCAGATGCGGCTGTTTGCCGATTGCGTCTGCTACCAGGAGGAGGTGCGCGATCCCTCGCGCATCCCCGAGGTGCTGAACCGGGTGATCATGCAGGCCTGGCGCAATTCGGCGCCGGCGCAGATGAACATCCCGCGCGATTTCTGGACCCAGGTGATCGACGTCGATCTGCCGCAGGTGGTGGCGTTCGAACGTCCCGCGGGCGGGGAACGGGCGGTCGGCGAGGCCGCGGCGCTGCTGAGCGCGGCCCGGTTCCCGGTGATCCTGTCGGGGGCGGGCGTGGTCCTGTCGGGGGCGATCCCCGACCTGGTCAGGCTGGCCGAGCGTCTGGATGCGCCGGTCTGTTCCAACTACCAGCACAATGACAGCTTCCCGGGCAGCCATCCGCTGGCGATGGGTCCGCTGGGCTATAATGGCAGCAAGGCCGGGATGGAGATCATCGCCAGGGCGGATGTGGTGCTGGCGCTTGGCACCCGGCTGAACCCGTTCTCGACGCTGCCGGGCTACGGCATCGATTACTGGCCGAAGGATGCGAAGATCATCCAGGTCGACATCAATGCCGACCGGATCGGTCTGACCAAGAAGGTGACGGTGGGCATCCAGGGCGACGCGGGCAAGGTGGCGCGCGGGATCCTGGCGCAGCTTGCGGATGATGCGGGCGATGCCGGCCGGCAGGAGCGCCGCGATCTGGTGGCGCAGACGAAATCCCGCTGGGCGCAGGAATTGTCGAGCCTGGATCACGAGGATGACGATCCGGGCACCGAATGGAACGCGGGCGCGCGCCGCCGCGACGCCGACCTGATGAGCCCGCGTCAGGCCTGGCGGGCGATCATGCAGGCGATGCCGCAGGATGCGATCGTCAGTTCCGACATCGGCAACAACTGCGCCATCGGCAATGCCTATCCGACCTTCGAGGCGGGCCGCAAATACCTGGCGCCGGGCCTGTTCGGTCCCTGCGGCTACGGCTTTCCGGCGATCCTGGGCGCCAAGATCGGCAATCCGGACGTGCCGGTGATCGGCTTTGCCGGCGACGGCGCCTTCGGGATTTCCATGAACGAGATGACCGCCTGCGGCCGCGACGACTGGCCGGCGATCACCATGGTGATCTTCCGCAACTACCAATGGGGCGCGGAAAAGCGCAACACGACGCTGTGGTATGACAACAACTTCGTGGGCACCGAACTGGACCGCGACACCTCCTATGCCGGGATCGCCCAGGCCTGCGGCGTGACCGGCGTGCAGGTGAAAAGCCAGGAGGACCTGACCCGGGCGCTGCACGAGGCGGTCGAGGCGCAGATGCGGGGCGAGACGACCTTCATCGAGGTGATCCTGAACCAGGAACTGGGCGAGCCCTTCCGCCGCGACGCGATGAAGAAGCCGGTGCCGGTGGCCGGCATCGACGCCGCCGACATGCGCCCGCAGAAGGGTGCGGCCTGATCCCGACGACCCGGCCCGGCCCGTCGGCGCCGGGCCGGTCACGCCTTGCCTTGCCTTGCAGGAGAAGATCATGACCTCGCTTGCCGCGCGGCTCTCGACCCGCCTGGGCGGGGGCGATGCGCTGCGCCCGATGTTTCCGGGCTTTGCCGTTTCGGTCCTCGTCGCCGTCACCGCGCAGTTCCTGTCCGACCGTTACGGCGCGCCGGCCATGCTGCTGGCGCTGCTTCTGGGCCTGGCGCTGAACTTCCTGGCCGATGAGGGCACGCGGACGGCGCCGGGGATCGGCTTCACCGCGCGCACGGTGCTGCGGCTGGGGGTGGCGCTGCTGGGGGCGCGGATCAGCGTCGAGATGCTGGCGGCGCTTGGCGGGCCGGCCATCGCGCTGGTCGTGGCGGGGGTGATCCTGACCATCGGCTTCGCGCTCATCGCCAGCCGCTTCGTCGGGCGCAGCTGGCGCTTTGCGCTGCTGACCGGGGGCTCGGTGGCGATCTGCGGGGCCTCGGCGGCGATGGCCATCGCGGCGGTGCTGCCGCGCCACGAGAAATCCGAACGCGACCTGGTCTTCACGGTGCTTTGCGTGACCGTGCTGTCGACGGTGGCGATGATCCTCTATCCGATGCTGGCGCAGCTGTTCCAGTTCGGCGCCCGCGATTCGGGCGTCTTCCTGGGCGGCACGATCCATGACGTGGCGCAGGTGGTCGGCGCCGGCTTTTCCATCGGCCCCGAGGCCGGCGAGACCGCGACCCTGGTCAAGCTGATCCGGGTGTCGATGCTGGCGCCGGTGGTGCTGTGCTTTTCGCTGGTGATCCGGCAGAAGGGCCTGGCCGAACTGTCCGAGGGCCGGCGCCCGCCGCTGCTGCCGGGCTTCGTGGTGGGCTTTCTGGTGCTGGCGGCGCTGAACTCGCTGGGCCTGATCCCGCAGGTCCTGGCCGACGGGGCCGGCGCGCTCAGCCGCTGGGCGCTCTTGATCGCGATCGCGGCGGTCGGCATCAAGACCTCGCTGAAACGCATGTTCGAGGTCGGCCCCGGCGCCATCGCGCTGATGGTCGCGGAGACCGTCTTCCTGGGCGTCTTCATCGTCTCCGGCCTGCACTGGATCGCCTGAGCATGCGCGCCGCCCCCCGCCCTGCCGCC
>DBFD01000040.1:14791-15905 GCA_002294185.1 Paracoccus sp. UBA889
TGCCGCCCCCCGCCCCGCCCGGGTCGTCCGGTATCCCGGGGCAGTCCGCAGGGCCGGGGGCAGCGTCCCCCCCGCGCCGGTTGCCCCGGCCCCGCCGCCGGAAGGATCAGGCCGATGACCGATGCCGCCAAGACCGACGCCACGCCGCCGCTTCTCGACCGCCTGCGCGCGGCCGCCCGCGCCCGGCCCCGCCACATCATCCTGCCCGAGGGCCATGACCCCCGCGTGGCCGAGGCCGCCCTTCGCCTCACCGAGGCGGGGCTGGCCCGGATCACGCTGATGAACGGGCCCGGGATTGCCGGCGTCACCGCGCTGGACCCGGCCGCGGCGCCGGACCTGGTCGAATTGTCGACCCATTGGCACCGGATGCGGGCCGCGAAAGGCATGACCGCCGAACGCGCGCTGGCCGAGATGCGCGACCCGATCCGGCAGGCGGCGATGCGGGTGCGCCTGGGCCAGGCCGACGGCACCCTGGGCGGCGCGGTCGCCACCACCGCCGAGACGGTGCGCGCGGCGCTGCAGATCATCGGCCGGGCCCCCGACGCGGCCATCGTGTCCAGCTTCTTCCTGATGATCCCGCCCGCGGAAACGGCGGCGCCGGATGCGATGATCTTCGCCGATTGCGGCCTCGTCATCGCCCCCGATGCCACCGGACTGGCCGCCATCGCCCGCGCCTCGGCCCGGTCCTGCCGGCAGCTGCTGGGCCAGGCCCCGCGGGTGGCGCTGCTGTCCTTCTCGACCGCCGGCTCGGCCGAACATGACAGCCTGGAGCGGATCCGCGAGGCGCTGGCGCTGGTCCGCGCGGCCGAACCGGACCTGGAAATCGACGGCGAGATGCAGTTCGACGCCGCCCTCGACCCCGCAATCCGCGCCCGCAAGGCCCCGAAAAGCCGCCTGACCGGCCCGGCCAATGTCGTCGTCTTCCCCGACCTCGCCTCGGGCAATATCGGCTACAAGATCGCCCAGCGCCTCGGCCGCTGCCACGCCATCGGCCCCATCCTCCAGGGCCTCGCCAGCCCCGCCAACGACCTCTCCCGGGGGTGCACCCCCGAAGACATCGTCAACGCAGCAATCATAACAAGCCTCACCGCAAAATGATCGCCGAAAACCCGAT
>DBFD01000042.1 GCA_002294185.1 Paracoccus sp. UBA889
GTGTGGCTGGTGTGGTCGTGATATTCGACCTCGGCCTCGGCCAGCGCGGTCTTCTCGACCGGCGACCACATCACCGGCTTGCTGCCCTGATAGAGACTGCCATTCATCAGCAGTTTCATGAACTCGGCCGCGATCACCGCCTCGGCGTGGAAATTCATCGTCAGGTAGGGATCGTCCCACTTGCCGGTGATGCCCAGACGCTTGAACTCGTCCCGCTGCACGTCGATCCAGTGATCGGCAAAGCGTCGGCATTCCTGCCGGAACTCGACGATATCGACCTTGTCCTTGTCCTGTCCCTTCTGGCGATATTGTTCCTCGATCTTCCATTCGATCGGCAGGCCGTGGCAATCCCAGCCGGGAACATAGCGTGCATCGCGGCCCATCATCTGCTGGCTGCGGACGATGAAATCCTTCAGCACCTTGTTCAGCGCATGGCCGATATGCAGGTTGCCGTTCGCATAGGGCGGGCCGTCATGCAGGATGAACGGCGCGCGGCCATCGGACGCCTTTCGCAAGGCGTCGTAGATGCCGATCCGCGCCCAGCGGGCCAGCCATTCGGGTTCGCGGGCGGGCAGGCCCGCCCGCATCGGGAAATCGGTCTGCGGCAGGAAGACGGTATCGCGGTAGTCGGGCGCGTCGGGGGCTTTGGTATCGGCGCTCATCGGCGGGCGTTCCTTTGTCGGGCATTCAGGATTCGGATCAGGGCAATCCCGACGGCGCGATATCTTACGCCGCCGGGCCGCTAATTCGAAAGGAGAAGGCCGCAAAATCCATGCCTGCCTCTATAGGAAGGCGGCAGGCGGGCTGCAAGCGGCTGCCGGTGCGCGCGATTGTCATGGTCGCGTCGGCCGGCGCCGGCTAGAATCGGCCCATGATCCAGTCCGCCGAACGCCTCGCCGCTGTCAGGCGCTTTGTCCGCGCCCGATACGGGCTGCGGGGCACGCTTGCGCTGCATCGCCAGGCGCTTGGCTGGGATCTGCTGCGCGCGCCCGTCAATGTGGCGCTGTCGCCGGTCTTCCTGATCCTGCGGCTGGCTGCCGCGCTGCTCAGCCGTCTCGGTGCAAGGCGGGCGGGCGCCTGGCTGGCGGCGCGGCGCATTTTCCTGACCTCGAACGTCGCGCGACGGATCACGGCCGATCTCCAGGCTTTCGTGGCCGATCTGGATGCGCGGGGAATCGGGCCGGACGCGCCGCCCGACCTGACCCGCGCCCGGATCGAGGCCCATGCCGAGATCCGCAACGCCGTGGCCGAGATCACCACATCGCTGATCGTGCTGGGCGCGGGGCTGCTGCTGTTTCACCGCGCAACGCCCGGTATCATGTCGCTGGCAGGCCCGGTTGCGCGGATGCGGGCCGAGGCCGAGGCCTTGCGCGATTTCACCCTGGGGTCGCGACTGGGCGGGGTCTGGTATTCGGTCTTCCCGGTCGAGCTGTCGCCCTGGCAGGTCGTCGCGACCGGGCTGGCCCTTGCGATCACGGCCTCGCTGGTGACGACCTTCGCCGGGCTGATCGCGGATCCGATCCAGCTTGTCACCGGCACCCATCGCCGCCGCCTGATGCGGATGCTGGACCGCCTTGACCGCGCCGATGCCGCCGGCGGGCTGGAGCGGGAACATCTGATGGCCCGGATCGGCGATCTGTCCGATGCGGCGCTGTCGCTCTGGCGAACCCTGCGCGGCTAGGCCGGACGCCGGGCCGTCAGCAGGTAATTCACCGACAGATCGCGATCCGACAGCGACCAGCCGAATCCGATCGGGTTGAAGACCATGCCCTTGCGGTCCGCGACCTCGAGGCCGCAGGCCGCGGCCATCGCGCCCAGTTCGTCGGGGGTGATGAAGCGTTGCCAGTCATGCGTGCCGCGCGGCAGCCAGCGCATCACCCATTCCGCGCCGATGATCGCGGCACCGAAACTGCGCGCGGTGCGGTTCAGCGTGGACAGGATGACCAGCCCGCCCGGCCTGACCAACGCCTGACAGGTCGCCAGGAAAGCCGCCGGATCGGCGACATGCTCGACGATTTCCAGCGCCAGCACCGCGTCGAAGACCTCGCCGTCCTGGGCCAGGGCCTCGGCCGTGGTGACGTGATAGCTGATGTCCAGCCCCTGCCCCTCGGCGTGAAGCCGCGCCACCTCGATGTTTCCGCTGGCCGCATCCGCACCCGTGACCGAGGCACCCAGCCGTGCCATGGGTTCGGCCACCAGCCCACCGCCGCAGCCGATATCGAGCACCCGCAGATCGCCGAACGGACGCGCCCCGCGCAGATCGCGACCGAACTCGGCCGCGATCTGCGCGGTGAGATAGTCCAGCCGCACCGGATTCATCATGTGCAGCGGCCTGAGCTTGCCCTTCGGATCCCACCATTCGGCGGCCATCGCCTCGAATTTGGCGATCTCGCCCTGATCGATGCTGGTCATCTGGTCCTGTCCTTCTGGCAGCCGGTTGCTTCTGGCCTTATAATGTGGAGATGGACCGATTGGCAGAACAAATCGCCGCATCACGGGACCGCCTGCATCCCTCGGGCGAGCCCTATGACCACCGGATGCTGGATGTCGGCGACGGCCACCGGCTGTATGTGGAACAATACGGCAATCCCGAAGGCCGCCCCGTCATTGTCCTGCATGGCGGTCCGGGCGGCGGTTGCAGCCCTTTCATGCGCCGCTTCTTCGATCCCAGCCACTACCGCGTCGTCCTGTTCGACCAGCGCGGCTGCGGACGCTCGCGCCCCTCGGCCTCGGTTCGGGCGAACACCACGCAGCACCTGATCGCGGATATGGAAATGATCCGCGAGACGCTGGGGCTGGCCGACTGGCTGCTGTTCGGCGGCAGTTGGGGCGCGACGCTGGCTTTGGCCTATGCGCAGGCGCATCCTGACCGGGTGACCGGGCTCGTGCTGCGCGGCGTCTTTCTTGGCCGCCGGACCGAGCTGGATTGGTTCTATGGCGGCGGCGCGGGCCGTTTCTTTCCCGATCTGTGGCGGCGGTTCCAGGACCCGATCCCCGAAGCCGAGCGCGGGAACATGATCGCGGCCTATCACCGCCGCCTGTTTTCCGACGATCAGGGCCGGCAGGGTCGCTACGCCCTGCCCTGGCTGATGTGGGAAAACGCGCTGGCCGGCTTGCAGGCCGCGCCCGTCAGCCACGCGCCCGCCGATTATGCCCGCGCCTTTGCCCGGCTGGAAAACCACTATTTCATGAATGGCTGCTTCCTGAGCGAGAATCAGTTGCTGGAGGATCGGCATCTGATCGAACACCTGCCGGCGGTGATCGTGCAGGGCCGATATGACATGGTCTGCCCGCCGCTTGGCGCGCATGATCTGGCGCAGGGATGGGCGAATTGCGATCTGCGGATCGTTCCAGCCTCGGGGCATGCTTTGTCGGAACCCGGAATCTCGGCCGAATTGCTGCGCGTCATGGATGCGTTGCGCGACCGGAACCAGCGAGAGGATTAGGATGCTGTTCGCGATCTTTCTGATTGCCTGTCTGGCGGCCGCCGCGACAGGCATGGTGTTCAAGCCCGGCGATTGGTACGAAGGATTGGCAAAGCCCGCCTTCACGCCGCCGAAATGGGTCTTTCCCGTCGCCTGGAGCGTGATCTACCTGCTTCTGGCCTGGGCCGCCGCGCGACTGGCCGTTCTGCCCCGAAACGGCATCGTCATGGCGCTGTGGGCCGCGCAGATAGCCCTGAACACGCTGTGGACGCCGGTCTTCTTCGGCGCCCACCGGATGGGGTTCGCGATGGCTGTCATGGCGGTGCTGTGGCTGGTCGTGGCGGCGCTGGTCACGCTGGCTTTCCGGCTGGACGCGGTGGCCGCGGTCATGCTGCTGCCCTATCTTGCCTGGCTATGCGTGGCGGCGGCGCTGAACTGGCGCATCTGGCAGGACAATCCGGGTGCCGGCGGGGTCTGACACGCCCCGCTTGCAATCCCCGCCTCAGGGGTCTATATGCCTGCTTGACAGCGGTGCAGGCTTCCACCCCCTGCCCACCGGACGCTTCTGCTTGGGCCCGCTGCGGGCCCTTTTTTCCATCCGAAGGACGCCATGTCGAACGACCTGATCGCCAAGACCGCCATTGACCGGCGCCTGGCCGAGATCATCACCCCGGTGATCGAGGATCTGGGCTTCGAGCTGGTGCGCGTGCGTCTGCAAGGCGGCAAGACAGCGACCTTGCAGATCATGGCCGACCGGCCGGAAGGCGGCATCAACGTGGAGGATTGCGGCGACATCTCGGTCGCGGTCAGTGCCACGCTGGATGTCGAGGATCCGATCGAGGACGCCTATCACCTGGAGGTCAGCAGCCCCGGAATCGACCGGCCGCTGACCCGGCTGAAGGATTTCGCGACCTTCGAGGGCTATGAGGCCAAGCTGGAGACGAACCAGCCGATCGACGGCCGCAAACGCTGGAAGGGCGTGCTGGCGGGCGTCGAATCGGGCGATGCGGGCGACGAGGTTCTGCTGAACATCGAAGAGGCCGGCGAGATCCAGACGATCGGGCTGAATTTCGACTGGCTCTCGGATGCGAAACTGGTGCTGACGGACGAACTGATCCGCGAAATGCTGCGCCAGAAGAAAGAGGCCGGAATCGCGATCGACAACCTGGACGAAAGCGCCTTTGACGCGGTGGAAACCGAAGACGATGGCGGAACCGACGAAAACGAGGGCGCCGAGCGCGCCGATACCAAGGAGTAAGTGATGGCGATCACCTCTGCCAATCAGCTGGAACTTCTGCAAACCGCCGAGGCGGTCGCGCGCGAGAAGATGATCGAGCCGGAACTGGTCATCGAGGCGATGGAGGACAGCCTCGCCCGCGCCGCCAAGTCGCGCTACGGGTCCGAGATGGACATCCGCGTCAAGATCGACCGCAAGACCGGCAATGCCACCTTCACCCGCGCCCGGACCGTCGTGGACGAGGAAGAGCTTGAGAATTATCAGGCGCAGCTTACCCCGGCGCAGGCCAAACCCTATTTCGAGGCGCCCGGGGACGGGCGCGCCCTCTGGATCCGCGATGGTGCCGCGATCGAGGATTTCTCGGGCGCGCCGCAGCCCGGCGACGTGTTCGAGGAGCAGGTTCCGCCCGTCGATCTGGGCCGCATCGCCGCGCAATCGGCCAAGCAGGTGATCCTGCAACGGGTCCGCGAGGCCGAACGCGACCGCCAATACGAGGAATTCAAGGACCGCGCCGGCACGATCATCAACGGTATCGTCAAGCGCGAGGAATACGGCAACATCATCGTCGACATCGGTCGTGGAGAGGCGATCCTGCGCCGCAACGAAAAGATCGGCCGCGAAAGCTATCGCCCGAACGACCGCATCCGCGCCTATGTCAAGGACGTGCGCCGCGAGACCCGCGGGCCGCAAATCTTCCTGTCGCGCACCGATCCGCAATTCATGGCGGAACTGTTCAAGATGGAGGTGCCGGAAATCTACGATGGCATCATCGAGATCAAGGCCGTGGCCCGCGATCCGGGCAGCCGCGCCAAGATCGCGGTCATCAGCTATGACAACAGCATCGACCCGGTCGGTGCCTGCGTGGGGATGCGTGGCTCTCGCGTGCAGGCCGTGGTCGGCGAATTGCAGGGCGAGAAGATCGACATCATCCCGTGGAACGATGATCAGGCGACATTCCTCGTGAACGCCCTGCAACCGGCCGAGGTCAGCAAGGTCGTCTTCGACGAGGACGCCAACAAGATCGAGGTCGTGGTGCCGGATGAACAGCTCAGCCTCGCCATCGGCCGTCGCGGCCAGAATGTTCGCCTGGCCAGCCAGCTGACCGGTCTGGATATCGACATCCTGACCGAGGAAGAGGAATCGAAGCGCCGTCAGGCCGAGTTCAACGCCCGCACCGCGCTGTTCATGGAGGCGCTGGATCTGGACGAATTCTTCGCGCAGCTTCTGGTCGCCGAAGGCTTCACCGATCTGGAAGAGGTGGCCTATATCGACCAGGACGAGCTGCTGACCATCGACGGCGTGGACCAGGGCACGGCCGAGGAATTGCAGGCGCGCGCCCGCGACGTGCTGGAAGCCCGCGCCAAGGCCGCACTGGAGAATGCCCGCGCCCTGGGTGCCGAGGACAGCCTTATTGACTTCGAGGGGCTCACTCCCCAGATGGTCGAGGCATTGGCAAAGGATGACGTGAAGACGCTGGAAGACTTTGCCACTTGCGCCGATTGGGAACTGGCCGGCGGCTGGACCACGGTCAATGGCCAGCGCGTCAAGGATGAGGGGCTTCTGGAGCCTTTCGAGGTCTCGCTGGAGGAGGCGCAGACGATGGTGATGACGGCCCGCGTCATGCTGGGCTGGGTCGATCCGGACGAACTGGTCGCCGCGTCTGCCAATACGGCCGAAGGCGAAACCGCAGAGGAGGCCGGGGCGTGACGCCCCGGATTGTCCCGCTTGAGCCGCGGTGGTCGCATCAAGGAACGAGATGAGCCCGAAAGGCGCTGCATCGTCACCGGCGAGGTCCAGCCCAAGGCCGGTCTGATCCGTTTCGTTGCCGGTCCCGACGGACAGGTGGTGCCGGATCTGGCCGAAAAGCTTCCGGGCCGCGGCATCTGGGTCACGGCCGACCGCGCCGCCATCGCAAAGGCGGCGGCGAAGGGGCTTTTCTCGCGCGGCGCCAGGGCCCGGGTCGGGGCGCCGGACGGCCTGGCGGACCTGGTCGAGGCCGGTCTGGCGCGGCGCGTCGTGGACCTGATTTCGCTGACCCGCAAATCGGGTCGTGCGGTGGCCGGGTTCGAGAAGGTCAAGGGCTGGCTGGCCGAGGGGCGGGCCAAGGTTCTGCTTCAGGCCAGCGACGGCTCGGAGCGCGGCAAGGGCAAGCTGTGGACGCCGACCGGCGGGCGCTGGTTCGGCTGCCTGACCGCATCAGAATTGGGTTTGTCCTTCGGGCGCGATCATGTCATACACGGCGCGCTTGCGGCGGGTGGCCTGACGGACAAGGTGATCTTGGAAGCCGGCAGACTGACGGGTCTGCGCGGGCATGACGGCGGCAATTCGGCCGTCGGGAAGGAATGAAGACGCAGATGAGCGACAAAGACGGAAAATCGACCCTCGGGCTGGGCGGCAGCGGCCGCTCGGGTCAGGTCAAGCAGAGTTTCAGCCATGGCCGCACCAAGAGCGTGCTGGTGGAAACCAAGCGCAAGCGTGTCGTGGTGCCAAAGACCCCCAACGTGCAGGGCGGCGCTGGCGACAAGCCGAAATCGCCCATCGTCGCGAAACATGCCGGTGATCCGTCCAGACGCCCTGCCGGGATCTCGGAAGCCGAGATGGAGCGCCGCCTGAAGGCCCTTGCCGCCGCCAAGGCGCGCGAGGCCGACGAGGCCGCCGCCCGAGAGGCCGACGAAAAGGCCCGCGAGGAGGAACGCGAACGCCGCCGCGCCGAAATCGAGGCCAAGGAGCGTGAGGATCGCGAACGCGAGGAAGCCCTGAAGGCCAGGGAAGAAGAGGATGCCCGCCGCGCCCGCGAAGCCGAGGAAAAGGCCAGGCGCAAGGACGAACCGAAGAAGGAAAAGGCCCCGGCAACCGCCGCCGCTACGCCCGATCAGGCTGCCATCGAGGCTGCCGCCGCACGCGCCGAGACCAAGGGCGTGTCGGCCGGCGGACCGCGCAAATCCGACCGCGACCGCGCCGACCGCGGCGCTGATCGCGGCGACGCGCGCGGAAAGGGCGGTCGCGACGACAACCGCCGCTCGGGCAAGTTGTCGCTGAACCAGGCGCTGAGCGGTGGCGAAGGTGGCCGCCAGCGATCCATGGCGGCGATGAAGCGCAAGCAGGAACGCGCCCGCCAGAAGGCGATGGGCCAGCAATCCCGCCCCGAAAAGGTGGCGCGCGACGTGCAGTTGCCGGAAACCATCGTGGTGCAGGAACTGGCCAACCGCATGGCCGAACGCGCCGCCGATGTGGTCAAGTCGTTGATGAAGATGGGCATGATGGTGTCCATGAATCAGCCGCTGGACGCCGATACCGCCGAACTGGTGATCGAGGAATTCGGGCACAAGGCCGTCCGCGTCAGCGATTCCGATGTCGAACAGGTCATCGACCAGGTTCAGGACAAGGCCGAGGATCTGCAACCGCGCCCGCCGATCATCACGATCATGGGCCATGTGGACCACGGCAAGACCTCGCTGCTTGACGCGATCCGCCATGCCAACGTCGTCTCGGGCGAGGCCGGCGGCATCACCCAGCATATCGGCGCCTATCAGGTAAAGGCCGATTCGGGCGCGATTCTGACCTTCCTCGACACGCCGGGCCACGCCGCCTTCACCTCGATGCGGGCGCGCGGCGCCAATGTCACCGATATCGTCGTGCTGGTCGTGGCGGCGGATGACGCCGTGATGCCGCAGACCGTCGAGGCAATCAATCACGCCAAGGCGGCCGGCGTCCCCATGATCATCGCGATCAACAAGGTCGACAAGCCCGACGCCGATCCCGACAAGGTGCGCAGCGCGCTGCTGCATCACGAGGTGGTCGTCGAGAAGCTGTCAGGCGATGTGCAGGATGTCGAGGTGTCGGCCAAGACCGGACAGGGCCTGGATCAATTGCTGGAATCCATAGCACTCCAGTCCGAGATCCTGGAACTGGTGGCCAATCCCGACCGCGCCGCACAGGGCGCGGTGATCGAGGCGCAGCTTGACGTGGGACGCGGCCCGGTGGCGACGGTTCTGGTCCAGAACGGCACGCTGAAGCGCGGCGACATCTTCGTCGTGGGCGAGCAATGGGGCAAGGTCCGGGCGCTGATCAACGACAAGGGCGATCGTGTGGAAGAGGCCGGTCCTTCGGTCCCTGTCGAAGTGCTGGGCCTGAACGGCACGCCCGAGGCCGGCGACGTGCTGAACGTGGTCGACACCGAGGCCCAGGCCCGCGAGATCGCCGATTACCGCAGCCAGGCCGCCAAGGACAAGCGCGCCGCCGCCGGTGCCGCGACCACGCTGGAACAGCTGATGGCCAAGGCCAAGGCCGACGAAAGCGTGGCCGAACTGCCGGTGGTCGTGAAGGCCGACGTGCAGGGTTCGGCCGAGGCGATCGTGCAGGCGCTGGAAAAGGTCGGCAACGATGAGGTGCGCGTCCGCGTGCTGCATTACGGCGTCGGCGCGATCACCGAATCCGATATCGGCCTGGCCGAGGCAAGCAATGCCCCCGTGATCGGCTTCAACGTGCGCGCCAACGCGCCCGCCCGCAACGGCGCCAATCAGAAGGGCGTCGAAATCCGCTATTACTCGGTCATCTATGACCTCGTGGATGACATCAAGGCGGCGGCGTCGGGTCTGCTTTCGGCCGAGGTTCGCGAAAACTTCATCGGTTACGCCGAAATTCGCGAGGTCTTCAAGGTGACGGGCGTCGGCAAGGTCGCGGGCTGCCTGGTCACCGAAGGCATTGCCCGCCGCAGTGCCGGGGTGCGTCTGCTGCGCGACAACGTGGTCATTCACGAAGGCACGCTGAAGACGCTGAAACGGTTCAAGGACGAGGTCAAGGAAGTCCAGTCCGGCCAGGAATGCGGCATGGCCTTCGAGAATTACGACGACATCCGTCCGGGCGATGTCATCGAGATTTTCGAGCGGGAAGAGGTCGAGCGCAAGCTGTAGCCTTTCGCGCCTGTGTATGGAAAACGGGAAAAGGGCGGCACCAAGGCCGCCCTTTTCTGACTCGGTCTCTCTGATTGGATCGGCCGGCCTTCACGGTCGCGGGCCGTCAAGCGCCGACCGGCTTGCCCTCATAGGTTCGCGAACCGACCCGAACCACGGCGTTGCCATTCGGCATCATGCGTTCGAACAACCCCTGGATCAGGATATATCCGCCGATCGAGATCGTGCGTATCATGTCAAGTCCTCTGCTGCCTCTGACCCCAAGCTGTCACGAAATGGTTAAGAAAGAAGTAACAACTGCCGAATCTGGCACTTTCGGATGCAGTTTTTCATCGATTTCGGGCGACATGCGGCCTCAAAGCCACGATTGAAGCATCGGAATGAGGGGAATATCGGCCGGAGGCATGGGGTAGCTGCGCAAATCACGCGCCCGCGCCCAGGCCAGCCTCTGCCCCTCCTGGGGGCGGGCGATTCCCTGCCATTTGCGGCAGGCATAAAGCGGCATCAGCAGATGAAAACCGTCATAGGCATGGCTGGCAAAGGTCAGCGGGGCGAGGCAGGAATTCCACGTCTCGATCCCCAGTTCCTCGTGCAATTCGCGAATCAGCGCGGCTTCGGGCGTCTCGCCGGGCTCGACCTTGCCGCCGGGAAATTCCCACATCCCGGCCATCGACTTGCCCTCGGGCCGCTGCGCCAGCAGCACCCGCCCGTCCGGGTCGATCAGCGCGACAGCGGCGACCAGAACGGTCTTCACGACCGGTAATCGGCGTTGATGTCGATATAGCCATGGGTCAGGTCGCAGGTCCAGACGGTGCGCGAACCCTGGCCCAGACCCAGATCGACGCCGATCAGCAAATCCTGGTTCTTCATATAGGCGCTGGTCTTCGCCTCGTCGTAATCGGGCGCGCGCCAGCCGTTTTCGGCCAGAACCATGTCGCCAAAACGGATCGTCAGCCGGTCGCGGTCGGCCTCGGCCCCCGATTTTCCCACGGCCGCGACGATGCGGCCCCAATTGGCGTCCTCGCCGGCGATGGCGGTCTTGACCAGCGGAGAATTGGCAATGGACATCGCGATCGTTCTGGCCTCGGCGTCCGACACCGCGCCGGTGACCCGGATCTCGACGAATTTCGTCGCCCCTTCTCCGTCGCGCACCACCTGATGCGCCAGATCGCGCATCACATCGTGCAGCGCGTTGACAAAGGCGATTCCGGCCACATCCTCCAGCGAGGAGATCGGCGCGGCCGTGCTTTGATTCGTCGCGGCCAGAATCAGCGCGTCCGAGGTCGAGGTATCGCTGTCCACCGTGATCGCGTTGAAGGTCGTCTCCAGCCCCGATGACAGCGCCTGTTGCAACAGATCGGGCGCGATCTTGGCATCGGTGAACAGATAGACCAGCATCGTCGCCATGTCGGGCGCGATCATGCCCGACCCCTTGGCGATCCCGGCGATGCGGATCTCGCCGCCTTCGCCCGGCAGGATGGCCGAGGCCCCCTTGGGAAAGGTATCTGTGGTCATGATCGCGCGCGCGGCATCGGCGATCCCGCGCCGGCTGAGCCCGGCCTTCAGGTTGTCGATGATCGCGAGGATGCGTTCATGCGGCAGCGGCTCGCCGATCACGCCGGTCGAGGATGAAAACACCCGGCTTGCCGGCATGTTCAGCGCGCTTGCCACGGCGCCGGTCACGGCATCGACCGATTCCTGCCCACGCGCGCCGGTGAAGGCATTGGCATTGCCGGAATTGACGATGATCGCCGCGCCGTCGGGTGCGTCGCCGCCCGAGGCCAGCTTGGCCTGGTTGTCCAGCACGCAGGCAGCCCGCGTCGAGGACCGGGTAAAGGCCCCGGCGATCGCGGATCCCGGCGCGATGCGGATCAGGGTCACATCCGTGCGACCCTGATACTTGACGCCGGCCGCGCCACTGGCGAATTCGACGCCGGCAATGACCGGCAGATCGGGAAAGCGCGCCGGAGCCAGCGGCGAGACAGGTTGCCCCGCCTTGCCCATCATTGCGCGTCCAGAAGGGCGGTCTCGTTCAGCAGCGCCGGATCCAGCCCCTCGGTCTTTTCAACCTTGGCATCCGAGGTGATCTTTTCGATCGCCGCCTCGACCTTCTGGCGCCGCACCATCTGCACCACCTGATCCCTGACCTCGTCCAGCTTCGGGGCTTCCTTCACGCGGGTGTCGTTCAGCTTGATCACATGCCAGCCGAACTGCGTCTGGACCGGATCCGAGACCTGGCCCTTTTCCAGCCCCTTCACGGCGTCCGAGAATTCCGGCACCATCTGATCGGCGGTGAACCAGCCCAGATCGCCCTTGTTCGGCCCGCTGGGACCGGTCGAATTCTCTTCGGCCAACTTGCCGAAATCGGCGCCCTCATCCAGCTGCTTCTTCAGATCCTTGGCCTTGTCCTCGCTGTCGACAAGGATATGGGCGGCCGAATATTCCGTCTTCGCCTCGGCATTGCCGAACAGCTTGTCATAGGCGGCCTTGACCTCGTCCTCGCCGGGCTGCGGCTCGGCGATCTTGCCGACTGCCTCGGCGGCCAGAACGTTGCGTTTCTGCAACTCGATCTGGGCGCGGACGCCTGCGCTCTCGGTGCCGGTTTCGGCCACGGCGGCCTGACGGATCAACTGGTCCAGCATCATGTCCCAGAGTGCCTGGTCGGGCATGTTCGCGGTCTGCGGATCCTGCTGCATGGTCTGCTTCATCACGATCATCTCGCCCAGCGTGATGTCCTGCCCGTTGACGGTGGCAACGACCGTGTCGGCGGTCTGATCCTGCGCCATGGCAAGGGCGGGAACCATCAGAGGCGCCGCGATGACGGCCGCAAGAATCGAACGTTTCAGCATGGAAGTTCCTTTGCATGTCGCGGCGCGGCCCCATCCCGGGACCGGGCCAGCGTTGACAGTCAGGCGGACGAGGCATAAATCCCCACGGAACGCGGAAGGTGCCGCCGCCGGCTTCGTTCGGCCCCCTGATACGGCAATGCGGAAGGCGGGGGCAAGTGGCCCGCTTCTGACAGCCTTTCCCAACAACGTGATTGCGAAGGTGACATGCTCGGCATTGGTTCTATGGCGAAGAAGGTCTTTGGCACGCCAAACGACCGCAAGGTTAAATCGACCCGGCCGCTGGTTGCCCGGATCAACGCGCTGGAAGAGGATTTCAAGGCGCTGTCCGATGACGGGCTGATCGAGAAGACCCGCGAGTTCCAGAACCGCGTCAGGGACGGCGAAAGCCTTGACGCGATCCTGCCCGAGGTCTTTGCCAATTGCCGCGAGGCGGCGCGCCGCGCGCTTGGCCTGCGCGCCTTCGACGTGCAGCTGATGGGCGGGATCTTCCTGCATCAGGGCAATATCGCCGAAATGAAGACCGGCGAGGGCAAGACCCTGGTTGCCACCTTCCCCGCCTATCTGAACGCGCTGTCCGGCAAGGGCGTCCATATCGTCACCGTCAACGACTACCTGGCCAAGCGCGATGCCGAATGGATGAGCAAGGTCTTTGCCCATCTGGGCATGACCACCGGTGTCGTCTATCCCTTCCAGCCCGAACCCGAAAAGCGCGACGCATACGCCGCCGACGTCACCTATGCGACGAACAACGAACTGGGCTTTGATTATCTGCGCGACAACATGAAGGGCTCGGTCGCGGAAATGGTCCAGCGCGGTCACAATTTCGCCATCGTGGACGAGGTCGATTCGATCCTGATCGACGAGGCGCGGACACCGCTGATCATCTCGGGGCCGTCGCAGGACCGAAGCGAACTGTATCGCGTGCTGGACAAATACATCCCGTTGCTGACCGAGGAACATTACAAGCTGGACGAAAAGACCCGCAATGCGACCTTCACCGAGGAAGGCAACGAATTGCTGGAACAGAAACTGTCGGAAGACGGTGTTCTGCCCGAGGGCCAGACCCTCTATGACCCCGAATCCACCACCATCGTCCACCATGCCAGCCAGGCCCTGCGCGCCCACAAGCTGTTTCTGAAGGACCAGCATTACATGGTTCGCGACGGCGAGGTGATGCTGATCGACGAATTCACCGGCCGGATGATGAAGGGCCGCCGCCTGTCGGACGGGCTGCATCAGGCGATCGAGGCCAAGGAGGGCGTCGAGATTCAGCCCGAGAACGTGACCCTGGCCAGCGTCACCTTCCAGAACTATTTCCGCCTTTATGACAAGCTGGCCGGCATGACCGGCACCGCCAGCACCGAGGCCGACGAATTCGCCGAAATCTACAAGCTGGGCGTGGTCGAGGTGCCCACCAACCGGCCGATCCAGCGCCTCGACGAACATGATCGCGTCTATCGCAGCGCGACCGAGAAATACGGCGCCGTGATCGAGGCGATCAAGGAGGCCCATGACAAGGGCCAGCCGACGCTGGTCGGCACCACAAGCATCGAGAAATCCGAGATGCTGTCGGCGCTGCTGCAAAAGGACGGCATCCCCCACAACGTCCTGAACGCCCGCCAGCACGAGGCCGAGGCGCAGATCGTCGCCGATGCCGGCAAGCCCGGCACCGTCACCATCGCCACCAACATGGCCGGCCGCGGCACCGACATCCAGCTGGGCGGCAATGTCGACATGAAGGTGATGGAGGCGCTGAATGCCGATCCCGACGCCAACCCCGACGAGTTGCGCGCCCGGATCGAGGCCGAACACGCCGCCGACAAGCAGCGCGTCCTGGATGCGGGCGGGCTGTTCGTCCTTGGCACCGAACGCCATGAAAGCCGCCGCATCGACAACCAGTTGCGTGGCCGGTCGGGCCGGCAGGGCGATCCCGGGCGGTCGCTGTTCTTCCTGTCGCTGGACGATGACCTGATGCGGATCTTCGGGTCGGAACGTCTGGACAAGGTGCTGTCCAGCCTGGGCATGAAGGAAGGCGAGGCGATCATCCACCCCTGGGTGAACAAGTCGCTGGAACGCGCCCAGGCCAAGGTCGAGGGCCGAAACTTCGACATCCGCAAGCAATTGCTGAAATTCGATGACGTGATGAACGATCAGCGCCGGGCCATCTTCAGCCAGCGCCGCGAGATCATGGACAGCGACGAGGTCGGCGAGATCGCCGCCGACATGCGCCATCAGGTCATCGAGGACATCGTCGACGAGTTCCTGCCGCCGAAATCCTATGCCGACCAGTGGAATACCGAGGGCCTGAAGGCGGCGGTGCGGGAACGGCTGAACATGAACCTTCCCGTGGACGAATGGGCCGAGGAGGAGGGCGTCGATCAGGAGGCGATGCGCGAGCGGATCGAGCAAGCCACCGACACCTACATGGCCGAGAAGGAACAGGGTTTCGGGCCCGAGAACATGCGCAATATCGAAAAGCAGGTTCTGTTGCAGATGATCGACCAGAAATGGCGCGACCATCTGGTGACGCTGGAACACCTGCGTTCGGTGGTCGGCTTTCGCGGCTACGCGCAGCGCGATCCGTTGTCGGAATACAAGACCGAGGCATTTCAGCTGTTCGAGACGTTGCTGGACGGGCTGCGCTTCGACGTGACCCAGCGTCTGGCCCAGATCCGCCCGCTGACCGATGCAGAGCGCGAGGAAATGCTGCGCCAGATGGTCGAGCAGCAGAAGGCGGGACAGGAACATCTGACGATGGAGCACGGCGACGAACATCGGTCGGATGACGATGCCGACAAGCCCGAACCGCTGGTCGAGGGTTTCGACGAAGCCGATCCCGCGACCTGGGGGAATCCCTCGCGCAACGATATCTGTCCCTGCGGTTCGGGAAAGAAGTTCAAGCATTGCCACGGCGCAATCTGAGGCAGCGTCACCGCCTTTTGCGTCCCGCGACGGCGTTCGCGTCCGCCGGGCGGGGGACAAGCCCCCGCCACGATCGGGCGCGAAGGGCGGCGGGCGCCGCCTTCAGCCCAGCCTTTGCGGCAGCGCCCGTCCGCGCAGCATCTCGGGGGCCGGCATCGGGCGCTTGCCAGGACGCTGGGCTTCGAGGATCTCGACGGCCCCCTCGCCGCAGGCGACACGAAATCCCGACAACACCGCGCCCGGCAGGCCCTGTCCGGGCGCCAGCCGCGACCGCAGCAGCTTGACCCGCTCGCCCGCGATTTCGCACCAGGCGCCGGGAAAGGGCGACAGGCCCCGGATCAGACGGTCCACCTCGACGGCCGGCCGGGTCCAGTCGATCCGCGCCTCGGCCTTGTCGATCCTGGCGGCGTAGGTCATGCCCTCCGCGGGCTGCGCGACCGCCGGCAAGGGCAGCCGTCCAAGCACATCGACGATCAGTTCCGCGCCCATCACGGCCAGCCTGTCATGCAGATCGGCGCCGGTCTCCTCGGGCCCTATGGCGGTCCGCGCCTCGGCCAGGACAGCCCCGGTATCCAGCCCGGCCTCCATCTGCATGACCGCGACACCGGTTTCGGCATCGCCCGCCATCACCGCGCGCTGGATCGGGGCGGCCCCGCGCCAGCGTGGCAGCAGCGAGGCATGAATGTTCAGGCAGCCGAATCCCGGCGCATCCAGGATCGGCTGCGGCAGGATCAGCCCATAGGCGACCACGACCGCGACATCCGCCTCGAGCGCGGCAAAGGCCGCCTGCGCCTCGGTATCACGCAACCGCTCGGGCACCCGCACCGCGATCCCCAATTCCCCGGCCACGCGATGCACCGGCGAGGGTCGCGGCTTCTGCCCTCGTCCCGCCGCGCGCGGCGGCTGGGAATAGACTGCCACCACCTCATGGGCAGCCGCCACCGCGCGCAGGGCCGGAACCGAAAACTCCGGCGTTCCCATGAAAATGACGCGCATTCCCGCCTCCTGCTTTGGTCGTCTCATATCCCGCAAGGGGATCCGGAGGGCGCAGTCCCCGGGCTATCCCCGGCGCGCCAGCTTTGCCGATTTCTGAACCAGCATCTTCCGCCTCAGCGGCGACAGATGGTCGACATAGACCTTGCCGTCCAGATGGTCGATCTGATGCTGCACACTGGTCGCCCAGAGGCCGACGAAATCGCGTTCCTCCACAGCGCCATCCGGATTCAGGAACCGCACCGTGACGGCGCGCGGCCTGCTGATCCGGGCAAAGACACCGGGCAGGTTCGGGCTGGCCTCGTCGTGATCGCGCATCTGCACGCTTTCGTGCAGCACTTCGGGATTGGCCATCAGCACCGCCTGCCCGCGTCGGTCCGAAGCATCGACCACCGCCAGCCGCAGCATGATCCCGATCTGCGGCGCGGCAAGGCCCACACCCGGCATTGCCTCCATCGTGTCGACCATGTCGTCCCAGATCATCCGCACCGTCTCGGTCACCGCCCCGATCGGTTCGGCCGCGCGATGCAGGCGCGGATCGGCATAGGCGATGACGGGCCGCACGCTCATGCCCAGTCCAGGATCAGCCGCCCGTCCAGATGATCCGCCTCGTGCTGTGCGATCCGCGCGGCCCAGCCATTGAATTCGCGGCTTACCAGATTGCCGTCCAGCCGATACCAGCGCATCGTGACCGCGACCGAACGCGGCACGGCGACCGCCCGTCCGGGGATCGACAGGCAGCGCTCCTCGGCCATGTCCTGCTGGTCCGAACGGACCAGGATCTCGGGATCGCAGAGGATCAGGGGTTCCGGCGCGCCGTCCTTCCAGCCGGCATCCATGACCACGATCCGCCGCAGCACCCCGATCTGGGGCGCGGCCAACCCGCGCCCTTCGGCCGCATACATCGTGGCCAGAAGATCGGCGGCCAGTCGGGCAAGCTCGGCCCCGCCCAGATAGCCCGAGGGCTGACAGATCTCGCGCAGCGCCGGGTCGGGATGGCACAGGATCGGCCGCACCACGCCCCCCGCCAGCGGATCGGGCAAGGCGGGCCGCAGCGGGCCGGGCCGGGACACCATGTCAGGCACGGGCGCGCTCGCGTTTCAGCTTGACCATCTTGCGGGTGATCATCTGCCGCTTGACCGCCGACAGGTGGTCGATGAACAGGATCCCGTTCAGGTGGTCCAGTTCGTGCTGGGCGCAGGTCGCCCACAGCCCGTCGAAGTCTTCCTCATGTGTCCCGCCGTCCAGTCCCAGCCAGCGCATCCGCACCTGGGCCGGCCGGGTGACATCGGCATATTGATCCGGAATCGACAGACAGCCCTCGTCATAGGTGTTGAGCGCCTCCGAGGTCCAGGTGATCTCGGGGTTGATCAGCACCATGGGACGTTTCTCGGTCTCCGGCTCCCGGCTCGCATCCATCACGAATAGCCGCACCCCCGCCCCCACCTGCGGCGCGGCCAGGCCGACACCCGGCGCCTCATACATCGTGGCCAGCAGATCGGCCGCCAGCGACTCGATCTCGGGCGTGACGCGGGCGACGGGATCGGCCACCTTCTTCAGGCGGGGATCGGGATGGATCAGGATCGTGCGCAGGCTCATGCCGGTGGATTTAGGCGATGGCTTCACCATAAGCAACAACCCGCGTATGCAGGGCGGAAACGCCCCAGCAGGAAAGCCGCCATGACCCGACCCGATTTCGATCAGATCATCGACCGCGTTGGCACCCGTTGCTCGAAATGGGACGACATGCAGATGACCTATGGCGTGGCGCCGTCGGACGGACTGGCGATGTGGGTCGCCGACATGGATTTCCGCCCGCCCCGGGCGGTGCAGCGGGCCGTCCAGCGCGCCGCCGACCACGGCATCTACGGCTATCCCGGCCGCAATGCGCCCTATCTGGAGGCGATCCGCTGGTGGCATGAAAACCGCCATGGCTGGCAGATCGAGACGCCGTGGATCCTGACCACGGCGGGACTGGTCAATGGCGTCGCCATGGCCATCGACGCCACCACCGAACCCGGCGACGGCGTGATCGTGATGTCGCCCGTCTATCACGCCTTCGCCCGCGTCATTCGCGCCTCGCGTCGCGAACTGGTCGAATTTCCACTGGCCCTGCGCGAAGACCTCTATCGGATGGATTGGGACAACTGGGACAGCCTGTTGACCGGGCGCGAGAAAGTCCTGATCCTCTGCTCGCCGCACAATCCCGGCGGCCGCGTCTGGTCGTACGAGGAATTGCGCCAGGTCGCCGATTTCTGCATCCGCCACGATCTGATCCTGATCTCGGACGATATCCATTGCGACCTGACGATGCCGGGCCAGACCCACAGCATGATCGCCAAGGTCGCGCCCGAACTGCGTGACCGGCTGATCACCCTGACCGCCGCCACCAAGACCTTCAACATCGCCGGCGCCCATATCGGCAATGCCATCATCGCCGACGATACCCTGCGCGAAGGGGTTCGCCGCGCGCTGCTGGCGCGTGGCGTATCGGCCGCCTTCATGGGCGCGGACATGGTCGCCGCCGCCTATTCGCCCGAAGGCGCGGCGTGGGTCGATGCGCTGACCGAATATCTGGATGGCAACCGCCGCCTGTTCGACGAGGGCGTGAACGCGATTCCGGGCCTGCGATCCATGCCGCTGGAAGCCACTTATCTGTCCTGGGTCGATTTCTCGGGCACCGGCATGACGCCCGAGGATTTCACCGCCCGCGTCGAGAAGATCGCCCGCATCGCCGCCAATCATGGCCACACCTTCGGCAAGGGCGGCGACAGCTTTCTGCGTTTCAACATCGCCACCCCCCGCGCCCGCGTGGCCGAGGCCGTATCGCGCCTGCAAGACGCCTTTGCCGATTTGCAGTAGGAAACGGCGCGCCGCCGCCAGTTCCGGCGCCTTGCGGCGGGCAGGCAGTCCGTTCGCCTCGGCCGCGCCAGGAAACGGCAAGACCCCGCCCGGATCCGCAGCCTGCCCAGCGTCCCGCGACCGCCGGGGGACTTTGCGTCCCCCGGACCCCCTGCAAGGTATTTTCCAAGAGGGCGAAGGCCGTCCGTGGCGCTGGACCTTCCTGCGCCTTGGCGCTAGGTGGGCGACACGATCCAGATGCAAGGTCCGCCATGTCCCGTCCCATCGCCCTGAAACGCGCACTGATCTCGGTCTCGGACAAGACCGGACTGATCGATTTCGCCCGCAAGCTGGAGGCGCGCGGGGTCGAGATCCTGTCCACCGGCGGCAGTGCCAAGGCCATGCGCGAGGCCGGGCTGGGCGTCGTCGATGTGGCCGATGTGACGGGTTTTCCCGAGATGATGGACGGTCGCGTGAAGACCCTGCACCCGGCCGTTCACGGCGGCTTGCTGGCGCTGCGCGACAACGAGGAGCATCAGGCCGCGATGCAGGCGCACGGGATCGAGCCGATCGACCTGCTGGTCGTCAACCTCTATCCGTTCGAGGAAACGGTCGCCAAGGGCGCGGATTACAACGATTGCATCGAAAACATCGATATCGGCGGGCCGGCGATGATCCGGGCGGCGGCCAAGAATCACGGCTTTGTCAGCGTCATCGTGGATGTGCAGGATTACGACGCATTGCTGGCGGAACTGGACGCCAATGACGACCATACCACCTGTGCTTTCCGCCAGCGTCAGGCCCAGATCGCCTATGCCCGCACCGCCGCCTACGATGCCGCCGTCAGCACCTGGATGGCAAAGGCCATCGGCGAGGACACGCCGCGCCGCCGCGCCTTCGCGGGCACGCTGGCGCAGGGATTGCGCTATGGCGAGAACCCGCATCAATCGGCTGCGTTCTATGTGACCGGAGAGGCGCGGCCCGGTGTCGCCACCGCGAAGCAATGGCAGGGCAAGGAATTGTCCTACAACAACATCAACGACACCGATGCCGCGTTCGAGCTGGTCGCCGAATTCGACCCTGGCGACGGTCCCGCCTGCGCCATCGTCAAGCACGCCAATCCCTGCGGCGTGGCGCGCGGCGGAACCGCGATCGACGCCTATCGCCGGGCCTTCGATTGCGACCGGACCTCGGCCTTTGGCGGCATCGTGGCGCTGAACCGCCCGCTGGACGGGGCCACCGCCGAGGAGATCGTGAAGATCTTCACCGAGGTCGTCATCGCGCCGGATGCCGACGAGGATGCCAGGCGCGTCTTTGCCGGCAAGAAGAACCTGCGCCTGCTGACCACCGGCGGCCTGCCCGACCCGGGCGAAGGCGGCATGACCTATCGCCAGGTCGCAGGCGGGTTTCTGGTGCAAGGGCGCGACAACGGCCATGTCGGGCGCGACGCGCTGAAGATCGTGACCGACCGCCAGCCGTCCGAGGCCGAGATGGCCGATCTGCTGTTCGCCTGGAATGTCGCCAAGCACGTCAAGTCGAACGCCATCGTCTATGCCAAGGACCAGGCGACCGTCGGCATCGGCGCAGGCCAGATGAGCCGCGTGGACAGCACCCGGATCGGCCGCCGCAAGTCCGAGGACATGGCCCAGGTGCTTGGCCTGCCGCTGCCGCTGACCGTCGGCGCGGCCGTGGCCTCTGACGCGTTCTTCCCCTTTGCCGACGGGATCGAGGCCCTGGCAGAAGCGGGCGCCCGCGCGGTGATCCAGCCCGGCGGCTCGGTCCGCGACGACGAGGTGATCGCGGCGGCGAATGAATTGGGGCTTGCCATGGTTTTCACCGGCCAACGGCATTTCCGGCACTGATGCAAAACGAACTGCCCTTCGAGGCGGAAAGACCGCCCGCCAAACCCGCCCGAAAACCGCGCCGGCCGCGCAAACCGAAACCGCCGCCGCGGGCGGACATGCGGCTGACCGGCCGGCTTGCGACCGTGATCATCGTGCTGGACCAGGCGCTGAAATACTGGGTCCTGCAGCTGCTGAACCTCGACCTTCTGCGCCGGATCGACGTGGCGCCGCCCTGGCTGAACTTGCGGATGGCTTGGAATCAGGGGATGAATTTCGGGCTGATGGCGTCGGACCGGGACCTGACGCGGTGGCTTCTGATCGGAATCGCGGTGGCGATCTGCATCTGGGTCTGGATCTGGCTTCGGCGCAGCAATGCCGGGCTTCTGGCCCGGATCTCGGGCGGTCTGCTGATCGGCGGAGCCATTGGCAACGTGATCGACCGACTGCGCTATGGCGCTGTGGCCGATTTCCTCAACATGTCGCTGCCGGGCTGGGACAACCCGTTCAGCTTCAACATCGCCGATATCAGCATCTTCGCCGGCGCCATCGTGCTGGTTCTGCTGCCGCAGGAAAAAAAGGGCTCGACCGGGACCAAGGCGCGCAAGTCCGCCGCCGCGAAGCGGCCCGGGGCGCGGGGCGACAAGCCGCGTGACGGGGCCGAGAATTCGCGATAGAAGAAGCCAAACGACGAAGGGGCAGGATATGCGGGCTTTTGCGCTGATCATCGGATTTACGGCCTTGGCCGGGCTTTCGGCGTGCAGCGGCGACCCGCGTCTGATGAACATTCGCGCAGGTCAGAGCAGCCCCGACGAATTTGCCGTGCTGCCGTCGAAACCCCTGTCGATGCCGCCTGATCTGGCCGTTCTGCCGGCGCCGACTCCGGGCGGGCCCAACATCACCGATCCGACGCCGCAGGCCGATGCGGTGGCCGCGCTTGGAGGCAATCCTGCGCGGCTGGACGACCGCGGCATCGCCGCTTCGGATCAGGCGCTGGTGGCCTATGCCGGGCGGGCCGGCACGAATCCCGACATACGCCCGGAACTGGCGCAGGCGGATCTTCGCTGGCGGTCGCGCAATGCCCGCCGCCCGCTGGAGGCCCTGTTCGGCACCTCGGTCTATCAGCGCGCCTATCGCAGCATGGCGCTGGATGCCACTGCGGAACAGATCCGCTGGCAGCGCGCCGGCGCGCGGACCTCGACCTCGCCGGCCCCGGCGGCCAAGTAGGCGCGCCATGGTTCCGGGCTTCGATCCGGCCTCGCCGGATTTCGGCCGCGATCCCTGGCCGGTCTATGCCGCGATCCGGGCGCTGCCCGAATTGCCCTGGCTGGCGGGATTCGAGGGCCATGTCGCGGCGCGGTTTCACGATGTAAGCGCCATCGCCTCGGACCGGCGGATGGTGCGGGGCGCCGCCGCCTTTGCCGCGCCCGGCGACAGAGACCGCCTGCGACGGGCCGAGAATTTCCACGACATGCCGTTTCATGAACGCTTCGTGCAGACCTCGATGCTGGAGCTGGACGGCGCCGACCATGACCGGCTGCGCCGTGCGGTCTTTCCCTTCTTCACAAAGACCCGGCTGGAAAGCCTGCGCGATTGGGTTGCGGACCATCTGGGCGCGCGGCTGGACGCGCTGCTGTCCCGCGAACGGATCGACTTCGTGACCGATCTGGCCCATGACCTGCCAGGCCAGGTGATCGGGCACCTGATCGGCACCGACCCGGCGATGGCGCGGCAGATGACGGAATGGTCCGAGGCTGTCGTGACCTATTTCGACGTCAGCAACCGCACCCCCGCGCGCAAGGCGCGGGCCGAGCAGGCGACACGGCTGTTTCACGACCTGTTGCGGGATCTGTGCGCGCAGCGCCGGATCCGGCCGCGCGACGATCTGACCAGCGCCCTGACCCTTGCCGAGGCCCGCGGGCAGATGAGTGGTGACGAGGTGATCTCGACCCTGATGCAGCTTCTGCACGCGGGCCATGGCTCGACCGTGGACGCGATGGGCAACGGCATGGCCGCGCTGCTGGCCCATCCCGACCAGATGGCGCTGCTGCGCGCCGATCGCGCGCTGATGCCGCAGGCGGTGCAAGAGATGTTTCGCCATGCCGCGCCGCTGCCCTTCTTTCACCGCTATGCCTCGGTCGATCTGACGATCTGCGGGCGAGATTGGCCGAGGGGCACGAAGTTCGGCCTGCTCTATGCCAGCGCCAACCGCGATCCCGCGGCGTTCGAGGGACCGGACCGGTTCGACGTGACCCGCAGGCCGAACCTGCATCTGGCCTTCGGCGCCGGTCCGCATGTCTGCCTGGGCAACAATCTGGCGCGGCTGAACATGGAAGTTCTGTTTGACGCCTTGCTGGCGCGGACGACGCGGATCGAGGCCGCAGGCGAGGCGACATGGAAGACCGGCCTGCAAGCCCACGGCCCGACGAGCCTGCCGGTCGCGCTGTCAGGGTAGAGGTCGGAAACACAGGCTGGCGCCGCGCCGTTCGCCGGCGTGGGCGCGATCGGCCACAGCGCGCTGCGTCGCGCCGCACACAATGCCGCGAGACGGGTTGCGCCCCGCCTGCGCGGGCGGCAGATTTCCGCCACCACACGAGGAGGTTCCGACCCGATGCGCCGCGCCCCTTTGCCCGCAGCCCTTGCCTTGTCGCTGTCCGCGCTGCCGGCGCTGGCCGATATGCCGGAAGGCGTCAGCAGCTTCACCCTGCCCAACGGGCTTGAGACCGTCGTGATCGAGGATCACCGCGCCCCGGTCGTGGTCCAGATGGTCTGGTACAAGATCGGCGCTGCGGACGAAGCGCCCGGAAAATCCGGCATCGCGCATTATCTGGAACATCTGATGTTCAAGGGGACCGACACGTTGGGCCCCGGCGAATTGTCCCGAACCGTGACCGCCAATGGCGGCATGGACAACGCCTTCACCTCTTACGACTACACCACTTATTTCCAGCGCATCGCCAGCGATCGCCTGCCCCTGATCATGAGGATGGAGGCAGACCGCATGGCGAACCTGAAGATCGGCGAGGACGATTGGCAAGCCGAACGCCAGGTCGTGCTGGAGGAACGCGCCCAGCGGACCGACAGCGATCCGCGCGCCCTGTTCGGCGAGGAACAGAGCGCGACGCTGTATTACAATCATCCCTACGGCCGCCCGGTCATCGGCTGGCGGCAGGAGATGATGGACCTGACGCGCAAGGATGCAATCAAGTGGTATGACGACAATTATTCCCCAAGCGAGGCGGTGCTGATCCTTGCCGGTGACGTCACCCCGGAAAAGGCCCGCGAGCTGGCGGAAAAATATTACGGCCCCATTCCGGCCAAGGCAGAGGCCGCACCCCGTATCCGCCCGCAGGAACCCACGCAGCGCAGCCCGCGCAGGATGGAGATGGTCGATCCCCGCGTTCCCCAGCCGGTCATGACCCGCATGATCCTGGCGCCCGAGCGGAATCCGGGCGACCAGGCCAGGGCTGCCGCGCTGACGGTGCTGGCCGAATTGCTGGGCGGATCGATGCAGACCTCGGTTCTGGGGCGCGAATTGGCGCTGAAGGGCAAGGCGATCTGGGCCGGGGCCAGCTATGACGGACTGGCGGTCGATCCGACCAATTTCACCATCTCGATGATGCCCGCGCAAGGATTGTCCCGCGACAAGGCCGAGGCCGCACTGGACAAGGTGCTGGCCGATTTCCTCAAGACCGGTCCGGACAAGGCCGATCTGGAACGGGTCAAGACCAGCATCCGCGCCGCCCGCATCTATGCCCGCGATTCCGCCCAGGGCCGGGCCTATGATTACGGGCAGGGTCTGGCCACCGGGCTGAGCATCGAGGATGTCAACGACTGGCCCGACATCCTCTCGGCGGTTACCGCCCAGGACGTGATGGCGGCCGCGCAGGAGGTGCTGACCAGCGACGCCCGCGTCACCGGCTGGCTGCTGCCCGCACCGCCGGCCGAGACGGCAGCCAATTCCAGCGCCGCAGCCGTTCCAGGCGACGCGGCCGCGCCGCCCGCCGCCGCCACTGCCGAAACGCAAAAGGAGATCGAAGGATGATCCGCGCCGTCATCGCCCTCGTCGCCACCCTGATCGCGCTGCCGGCCTGGGCCATCGAGATCCAGAAGGTCACGTCGCCCGGCGGCATCGAGGCGTGGCTGGTCGAGGATCGCTCGATCCCCTTCGTCGCGCTGGAATTCGACTTCAGGGGTGGCACCAGTCTCGATGCGCCGGGCAAGCGTGGTGCGATCAACCTGATGACCGCCACGCTGGAGGAAGGCGCGGGCAAGCTGGATTCGACCGCCTTTGCACGGGCGGTCGAGGATCTGGGGGCCGACATCTCTTTCGACAGCAGTCAGGACGCGCTGAGCATCGACATGCGCACCCTGACCGAGAATCGCGAAGCGACCGCGGATCTGCTGGCCAAGGCGCTGACCCAACCGCGTTTCGATCAGGATGCGATCGACCGGGTGAAGGGTCAGGTTCAGGCGATCATCCGCGCGAACGCAAACGATCCGCAATCCATTGCCAGCGAGAAACTGGCGCAACTGGCCTTTGGCGATCACCCCTATGGCAGTTCGGCCAATGGCACGGCTGAATCCGTGGCGCGGCTGACGCGGCAGGATCTGGTCGCCGCGAAGAACCGCGTTCTGGCGCGGGACCGGGTGGTGGTTGGCGTCTCGGGCGATATCACGCCCGAGGAACTGGGACCGCTGCTGGACCGGATCCTGGGCGGTCTTCCGGAAAAAGGCACCGCCCCCCTGCCCGAACCCGCGCAATTGAACCTCGGCAACGACGTGACCGTGATCGACTGGGACAGCCCGCAGACCGTGGTCAGCTTCTATGGGCCGGGCCTGCCCATCGACGACCCGGACTACTTCGCCGCCTATGTCGCCAACCACATTCTTGGCGGCGGCGGCTTCGGTTCTCGTCTGATGGAAGAACTTCGCGAAAAGCGGGGCTTGACCTATGGCATCTATACGGGGCTCGCGACCGGACTTTATGGTCAACGCTGGCTTGGCGGGATGCAGGGTTCGAACGCCTCGATCGGCCAGGCTCTGGATCTGATCCGCAAGGAATGGGAAAAGATGGCCAAGGATGGCGTCAGCCAGCAGGAATTGCGGGATGCGAAGACCTATCTGACCGGGGAATATCCGCTGCGTTTCGACGGCAATGGCAAGATCGCGGGGATCCTGGCCGGGATGCAGCTTGTGGGCTTTCCCATCGACTACGTGAACACCCGCAACCAGAAGGTCGAGGCCGTCACCGCCGAGGATGTCCAGCGCGTCGCTGCGCGTCTGCTGAACCCGGACCAGTTGCGCTTTGTCCTGGTCGGCCGTCCGGAGGGGGTCGAAACCGCGAAAGCCGGGACCGGGTCGCCGCCCGCCGGGCAGGCGGCCGAGACGGAGAACGCAGTCAATTGAGGGAACTTGGCCGGGAGCGATCCCGGCCATGTTCACCCACAGTTCGGCCGGATCACTTGACCTGGACTGCGCCGCTGCCGCCAAGCGCCGCGCCCGCCACGGCGCCGACCGGCCCGCCGACGACGGCGCCCGTTGCCGCGCCGGTCGTCGCGCGGGTTGCGGTATTCGGGCCGCAGGCCGCTACCAGCAGCGTCAGGCCCAATGTCATTGCCACACTTACCTTACGCATTGTTTCGTCCTTTTTTGAAAAGCTGTGTTGCCTCAACCGCCAAACCCGCGCCCCGGTTTCCGTTCCGTCACCCATCAGGCAGGAAATTCTTTCTGACCCCGCGGCCCGGTGCTATATCTGGTGACATGAACAGTCACGCACCCAATATCCGCCCTGTCATCCGCCAATTGGATGAGGCCACGTCCAACCGCATCGCAGCAGGCGAAGTGGTCGAGCGTCCGGCTTCGGCGGTGAAGGAACTGGTGGAAAACGCGCTGGATGCCGGCGCGACGCGCATCGACATCGCCATCGAGAACGGAGGCAAGCGGCTGATCCGCGTCACCGATGACGGCTGCGGGATGACCGCCGACGACCTGCCGTTGGCCCTGTCGCGCCACGCCACCAGCAAGATCGATGGCAGTGACCTGCTGGCGATTCGCAGCTTCGGCTTTCGCGGCGAGGCGCTGCCGTCGCTGGGCGCCGTCGGGCGGCTGACGATCACCTCACGCGCGCAAGGCTGTGAGGGCGTGGCGATCGCCGTCGCGGGCGGGGCCGCCGGCCCGGTCCGTCCCGCGGCAGCCAATCGGGGCTGCGTCGTGGAGTTGCGCGATCTGTTCTTTGCCACCCCCGCCAGGCTGAAATTCATGCGCAGCGACCGCGCCGAGACGCAGGCCGTGGCCGACACGATCCGCCGCCTTGCCATGGCCGAACCCTGGATCGGGTTTTCGCTATCGGCGGAAGGGCGCGAGATCTTCCGCGCCGATGCCGAACAGGGCGAGCTTTTCGACGCCCTGAAACTGCGCCTGACGCGGGTGATGGGCCGCGATTTCATCGACAATACGGTCACCATCGACGCCATTCGCGACGACCTGACCCTGACCGGCTTTGCCGCCTTGCCGACCTATTCGCGCGGCGCGGCGGTGGCGCAGCATCTTTATGTGAACGGCCGCCCGGTCCGCGACAAGCTGCTGACCGGCGCGCTGCGGGCGGGCTACATGGATGTGCTGGCTGCGGGGCGCCACCCGGCGGCGGTGCTGTATCTGACCTGCGATCCGCATCTCGTGGACGTGAACGTCCATCCTGCCAAGGCCGAGGTCCGGTTCCTTGACCCGCAGGCCGCGCGCGGCCTGATCGTCAGCGCATTGCGGCACGGGTTGGCCAGCGCAGGCCATCGCGCCTCATCGACCCTTGGTGATGCGACGCTGGCGGCCTTCCGGCCAGAGCCGGCGGCGGCACAGGCGCGCCGCTATCAGATGCACGACCGCCGCCCCTCGGCAGGCGCCATGCGCGGGGCGCTGGACATGCAGGCCCCGATCGCCGATCCGGGCTTTGCCGAAGCACCGTCGGCGCGCTTCGAAGGAGTGCCGGACGACGGGCCGCAGGATGCCCCGCTGGGCGCCGCACGGGCACAGATTCACGAGAACTGGATCCTTGCGCAGACCGCTGACGGCCTTGTCATCGTCGATCAGCACGCGGCCCACGAACGGCTGGTCTATGAACGACTGAAGGCGCAGGCCGGCGCAAGCGGCATCGCCTCGCAGGCGTTGCTGATCCCCGAAATCGTCGAATTGTCCGAGGCCGATTGCAACCGGATTCTGGGCGTTGCCGACGACCTTGCCTGCCTGGGGCTGGTGATCGAGCCGTTCGGCGGCAGCGCCATCGCGGTGCGCGAATCGCCGGCGATGCTGACCCGCCTGAACGTTCCGGCGCTGATCCGCGACATCCTTGACGATCTGGCCGATCAGGGTGCATCCGACCGTCTGCGCGGGCGGATCGACGCGGTTCTGTCGTCCATGGCCTGCCATGGCTCGGTCCGCGCGGGCCGACGCATGGGCGCGGACGAGATGAACGCCCTGCTGCGCGAGATGGAGCGCGTCCCCAGATCGGGACAATGCAATCACGGCCGGCCGACCTGGGTCAAGCTGCGCCTTGCCGATATCGAACGTCTTTTCGGACGCAAGGAGTGACCCTGCCCGGCCCGCGACAATAAGGGCGGGCCGGAGGAACCCATGCTTCAGATCAGCCCCGACAAGGCCGCCCATGTCATCATCCGCGCCCGCGAATATGACAGGCCCGTCTGACCGCCGGCACGCTTCTGGAAACCTTTTCCGAAATGACATGCCGGGCCTGCGTCTGGGATCACCGCCCCGGCGTCAGCCGGTTTCGGGCGCCAGACGGCGGTCATGACCGCGATTTCGTTGTCCTGCATCGCTGCCAGATCATCGACCCGACCTGCGTCGCCGCCGTGGGCCATCCGGCGCCGATCCCGTCTTTCCGGTGCGCCGATAACATCCGCGTCAGACTGCCTGCCTGACGCCGGCAAACGGATGCCGGGTCGCCTCCCGACCCTATCCAAGCCGAATCGCATTCGCTAGACTGCTCACAAACAAGCACGAAGCAGTAACAAACAGGCGATCCTCATGACCATGTTCCGAATCCTGATGTCCACCGCCCTTGTCGGGGCGCTGGCCTCTTGCGCAGGACCGATGAACCGCGCGCCCGGCGGCGGCGGTTCCTATGCCGCGCCCGAGCCGGCGCCGATCCCCGCCGCGTCGGCCGGGGACGAGGCCGGGTTGAAGAATTTCGTTCAGTCCTTCCGCTCGCGCGCGCTGTCTTCGGGCGTTTCGGCGGCGACTTATGACCGCGCCATGAGGATCGCGCGCTACAACCCGGACGTGATCCGGCTGGACCGCAAACAGGCCGAATTCTCGCGCCCCGTCTGGCTGTATCTGGACAGTGCCGTCTCTGATTCCCGCATCGATACCGGGCGCGAGAAGGCGGCGCGGTTCAACAGCACCCTGTCGGCGATCGAGGCGCGCTATGGCGTGCCGCGCGAAATCGTGTTGGCCGTCTGGGGGATGGAATCGAATTTCGGCGCCAATCGCGGCAAGATGCAGATCATCCCCTCGCTCGCGACGCTGGCCTATGACGGCCGCCGGGGCGAGATGTTCCAGAAACAGCTGATCGCCTCGCTGAAGATCCTGCAGGCGGGCGATGTCGATCCCGAAAACATGCTGGGCAGCTGGGCCGGCGCGATGGGCCATACCCAGTTCATGCCGACATCCTATCTTGAATATGCCGTCGATTTCACCGGTGACGGCCGCCGCGACATCTGGTCCGACGATCCGACCGACGCGCTGGCCTCGACCGCGGCCTATCTGGCTCGGAGCGGCTGGCGCCGGGGCGAGGCATGGGGGGCCGAGGTCAGGCTGCCCGCGAATTTCAACATGGGCCAGATCGGCAAGAGCACCCGCAAATCCAGCGGCACATGGGCCGCGCAGGGCGTGACCCGCTTCGGCGGCGGCAGCCTGCCATCGGGCAACGGCTCGATCATCATGCCGGCGGGCGCGCGCGGACCGGCCTTCCTGATCCTCGACAATTTCCGGTCGATCCTGCGCTACAACAATTCCGACAATTATGCGCTTGGCGTGTCCTTCCTGGGCGAACGGATCGCCGGGCGGTCGGGCATCCAGGGCGGCTGGCCACGCAACGACCGGCCCTTGTCCACGGCCGAGCGGAAGGAAATCCAGCAGCGCCTGCGCGCCCAGGGCTATTATGACGGCGAGATCGACGGGCTGTTCGGTTCGGGCACGATGACGGCGGTGGCCGCCTATCAGCGCGCCAGGGGCGTGACGCCGGACGGCTACCCGACCTCGATCCTGCTGGATCAGTTGCGCGGCCGTTAGGCCGGGCGGCCGATCCGATCGGCTGCCCGCGCCGCCCGCCCGCCAAGGGCCGCGCGGCGCGGGCAGCCTGCGGCCAGAACGACAGGTTCAGGCGAGCCGGTCGCAAAAAATGCGCAGAACCGTCGCGTAGACATTTCGTTTGAACGGCACGATCCGGGCCAGAAGATCGTCGGCGCGCATCCAGTCCCAGCGGTCGAATTCGGGGTGCTCCGTCTCGATGCAGATGTCGCTGTCCTGACCCAGAAAGCGCATCAAAACCCATTTCTGGCGCTGCCCGCCATAGCGGCCCTTCCAGACCTTGCCCAGCAATTCCGGCGGCAGGTCATAGAAAACCCAATCCGGCGTCTCGTCGAGGATCTCGACCTTGCTGGCGGGAATGCCGGTTTCCTCGGCCAGTTCACGCAGCGCCGCCTCGCGCGCGGTTTCGCCCGGGTCGATCCCGCCCTGCGGCATCTGCCAAGCGGGCGGCTGATCGGTCGGATGGTCCAGCCGCTGACCGGCAAAGACCATCCCGGCCGCGTTGATCAGCACGACGCCCGCGCAGGGCCGGTAGGGCAAGCCCCCCGGCCCCGATGGATAGGCGCCATCAACCATTGTCCTTGGCCGCGCCTTCCTTTCCGGTGCCCGATCCCTCGCCGGTGACTGCGGGCTTGGCTTCCGGGGGCACCCGGTCGGCCTCGAAATCGACGGCGGCCAGACCCTTGAGAATATCCACGGCATAGGCCAGCTGATAATCCTCGTCGCGCAGCTTGGCGGTGGCTTCGACCTCGGCGGCCTCGTCCTCCATCTGCTTCTTTTCCTCTTCGCTGATCGAATCGTTGTTCAGCGCGCCGCGCAGATCGGCCTCGGAACGGCCGAAGCTAGACTGGCTGCGCGGGCCTTCCTTGTCCTGCTCGTCGACCGGCACCGGCTTGGGCTGCGAAACCAGAATGTCGGGCTGGATGCCCAGCGACTGGATCGAGCGCCCCGACGGCGTGTAATAGCGCGCCGTGGTCAGCCGGATCGCGCTGTCCGACGTGACCGGCATGACCGTCTGAACGCTGCCCTTGCCGAATGTCTTCTCGCCCACGACGATGGCGCGGCGGTGGTCCTGCAGGGCACCGGCCACGATCTCGGAGGCGCTGGCGGAACCGCCATTGGTCAGCACCACCATCGGCCTGCCCTGGGCCAGATCGCCGGGTTCCGCGTTCCAGCGTTCGCTGTCCTCGACCTTGCGGCCGCGGGTGCTGACGATTTCGCCGGCATCGAGGAAGGCGTCGCTGACGCTGATCGCCTGGTTCAGCAAACCGCCCGGATTGTTGCGCAGATCCAGAACGAAGCCCGTCACCTTGTCGATGCCGCCGACCTCCTTGACCGCCTTGTCCAGTTCGGTTTTCAGCGTATCGTAGGTTTCATCATTGAAGGTCGAGACGCGCAGGATGACCGCATGCCCCTCGACGCGGCTTTTCACCACGGTCAGCTTGATCGTGTCGCGGGTCATGGTCAGATCGAAGGGTTCCTTTTCGCCCTCGCGCAGGATGGTGACGGTGATATCGCTGCCGACCGGGCCACGCATCATGTCCACCGCCTCGTCCAGCGTCAGCCCCATCAGCGATTCGCCGTTCACATGGGTGATGAAATCGCCGGTCTTGACGCCCGCTTTCGCCGCCGGCGTATCGTCGATGGGCGAGACGACCTTGACCAGACCGTCCTCCTGGCTGACCTCGATGCCAAGGCCGCCAAAGCTGCCCCGCGTCTGGGTCTGCATGTCTTCGTAATCGTTGGCCGCGAGAAAGCTGGAATGCGGATCCAGCGATGTCAGCATCCCGTTGATCGCGGCCTCGATCAGCTTCTTGTCATCGGGCGCCTCGACATAATCGGCGCGGACCCGTTCGAACACGTTGCCGAACAATTCCAGCTGTTCATAGACCGAGGCGTTCTTTCCCGCCTCCTGCGCGACCAGCGGCCCGGCGATCTGCGTGGTCAGAAGCGCGCCGGCAAGCACACCGCCCACGCCGGAAATCAGATAATGTTTCATGACGGCCTTTCCTGCCTCAATCCTCTTGCGGCTCGACGATGGGATTCAGCACGAACCAATCCGCCGGGTCCAGCGTTTCCTGTTCCTTGCGCAATTCCAGATACAGGCTTTCTGTCTGGCCTGCATCCCCGCCGCGCGCGGCATCGGCGACGAACTGCGCGCCGAATTCCTGTTCCGGGGCCTCCTTGCCCCCCATCAGGCCGACCGGATCGCCCGCCTTCAGCACATCCCCGATTTCGCCGAAGACCTGCGCCATGCCCGCAAATATCAGAAGATAGCCGCGCGCGGGCTCCAGGATCATCACATTGCCGTAATCCAGCAGCGGCCCGCGATAGCGGATCGTGGCCGGCCACGGCGTCGTGACCAGTGCGGCGGGCGCGGTCGCGATCACCCAGCCGGGCCGCTTGACACCGGCCGCGTCGGCCTCGCCATAGGGGCGCAGCACGCTGCCCACCACCGGCAGCGGCAGCGAGCCCTGCGCACCCTCGAAATCCTCGCGCGGGGCGCCCACGTCCATCTCGATCCCAGCCACCCCGGCGGCGAACTGGTCCAGACTTTCGGCCGCATCGCGCAGTTTCTGCAATTCCTCGGGTGCCTCGGCAAAGCGAATCGGCATGGTCGAACGGTCGGTAACGGCCGAGGCCAGCAGTCGCCGCGCCTCCTGCACCGATGCCAGTCCCGATCCCAGCATCTCGGCCGCCGCCGATTGCAGCGCCCGCACGGTCGAGATTTCATCCAGATCGGCCTTCAGCCGCTCTGCCTCGGATTTCAGGCCGGGCGTCACGTCCGACAGGATCATCCCCGATCGCGCATTGGCCAGCGCGCCCGCCGGATGCAGCAGCATCGTCGCTTCGGGCGATTGCTGCAATGCGGTCATCGCGCCCAGAACGCTGGCCAGACGATCGCGCTGATCCTCGAACCGCGCCCGCAGCTCACCCTCGCGGGCACTGGCCTGCCGCAGACCCTCGCGCAGCGCGGCAAGACCCAGCTCGTAGCCGCGAATGACCTCGGTCAGCGCGGTGACCTGATCATCGGCGCTGACCGCCTCGGCCAGCTTGCCGATGGCCGCCCGCAACTGCGCCGCCGCGTCCTTGGCATCGGTGACCGCCTCGCTGGCCGGACTCGCTGCCATTGCCGATGGCGCGAAAAGCGGCGCCACCGGCAGCAGCGCGCCAAGCACGGAAATCAGGATCAGGCGCGCGATCATGCTGTCTCGATCAGGCTTTGGCCGGTCATTTCGGCCGGCTGGTCCAGGTCCATCAGTCGCAAGACGGTCGGGGCGACATCGGCCAGCCGGCCGTCATGCAGCGTCGCGCCGTCAGGGCCGCCATAGACGATCACCGGCACCGGGTTGGTCGTATGGGCGGTATGAGGTCCGCCGGTTTCGGGGTTGATCATCGTCTCGCAATTGCCGTGATCGGCGATGATGACGGCCGCGCCGCCGGCACGATCCAGCGCCTGAAGCATCCGTCCCAGACCCTCGTCCACCGCCTCGCAGGCGCGAATGGCGGCGGGCAGGCTGCCGGTATGGCCGACCATGTCGGGATTGGCGAAATTGACCACGATCAGGTCATAGCCGGCGCCGATTGCCTCGACCAGCTTGTCGCTGACTTCGGCGGCGGCCATTTCCGGCGCCAGATCATAGGTCGCGACCTTCGGGCTTTGCGGCATGAAGCGATCCTCGCCCGGTTCGGCCGCCTCCTTGCCGCCATTGAGAAAGAAGGTGACGTGGGGATATTTCTCGGTCTCGGCCAGGCGGAACTGGCGCAACCCCCGGCCGGCGACCCAGGCACCCAGCGTGTTGACCACCTGCCGCTTGGGATAGGCCGATGCCATCCAGTCATTGTGCCGGTCGCTGTAATCGACCATGCCCAGCAGCGCCGCCCATTGCGGCCTGTCGCCGGTATCGAATTCCGCGAAATCGGGATCGGCCAGGGCCGACAGGATCTCGCGCGCGCGGTCGGCGCGGAAATTGAGACAGAAGAACCCGTCGCCGTCCATGGCGCCGTTATAGCCGTCGATCACGAAGGGCTTGATGAATTCGTCGGTCTCCTCGCGGCCATAGGCGGCGGCGACGGCGGCATCGGCGCTGGCGGCAGCCTCGCCCTCGCCCGCCACGATGGCCCGAAAGGCCCGCTCGACCCGGTCCCAGCGCTTGTCGCGATCCATTGCGAAATATCGCCCGATGACGGTGCCGATGCGGCAGCCCTCGGGCAGATTGCCCTGCAGGTCGGTGACAAAACCCTTGGCCGATTGCGGCGGCACGTCACGTCCATCGGTAATCGCATGAACCACCACCGGCACGCCGGCCTCCGACACCGCCTTGGCGGCCGCCAGGACATGCCGGATATGCCCGTGTACGCCACCATCCGAGACGACGCCCATCAGATGCGCGCTGCCTCCGGTCTCCTTCAGTCGCGCCACGAAACCGCCAAGGGTTTCATTGCCAAAGAAGCTGCCATCCTCGATGGCCAGGTCGATCTGGCCCAGATCCATCGCCACGACCCGGCCGGCGCCGATATTGGTATGGCCAACCTCGGAATTGCCCATCTGACCCGAGGGAAGCCCCACATCAGGACCGAAAGTGGTCAGCCTCGCATGCGGGCAATGCCGCATCAGGCGGTCGAAATTTGGCGTCCGCGCCTGGTCGGGCGCGCTTTGTTCCGGCCGGTCCGAGATACCCCAGCCGTCGAGGATGCACAGGATCACGGGTTTGGTCATTCGCGCCTCGCCTTGTTTGCGCCTTTGCGCCCGTTGTTACGCCCGCACACGCGATGCGACAACCACCGATCCAGGCCCCAGCCCCCGAACGCGGCGATTTGACCGGCGCAGCCAGATCTGTCCTTCTCGGTTGCAGAAATACCCTCGGGGGGAGTCCCGGAACGGGACGGGGGGCAGACCGCCCCCCTTTTCACGCGCGATGATAGGGAGCACCGGCCAGGATCGTCGCGGCGCGATACAGCTGTTCGGCCAGCATGACGCGGACCAGAAGATGCGGCCAGACCATGCGGCCGAAGCTGATCTGCCATTCGGACCTGCCACGCAAACCGGATTCCAGCCCGCCCGCGCCACCGATCACGAAGCACAGATCGCGTGCGCCATCGCGATATCCCGCGATCCGGGCGGCGAAATCGGGCGATGTCGGCTGATCGCCACGCTCGTCCAGTGCGACCAGCGCGGCACCCTGCGGAATGGCTCGTTCCAGCAACAGGGCCTCGGCCGCCATCCCGCCGCCGCGGCGGTCCTCGACCTCGTGCATGGTGACGGCCGGAAGGCCAAGGCCGCGACCGGTTTTTGCAAAGCGATCGAGGTAATCCGCGACCAAAGCCGCCTCGGGGGCCTTCTTCAGCCGTCCCACGGCGACAATGTCGATCCGCATCGCCTCAGGGCGCGGGATGGTCGGGCTGGCGGACGCGGCTCAGCGCGTCGGCGGGCATCCACATCTTTTCCAGCTGATAGAAGTCGCGGACCTCGGGCCGGAATACATGCACGATCACGTCGTCGGTATCGACCAGCACCCAATCGCCCGCGTCCTTGCCTTCGATCCGCGCCGAACGCCCCGTATCCGCCTTGAACTTTTCGGCCAGATGTTCGGCGATGGCGCCGACTTGCCGCGCGCTGCGGCCCGACGCAATGACCATGTGGTCCGCGATGGCCGATCTGCCGCGCAGGTCGATCGTCACGATATCCTCGGCCTTGTCATCTTCCAGCGAGGACAGGATGCGGTTCAGAAGCTGATCGCTGCTCAGTTCTTCATCCGCGGCGGTCGCGGCCGGCCCGGCAGCCGGCGAGACGTCTTGTGACAGGGTTGTATCCTCCGGTCAGCGCGCCGATCACCCCCGGCGCAGAGGTAGTCTGAAGATAGCATCTTTTTGCCGCATCTCAATCGTCGCGGCCGGATTCCGCCGCCAGCGGACCCTGTCCCGGCTCTTCCCGCCCCGCCCGGCGCAGTCCGATCGCCTCGTTCAGCACGCGAACCTCGCGCTGCGGGAAGGGGATGGAGATGCCGTTTTCCACGAATCCGTCCCACAACGCCAGATAGACCTGACCGCGCACATTGGTCAGGCCCGCCTCGGCATCGCCGATCCAGAAGCGCAGCACATAATCGACAGAACTGTCGCCAAACCCGGTGACCCAGCAGACCGGACGGCGCTGCGCCAGAACCCGCTTGACCGTCAGTGCGGCGTTGATCGCGATTTCGCTGACCTTGTGGGGATCGTCGCCGTAGGACGTGCCGAAGTTCAGGTCGAGCCTCACGAAATTGTTGGTGTGGGACCAGTTCACCACCTGCCCGGTCACCAGATCCTCGTTCGGGATCAGATATTCCTTGCCGTCGCGCGTGACCACGCTGACATAGCGCGCGCCCAGTTCCTCGATCCAGCCGAAGGTGTCGCCCAGGCTGATGACATCGCCGGGCTTGATCGACTTGTCCAGCAGGATGATCACACCCGAGACGAGGTTCGACACGACCTTTTGCAGACCGAAGCCCAGGCCGACGCCGACCGCGCCGGAAAAGACTGCGAGGCCGGTCAGATCGAAGCCGACCGCCTTCAGCCCGACGATGACGGCCAGACTGAACAGCACCACCTGCAAAAGCTTGGCTGTCAGCACCCGCATCGTGGGCGAGATGTCCTCGTTCCGCGACAACCGCCCGGTGATCAGGCGCGACAGGATCCGCGCCCCGGCGATCATCAGCCCGGTGACCGCCAGCGCCTTCAGCACCACCAGCGCCGACAACCGCAGATCGCCGATGGTGATAGCAAGAGTGTCGAGGAAATTCGCCGCCGGCTGGATCAGGTCCAGCAGGTACAGCGTCACCCAGATCCACGCGGCCCAGCTGACGATGCGGCGCAGAAAGCGATTGCGGATCACGCGCGCCAGAAAGAAGATCGCGACCCAGGCCGTCGCGATGGTCGCGGCCAGCGCGATCAGCTGGCTGCGCGACGGCCAGGTGATCTCTCGCATCACCAGCGCCACGGCCCAGGCCAGGATCATGAACACGATCAGCGTCATCCGCCGGTCGATCAGAAGGCCCAGCCGCAATCGCCATTTCGGCCAGTTTGCCTGGTGGCGCAACCAGTCGGTGAAAAACCTCGACGCGACACGGGCCAGAAGCCACGAGACAATCAGCAGGGCCGCCACCGCGACAAGCTGATAGAGCCGTGTCGGGACCAGCATGATCTCGAAGAACAGGACGATCCTCGCCCAGAAACCCTGCGCGGCGTTGATCATGTCGGGACTGACCTGGTCCATGCGCGATCCTCCTGCGCTCGATTAGACCGATGCACAGACGGTCCGGCAAGGCCTGCGATATTGCGTCAACGCCGCAAGCGTCCTAAAAGATCAGCCATGCCCGGGTTCATCTATTTCGACATCCACGACCGCGCGCGCCTGCCCTCGCGCTTTTTCGGCGAGACGCTTTGCGTGACGGCCCGACTGTGACCGGCGGCGGATCCCCCGCCGCAGCCACGCCATGTCGCGCCCTGAACCGCCCCGTAGCCGAAAGCCCAAGCCAATGACCGAACATGCCGCAGCACCGCGCACCCTCTATGACAAGATCTGGGACGCCCATCTGGTCGACCGTCAGGAAGACGGCACCTGTCTGCTGTATATCGACCGACATCTGGTCCACGAGGTGACCAGCCCGCAGGCCTTCGAAGGTCTGCGCATGACGGGCCGCAGCGTGCGCGCGCCCGGACGCACCATCGCCGTGCCCGATCACAACGTGCCCACGACGCTGGACCGCGAAAACGGCATCGACAACGAGGAGAGCCGGATCCAGGTCGACGCGCTGGACCGGAATGCACGCGAATTCGGCGTGATCTACTACCCGGTCAACGACATCCGCCAGGGAATCGTCCATATCGTCGGCCCCGAACAGGGCTGGACCCTGCCCGGCATGACCGTCGTCTGCGGCGACAGCCACACCGCCACCCATGGCGCCTTCGGGGCGCTGGCCCACGGCATCGGCACATCCGAGGTCGAACATGTGCTTGCCACCCAGACCCTGATCCAGTCCAAGTCGAAGAACATGAAGGTCGAGATCACCGGACGCCTCGCCCCCGGTGTCACCGCCAAGGACGTGGTGCTGGCGATCATCGCCGAAACCGGCACCGCGGGGGGCACCGGCCATGTCATCGAATATTGCGGCGAGGTCATCCGCAACCTGTCGATGGAAGGCCGCATGACGATTTGCAACATGGCCATCGAGGGCGGCGCAAGGGCCGGACTGATCGCTCCGGACGAAACCACCTTTGCCTATGTCAAGGGTCGCGCCCACGCCCCGAAGGGCGCACAATGGGAGGCGGCGCTGGCCTGGTGGCGCACGCTTCGATCGGATGACGGCGCGCATTGGGACAAGACCCTCACCCTGCGCGGCGAGGATATCGCCCCCACCGTCACCTGGGGCACCAGCCCCGAGGACGCGCTGCCCATCGACGCCACCGTCCCCGCGCCCGAGGATTTCAGCGGCGGCAAGGTTCAGGCCGCGCGCCGCAGTCTGGACTATATGGGACTGACGGCAGGAACCAGGCTGACCGACATCGCCATCGACGCCGTGTTCATCGGTTCCTGCACCAACGGCCGGATCGAGGATCTGCGCGCCGCCGCCGAAATCCTGCGCGGGCGCAAGCTGGCCGAGGGCGTGCGCGGCATGGTCGTTCCGGGATCGGGGTTGGTGCGCGCGCAGGCCGAGGAAGAGGGGCTGGATCGCATCTTTACCGATGCCGGTTTCGAATGGCGGCTTGCGGGTTGTTCGATGTGTCTGGGAATGAACCCCGACCAGCTGGCCCCCGGCGAACGCTGTGCCGCAACCTCGAACCGCAATTTCGAGGGTCGGCAGGGCTACCGGGGCCGCACCCACCTGATGTCGCCCGCGATGGCCGCGGCGGCGGGCGTTGCCGGACATCTGGTCGATGTCCGGGACTTCGCGGCCCAGCCGGTCTGAGGCCGCGGCGTGGTCCGGATCATCGGCATGAACGGCGTCGCCTCACGACCACTGGGGCGCGGGCGATTGCGGGCGTCGCAGGATGGCGACGGCATTCAGCGCGATCAGCACAAGGCCCGCATTCTCGAACAGGTAATTGCCGCTGACGCCGAACTGGTTCAAACCGATCAGGCGGTCAACGTGATGAAAGCTGACGGCGCGAACCATCACGAAGGCTGCAAGAACGATCAGCCCGGCCAGAGCCACGCCGTGTCGCCGCAATCGACCCCGCAGGCCCACCAGACCGGCGATCAGCCCGGCCGCGGCAAGGAGCAGCAGGCCAAAGATGAACGCCTCCTGCACGAATCGCCGCTGGGCATACCAGCCCTGCGCGCGGGCCAGGCATCGCCCCCAGGCCGTCAGCGCGCTTTGCAGATCCAGTTGCTTGTTCACCGCGAGAAAAAGCATCAGCACCATGATCAGGCCCCAGAATGCGCGTCCGCGCTGTCCGCCCAGCCTGCGCCATACGGCGACGGCCAGTCCGAAGCACAGAAGATAGGCCAGCACCGTCAGCCATCCGGTTGCATTCGGGTCGCCTATGCCGGGCGACCACTGCCCGGCGATGCAATCGATCAGACTTTTACCAATCACCCTGACGCTCCGGCTTGTTCGGCGCCGGCAAGCTAGGCCAGCTTTCCGCGACTGGCCAGACACGAAAAGACGAGGTTTTCGATGGACAAGTTCACAACGCTGACCGGCATCGGCGCGCCCATGCCGCTGGTCAATATCGACACCGACATGATCATCCCCAAGCAATTCCTGAAGACGATCAAGCGATCCGGCCTTGGCGTGAACCTGTTCGACGAGATGCGCTATGACCGCGACGGCAACGAGATCGCCGATTTCGTCCTGAACCAGCCCGCCTACCGCGAGACCCGGATCCTTGTCGCTGGCGACAATTTCGGCTGCGGTTCGTCGCGGGAACATGCACCCTGGGCACTGCTGGATTTCGGCATCCGCTGCGTGATTTCGACCAGCTTTGCCGACATCTTCTTCAACAATTGCTTCAAGAACGGCATCCTTCCCATCACCTTGCCGCAGGATGCGGTGGAGGTGCTGATGGACGACGCCGCGAAAGGCGCAAATGCCCGCATGACCGTCGATCTTGAAAACCAGACCGTCAGCACCTCGGACGGCCAGCAATTCCGCTTCGAGATCGATCCGTTTCGCAAGCATTGCCTGCTGAACGGCCTGGACGATATCGGCCTGACGATGGAGAAATCGACTGCCATCGACCGCTATGAGACGCAGATGGAACAGGCGCGTCCTTGGGTCTGATGCCGCGTGCGGCCATCCGCCATGCCTGCGGGCTGGCGATCGCGCTGCTGCTTTGGGGATGCGCGGCGACCGCGCAGACGATCCGGATTGCCACCTATGATCCCGGCCTGACGCGCAAGGGGCCCGGTCTTCTGTTGCGCGACATCCGCAAGAACGATCCGCAGGTTCTTGCCGCCGCGCAGGTCATCGCTGCGGCGGCGCCCGATGCGATCCTGCTGACGGGGATCGACTGGGACCTGGACGGCCAGTCCGTCCGCGCCTTTGCCGCCAAGCTGGCCGAGGCCGGGCTGGATCTGCCCCACGTGTTTGCCGCGCGACCCAATAGCGGGCTGGCCACCGGCCTGGACCTGGACGCGGATGGCAGGCTGGGCGAACCCGATGATGCGCAGGGCTGGGGGCAGTTCACGGGTCAGAACGGCATGGCGCTGCTGTCCCGGCTGCCGCTGGGCGAGGTCCGGGACTACAGCGACACCTTGTGGCGCGATCTTCCCGACAACCTGATGCCGGAAACCGCACCAGAGGTGGCGGCGGTCCAGCGCCTGTCATCGACCGCGCATTGGGACATTCCGCTTCTGACCCCGGCCGGGCCACTGCATCTTCTGGCCTGGTCGGCCACGCCGCCGGTCTTCGACGGCCCCGAGGATCGCAACGGCCGGCGCAACCGCGACGAAGCCGCCTTCTGGCTGGACCGCCTGCCCGAAACCCCCTTCGTTCTGATCGGGAACGCAAATCTCGATCCCGTCGATGGCGAGGGTCGGCCCGACGCGCTGAACGCACTGATCGCAGCGACGCAGGATCCGCAACCGCGCGGCGCCTGGCAGCCCCCGCAGACCGGCGCGAATGCCGTCCAGAAGGGCGATCCCGCGCTGGACACTGCCTCTTTCAGGGACAGCGGACCGGGCAATCTGCGCGTCGATTATCTGTTGCCATCGCGATCGCTGAAGATCGTCGCCAGTGGCGTCCTGTGGCCGGCGCCCGATGATCCGCTGGCCAGGTCCATCGTGGCCGCATCGGATCATCGTCTGGTCTGGGTCGATCTGGAACTGCCTGCCGCGGCATCCACAAGATAAGCCACGCGCCGGGCGCGCAAGGATGGCCGCCGTTCAGAAGCGCGGGCCCCGGGATTTCGCCGCAAGTGACCGCGACAGGCTCAGCAACACCTCGGCACGGCCGAATTCCCGCGCAGCGACCTGCCTGGCAGCCTCGAATCGCGGCTCCAGGTCAGCCAATTCCCGATCGGCGCGGGTCAGTTCGCGGGCACTGCGCCCTGCCTGCGCATTGGCCATCCGGGCCTCTGCCACGCCGAGTGGCGCGGTGCTGCGATAGCATTGATCCAGCGCCGCGCGGAGGGCATCGGCGCGTTGCCGGGCATGGGCCATACGCTGAGAAAAGGCCGCGAACTTCTTCAGCTCGCGTTCAGCCTTGATCCGCGCGATGCGTTCCAGTGCGGCAAGCCTGTCGTTTTGCGTTACCATCCCGCACGCGCCTTTGCCCGCATCTTTTCGGCAAAACGGATCGCGGCGGCGACAGCGGCGAATTGCTCGCGCTGGATTTCATGGCCGATCTCGACGGTGGCATGGATCGCGCGCGCGCAGGGCGGGTCGGACCAGATCGGAACCTCCTTTTCCCTGGCCTTGGCGCGGATCCGGGCCGCCACATCGTCCACGCCCTTCGCCAGACAGACCGGTGCCCGGCCGCTGCCGCGTTTCCATTCCAGCGCGACCGCATAATGGGTCGGGTTCACGATCACAACGTCGGCCCTGGCGACATCGGCCAGCATCTGCTTCATCGCGATGTCGACGGCGCGCTGGCGGCGGGCCGCCTTCAGATGCGGGTCGCCTTCGGATTCCTTGTGCTCATCCTCCATTTCCTTGCGGGTCATGCGGTTCTTCTGGCGGTGTTCGTGCCATTTCCAGGCCATGTCGAACCCGGCGAAGATGACCGAGACGCCGATCGCCAGCATCAGCACGCGGCTCAGCAGTTCGGCCAGATCGATGACCCAGCGTCCGCCGCCCATCGCGCTGGCGGCGATCCGGTCCAGCAGATCCGCAAAAAGGAACCAGCCGCCAATGCAGACCAGAACGGATTTGCCCAGCGAAATGCCGAACTGCACCAGTCCTGAGGGTCCGAATTTCTGACCCGCCGACTTGATCGGGTTGATGCGATTGATGTCGGGCGCCAGTTTCTGCGGCGCAAAGACCAGGCCGCGCTGCGCGATCAATGCCACCATGATCGCCAGCGCCGGCACCATCGTCAGGCCGATCAGGCCAATCGCGGCAAACTGAGCCAGGCTTGTCGCAAGGGCAAAGCTGGAATTCAGCGGCCAGCCCTCGGCCCCCATCGCGCGGCTGGCCATCGAAAGCCACTGATTGACCGCGAATCCCGCGCCCACGCCAAAGGCCAGCCAGGCGCCCAGATACATCGCCGCCACGTTCAGTTCGGTCGAGCGCGGAATGTCGCCCTTTTCGCGCGCCTTGCGCAGCTTCTGCTCGGACGCATCGTATTGCTTGTCGTCCTTGTCCTCGCTCATCCCTGCCCCGGAAGCATGAAACCCAGAACGGCATCGGCCCAAAGACCGACAAGCAGCGGCGCCAGCAGGGCCAGCCCCGCCAGCGCCAGAAGGACCGCGGCCGGAGAGCCGATGAAGACCACGGGCAACGCTGGCATGACCCTGTTGATCACGCCTGACAATGCCTGAAACATGAATCCGCCCAGTGTGAAGGGCGCGGCCAGCATCATTGCCAGCACGAAACTGCGTGACAGGATCGCGACGGCTTCCGGCATCAGCCGGCCGATCTCGGGCCACGAAGCCGGAGGCCACAGCACGAACGAGTCGGCCATCAACTGCACGACCATGACCGGCAGACCGAGCGCCATCAGGATGGCCACGCCGCCCAGATGCATCAGATTGCCGATCGGATGAGGCGCGGCCTCATTCTGAACGCCGATGATCTGCGACAAGGATGCGGTCGCCGCGATCGCCGAGGTCGCAACATCCAGCGCCAGCGCCAGCAACCGCAACAGCAACCCCGTCGCGGCACCGATGACAACCTCTCCGGCTGCCTGGGCCATCGCGGTCGCAGTATTGTCGGGCACACCGGCAGGTGCGACAGCCCCGGCCAGCAGCGGCGACACCGCCATGGCGAGGCCGACCTTGACGCGGGCCGGAATGACCCGTTCGCCCAGCCCCGGCAGGGCAAGAACGCAGGCCTGCACGCGCAGATAGACCAGTACGAGCCGCCAGTCGAGGCCGGGAACCCATTGCGAAAGCTGATCCCAGTTCATGCGGCCTCGATGGTGCCGACCACCTGCAGATCGACGCCCGGATCGATCTCTTCCAGGCCCAGGACGGGCGTCGCGACCCCATTCGATCCCAATACCGCGCGCACCATCCGACGCCGGTGGTCAGGGGCCACGATGATCGTGCGCGCTGCGGGATCCGACGTCGCAAGCGCGCGCCGGGTCCGCTCCAGAAGCTTCTGTGACAAAGCGGGCGTCATCGCGCCGCCGCCGTTCCGGCCGGTCTCGGCATCCGCGCGAGAGAATTCGGCCTCCCAGGCGGGGTGCAGTTGCAGCGCCGCGATCCGGCCGCCTTGATCGGAATATTGCTGGCTGATCTGGCCGCGCAGCCGCTTGCGGACCAGTTCGTAGATGGCTTCGATCTGATCGAGATTGCGGAATTCGCAGATCGCATCGACGATCAGCGGCAGGTTGCGGATCGAGATGCGTTCCTCCAGCAACGCCCTGAGGATCGCCAGCAGCGTCTCGGGCGTGACCTTCTCGGGCATGATTCCATCCAGGTGTCGGCGGTTGCGTTCGGCACGCGTCGGATCGGAAAGCGATTTCAGTTCTTCGATCTGCCTCTGCATCGCGCTCAACGTCATCAAGGCGGCCAGGTTTGACTTGACCACCTCCATCAAGTGGGTGGACAGAACCTCCATCGGCGTCACGACCGTGGCACCCAAGGTTGCTGCGTCGTCCTGATCGTCGCGGGCGATCCAGCGGGCCGGACTGGAATAGACCGGCTCTCGCACCGAGGCTCCGTTCAGACCGGCCAGAACCGGATCGGGGCCAAGCGCCAGAACCTCGCCCGCGCGCAGCGTGCCACGACCGCGGATGACCCCGTGAATGCGGATCTGATAGTCACCCGGCGCCAGTTCGTCGGTATCGGTAATGCGCACGTCGGGCAGGATCAGTCCGAAGGTGCGGGCGATATGGATGCGCAGGTTGGCAATGCGGCTGCCCAGGCCCCGCGCCTGATCCAGCGCGGTCATCACCAGGTCGGATCCGATCTCGACACTGATCTCGTCGGTGTCCAGAACATCGCCGATCCGTGCGGCCGGCCGCGGGTTTTCAGATTTCGCCTCAGCATCCGGCAGGGCTTCTTCGGCGGCGCGCTGGCGGCGCGCGATCTGCCAGGCCGCGAACGACATCGCGCCCGTCAGGGCAAGAAACAGCAGTCGTGGCATGCCGGGGACGAAGGACATCAGCAGCATCGCCGCCGCCACGACCGCCGCGGGTTGCCAGCCGCGCGTAAGTTGCCGCGACAGAAGTTCGGCCGTGGTATCCGTCGCCCCGCCTCGCGACAGCAGCAGGGCCGCAGCCATCGAGGTGATAAGGGCGGGAATCTGGCTGACCAGACCGTCGCCGATCGTCAGATGCGAATAGGTGGACATCGCTTGGCCGACGGGCATGCCGTGGACGACGATCCCGACGGTCAGGCCGATCAGAAGGTTGATCAGCGTAATCACGATACCCGCGATCGCATCGCCCTTGACGAATTTGGACGCACCGTCAAGCGAGCCGAAAAAGCTGATCTCGCGCTGTTCCTGGATACGTCGGCGCTTTGCTTCCTGATGATCGATCGCGCCGGCATTGAGATCCCCGTCGATGGCCAATTGCTTGCCGGGCAGCGAATCAAGTGCAAACCGCGCCGCAACCTCGGCCATGCGCCCCGAACCCTTGGTGATGACCATGAAATTCACCACCGAGATCACCGAGAACACCGTCAGACCCACCAGAAGCGAACCGCCGGCCACGAAGGCCGCAAAGCCGTTGATGACCTGACCGGCCGCATCGGGTCCGGTATGGCCCTGCGTCAGGATCAGCCGGGTCGACGACACGTTCAGCGACAGGCGGATGACCAGGCTGACCAGCAGCAGGACCGGAAAGGCCTGAAAATCCGTCGGCTTGTCGACCAGCGACGCCATGACCAGGACCAGCGTCGCGGTCGCGATCGACAGCGCGATCCCCAGATCCAGCAGCCCCGGCGGCAACGGAATGACCAGCGAGATGACGATCAGCACAAGGCCGCTCGTCACCATCATCGAGGCATCGATGGATTTGCCCTTTCGCGATGCGATCGCGCCAACCGATTTCATTCGCCTTCTCCTGGCATCGCCGGCGCCGGGCGCAAGACATCCTGAAGCGACCATTCATCACCGGTCAAAAGCCCCGCGCGGCGCAGGAAAACCAGCGCCTGAAGTCGCGATTGGGGCGCCATCCGCATCAGCCGGACGCGATAGTCGTAGGGCAGATCCTCGCCCTCGAGCAGCCAGGCCGACGCCTCTTCGGCGAAAGCCTTGGCCTCGGGCAGCAAAGGCAGATCCGCCGCTGCCGTCGATGCGCTCAGTGCGATGAGTACCAACGAGAACATCACGCTGCCTTCTTCAGATCGCGCAGTGCCGTCTCAAGCGTATCGAAACTGGGTCGCACATGCTCGGGCACCGCCTGTCGCCCCACCTCGACGCAAAGGTTGGTGGCGTGCTGGTGCAGACCGGCGACCAGAACCGACTTGACGACATCGAAAAAGCCCAGATCCTGCTTGATCACCCCACCAAGGCGGTTGGCCAGCGGCGCCACGAAACCATAGGCAAGAAACACGCCCAGGAAGGTTCCGACCAGCGCGCCGCCGATCATCTTTCCCAGCACCTCGGGTGGCTGGTCGATGGCGCTCATCGTCTTGATCACGCCCAGAACCGCGGCCACGATTCCCAGGGCAGGCAGTGCATCGGCAACCGTCTGCAGCGCATGGGGGACGTGCATTTCCTCCTCGCGCAGGATGGCGATACGGCGCGAGAGCATTTCCTCGACCTGGTAGGGGTCATCGTAGTTCAGGCTGGCCGAACGCAGCGTATCGGCGATCAGCGAAACGATGTCGTGATTGGCCTTGAGACGCGGATAGGCATTGAAGATCGGCGACTCGTCGGGCGATTCGATATGGGCCTCCAGAGCCACCGGGTTCTCGCGGGCGATCTTCAGCAATTGAAACATCAGGCACAGCACATCCTGATGATCGGCTTCGGTCCAGCGCGGACCCTTGAACGCACGCACAAGGCCCCCGGCGGTTCCCTTCAGCACGTGGCTGTCATTGGACAGCAGATAGGATCCGATCGCCGCCCCCATGATCATCATCATTTCGAATGGCAAGGCTTCGGTGATGACGCCCATCTTGCCGCCGGCAAGGGTATAGCCTCCAAAAACCATGGCCATCGTCAGGAAAATGCCCAGAAAGCCGAACATTGCGAAATCTCCTAGTTTTTCCGGACGCTGCGCGCGCCCATTTGTGCCGTCAGCAGCGCCGCCTGCCGCGGCTCGACGGCAGCGATGATGCGGGCACCGGTTTCGGGGCGGACACGAAGCAGGATTTCGGCCGCGAAATCGGCCGGCAGATTGGTCAGGACGGCCGCGGCCTCGGCGGGTTTCATCTGATCATACAGGGCCACGAGCTTCTCTATGTCGCTTCGCACCGCCGCGGTGGACTGGTCCTGACGGCTTCGCATCCCGCCCTTCTGTGATTTCAGCTCGGCCAGGCGCTTGCGCAGCGCCGACTCGGCCTCGGCGACTTCGGCCTTCTTGCGGTCGATCGTTTCCATGTAGCGTTCGATCCGCAACGCGCGGTCGCGCAGTTCTTCGGCCAGGGCGACCGCTTCGGGCACATCATTGCATCCCTGCAAAAGATCGCTGGGCTCGGCGAAGGCCGCGAAATAGCGCGAGAAATCCTGCATCTGCCAGATGGCCAGCCCGGCGGGCACGGCAAAGGTCAAGGCCAGGAACGAAAGCAGCGATCTACGCATCGGCCACCTCTGCGCGCTTGCGCAACCGGCGAAGGGCGGGTGCGGACATCTGTGCGGGTGGCTGGGCGGCGGCACCGATGCGTTGACGCAGATCCCACAAGGCGCGTTCCTTCCGTGCATTGTCGATGTCGCGCGACAGCGCCTCGCTGGCGGTGGTCGCCTCGTCGCGCGCCTGCCGGATTGCGCGCTCTAGTCGGTCGACCTCGGCCGCCATGACCGCAATCGCGCCTCCAAGCCCGGTTTCCAGATCATTCAGACGACGCAACCTGCGCGCCAGCACGATACAGAACACCGCAAGCCCCACGGAAGCCGCCACCAACGCGGCCTGAAACATTTGTTCGACGCTCATTTGATGCGAAACTCCGTAATCAAGAGATCCTTCACGGGCTGCTCGCCCAGAACATAGCGGGTGCGGGTCACCAATTCTCCGCGGATGATTTCAAGCACGCCGCGCTTGTCATAGGCGTCCCGATCTACGCCCGAGAGAAAGCTGGTGAACGCGTCCTGAACGCGCGGCATCAGATGCGTGACCGCGGCGGCGTTTTCAGCATCGGTTTCGATCGTGGCCGCAAGAACCAGCGAACGTTGCGGCCTGCCGGGAAGGTTCAGCTCGATCACGGGCACGTCCACGAAGACGACCGGGGGCAGGCCGGCCTCGTCGCGGGCAGCGGCGCCGGAAAACAGGTCACCAGGCGACCAGAGTTCAAGATAGGTCGAGGCGAATCCCAGACCACCCAGCGGCAGGCTCATCAGCCCGGCCAGCAGAACGCCCTTCTTTCCAGAAGGCTTTGCCGGTGGATCGATGGTTGCGTCGGTCATGGTGATTCTCCGTCGTGACAAGACGGAATTAGCACCTCGCGACTAACCAATTCTTAATAGCCGCCATGTCATCAAGGCGTTGACGAAAAACGGGACGCTGATTCGAAAGGGCCGGTTTTGCAAAAACTGCAGGACTATTGGAACGAGCGAAGCTCACAACAGAAAATCATTCTCGCGGCGGCGTTTCTTGCGACGTTTCTGGTCATCGCGGGTTTCGGCTGGATGGCAAGCCGTCCGGGCATGTCAATGATCTATGGCGGCCTCGATTCGGCACAGGCCGGCGAAGTCGTGGCGGGTATCGAACGCGCAGGCGTCACCTATGAGGTGCGCGGCGATTCGATCTGGGTCGACACATCGGCCCGCGACCGCCTGCGGATGGAACTGGCCGCCCAGGGCCTGCCCGCGCAGGGCACGGCCGGATATGAACTGCTGGACGGCATGTCCGGATTCGGAACCACGTCGCAGATGTTCGATGCCGCCTATTGGCGGGCCAAGGAAGGTGAACTGGCACGCACGATTCTTGCCTTGCCGAACGTCAAGACAGCGCGGGTGCACCTGGCGGTCGAAACCGGGCGGGGCTATCGCCGCGACGCGACCGGCAGCGCTTCGGTCACGTTGTCAACCAACGGCCAGGCCATCACACGCGAACAGGCGGCGGCGCTGAAATTCCTGATTTCTTCGGCCGTGCCCGAGATGAAGCCGGATTCGGTCACCGTCATCGACGCCAAGCGCGGCATCGTCGTCGCCGGAGAAGATGAGCCCGGCGCAGACCGGGCCGCCGAGATGAAGCGCAATGTCGAGCGCATCCTGGAACCGCGCGTCGGCATCGGCAACGCCATCGTCGAGCTGAATCTGGATCTGATCAGCGAATCCGAGGTGATGACCGAGCAGCGATTCGATCCCGAACAGCGGGCGCTTATCTCTCAGGTCACCGAAGAGACATCGGATCAAAGCAACTCCACCGGGTCGGGAGCCGTGACGGCCGCCTCGAACCTGCCGGACGGTCAGAATGGCCAGGGCGACAGTGAGCAATCGCAGCGTTCGGAAAACCGCCAGCAGGCCAATTACGAGGTCAGCCGCGTCACGCGTGAAGTCTCGCGCAGACCCGGCGACACGCGGCGCATGACCATCGCTGTGCTGGTCAACGGCGTGCCGGAAACGGACGCCGATGGCCAGACTCGTCTGGTGTCGCGGCCCGATGCCGAACTGGACACCCTGCGCCAGCTTGTCGCCTCGGCATCGGGCTATGACGAAAGCCGTGGTGACCAGATCACCGTCAAATCGCTGCCCTTCGCCACGATCGGGTCCGAAGGCACGCTGGCCAAGCCGGATTTTCTGGATCGGCTGGAACTGAACGGCCTGGCACGGATCGCGCTGATCGGGCTTTTCGCGCTGGCGGTGATTTTCGCGGTGCTGCGGCCGGTGCTGCGCTCGCGCGCCGGTCCGGCCGCGCAAGAGCCTGGGCTTGACGACAGCTTGCCGCTGTCGGGCGGGCTGAACGGCGTGATCGAACCCGAAGACGAACCCTTGGTCAGCGAGCCGCAGCTGATGCCGGAATTGCCGCCGCGGGCCGAGCCCCTGGCCCTGCCTTCGGCCGATCCTGTTGCACGCCTGCGCGGCATGATGCGCGAACGCCACGATGAAAGTGTCAAGATCCTGTCTGGTTGGATCGACAACAAGGAGAAAGCCCATTGAGCATCGCCATGTTCAAACTGGAATCCTTCACATCGGCCATGGCCGAACAGGGCGCCCGCGTCACCTATGACAGGGCCAGTCTGGATCAGGCCTTCGCCGACGGTGTCACCGAAGGACTGGCCCGCGCGCAGCGCGAAGACATGAACAGTCTCTCGGCCGGGCTCGAACGCTTGGCGAAGGCGCTTGGCGACGATGAAGATCGGCGCGCGGCTCTGCGGCAAGAGGCGCTCTCTTCGCTGGCGCCGGTCCTTGAACAGATCCTGGACTGCCTGGTCCCGGCTTCGGAATCGCCCCGGCTCGAGGCGGCGCTGACCGAGCAATTGATGCGCCTGTCGCGCGAGGGGTCGGCGCTGCGTGCCAGCATATCGTGCAGCCCCGCGATGCGCGGAATGGTCGAACATTGCCTTGCCGAGGCCGGTCTTGACGAGATCGAACTGGTCGCATCGGACAGCGACCGCATCAGCCTGTCGCTCAGCGGCGGCAGGATCGACTTTTCAGCCGACCGCATGGCCAACGAAATTCGTGAACTGATCGCCGAAATCAAGGGGGAGGACGCGGCATGGACGCACTGAAACATCTGATCGACACGGACAACATCGCGCTTGAAGTCACGATCAGGCTGGGAAAAACCCGACTGACCGTCGCGCAGCTTTCAGCCTTGCAGCCCCAGGATGTGCTGACGCTGGATCAGACGGTCGAGGATGGCGTCGAGATCTGCGTCGGCGACAAGGTCATCGCCCGCGGCGAGTTGACCGGGGACGGAACCCCGGAGGACCGGCTGTGCGTCCGCATCCTTGGCGCGGCCGAAGCCGAGTGACGGGCATGATCCGCCACCGCGCCAGCCTTGTCGCGATGGCGACGATCGCGGCATTGCTGCCGGTCGCAGCCCTCGCACAGGATGCGCCGGGACTGGATCAGCTGGCGGGCGGGCTTGGCCAGAACGCAGTGCTGGTGGTGGTCGCATTGACGGCGCTGTCGCTGGCGCCGGCCATCGCCATCATGGTGACCGCCTTCCCGTTCATCGTCACGGTTCTGTCGATCCTGCGCCAGGCGATCGGCTTGCAGCAATCGCCCCCCAACATGCTGATCGTCAGTCTCGCGATCTTTCTGACCTGGTTCATCATGGATCCGGTCCTGCGCGAGGCCTGGCAGGTGGCGGGTGCACCGTTGCAGGACGGCAGCATCGGCATCGCCGAGGCGATCCAGCGCGGCGTCGTTCCCTTCCAGGGTTTCATGTCCGCGCGCACGGATCCCGACACGCTGCGCGGACTGGCCGAGATAGCCCCGGCCGGCGGCGATCCGGCCGAACGTCTGTCTGTCCTGATCCCGGCCTTCATGCTGTCCGAGATTCAGCGCGCTTTCGAGATCGGCTTCCTGATCGCGCTGCCCTTCCTGATCATCGACCTGGTCGTTTCGGCAGTACTGATGGCGATGGGGATGATGATGGTGCCGCCGGTCGTGGTCTCGCTGCCTTTCAAGCTGGCCTTCTTCGTCGTCGTGGACGGCTGGACGATGATCGCCGGGGCGCTGGTGCGCAGCTATCAGTGAGGGTGTCGCGCCGGATCAGGCGCGGCGATCGGCCAGCCGGCTGATGCCCAGCACTTCCAGAACCTTCGCCTCGATATGGGGCGCGTTCAGGGCAGAACTGTCATACATCGCCCTGGGCGCGTCGTGATCGACGAACCGGTCCGGCAGAACCATCGAGCGGAACTTCAGCCCGCTGTCAAAGACGCCTTCCTCGGCCAGCAACTGCGCCACGTGGCTGGCGAACCCGCCGATCGCGCCTTCTTCCAGCGTGATCAAAGCCTCGTGGTTCCGGGCCAGCGACAGGATCAGATCCCGGTCCAGCGGCTTGGCGAAGCGGGCATCCGCGACGGTTGGCGTGATACCCCGCGAGGTCAGGGATTCGCGTGCCTCCATCGCCTGTGAAAGGCGCGTGCCGAAGGACAGGATCGCGACGCCCTTGCCCTCGGCGATGATCCGGCCCTTGCCGATGGGTAGAATCTTACCCCGAGCCGGCAGATCGACGCCGGTGCCCTCGCCGCGCGGAAAGCGAAGGGCAATCGGGCCGCTGTCATGGGCGGCCGCGGTGGCGACCATATGAACCAGTTCCGCCTCGTCAGCGGCGGCCATGACCACCATGCCGGGCAGGTTCGCGAGGAATGCGATGTCATAGGCCCCGGCATGGGTGGGCCCGTCCTGCCCGACCAGGCCGGCGCGGTCGATGGCAAACCGCACCGGCAGCTTCTGAACCGCGACATCGTGCACGACCTGGTCATAGCCGCGCTGAAGAAAGGTCGAATAGATCGCGCAGAAGGGTTTCATCCCGCCTGCGGCCAGCCCGGCCGCAAAGGTCACGGCGTGCTGTTCCGCAATGCCCACATCAAAGCTGCGGCGGGGAAACCGCTCGGCGAATTGCTTCAGCCCGGTGCCGTCCGGCATCGCGGCGGTGATGCCGACGATCTTCTCGTCGCGTGCGGCCTCGTCGATCAGGGCCCCGGCGAAGACTGACGTATAGCTGGGCGCATTGGCCTTCGCCTTGGCCTGCTGCCCGGTGACCAGATCGAATTTCGCCGTCGCGTGGCCGCGATCGGCCGCATTTTCGGCGGGCCCATAGCCCTTGCCCTTCCTGGTGACGGCATGGATCAGGACCGGCCCCGTCGCCCGTGACCGAACGGTCCGCAGCAGAGGCAGCAACTGATCGATATCGTGGCCATCGACAGGGCCGATGTAGGAAAAGCCCAGTTCCTCGAACAAGGTGCCGCCGACGGCCATCCCCTTCAGCATTTCCTTGGCCCGGCGGGCGCCTTCCTGCATCGGGCCGGGCAGCAGGCCGACCGCGCCCTTGGCGGCGGCCTTCAGTTCCTGGAACGGCCCTCCGGTATAGAGCCGCGTCAGATAGGATGACATCGCGCCGACCGGAGGCGCGATCGACATCTCGTTGTCGTTGAGGATGACGAACAGTCGCTTGCCCAGGTGGCCGGCATTGTTCAGTGCCTCATAGGCCATTCCCGCGCTCATCGCGCCATCGCCGATCACGGCGACCGCATCGCCCGGATCACCGCCCAGATCCCGCGCCACGGCAAAGCCCAGGGCGGCCGAGATCGAGGTCGAGGAATGGCCAGCCCCGAAGGGATCATGGGGGCTTTCGGCACGCTTGGTGAAACCCGCAAGCCCGCCGCCCATGCGCAGGGTGCGGATCCGGTCGCGCCGCCCGGTCAGGATCTTGTGGGGATAGCATTGATGCCCCACATCCCAGATGATCTTGTCGCGCGGGCTGTCGAAGACGGCGTGAAGCGCCACCGTCAGTTCGACGACGCCCAGACCCGCGCCCAGATGCCCGCCGGTCACGCTGACGGCGCTGATCGTTTCGGACCGCAATTCATCAGCCAGTTGCCTCAACTCGCGATCCGACAGGGTCTTCATGTCGGCGGGCGAAACGACACGGTCAAGGATCGGCGTCAGCGGTCTGTCGGTCATGGCGGGCCCTCCGGGCGGGCGGCTTCAGGTATCGCGCTCGATAACGAAACGCGCCAGGTCGCGCAAGTTTCCGGCCGCCTCGCCATAGGGTTCCAGCGCGGCCTCGGCCTTCAGGACATAGCGGCGGGCCTCATCCCTGGCGCCCTGCAGGCCCAGCAGCGACGGGAAGGTGGCTTTTCCCGCCGCCTGATCCTTGCCAACCCGCTTGCCGGTCACATCCTCGTCACCCGTCACATCGAGAATGTCATCGACGATCTGGAAGGCCAGCCCGAGGGCGCCGGCATAATCGTCCAGCGCGGTCGTGTCCTCGGCCGCGATCAGCGGTCCGGCGCAGGCCGAAAACCGGATCAAGGCACCGGTCTTGGCCCGCTGCAACCGCTTGATCGCCTTCAGATCCAGCGGCTGGACGGCGCTTTCGGCAGCGATGTCCAGGGCCTGTCCCCAGACCATGCCGCGCGCGCCGGCCGCATCGGCCAGCCCCGCGATCAGCCGCAGCCGGGCATCGCCATTCCCGATACGGTCAGCGCCCAGCAGGCCGAAAGCCAGCGCCTGCAAGGCGTCGCCTGCAAGGATCGCCGTCGCCTCGGACCATTGCACATGGCAGGTGGGCATCCCCCGGCGCAGGTCGTCATCATCCATCGCGGGCAGGTCGTCATGGACCAGCGAATAGGCGTGCAGCGCTTCGACCGCCGCCGCGACCGGCAGCGCGGCCTCGTCACCGACGCCGTGCAGCCGCGCCGATTCCATGACCAGAAAGGCGCGGATCCGCTTGCCGCCCACGGTCGCATAGGCCATCGCGTCGCGCAATTCGCCGGCGGGCAGATCGGCCAGCGCGGCATCCAGCGCGGTCTGAACCTGCGCCTTGACCTCGTCCAGTCTGGACAGCATCACATGCCCTCGACGGGTTCCGTGCCACCGGGCTGGCCACTGGCGGACAGAGTGATCTTCTCGACCCGTTCCTCGGCCTCGCGCAGACGCTTTTCGCAATGCGCGCGCAGGCTCGCCCCGCGTTCATACAGCGCGATCGATTCCTCCAGCGAGGCCTCACCCGTCTCCAGCTTGCCGACGGTGGCCTCCAGTTCGCGCATCGCCTCCTCGAAGCTCAGCGTCTCGATCTCGCTCATCCTGCGGCCTCCATCAGCACCTCGACATGGGCGCGAACCGAACGCGCCAAAGCCGCCAGATCATAGCCACCTTCCAGGCAGGATACCACCGGGGCGCCGGCGGTCGCGGCCATCTTGCAGATCGCGCGCGTGATCGCGGTAAAATCGCTCTCGTCCCAGACCAGCCCGGCCAGAGGATCGTCGCGATGGGCATCGAACCCGGCCGAGACGATGACCAGTTGCGGGGCGAACTCCAGCGCGCGGACCAGGATCGAATCCCAGGCAGGACGGGCGATCTCGCCGCCAGAGCCGGGCGGCAGAGGCACGTTCATGATCTGCCCATGCGCGCCGCGTTCCGAGGCGGCCCCGCTGCCCGGCCACAATGGCATCTGCTGGCTGGTCGCAAAAAAGGCGCGCGGCTCGTCCCATAGCAGATCCTGCGTGCCGTTGCCGTGGTGCACGTCGAAATCCAGAACCGCGACACGCTGCAAACCGTGGTGATCCAGCGCCCGCCTGGCAGCAATGGCCACATTCCCGAACAGGCAGAAGCCCATCGGCGTCTCACGCTCGGCATGGTGTCCGGGCGGGCGCATCGCCACGAAGGCATGGCTTACGTCATCGGCCAGCACCGCATCGACCGCCGCGCAGGCGCCACCAGCGGCACGCAAGGCAGCGCCCAGGCTGCCGGGTGACAATTGCGTGTCGGCGTCCAGCATCCGAAACCCCTCGGCGGGCAGGGCGGCCTCGATCCGGTCCAGGTAGGTCTGGGGATGACAGCGAAGAAGATCGGCGGGATCGGCCTCAGGTGCCTCGCGGCGGTCCAGATCCAGCTCCTCCAGCGCGGCCATGACCGCTCGGGTCCGCGCCGCCCGCTCGGGATGGCCGGGCGGGGTGACATGGTCCCCGGCGGCCGGATGGAAATAGAGCGCGGTCGTCATGGCACCTCCTCGATCACCGCGCCACGCTAGGCCCACCCGCCGAAAGCTTCAAGCCGGCGATCCGCTTGCACTCTTTCCAAATACCTCGGGGTCCGGGGCAGCGCCCCGGCGGTTGCCCCAAGGCGCCCGTCAGGCCACCAGCCGCTGCCCGTCATGGCCGGTGATCCGCGCATCCAGCAAGGCCCCCTCGGGCTGGTCCGCGGTAAAGGCCACCTCGGCGAATCCCTCGGTCCGGCCCAGGCGGGGGCCTTCGGTCAGCACGCGACGCATCTGTCCCGTCTCGGCCTCCAGATGCCGCAGCAGGGCCGCCTCGCCCACCGCGCGCAGCCGGGCCGCGCGGTCGCGGATCACCGGGCCCTTCACCGCGGGCATCCGCGCCGCGGGTGTGCCCTTGCGCGCCGAATAGGGAAAGACGTGCAGGAAGGTCAGGCCGCATTCCTCGACCAGGCGCAACGAGTTTTCGAACATCGCCTCGGTCTCGGTCGGGAAGCCCGCGATGATGTCGGCGCCAAAGACCATGCCGGGCCGCAGCCGCCGCGCCTCCTGGCAGAACCGGATCGCGTCATCGCGCAGGTGGCGGCGCTTCATCCGCTTCAGGATCATGTCGTCGCCCGCCTGCAGCGACAGGTGCAGGTGCGGCATCAGCCGCGGCTCGGTCGCGATGGCCAGCATCAGGTTCTCGTCCGCCTCGATCGAATCGATCGAGGATATCCGCAGGCGCGGCAGGTCCGGCACCAGCCGCAGGATCCGCATCACCAGATCGCCCAGACGCGGCGCGCCGGGCAGATCCCCGCCCCACGAGGTCAGATCGACCCCGGTCAGCACCACCTCGTTGAAGCCCCGGCCGACCAGCCGCTTGATCTGCTCGACCACCACCCCCGCCGGGACCGAGCGCGAATTGCCGCGACCATAGGGAATGATGCAGAAGGTGCAGCGGTGATCGCAGCCGTTCTGCACCTGCACATAGGCCCTGTGCCGCCCGAAACCGTCGATCAGGTGGCCGGCCGTTTCGCGCACCGACATGATGTCATCCACGCGCACCTTTTCGGTCCGGCCTATCAGATCGGGGGCGCGCAGCCCGGCCCAGGTTTCGGGCTGCATCTTCTCGTGATTGCCGATGACCCTGGCGACTTCGGGCATGGCGGCAAAGGTCTCGGGCTCGGTCTGCGCGGCGCAGCCGGTCACGATCACCGGGGCGCCGGGATTTTCGCGCGACAGCCGCCGGATTTCCTGCCGCGCCTTGCGCACCGCCTCGGCGGTGACCGCACAGGTATTGATCACGACGGCATGGGGCAGGCCCGCGGCCTCGGCCATTTCGCGCATCGCCTCGGTTTCGTAGGCATTCAGCCGGCAGCCGAGGGTCGAGAAGATCGGCGCAGTCATTGCGCCAGCCATTCGGGCGTCAGCATTCCGGAAAAGACATGCGCCGTCGGACCTTCCATCCAGACGCCATCCTCGCGCCAGTCGATCATCAGCACCCCGCCCGGCACGGTCACCGTCACGCGCCGCCCGGTCAGCCCGCGCCGCGCCGCAGCCACGGCAGCCGCGCAGGAACACGACCCCGAGGCCAGCGTCGCCCCGGTGCCGCGTTCCCAGATCCGCAGCAGGATTTCGTCGGGCGACAGAACCTGCACCACCTCGACATTGGTGCGTTCGGGATACAGCGGGTGATGCTCCATGTCCGGGCCGAACCGGTCCAGATCAACCGCTGCCGCCTCCGCGACGAAGAAGGTCAGATGCGGGTTGCCCATGCCCGTGGCCACCGGATCGCCCTCGATCGGCAGATGGTCGATATCGACCTCGCGGGCCAGCGGAATGGCACGCCAGTCCAGCACCGGCTGCCCCATGTTCACCCGAGTCAGCCCGGCCCCCGCATCCTCGGCCAGCAGGACGGCGTGATCGGTTCGCAGGCTCAGCCGGTCCCGCCCGGTCTGGTCCATGACGAACCGCGCGATGCAGCGGGTGGCGTTGCCGCAGGCGGCGCTGGAGGTGCCATCGGCGTTCCAGAACCGCAGCCGCAGATCCGCCTCGGGATCCGCCTCGATCACCGCAAGCTGGTCGAACCCCACGCCGCGGTGGCGGTCTGCGATGCGCGCGATTATCTCCGGCGCCGGCGGCTGGCCGCCCGCGCGCAGATCGATCACCACGAAATCGTTGCCCAGCCCGTGCATCTTCAGGAAAGCCAGACCGGAGGCGGATAGGTTGCTCATGCCGGGCCATATAGGATACCGGCAAAATTTACGCCAGAGGCGACGGCTTTTCCGCTTGACGCCCCGGATGCCCGCCCCTAGTAAGCCCCCCGTGTTGGGCCCGTAGCTCAGTTGGTAGAGCAACTGACTTTTAATCAGTGGGTCACAGGTTCGAATCCTGTCGGGCTCACCACTAAACATCTGATATATATAAACTTATTTGGTCTTGTCGTTTTCGTCCGTCCGACGATCCGACGGCGTCCGATGTCGGACGGGGCGAAGTGTTTTCTCTGGCGCAATGTCTGCTGCTGTGGCTATTTAGGGCCAATGGGCAACCCCTCCGGGGTCCGGATGACAGCGGGAAAGACTGCCGGGTAGGCCCCCGACAAAAGCCAGGGCGGGTCCGGATGCCGGGCAACCCCTCCGAAAACTCACGGAACATCGTCAGTTTTAGGGGGCCCGTCCGTGGCTGATTATCAAGCATCTTCTGTCTGGTCCGACGCCATCACGCTGACAGCGGGCGATATCGTGCGGAACCGGGGATTGAACACGATCCTGGTCTGTGCGTCGGAACCGCCCGATCCCGATGACGCACTGGCCCTGCGCCGGGACGAACAGTTCAAGTGCGAAGCAGAGGTCATCGTTCGCATCGCGACAACAGGGAGCTGGGCCAGCACGCTGTCTGTCGCATCAGGCATCCCTGCCACAACATCAAAAGCATAGGAGCAGTGCATGCCATCAGTATCTATCGGAAAGGCATGGTCGCCCATGCTGGCCCTTGTGCCGGGAGATATCCTGCAAAACCAGGGCGCCAACCCGGTGTTGGTCAGTTCGGCCATACCGCCATCGCAGAATGAGGCAGTCGAGCTGCAGCCGTTTGAACGGATCGTGGTCCAGGCCGCCGTCGAGGTGCGGCTGGCAACGGCGGGAAATTTCCTCGGGCGCGTGAATGTCATTTCCGGCCTGCCCATCGGCAATGGAGCGTCATCCGCCAATGTCGATGTCGTCGCAAGGCAAGCTGCCGCTATCGCGGCCGGAAAGGCCGATACGACGCAGGAAAAAACACTGGCATCGGCAAGCGTCGTCAGTGGGCGCCTGATCCTGACGCGGGTCGATGGCACGACAATCGAGGTCGATCTTCCTGCCGGCGGCGCGGCCCTCGCCGCCCCTGCGGTCATCGCCGCCCCGACGATCGCCGGTGGCACGACCGAGGGCAGCATCCTCACGCGGACGGCGGGCGATGCCAGCGGCAACCCGGCGCCCGCGCGCGAAACCGTCTGGCTGCTGGACGGCGTGGCCATCGCCGGGCAGACCGGCAACACGCTGGACACGACCGGCCGCGTCGGCGTGATCACGACGCAGGATATCTGGACCAACAGCGAGGGCACGGCAACGGGCACCTCGGAC
>DBFD01000047.1 GCA_002294185.1 Paracoccus sp. UBA889
GCGACGATCACCTTCGTGTCCAACGTTCCCGGCCAGACCCAGACCCTGCCCTCGGCCATCTATGCCTTCCTTCAGGTGCCGGGGGGCGAGGGCGCGGCCGTGCGGCTGGTCCTGATCGCCGTCGCCATTGCCATGGGCGCGCTGTTCCTGTCCGAAGCCCTGTCGCGCGCCGTGGCCCGCCGCATCGGGGGCGGATGATGCTGTCCGTCGCCATCCGCCACGCCTTTGCGGACTTCACGCTGGATGCGCGATTCGAGGCCCCGGCCGGCGTTACCGCCCTGTTCGGCCAGTCGGGATCGGGCAAGACCAGCATCGTCAACGCCGTCGCCGGCCTGATGCGCCCCGACCACGCCCGCATCGAGGCTGGCGGCACCGTCCTGACGGATACCGCGGCACGCCGATTTCTTCCGCCCCACCGGCGCGGTATCGGCTATGTCTTTCAGGAGGCGCGGCTGTTTCCGCATCTCAGCGTGCGGCAGAACCTGCTTTACGGACGCCGCTTCTCGCATGGCGGCGGCGCCGTGCAGGATCGCGTGGTCGAGATGCTGGGCATCGGGCATCTGTTGCAGCGCCGTCCCGCAGCCCTGTCGGGGGGCGAACGCCAGAGGGTGGCCCTGGGCCGCGCGATCCTGTCCAATCCCCGCCTGCTGCTGATGGACGAGCCCCTCGCGGCGCTGGATCAGGCCCGCAAGGACGGAATCCTGCCCTATCTGGAACGTCTGAGGGACGAGACCGGCCTGCCGATCCTCTATGTCAGCCATTCCGCCGCCGAGGTTGCGCGGCTTGCAAACACCATCGTGCTGCTGCGGGCCGGCCGCGTCGCCGCATCCGGCCCCGCCGCGCAGATCCTGTCCGATCCCGCCACAGCGCCGCTTCTGGGTCCGCGCGAGGTGGGCGCGATCCTGTCCGCGCGGATCGAGGCGCAGGAGGCCGACGGCCTGACGCGCCTTGCAAGTGCTGCCGGGCCCTTGTGGCTGTCGCGGATCGACAGCGCGACGGGCGCCGTGCTGCGCCTGCGGATTCTGGCGCAGGACGTGATGATCGCGCTGGATCGCCCGACGGGCATCTCGGCGCTGAACGTGCTGGCGGGCGTGGTCCGCGACCTGACCCCCGATGATGGCGCCATGCTGGTGCGGCTGGAGGCAGGATCCCAGACGCTGCTGGCGCGGATCACGACACGATCGGCCCAGGCGCTGGCGCTGCATCCGGGCAAGCCGGTTCACGCGGTGCTGAAGGCGGTTTCCGTCGCGCCGGGCAGTATCGGCTCGGGTTCGGATCCTTCGATCAGCCGCCATGCGCCGCCGGCGCGCGACAGCCGCAGCGTCTGAGGCGGGTCGAAATCGTCCTGCGCCATGGGCGCGACATGGCGGTGGATCACCGCCTCGTCGCCGTCGATGTCCAGCACCGCGAATTCGTTCTGCCTGTCGCTTTCGCGCGCGCACAGCGCCGTGCCCGCCTGCACCTGAAGAATGCGCCGATGGCCGTGATCCAGCAGGTTCGCGGCGCTCCAGACGTGCAGATGGCCGCTGAAAACCATGCTGACGCCCGCCGCTTCCAGGCGTCGCAGCAATTGCGGGGCGCGGGCGGCCAGTTCCTTGTCCACACCCGGCATGTGCTGCAACGGATGATGCAGCGCGACGATGTTCACCGCCAGCGGATCAAGGCTGGCGGTCAGTCGGGCGATCTCTCCATCGCGGATCACGCCGCGCTGCCAGGCAAAGGGATCGACGCTGTTCAGGCCCAGCACGCGGACCCTGCCCGCAACGCCGGCCGGATCAAGATCGGGGTTGATCGCCAGCCGGTAGCCGCGCCAGGGGATCAGGAAACGCACCGGGATATTGTAGAGCGGCACGTCATGGTTTCCCGGCACGCTCAGCACCGGCGCGGTGATACGCGACAGGAAATCGGCGGCCAGCCCGTATTGACCGGGACGTCCACGATGGGTCAGATCACCGGTGACGACGACCAGATCCGCAGCCGCCCGGTTGATCCGCGCCAGCAGCGGTTCGACAAGAGACTGACGGTGAAACCCGAAATGCAGATCCGACAGATGCAGGATCCGGGTCATCCGCCGTTGTCCCTTGTCTTGTTGACCCCGTCCGCCGGCAACAGCACCTGCAAACCGTCATGCCAGACCCGCAGGCGGAACGGACTGGCCATCACCGTCTTTTCGCCGTCATGGGCGACCAGCATCCTGTGCTTGCGCGATTCGATCGTGACCTCATCGGTCTCGATCAGGTCGAAATCGCTGTTTCGGGCGGAAAACCCGAAGGCCAGCCGCAACGCAGAGCGGATCAGCGGCATCGGCTTCAGCGCCTTCGCGATCAGCAATGCGAACTTGCCCTGCCGGATCGCGTCTGCGCCTTCCAGCCCGAAATTGTCCAGCTGATAGGCGCTGCGGGCGACGAAGACCAGCGCGGTCGTGACATCGCGCGTATCGCCGTTCACGCGGGCTTTCAATTGCATCGGGTGGCGCAGGCGGCGCAGGGCGACCAGCACCGACCAATAGGCCGCGATCCGCGACCGGCCCCAGCGCTTGTAGATGCTTTCACGGGTCTTCAGGATATGTGGATAGGCGCCAAGGCTGACATTGTTCAGAAAGATGAGATTTTCGATCTGGCCGATGTCGATCGGACGGGCGCAACCGTTGCAGATGGTCTCCAGCGCATCCTCGATCGTCTCGCCGACGCCCAGGTCGCGGGCAAAGTAGTTGAAGGTTCCGCCGGGCAGAATACCCATGACGGCCTCTGTCCCGGCCAGCGCCCCGGCCACTGCCGATTGCGTGCCATCGCCGCCGCAGGCGATGATCAGGCCAAAGCCGTCGCCGACCGCCTGCCGCGCCATGTCGGTCAGATCGCTGCCGCGTGTCGTGGGACGGATCTCGAAATGCGCGCAGCGCGGCTTCAGTGCGTCCTCGATCTGGCCGCGCAGTCGTTTCTCCTTTCCGCGGCCCGAGCCCCGGTTCATCACCACGCATACGCGCAGTCGCGACAGATCCAGCGTCTCGGACATTTCCTGCTCCCGCGGTTCTTCATGCCTTTGCGGATCCAACCCGCGACTGGCAGCCGGGTTTCACGCAAAGGCAAAGAACGGCACGACAGGCCGGGGTGCTGCGACATCAGGATCTCGTGAAGGCCATTTCAGCCGCCGCGAATGGCGATGGGGTCAGTCCCGCAGAAGCCTTGCGGCGGCCTCGACGCTGGGGTCGAGGCCAGCGCCGCCGGCGCGAATGTAATCCTGCAACTGCGTCCGCATCCGGGGTTCCCAGAAATCGGCCAGATGGGCCGCGACCTTCGGCGCCGGATCCCCCGGCTGGGTGTTGAAAAAGGCGGCGATCTGGTTGGCCATGACGACCATCTTTTCAGGCGACATCGGAAACCTCGTCCCGCAGGCGTTCGGGGTGGCAGAACAGATCGAATCCCTCGCCGCGCGCGAAGGCGGCCAGGGTGATGCCCGCGCCCGTTGCCAGCCGCAGGGCATGGGCAGTGGGGGCGGAGACGGCGATCAGCACACAGCCGCCCGCCATGGCGCATTTCTGCACCATCTCGACCGAGACGCGGCTGGTCAGCACGAAGGCGCCCTGCCCCGCCTGATGACCCTGCCGTGCCATCGCGCCGATCAGCTTGTCCAGCGCGTTGTGCCGTCCCACATCCTCGCGTGCCAGGACCACGCCCTTGCCTGGCATCAGGAACCCGGCGGCGTGGACCGCCCGGCTCTGGTCGTGCAGCGGCTGCCAGCCGCGCAGGGATTCGGTGGCGCCGGCGATCTCTTCGACGCTCAGCACCGGGCCCGCGCCGTGGCGATCGGGCAGCGCGCGCACCGCCTGATCGAGGCTGTCGATCCCGCACAGCCCGCAGCCCACCGGTCCGGCCAGCGTGCGCCGCCGCGCGGCCAGCGCATCGCCCCGGTCCTCGGCCAGCCAGATCCGCGCCTCGACGCCCTTGTCGTGGGTCACGATCTCGCACGAGGCGATCTGACCGGTCCCGGTCACGATCCCTTCGGTCAGCGAGAAGCCGATCGCGAAATCCTCGATATCGGCGGGCGTCGCCATCATCACCGCGTGGGTGGTGCCGTCATAGACCAGTGCGACCGGCGTTTCCTCGGGCACGACACGCTGCGCGGCGGCGCGGCTGCCCGGCCGGACATGGACCGCCTGCACGCGGGCCAGGGGATCGGGCAGCGTTGTCATTCCGCGGCGGGCAGGATGCGGCGGGCGCGTTCGGCCTGTTCGTTATAGCATTCCTGCCAGTCCGAAGGCCCGTTCGAGGGACTGACCTGCACTGCCGTCACCTTGTATTCCGGACAGTTCGTCGCCCAGTCCGAAAAATCCGTGGTCACGACATTGGCCTGCGTCGCCGGATGGTGGAAGGTCGTGTAGACCACGCCCGGCGCCACCCGGTCGGTCAGGGTCGCCCGCAGCGTCGTCTCGCCCGATCGGCTGGCCAGCCGCACCCAGTCGCCCTGGTTCACGCCGCGCGTCTCGGCGTCGTGGGGGTGGATTTCCAGAACGTCCTCGGGGTGCCAGACGACATTCGCGGTCCGCCGCGTCTGCGCGCCCACATTGTATTGCGACAGGATCCGCCCCGTGGTCAGCAGCAGCGGGAAACGCGGCCCGGACTTCTCGTCGGTCGGCAGATATTCGGTGACGATGAAATGGCCCTTGCCCGACACGAAGTGATCCACATGCATCGTCGGCGTGCCTTCGGGCGCGGCCTCGTTGCAGGGCCACTGGACCGATCCCTTCTCTTCCAGAAGGGCAAAGCTGACGCCTTCGAATGTGGGGGTGGTCGCCGCGATCTCGTCCATGATCTGACTGGCATGGGTATAGGTCCAGTTCGCGCCCATCGCGTTGGCCAGGGCCTGCGTCACCTCCCAGTCCTCGAAACCGTTCAGCGGCGCCATGACCCGGCGGACGCGGTTGATGCGGCGTTCGGCATTGGTAAAGGTGCCCTCCTTTTCGAGGAAGGACGAACCCGGCAGGAAGACATGGGCGTAATTCGCGGTCTCGTTCAGAAACAGATCATGGACGATGACGCATTCCATCGCCTTCAGGCCCGCCGCGACATGGTGGGTATCGGGGTCCGATTGCAGGATATCCTCGCCCTGGCAGTAAAGCCCCTTGAACGTTCCCTCGACCGCCGCATCAAGCATGTTGGGGATGCGCAGGCCGGGTTCGGGGTCGATCTCGACCCCCCACGCCGTCTCGAAGATCTTGCGGACATCGGGCAGTTTCACATGGCGATAGCCGGGCAGTTCATGCGGAAAGCTGCCCATGTCGCAGGAACCCTGGACGTTGTTCTGCCCCCGCAGAGGGTTCACGCCGACGCCCTCGCGTCCGACATTGCCGGTCAGCATCGCAAGGTTGGCGATCCCCATGACCGTGGTCGAGCCCTGGGAATGTTCGGTCACGCCCAGACCGTAATAGATCGCCCCGTTGCCGCCGGTCGCGTAAAGCCGCGCGGCGGCACGCAGATCGGCGGCGGGAACGCCGGTCAGCGGCTGCATGGTTTCGGGGCTGTGGCGGTCCTGACTGACGAATTCGGCGTAATGCTGAAATTCGTCCCAGTCACAGCGCTCGCGGATGAACGCTTCGTCCACCAGCCCCTCGGTCACGATGACATGCGCCATTGCGGTGACGACGGCGACGTTGGTGCCCGGCCGCAGCGGCAGGTGATAGGCTGCCTCGACATGCGGGCTGCGCACGATATCGGTGCGGCGCGGATCCACGACGATCAGCCGCGCGCCCTGACGCAGCCGCTTTTTCAGCCGGCTGGCGAAGACCGGGTGGCCATCGGTCGGATTGGCGCCGATGATCATCACCACATCGGCCTTCTCGACACTGTCGAAATCCTGCGTGCCGGCCGAGGTGCCGAAGGTCTTGCCCAGTCCGTAGCCGGTCGGCGAATGGCAGACCCGGGCGCAGGTATCGGTGTTGTTGTTCAGAAACACCGCCCGCGCCAGTTTCTGCACCAGGTAGGTTTCCTCGTTGGTGCAGCGGCTTGAGGTGATGACGCCGATCGACCGGCGGCCGTATTTCTGCTGCAACGCACTCATCCGGCCGGCGGCAAAGGCCAGAGCCTCGTCCCATTCGACCTCGCGCCAGGGCTCGTCGATGCGGTCGCGGATCATCGGCTTGAGGATGCGGTCGCGGTGGTTGGCATAGCCATAGGCGAAGCGGCCCTTGACGCAGGAATGGCCCCGGTTCGCCTTGCCATGCTTGTAGGGGACCATGCGGACAAGCTGATCGCCGTTCAGCTCTGCCTTGAAGCTGCATCCGACGCCGCAATAGGCACAGGTGGTGATGACCGACCGATGCGGCGTGCCCATCTCGATCACGGATTTTTCCTGCAAGGTCGCGGTCGGACAGGCCTGCACGCAGGCACCGCAACTGACGCATTCGGAATGCAGGAAATCGTCGGTCGCCGCCCCGGCGCTGACCTTGCTGTCGAAGCCGCGCCCCTCGATGGTCAGCGCGAAGGTGCCCTGCACCTCTTCGCAGGCCCGGACGCAGCGCGAACAGACGATGCATTTCGACGGATCGAACGTGAAATAGGGGTTGCTTTCGTCCTTCGGCACATAACGGGGATTGGCCTGATCGACCGGCATCCGCAGCCGCGCCTCGGCCTGGCTGCGCGCGCCGCTGCCCGAGGGATCGAAATGGTTCTGGCCGGGCGCATAGCGCACGTCGCGCAGACCCACCTGCCCCGCCGCATCCTGCAATTCGCAATCGCCATTGGCCGCGCAGGTCAGGCAATCCAGCGGGTGATCGCTGATATACAGCTCCATCACCCCCTTGCGGATGCGCTTGACCTTGCCGGACTGGGTGTGAACGACCATGCCTTCCGCCACGGGCGTGGTGCAGGATGCGGGCGTGCCCTTGCGGCCCTCGATCTCGACGACGCAGAGGCGGCAGGATCCAAAGGCTTCCATATTGTCGCTGGCGCAGAGCTTGGGAACCATGATCCCGGCCTCGGCCGCGGCCCTCATGACCGAAGTGCCCTCGGGCACTGTCACCGCGAAACCGTCGATGCTCAGGCTGACGGGGGCGCCCGACCGGGCGGGCGTTCCCATGTCGCGCTCGTCCTGCGGATCGGAACCGGGCGGGAATTGCGGGATGATGAAGTCCTTCATTCGGCGGCCTCCTTGCGGGTCGCGAAGTCGTCGGGGAAATGGCGCAGTGCGGACATGACCGGGAACGGGGTGAAGCCGCCAAGCGCGCAGAGCGAGCCGTCCTTCATCGTCTCGCACAGATCGGTCAGCAATTCGGCGGCGGCGGGATCGCCGGCGGCGATGCGGTCGATGGTCTCGACCCCACGCACCGCGCCGATGCGGCAGGGCGTGCATTTGCCGCAGGATTCGATGGCGCAGAACTCCATCGCGAAGCGCGCCATGCGCAGCATGTCGGCGCTGTCGTCGAACACGACCAGCCCGGCATGGCCGATCAGCCCGCCCTCGGCGTCGAATTCCTCGTAGCCCATCCTGGTGTCGAACTGACCCTCATGCAGATAGGCGCCCAGCGGTCCGCCGACCTGCACCGCCTTCACGGGCCGGCCGCTGGCGGTGCCGCCGGCGACGTCGTTGACGACCTCGCCCAAAGTCAGGCCGAATCCGGCCTCGAACAATCCGCCGCGTTTCACATTGCCGGCGATCTGCAGCGTCGCAGTGCCGCGCGACCTGTTATGGCCGAAGCCCGCGTAATGGTCGGCGCCCTTCTCGAAGATCACGGGGATCGTGGCCAGCGTGATGACGTTGTTGACCACGGTCGGCTTGCCCAGAAATCCTTCCAGCGCCGGCAGCGGCGGCTTGGCGCGCACCACGCCGCGCTTGCCTTCGAGGCTGTTGAGCAGGCTGGTTTCCTCGCCGCAGACATAGGCGCCCGCGCCCACGCGGATCTCCATCTCGAAGGCGTGATCCGATCCCAGAACGGATGGGCCCAGCAGGCCGCGCCTGCGCGCGATCCCGACCGCCGCGTTCATTGCCCGGATCGCATCGGGATATTCGCTGCGCAGATAGACATAGCCGCGCGTCGCACCCACGCCGATCCCCGCGATCGCCATGCCCTCGATCAGGGTGAAGGGATCGCCCTCCATGATCATGCGGTCGGCGAAGGTGCCGCTGTCGCCCTCATCGGCGTTGCAGACGATGTATTTCTGCATGGCCTCGGCCTGCATCACCGTCTTCCACTTGATGCCGGTGGGAAAGCCCGCACCGCCCCGCCCGCGCAGCCCGCTGGCGGTGACCTCCTGCACGATCTCCTCTTGGCTCATGGCAATGACCCGGCGCAATCCGGCCAGACCGCCATGGGCCTGGTAATCGTCGTAATCCAGCGGATCGGTCAAACCGCAGCGCGCGAAGGTCAAACGGGTCTGGCGGGCAAAGAACGGGATCGCCTCGACCGGGCCCAGGCTTTCCAGCTTGCCGTCCAGCAGCGCGGCCACATCCTCGGGCGCGACGGGGCCGTAGCCCACGCGCCCGTCTCCGCGGTCGATCTCGACCAGGGGTTCCAGCCAGATCATGCCGCGCGAGCCGTTGCGGATGATCCGCACGTCAATTCCGCGTGATGCGGCCTCGCGGGCGATGGTTTCGGCCACCTCGTCGGCGCCGACGGCCTTCGCGGCGCTGTCCATGGGAACCCAGATCCTCATGCGCCGGCCTCGGCCAGCAATCTGTCAAGGCGGGCCGCATCCAGTCGCGCGACGACGCGGTCGTCCAGCATGGCGGCGGGGGCGCAGGCGCACAGGCCCAGGCAATAGACCGGCTCGACCGTGACCGCGCCATTGGCCGTGGTGTCGTGCCAGCCGATGCCCAGCCTTGCCAGGGTCGCCTCGGCCAGGGCTTGGCCGCCCATGGACTGACAGGCCTCGGCCCGGCAGAGGCGCAGAATATGCTTTCCCGCCGGAGCCTTGCGGAAATCGTGGTAGAAGCTGACGACACCGTGGACCTCGGCCCGCGACAGGTTCAGCAGATCGGCCAGAACCGGCACCGCGGCTTCGGGCACGCAGCCGTATTCGTGCTGCACCGCGTGCAGCATCGGCAGTAACGGCCCTTCGAGCGAGGCGAGCGGCGCGGCGACCGCGCGAATCTCGTTCTCGGTCGGGGCTTGCGCATCGTGATGCATGGCTGGCCTTTCGACGGTCCCGTGGCTTCAGCAAACAGGTCCGGCAATGGAAAATCAATAACGCAATTCCGTCAGTCGATAGAAATTACCTATCGACAACCAGCCGCCGCGCCTCGGCCAACAGCGCCTCCAGCACCGGCGTATGCGGTTCGCGCCACGGCGCGACCAGACCCACGGCGTGAATCGTCTGCGGCTTTTCCAGCGGGATCAGGCGCAGGTTCTTGCCGTGGCCCAGAAAGGCGGCGATATCCTCGGGCAGGATGGTGACCCAGCCCCCCTCGACCACATGGGAGACCAGCACCACGGTCGAGCCGGATTCGACGCTGGCCTGCGGCGTCACCCCGGCGGCCGAAAGGTTGCGATTGATGATCCGCCGGTTCTGCATGTCCGAGGTCAGCAGGCACAGCCGCTGCCCGTCCAGATCAGCCCATGCCACGCGATCGCGACCCGCCAGATCGCTGCCCGGGTCGCAGACCAGCATGTAGCGTTCGTCGTAAAGCGGCACGGTCGAGACCTTGCCCAGCGGTTCGTTGTCCAGATAGGAAATCCCCGCATCGACGTCGAGATCGTCGATCATCTGCAAAATCTCGACCGAATTGCGCGACAGGATGGTGAAGGCGACGTTCGGATGGGCCCGGCCGAAGCGGGCGCTGATCCGCGCGGCCCAGGTCAGCGCGGTCGGGATGACAGCGATGCGCAACCGTCCCGACAGGCCGTGCCGGGTGGCCCGCATCTCTTCGCGCAACTGGCGGCTGTCGCCGACGATCCTGCGTGCCCAGATCAGTGCCGCCTGCCCCTCGGGCGTCAGGCCGCCAAAGCGCGAGCCTCTAAAGATCAGCAGGACGCCAAGCTGTTCCTCAAGCTGCTTGATGCCGGCAGACAGGGTGGGCTGGGTTATGCCCAGGCTGGTGGCGGCGCGGCCGAAATGACGTTCTTTCGCGACGGCAAGGAACATTTCCAGCTTGTCGATCAAGGCGGTCTCTCCCAGAGGCAGGCAAGGCCCGCGGGTCGTATCCAGGGGCCGCGCGCCGCGGCGTGAAGAGACGCGCGGCCATCCCCGGCCTCAGTCGAACTGGTCCTTGCGGCCCAGCAGGCGGCGCATCAGCACGTAGAACAGCGGCGCGAACAGGATACCCAACGCGGTGGCGGCCAGGGTTCCGCCCAGCACGGTCGCGCCGATGGCGTTGCGCCCGTTCGCGCCCGCGCCCGAAGACAGGACCAGCGGCAGGACACCCAGCGAAAAGGCGATCGAGGTCATGATGATCGGGCGGAACCGCTGGCGCGCGGCCTCGACCACGGCCTTGAACAGCGGCATCCCGGCCTGCGACTGCTCGCGCGCGAATTCGACGATGAGGATCGCGTTCTTGCCGGTCAGCCCGATCACCGTCAGCAATCCGACCTGGAAGAAGACCCCGTTGTCGAAGGCCCCCGCCCAGGCGCCGGCAAGGGCGCCGAGGATTCCGATGGGCATGACCAGGATCACCGCCAGCGGGATCGACCAGCTTTCGTAAAGCGCCGCCAGGCACAGGAACACGGCGGCCAGCGACAGCGCATAAAGCAGCATCGTCTGGTCCCCGGCCTGCCGTTCCTCCAGCGACAGGCCCGTCCATGCGACATCGAAACCGCCGGGCAACTGGCCGACCAGCCGCTCGATCTCGGCCATGGCGTCGCCCGAGGACACACCCGGCGCGGGACTGCCCTGGATCTGCATCGAAGGAATGCCGTTATAGCGGTTCAGACCCTGCGGCCCGAAGGTCCATTCGCCCTCCGCGAAGTTCGCGAACGGCACCAGCCCGCCGGTCGCGTTGCGCACCCGCCACTTGTCCAGATCCGAGGGTCCGGCGCGCGAATCCGCCTCGCCCTGGACATAGACCCGCTTGATCCGGCCACGATCGACGAAATCATTCACATAGGCGCCGGTCCAGGCGATCTGAAGCAGCGTGGCCACGTTGTCGGCCGTCACCCCCATCGCCCCCGCCTTGCGCCAGTCGATGTCGAGATTGAACTGCGCCGCGTCTTCCAGGCCCGAGGGACGGGCCTGCGCGATCAGCGGGCTCTGGGCCGCCATTCCCAGCAACTGGTTGCGCGCCTCCAGCAGTTGTTCGTGGCTCTGGCCGCCGCGCGCCTGAAGGTAGAAGTCGAAGCCCGAGACATTGCCAAGCTCGATCACCGAGGGCGGCACGATCGGGAACACCATCGCGTCCCGGATCTGGCTCAGCGCGCCGAAGGCCCGGCCCGCCAGCGCCTGCACCGACTGCGACGGATCGGGACGCTGGTTCCAGTCCTTCAGCCGCACGAAGGCGATGCCCACGTTCTGACCCTGCCCCGCGAAACTGAACCCGGCGACGGCGAACATGCTGTCGACCACATCGCCTTCCTCGTTCATGAAGTAATTCTCGACCTGATCCAGAACCGCCCTGGTCCGTTCGGTCGTGGCCCCGGTCGGCCCGTTCACCAGCACGAACATGATGCCCTGATCCTCATCCGGCAGAAAACCTTCGGGCGTGCGCAGGAACAGAAAGACCATCGCCGCACCAAGGGCGGCATAGATCAGCAGCACCCGCAGCGGCCGGCGCACGATCCAGCCGACAAGGCCGGTATAGCCGCGCGTGGTGCCGTCGAAGCCGCGGTTGAACAGCCCGAAGAACCCGCGCCTCTTGCCATGCGCGGGTTTCAGAAGCTGCGCGCAGAGCGCCGGCGTCAGGGTCAGCGCGACGACCACCGACAGCGCCATGGCCGAGACGATCGTGATCGCGAATTGCTGATAGATCACGCCGGTCGAGCCGGGAAAGAACGCCATCGGCACGAAGACCGCCGACAGCACCAGCGCGATGCCGACCAGCGCGCCGGTGATCTGGCCCATGGATTTGCGCGTCGCCTCGCGCGGGGAAAGTCCTTCTTCCTCCATGATGCGTTCGACATTCTCGACCACGACGATGGCGTCGTCGACCAGAAGGCCGATCGCCAGAACCATGGCCAGCATGGTCAGGGTGTTGATGGTAAAGCCGAAGACGGCCATGATCCCGAACGTCCCCAGCAGGACGATGGGCACGGCCAGGGTCGGGATCAGCGTCGCGCGCCAGCTTTGCAGGAAGACGAACATCACCACGGTAACCAGCGCGATGGCCTCGATCAGGGTCTTGACCACCTCCTCGATCGAGATCTTGACGAAGGGCGAGGTGTCGAAGGGGATCACGTAGTCCACGCCTTCGGGGAAGAACCGGGCGAATTCCGCCATCCGCGCCTTGACCAGATTGGCCGTGTCCAGCGCATTGGCACCCGGCGCAAGACTGATCGCCATCCCCGATGAGGGGCGCCCGTTATAGGTTCCCGCCGTGCTGTAATTCTCGGCCCCGATCTCGACGCGGGCCACGTCGCGCAGCAACACGAGGCCGCCGCTTTCCTCGGCCCGCAGCACGATCTGGCGGAAATCCTCGGGCGTGGACAGCAGCGATTGCGCGGTGACGGTGGCGTTGAGCTGCTGACCCTCGGGCGCGGGCTGGCTGCCGAAGGCGCCGGCCGAAATCTGCGTGTTCTGGGCCGAGACCGCGGCGACGACATCGGATGGCGTGATCTGGTAATTGGCCAGTTTCGACGGATCCAGCCAGATCCGCATTGCGTATTTCGCGCCAAAGACCTGCACGCTGCCCACGCCCTCGATCCGGCTGAGATCATCGACGAGATTCGTGACCAGATAGTCCGACAGGTCGGTCTGGTCGTAATTCTCGTCCCCGATCAGGCCCACGACCATCAGGAACCCGGCCGAGGATTTCTGCGCCGTCACGCCCTGCCTCTGCACGGCCTCGGGCAGCAGCGGCGTGGCCTGGGACAGCTTGTTCTGGACCTGAACCTGGGCGATGTCGGCATCGGTCCCGGTCTCGAAGGTCAGCGTGGTCTGCGAGGTGCCCGAGGAACTGGACGACGACGAGATATAGCGCAGCCCGTCCAGTCCGGTCATCTGCTGTTCGATGATCTGGGTCACGGTATTGGCGACGGTATCGGCCGACGCGCCCGGATAGGCGGCCCGGATCGCGACCGAGGGCGGCGCGATCTGCGGATATTGGGCAATGGGCAGGGTCAGGATCGACAGCACGCCCACGCCCATGATCAGGATCGAGATCACCCAGGCGAAAACCGGACGGTCGATGAAGAAGCGGGCCATGGGAAATCGTCCTATCCGGGCGTGGTCAGAAGCGGTTCATTCGGCGGCGGGCTGCGCGTCCGGGGCCGGTGCGGCCGACCCGTCCCGGGCATTCGCGCCCTGGGACAAGGCGCCCGCCGTTTCGGCCTTGCTTGCGTTGCCGGTCGCATCCCTCCCGGTCGCGGCATTGTCCGAGGCCGGTGCGCCGGAGGCATCGTCACCGGATGCGCCCGGATCCGCCTGCGCGGGATTGGCCGTTCCGGACGGCTTTTCCGGCTTGCCCTGCTGGCCGCCGGCCGGATCGGCCGGGCGTTCCTCGGGCGCGACCGTCATGCCCGCCCCGATACGCTGAAGACCGGCGACGATCAGGCGGTCGCCCGCCGACAGGCCGTCGCGAACGACCCAGTTGTTGCCGCGATCCTGCACGATATCCAGTTGCCGCTGCTCGACCACGTTGTCGGCATTCACGACCATGGCGACGGGGCGGCCGCGTCGGTCGCGGGTCACCCCCTCTTGCGGGGCGAGGATCGCGTCCTTGATCTGGCCCTGCGGAATTTCGGCCAGCACATACATGCCGGGCAACAGGAAGCCGTCGGGATTGGCGAATTCCAGCCGCAGGGTCACGACTCCGGTCGTCTCGTCCACGCGCGGCTCGGCCGCGGTCAGCGAGCCGGTGTATTCGTAGCTGCTGCCATCGGCCAGACGCAGCGCGACAGTGCGGTCAGCGCCCGCCGGCAGCGCGGCATCGGCCCCCTGGCGCTGCCAGCGCAGGATCTCGGCCGCTGACTGGGTGACGTCCACGCGCACCGGATCGATGCGCCGGATCACCGCCAGCGGGCTGGCCTGACCAGCCGTGACCAGGGCGCCGGGACTGGCCTGGGCCAGACCGATCACCCCGTCTATGGGGGCGGTGATCGTGGTCCGGTCCAGCTCGATCCGCGCCGCCTGCACCTGCGCCTCGGCGGCCTTCACCTGCGCCTCGGCCGCGTCGCGGGCGGCAATGGCACTGTCCTGGCTTTGTTCGCTGGCGACGCGGCGGTCGCGCAGCGCGCCGACCCGCTCGGCGTCGCGGGCGGCGGCAGAGGCTTGCGCCTGGGCCTGCGACAGCGATGCCTCGGCCTGTGCGAGGGCGGCTTCATAGCTGCGCGGGTCGATCCGGTACAGCGGATCGCCGGCGCGGACGGGGCTGCCTTCCTCGAACAATCGCTCGGTGATGAGACCGGCGACCTGTGGGCGCAGCTCGGCCTCGGCCGAAGCGACGACGCGACCCGGCAGGCTGGCCGTCAGCGTCACGTCCCGTGCCTGCAACGTGACCACCGTCACCTTCGGCGGCGGCGCCTCGCCACCGCCGGGCTGCTGGGCCAGGGCCGCGCCGGGCTGCGCCAGAACCGCGCAGAGACCCGAAAGAACAAGGAACCGTTTCAGCGTCGTCATGCGGCCCGCCAATCCTGATCAATTGTCATGTCGAAAGCACGCAAGCGGCCGAGCGCCGGCGCATCGCCCGGAACCTACCGGCCGGATCGGCCAAGGACAACCGCCGAAACGCCGCTTTCGCGGAACCTGCCCGAATATGACGCAAGGTGCCTGCTCAGGCGGCAAAATCCGGCCGGGCCAGCGCCCGCCGAACGGCCAAGGCGAACATGTCCTGCGCCGGATCGGGCCGTGCATCGGCGCGCCGCATCAGGCCGATCGGGCCTTCGGTCATTGCCGTCTCGACCGGCAGCCGCGTCAGCGTGCCTTCACTGATGTCGCGGGCCACGACCCCGGCCGAGATGAACCAGATGGCGTCGCTGTGTCGCGTCTGGACGCGGCCGAATTCGCCCGAGACGCTTTCCACCCGGCGCCGCGGAACCGGGATGCCCTGCGCGATCAGCAATCGTTCCACGAATGGCCGGATGGCCGAACCGGGCGGCGGATAGATCACCGGCCAATCGCCGATCCGCCGCAGGTCGGGATCGGCCAGGATCGGATGGCCGGGCCGCACCACCACCGCCACCCGCTCCAGATAAAGCTGGGTAAAGCTGAGGCCGCGCATCGTCTCGGGCGCGCCCAGCCGCCCGATCACGGCATCAAGCTGGCCGTCGCGCAGCAGCGCCGTCAGATAGCCGTGCGGCCCGTCCGTGATGACCAGCCGCAGATCGGCCTCCATGCGACCGAGTTCGACCAGCACCTCGGGCATCAATCGCGCCGCGACCGAAGGCAGCGCCCCCAGTCGCATCTGCGCCACCCCCGCGCCGCCGGCCTGTGCGATTCCCGCCAGGCCCTGTTCCAGCGCCGCGAGGCTGGTCTGCGCATGGGGCAGGAAGAATTCGCCCTCGGGCGTCAACGCGATACCGCCGCGGCCGCGGGTCAGCAGCTCGGCGCCCAGGATTTCCTCCAGTTCCGACAGCGTTCGCGAGATGGCCGGCTGGGTCAGCAAAAGCCGCCGGGCCGCGCCTTTCAGACTGCGCTGGCGCACGATCTCGGTGAAGGTCTGCAAGTGGCGGATCTTGATGCGTCGGTCCATGATTGCGCTTTCTGGTAAGTATTCTGCCACATATCTCATTTTACCTTTCGATTTCCATATGCAAGTCTTGCGACCGGAGAGAGGAAGGGCATCATGCGCGCACAGGTCGTGATCATCGGCGGCGGTCCGGCGGGCCTGCTTCTGGGCCAGCTTCTGCACAGGCGCGGCATCGAGGCCGTGGTGCTTGAACGCAAGACCCGCGACTATGTGCTGGGTCGGATCCGCGCGGGCGTGCTGGAATCGGGACTGGTCGCGTTGCTGGAAGAGGCCGGGGTCGCCAACCGGCTTCGCGCAGAAGGTTTCGTGCATGACGGCACCCGGATCGCCGCCGGAGGCGAAATCTTTCATGTCGATTTCAAGGCGCTGACCGGCAAGCCGGTGATCGTCTATGGCCAGACCGAGATGACGCGCGATCTCTATGATGCACGGGCGGCGACGGGCGCGCGGACCGTCTTCGAGGTCGATCACGTCGCCATCCACGATGCCGATGGCGACGCGCCCTTCGTGACCTACGCGCAGAACGGCTCGGAACACCGCATCGACTGCGACTTCGTGGCCGGCTGCGACGGCTTTCACGGCATCAGCCGTCAGGCCATCCCGCTGAATCTGCGGCGGGAATACGAAAAGACCTATCCTTTCGGCTGGCTTGGCGTGCTGTCGCGCACGCCGCCGGTCGACGAGGAATTGATCTATGCCAATTCCGAACGCGGTTTCGCGCTGTGTTCGATGCGCAACGACAATCTGTCGCGCTACTACATCCAGTGCGCGCTGTCCGACCATCCCGAGGACTGGACCGACGCCGCCTTCTGGGCCGAGTTGCGCCGCCGCCTGCCCGAAGAGATCGCCGCACGCCTGGCGACCGGCCCGAGCATCGAGAAATCCATCGCCCCGCTGCGATCCTTCGTGACCGAGCCGATGCGGTGGGGGCGGCTGTTCCTGTGCGGCGATGCCGCCCATATCGTGCCGCCGACCGGCGCCAAGGGACTGAATCTTGCCGCCAGCGATGTGCATTACCTCTATCATGCGCTGGCGCAATTCTACGAGGAACGGGATCGCGAGGGGATCGAGCGCTATTCCGAACGGGCGCTGCTGCGGGTCTGGAAGGCCGAACGCTTCAGCTGGTGGTTCAGCAGTCTTCTGCACCGCTATCCGGATCAGAACCCCTTCGATCTGAAGATGCAGCAGGCCGAACTGGCTTTTCTGCGCGACAATCCCGCACAGCAGCGCGCCTTTGCGGAAAATTACGTGGGGCTGCCATACTGATGCTGAGCGCGACGATCAACGGGGTTGACCTGCATTACGCCGATGACGGTCCCGGCGATGGTCCGGCGCTGGTCTTCGCCAATTCGCTGGGCACCGATCTGCGGGTCTGGGACCGGCTGCTGCCCCATCTTCCCGACGGTCTGCGGGTGGTGCGATATGACAAGCGCGGCCACGGCCTGTCGCAGGACGCGCCCGGCCCCTGCACCATGGACGCGCTTGCGGATGATGCCGCCGGACTGATCGCGCATCTCGGCCTTTCGCGGCCGGTTTTCGTGGGCCTGTCCATCGGCGGGCTGATCGGATTGTCGCTGGCGCTGCGGCATCCGGGTCTGCTGGCCGGGCTGGTCGTGTCGAACAGCGCCGCAAAGATCGGCGAGGCGGCGATGTGGCGCGACCGGGTCGCCGCCATCCGCGCCGATGGTCTGGCCAGCATCGGACCGGCGACGATGGAGCGCTGGTTCTCGGCCGGCTTCCGCGCCAGCGGGGCCGCGTCGCCCTGGCAGCGGATGCTGGAGCGTCAGCCCCTGGAAGGCTATGCCGCCTGCTGCGAGGCCATCGCGGCCGCCGATCTGCGCAAGCAGGCGACCGGCCTGCGCCTGCCGGTGCAGATGATCGCGGGCGATCGGGACGGCGCCACCCCGCCCGGGATGGTGCAGGCCACGGCCGATCTGATTCCGGGCGCGCGCATGGACGTGATCCCCGGCGCGGGCCATATTCCCTGCGTGGAAACGCCGCGCGAATACGCCGCCATCATCACCCGCTTCCTGAAGGAGATCGGTCATGTCTGACACCCATTCGCAAGGGATGAAGGTCCGGCGCGAGGTTCTGGGCGATGCCCATGTCGATCGCGCCGAAGCCGAAAGAACCGATCTGGATGCGCCGTTCCAGGATCTGATCACCCGTTTCGCCTGGGGCACCGTCTGGGCCGGCGACGGCATCACGCGCCGCGAACGATCCATGCTGACGCTGGCGCTGCTGGCCGCAACCGGCAATTTCGAAGAAATTCCAATGCATATCCGTGCCACCGCGCAGACCGGGGCCAGCCCTCGGGACGTGCGCGAGGCGTTTCAGCATGTCGCGATCTATGCCGGCGTGCCGCGCGCCAATCACGCGCTGAAACTGGCGCGGGACACCTATGCCCAGATGGATGCCCGGCAAGGGGAGGTCAGCGAATGAAACCCGCCGAATACCACCAGCGCGACCGCAGCCTGCATCCGCCTGCGCTGACCCCGAAATACAAGACCAGCGTGGCCCGCAGCCCGCGCTGGCCGATGATCTCGCTGGAAAACACCATCAGCGAGATCACCGGCCCGCGGTTCGGCCATGCCGACATCGACCCGATCGACAACGATCTGATCCGCAACTACGCCAAAACCGGCGATCCTGTGGGCGAACGGATCATCGTCCATGGCCGCGTGCTGGATGAAAACGCGCGCCCGGTCCCCAATACCCTGGTCGAGATCTGGCAGGCCAATTCGGGCGGGCGCTATCGTCACAAGAAGGACACCTATCTTGCCCCGATCGACCCCAATTTCGGCGGCTGCGGGCGAACGCTGAGCGACGAGAACGGACAATACGCCTTTCGCACGATCAAGCCCGGCGCCTATCCGTGGCGCAACCGCGTCAATAACTGGCGCCCCGCCCATATCCATGTCTCGGTCTTCGGATCGGGCTTTCTGCAGCGACTCATCACCCAGCTTTACTTCGAGGGCGACCCGCTGATCGCGCATTGCCCCATCGTCCATGCCATCCCCGACAGGGACGCGGTCCAGCAATTGACGGCGAAACTGGATCTGAACGCCACGATCCCGCTGGATTCCATCGCCTATAAATTCGACATTGTGCTGCGCGGCCGCCGCTCGACCCTGTTCGAGAACCGGCTGGAGGGAAACTGATGCCACAGGAATTGCACTATCTGCGCGAATCCGCATCCCAGACCGCGGGCCCCTATGTCCATATCGGTCTGGCGCCCGGCGCTGCGGGCTTTGACATCTATCGCGAGGAACTGGGCCGCGACATCGCCGGGCCGAATGCGAAGGGACAGCGGATCCGGGTCGAGGGGCTGGTCATCGACGGCACGGGAAGCCCGGTCAAGGATGTCCTGCTGGAGGTCTGGCAGGCCAATGCGAACGGGCATTACGCCCATCCCGAGGGCGGCGGCCCGGTCGAGGACGGATTTCGCGGCTGGGGGCGTGTGATCACCGACTTCGACAGCGGCGAATGGGGCTTCGACACGGTGAAGCCGGGGCCGGTTCCGGGGCGGAACGGATCGGTGCAGGCGCCGCATCTGAATTTGTGGATCGTCGCGCGCGGGATCAATATCGGGTTGAACACGCGGATGTATTTCCCTGACGAGGCCGACGCGAATGCCGCCGATCCGGTCATCAACCTGATCGAATGGGAAAAGCGCCGCGCCACCCTGATCGCGCGGCAATCCGAGGATCGCGACGGCGTTCCGGTCTATCGCTTCGACATTCGTCTGCAGGGCGATGACGAAACCGTTTTCTTCGATATCTGAGGGGGTCTCATGTCCCAACCCTGCATCATCTGCGTGGCGATCACCGGCTCGGTTCCGACCAAGGCCGACAATCCCGCCGTTCCGGTCACCCTGTCCGAACAGGTCGAAAGCACGCAGGCCGCGTTCGAGGCGGGCGCCAGCATCGCGCATTGCCATGTCCGCGACGACGAGGGCAAACCCACCAGCGATCCCGACCGGTTCGCGGCGCTGAAAGAGGGGATCCAGACGCATTGCCCCGGCATGATCGTGCAGCTTTCCACGGGCGGGCGGTCGGGTGCGGGGCGGGCGCGGGGCGGCATGCTGTCGCTGTCGCCCGAGATGGCGTCGCTGTCGGTCGGCTCGAACAACTTTCCGACGCGGGTCTATGACAATCCGCCCGATCTGGTCGATTGGCTGGCGGGCGAAATGATTGCCCACGACGTCAAGCCCGAGATCGAGGCCTTCGATCTGTCCCACATCTTTCAGGCCGCGAAGATGTGGAAGGATGGCCGCATCCGCGACACGCCCTATGTGCAATTCGTGATGGGGGTGAAGAACGCGATGCCGGTCGATCGCGCGGTGTTCGACTTCTACCGCGCCACCGTCGCGCGGCTGTTCGGCGAGAATGCGGCATGGTGCGCGGCCGGGATCGGCCAGAACCAGATCGTGCTGAACGAATGGGCGATCTCGACGGGCGGCCATGCCCGGACGGGACTTGAGGACAACGTGCGACTGGACCGCAAGACGCTGGCCCCGTCGAACGCGGCGCTGGTGCAGCGGGCGGCTGATCTGTGCAGCCGGTATGACCGCCCCGTGGCCAGCCCGGCGCAGGCGCGGCAGATCCTGGGATTGCGGGCCGCATGACCCTGACCGACGGTCTTTTCGGGGATGAGGAACTGGGCCGTGCCATGGGCGCCCGCGCCCAGATCGCCGCCATGCTGAAGGCCGAGGCCGCGCTGGCGCGCGCGCAGGGAAGGCTCGGGATCATCCCCGAAACGGCGTCGGGGTCGGTTTCCGAAACAGCCGAGAATCTGCGGCCGGACCCGTCCGAACTGGCGGCAGGCATGGCTGCGGCGGGCATCGCGGCGCAGCCGGTGATCGCCGCCCTGAAATCCGCCTGTGGCGGGGATGGTGCCTGGGCGCATTTCGGCGCGACCTCCCAGGATATCCAGGATACCGGGCTGGTGCTGCAACTGCGCGATGCCCTGCGGATTGTCGAGGATCGGCTGGCCGATCTGGAGGCCGTCCTGCATCGAAAGGCGCGCGACCATGCCGGTCTGCCGATCCCTGCACGCACGCGATACCAGATTGCCGCGCCAACCACCCTGGGCGCGAAGATCGCCGTCTGGCGCGCGCCCCTGCCCCGACACCGGCTGCGGCTGGATCAGTTGCGGCCGCGCCTTCTGAACGTCTCGCTTCACGGCGCCGCCGGCACCGGCGCCGCGCTGAGCCCGCAGATGGGGGCGGTCCGGGCCGCCATGGCCGAGGAACTTGGCCTGGGCGCGCCGGATGTGGCCTGGCACGCAACCCGCGATGCGATCTGCGAACTGGGCGGCTGGCTGGCGCTGGTCACCGGGACGCTGGGCAAGATGGGGGCCGATCTGATCCTGCTGGGTCAATCGGAAATCAGCGAGGTTGCGGCGGGCACGGGCGGGGCATCATCGACCATGCCGCAGAAATCCAACCCGGTCGCGGCCGAGGCGCTGGTGGCGCTGGCGCGGCTGAACGCGGGGGCGGTGGGAACGCTGCATCAGGCGATGATCCATGCCCAGGAACGCGATGGCAGCGCGCTGGCGATCGAATGGCAGGTGCTGCCCGACATGATGATCCGGACCGGCGCGGCCTTGCGACTGGCCCTGGACCTGGCCCGCAGCCTGACCCCGCGCCCGGATCGGATCGCCGCGACCTTCGCGGCCGATCGCGGCGCGATGCTGGCCGAGGCGGCGGGCTTTCATCTTGCCCGCCAGATGCCACGCGGCGATGCGCTGAAGATCGTCGCCGCTGCGCTGGCAGAACTGGCCACCGACGAGACCGAAACCCTGGCGGGGGCGCTGGCGCGGCTGGCCCCCGGCCATGACTGGTCGCGAATCCTCGCGCCAGAGGCGAATACGGGCGATGCCGCGATGCAGGCCCGGCTGTCATAGAACCAAAGGGAGGAGAGATCATGAAGACCTTGCTGATCGCCAGTGTCACGCTGGCCGCGATGTCCGGCGCGGGCGCCGCGCAAGAGGTAACCCTGCGCGTGCAGCACTTTCTGTCGGCCGACGCGCCGATCCAGAAGGGCGTGCTGGAGCCGTGGAAAAAGGCGGTCGAGGAACAATCGGGCGGCCGGATCGACGTGCAGATCTACCCGTCGATGCAGCTGGGCGGCAAGCCGCCGCAGCTTTTCGATCAGGCCCGCGACGGCGTGGTGGACGTGGCCTGGACGCTGCTGGGCTATACGCCGGGCCGGTTCCCGGCCTCGGAGGCGTTCGAGTTGCCCTTCATGTCCGGCACCGCGACCGAGACGACGATGGCCTTGCAGGAATACCAGACGAAATACATGGGCGATGAGCTGAAGGATGTGAAACCCCTGCTGATCCACGCCCCCGCCGCCTACAAGTTCCACACCAAGGGCAAGCCGATCCAGTCGATGGCCGACCTGAAGGGTCTGAAGATCCGCGCCCCCTCGCGCACCATGACCGACGGGCTGAACGCGCTTGGCGCGACCGCCGTCGGGATGCCGGTCCCCGAAGTGCCGCAGGCGCTGACGACCGGCGTCATAGACGGCGCGGTGATTCCCTGGGAGGTTTTCGGCAGCCTGCGCATCGAGAACGTGACGCAGGATCACACCGAATTCGGAACCGAGAATGGCGGGTTGTCCACCTCGGTCATGGCGCTGGTGATGAACAAGGCGAAATACGACAATCTCCCCGACGATCTGAAAAAGGTGATCGACGACAATTCCGGCGCGGCGCTGGCGGCGCTGGCCGGCGAAGCCTTCGACAAGGCCGAGGCGGCCGAGCGTCAGAAGGCGGTCGACGCGGGTCACAATATCGTCGTGATTCCCGAGGATCGCCTGGGCGAATGGCAACAGGCCAGTCAGCCCGTGATCGACGCCTGGGTGAAATCCATGGGCGAAAACGGTCAGGCGATGCTGGACGATGCCAAGGCGATGCTGGCCGGGGCACGGGGCAAATAGGGCTGCGGCAGGGCAAGGCCCCGCGCGCGGGGCCCTTGGGGCGGGCGCTGCGACCGGGCATGTCGGGCGCCCTGCGCTGCGATCCATCCCCATCCCCTCGCCGCGCCCGGCCCCGCGCCCGGCCCCGATCCAGGCCGCGGCCGGGCGGATACCTTCCGGGCAGCGTGACGGCCCGCGGCGTCCGATCTGCACATGTTCAAGGGAGACGGCCATGAGCGACGATCCGACCGAACGCCCCCATCCGGTGCCGCTGCCGCGATGGCTGTCGGCCCTGTGCCGATGGTTCGCCGCTTTGGGCGGAATCACCCTGCTGGCGATGATGCTGATGACCGTGATCAGCGTCACCCGGCGCAGCCTGCTGGGCGCGCCCATTCCCGGTGATTTCGAACTGGTCGAGATCGGCAGCGCCATCGCCATCTTCTGCTTTCTGCCCTGGTGCCAGTCCACCGGCGGCAACGTCCTGGTCGATTTCTTTACCCAGAACGCCAGCCCGCGCCTCAACCACCGGCTGGAGGCCCTGGGCGATCTGCTCTACCTGCTGATTGCCGCGCTGCTGTTCTGGCGGATGATCCCCGGCGGGCTGGAGATGCGCCAATATGGCGAGCAGTCCATGGTCCTGCGCATTCCGGTGTGGTGGAGCTTCATCGTCATCCTGCCGGCCATGGCGCTGCTGGTCGCCACCTGCGCCGCGACCATGATCGGCCATCTGGGAAAGGCCCGCGCATGAGCGGCGTCGCCGCCGGGCTGACGGGTTTCGCGGTGCTGCTGGCGCTGATGGCCATCCGTGTCCCCATCGGGGTCGCGATGATGACGGTGGGTGTAGGCGGATATGCCGCATGGACCGGTGTGTCGCCGCTGCTGGCATTCCTGAAAACCTCGACCTACTACCAGTTCTCGACCTATTCGCTGTCGGTCATCCCGCTTTTCGTGCTGATGGGCGAATTCGCCACGCAGGCCGGGATGAGCCGGGCGCTGTACCGCACCGCCGCTGCCTTTCTGGGCCATCGCAAGGGCGGACTGGCGATGGCCTCGATCGGCGGATGCGCGGCCTTCGGCGCGATCTGCGGATCCTCGCTGGCGACCGCCGCCACCATGGGACAGGTCGCCCTGCCCGAGATGAAGCGATACAATTACAGCGGCGCGCTGGCCACAGGCTCGCTGGCGGCGGGCGGCACGCTGGGCATCCTGATCCCGCCGTCGGTGATCCTGGTCCTCTATGCGCTGATGGCCGAGATGAGCATCGCCACCATGTTCGTGGCGGCGATGGTGCCGGGCGTGCTGGCCGCGCTTGGCTACATGGCCGCGATCGCCATCTTCGTCGCCCGCAATCCCGATGACGGTCCGGCCGGCCCACGCGCGACATGGGCTCAGCGGATGGGCGCGCTGCGCGAGACGTGGTCGCTGATCGTGATCTTCGCGCTGGTCATCGTCGGGATGTATCGCGGCTGGTTCACGCCCACCGAAGCGGCGGCGGTCGGCGCCTTCGGCACCGGTGTCCTTGCGGTGCTGCATGGCGGGATGCGGCTGACGGGGATCGCGCGATGCCTGCGCGGCACGGCCACGACCTCGGCCATGATCTTCCTGATCCTGCTGGGGGCCGAGACCTTCAACGCCTTTCTGGCCCAGACCCGGACGCCGATGCTGCTGGCGGAAGCGATCCGGAATTCCGGCCTGACGCCGATGCTGGTCCTGCTGGCGATGCTGGCGCTGTATCTGGTGCTGGGCTGCGTCATGGATTCGATGTCCATGCTGCTGCTGACCATCCCGATCTTCTATCCGATCATCGCGGGTCTCGATTTCGGGATGCCGCGCGAGGAGACCCTGATCTGGTTCGGAATCCTCTCGGTCGTGGTGGTCGAGGTGGGCCTGATCACGCCGCCGGTGGGCATGAACGTCTTCGTCATCAACGGCATGGCAAGGGACGTGCCGATGATCGAAAGCTTCCGCGGCGTCCTGCCTTTCCTGATCAGCGACATCATCCGCATCGCCGCGCTGATCGCCTTTCCGGTCGTCACGCTGGGGCTGGTGCGGCTGCTGGGCTGAAATTTCGCAGAAGGCAGAAGTTCGCAAGACCCGTCACCCTGGGTGCCGCGTTGTCGGCCGATCGTGCCGACCGAGAATCGGGACGAATACTCAGCCCTATGGCGGGCTTGGTCGGGGACATGTTCGGATTTAGGCTGGCAGCCGCACGGATCATGCAAGGGAGGGAAAGCAGGATGCCGGTCTATCTGATCGCGAATGTCACCGTGACGGACGATGCCTGGGTGCCGGGCTATGCCGCGAAGGTCCACGAGATCGCGGCCAAGCACGGCGGCCGCTATCTGTCGCGCAGCGGCAATATCGAGACGATCGAGGGCACGCCGCCGGGCTGCACGTTGATCGCGCTGATCGAATTCCCCTCGCGCGAGGCGGTCCGCGCCTTTGCCGAGGATCCCGAATACGCCCCCTTCGCGGAAGGCCGCAGAAAGGGCAGCGTCAGCGATTTTCACGTCATCGACGACAGCGACCTTGCCGGCGGCATTCCCTATCTGCCCAAGGGATAGATCAGGCAGATTGTCGATGCCTCGCGGACATGTCACAGAGGGGGCGGCAACGCGGCCCTCCTGACGGCTGCGGCGAGGGTGGAGTGCGCGAGGTGATGCAGTTCAGTTACGAGGGACGGACGATCCGGATCAACCTGCCGGACATGCCCGCCCTGATGACCGAAATCGCGCGTCGGCTGCACAAGGGCGAGGGTTTCGCGCTGGCCACGCTGAACCTGGATCATCTGGTCAAGTTGCGCAGCGATCCCCAATTCCGCCAGGCCTATGCGGAACAGGATCTGGTCTGCGCCGACGGCAATCCCGTGGTCTGGCTGTCGCGGTGTGCCGGGCGGCCGGTCACGCTGGTTCCCGGATCGGACATCGTGATTCCGCTGGCGCGGCTTGCCGCAGCGGAAGACGCACCCATCGCGCTTGTCGGCTCGACGATGGCGGCGCTGGACGCGGCCGCCGAAAGCCTGAGCCGTGCAGCGCCGGGTATCACCATCGCGGCCCGGATCGCGCCGCCGATGGGTTTCGATCCGGCAAGCCCCTCGGCCGGACGATTGCTGGAAGAGGTCCAGGCATCGGGCGCAAGGTTGTGTTTTCTGGCGCTTGGGGCGCCAAAGCAGGAACTGCTGGCGGCGCGGGGTCGGCGCGAAACACCGGAGGTGGGCTTTGCCTCGATCGGCGCAGGGCTGGATTTCCTGGCCGGGAACCAGCGCCGCGCGCCGTTGTGGGTGCGCCGGCTGGCGATGGAATGGGCATGGCGCATGGCCACGGCCCCGCGCCGCCTGATGCCGCGCTATGCGCGCTGCGCGGCGATCCTGCCGGCGGAACTGGCCGCGGCGCTGAAGCTGCGCCGCTAGCAGTCGAGGCAGGAAAAAACCGGCAGTGAACAACCGCCGGTCCCATCGTATCGGAAGACTGGTCCGTCAGCAGCCCGTGGCGCGCATCACCACCAGAACCGTGCGCCACAGCAGCGTCACGTCGGTGGTCAGGCTGACCGAACGTTCGTAGCGGTCATCATAGAAGGCGCGCGAAGAAAAGCTGCAACGGTTGCGTTCGCTGGTCTGCCAGAAGCCGGTGATGCCCGGACGCAGACGATAATAGGCCTCGCCCTCGTACATGACCTGCTGTTCGGGAAGCATGGGGCGCGGTCCGACCAGACTCATGTCTCCACGCAGCACGTTCCACAATTGCGGAAGCTCGTCCATTGAACACTTGCGCAGAAGGCGGCCCGTGCGGGTGACGCGCGGGTCGTCGCGCAATTTCTGGGACAGATCCCATTCGCTGCGCGCCTTGTCGTCGCTGGCCAGGTGATCCGCCAGGCGCTGATCGGCATCGACGACCATGCTGCGCAGCTTCCACATGCGATATCGCCGGCCATCCCTGCCCACCCGTTCCTGCGAATAGAACGGCTTGCCCCCGTCGAGCATGACCAGAATGGCCAGCGCGATCACAACGGGAAGAATGACCGGCGAAGTCAGAAGCACGATCAGCACGTCAAGCGGACGCTTGAACATGCTGCGATAGACCCAAGGCACTGATTTACTTAAATTGACGGGGGCCGGAACCACGGCAACCATTTGCTCTTCAACAGCCATTTTTCAACCTACACCACACAATTGCAACTTTCGCTCCGGACAGAGGCAGGTTCGAGCCTCCGCATGGAGGTCGCACTCACCTCCGCGAAACCGCGCCGTTCTGGCTGCTTTCCGAAACGTCTTCCTAACGGGATCACTCTATCATCGGGGGCGGTTTCGCGAATAGCTAAAATTTTACGATTAGTTCTGAAAGACCTGCCTTTTGAGTCAGGTCGCGGGCGGTTCGGCAATCGCAAGGATTAATGTCTGATAGGTTCACAACCAATGGTTGCCAACGGACGGAAATCCGCAAAGCTGATTCGCCCGATGAGCGGAGAATCGCCGGAAAGAGGAGGATGTCGGGACAGGCTGGTGCGGGTGGTCGGACTCGAACCGACACTCCTTGCGGAAAGGGTGTTTGAGACCCTCGCGTCTACCATTCCGCCACACCCGCAGCCTGTCGTCCCCGATGGCAGACGGGAACCGGGCCTTCGCCCTGGCACGCCGGCGACTCGGGCAGCCGGCGTTGGGGACGGTATCACTTGGGCCGCGGCAATTTGCAACCCGCCTTGCGTTGCGTCACGCCCGGCCCAGTCGTTCCAGCCGCGCCGCCCGCAACCGGGAAAAATCCTCGCCAGCATGATAGGACGACCGCGTCAACGGCGTGGCCGAGACCATCAGGAACCCCTTGCCGAACGCGGTCTTTTCGTAGCTTGCGAATTCCTCGGGCGTGACGAACCGATCCACGCGGTGATGTTTCGGCGTCGGTTGCAGATACTGGCCGATGGTCATGAAATCCACATCCGCCGCGCGCATGTCATCCATCACCTGCAACACGCCCTGCCGGTCCTCGCCCAGACCGACCATGATGCCCGATTTGGTGAACATCGCCGGATCCAGTTCCTTGACCCGCTGCAACAGCCGCAGCGAATGGAAATAACGCGCGCCGGGCCGGACCGAAGGATAGAGGCCGGGCACGGTTTCAAGGTTGTGGTTGAACACATCCGGCCGTGCCTCGACCACGGTCTCCAGCGCACCGGCGGCCGATTTCAGAAAATCGGGGACCAGCACCTCGATGGTGGACGCGGGGCTGCGGTGGCGGATGGCGCGAATCGTCTGGGCGAAATGTTCGGCCCCGCCATCATCCAGGTCGTCGCGGTCCACGCTGGTGATGACGACATGATTCAGGCCCAGCTTCTGCACCGCATGGGCCACGCGCCCCGGCTCGAACACGTCCAGCGCGTCCGGCCGGCCGGTGGAGACATTGCAGAACGTGCAGCCGCGGGTGCAGATCTCGCCCATGATCATCATCGTGGCGTGACCCTGGCTCCAGCATTCGCCGACATTGGGGCAGCCCGCCTCTTCGCAGACGGTCGAGAGGCGGTGTTCCTTCATGATGTCGCGGGTGCGCTTGTAGCCTTCGCTGACCGGCGCCTTGACCCGGATCCAGGCCGGCTTCTTCGGCTGGTCCTGATCGGGCCGGTGAGCCTTTTCCGGGTGGCGCAGGCGCGGAATCCGGGATTGCGGCGGGACGGTGCTGGTATCGGCCATGTCAACGCTTTCGCTGGGTTTCGTTCTAGGTAAACACAAAGACGCAGCGGATCAACGCCGCGCGCTGCCCGCCGGGGTCATGACGGCCATGTCATCGGGCCCCAGCAGCGCCGCCCCGGCATCGGCAAGGATCGCGGCCAGATCCTCGAACCAGCCCTGCGAGGGGGTCGAGGCGCGGCGCAGCAGCACCACCTCGCGGGCGGGCTGTGGCGCGGGAAAGCGGATCGCGGTCAGCCCTGGCGCCGCCGCGATTTCCTGCGCGGCGGCGATTTCGGGCAGGAAGGTCAAGCCCATTCCCTGCGCGGCAAGGCGGCACAACGTCGCCAGCGATGCCGCGCCCAGATCAAGCCGCGCCGAACCGCGTTCCAGCCCGCAGACCTCCAGCGCCTGATCGCCGAGGCAATGCCCCTCGTCCAGCAGCAGCAACTGGCCGGGATCCAGATCTCGCGGCTCGGGCGGGTCGTCGCGAAGACGGGCGATCCGGGCCGCGCTGCCAGCCAGCAGGAACCGGTCGACGAACAGCGGCGCGGATTCCAGATCGTCGTTGCGGGTCGGCGTGGCGACCACGGCGGCATCCAGCCGTCCGGCGATCAACTCATCCAGCAGGCGTTCGGTCCGGGCCTCGCGCAGATGCAGATCGCGGCCGATATCGCGGGCGCGCAGCACCGGCAGCGCCTGCGGCAGCAGATAGGGGGCGACGGTCGGAATCATGCCCAGCATCAACCGGCCGCCCTGACCCGGCCGCCGCAAGCCCTGTTCCAGCCCCGCCATTGCCGCCATGACCCGGCGGGCATCGCGTTCCAGCGCCCGGCCCTGCGGGGTCAGCACCACGCCCGAGGGCGTCCGCTCGACCAGGCGCGCGCCGGCGGCGTCTTCCAGAGCGCGGATCTGCATCGACAGGGCGGGCTGGCTGACATGACTGATTTCCGCTGCACGGGTGAAATGGCCGTGCCGGGCCAGCGCGAGGAAATAGCGAAGCTGCCGCAAGGTGATGTTCATAAGACAGGCTGATACCCCAGGGGTTCGTCGCGGATTTCAGTTTATAGCCTGGCACCGCCCGATTCAACCTGGCCAGGACGAACCAGTTCGACAGCACGGCGTTCCCACCGCTTTCTTCCCGCCGCATACCGGGGCATATTTGGACCGACGTGAATGGGCGGAAAGCGAAAAAAAAGGCGCCCTTTCGGACGCCCTTGGCCAAAATGTCACGGCATGGCTCAGCCGATCAGACGCGAACCGGTGCCGTAGGTTTCGGCATAATGGCGTTCCAGGCGCATCAACGCCAGACGCAACACGATCTTGCCCGACCGCGCCGACCAGCCGAGACGCCTTTCGGTCTGCTCGATTCCCTCGAGGAAGCAGCAGACCCGCAGCACGATATCGCCCATGCCGGGCCCCAGATCGCGCAACGCAACCGCGACCCGATCACGCGCGGATTCCGATCCGCCCCGGTAACCGCCGGCATGATACGAGACATCGATACCCGCGGTCATGAAGCCGTCCCAGTTCTGCGTGATGCGCGGTCCCATCTGCGCCAGCTCGAAATCCTCGCGCAGCCTCTCGCCCGCCCCGACCATCCCGGGCGTCAGGAACGGCCGTCCGTCCAGATCCCGACGACGCGCCAACAGCAAAAGCGGGCTTTCGGCGATGTTGACGCGGGCGCGGCGGCGCTTGCCGTCTTCGGGATCCTGGATCAGCCGGTTTTCCCAGACCCGATGCTGTTCGGCATGGTCGGGCGCCGTCTCGTCAGCCTTGCCCGGGACGGGGCGGGCATCGCTGAATTCCTGCGGCCCGGGAACCGCGTTGCGCTGGCGGGGCGAACGCAACATGGCGCGCAACGCATCGCGCCCCGCCGGCGCGATCGCATAGCGCTGGATCCGGGCCGAGCCGGACATCTGGACCACCCAGCCCTTCAGCGCCATCGTCTCGGCCAGGGCGCGCGGAAGGACGGCGGTGCGAATATCGTTGCGGGTGATGATCGCCTTTTCCATGCCATCGGCCGTGCCCATGACCGCGCCCGGTTCGGCCAGCCGTCTCAGCACGCGCATCGCCTGGCGACCGTCAGTGACCACAGGCCGCGCGACATCGGCGGCCGCGTTCAGCGCACCGTCGATCAGCGGATCGTCGCGCCGGGCCTCGAAGCGGCGGATCCGGCGCAGGATCGTCGAAGCGTGGCAACCCGCCTCGCGCGCCAGGGCACGGATCGTTTCCCCCTTCTCGACATGGCGCAGATAAAGGCGCGCATCTTCGGGCAGATCGGCGGCGGTGGCAGGCGTGGCGCTGGTTTCCGATCGGTGCTCCGCAAAGCTTGCATCGATTGCGAACTCACCGGTCAAAATGGTCATGTCTTGTCCCTCGTCATCCTCGGATGGACCTGGCAGATGGACCACCCTGGGTTGAATGAAAGCCCGTTAAAAACAGGCTAATTTATCCACATAGACGCAACATTCCCTAACAAATCCTAAAGATTTCTTTCCCCTCCGCGCGGTGCATCAAAGGGTAAGGCAACACACGTCAAAGTTGTGTGAACCTGCCTGTGTCACCACTTGCAGGAACCACGCCCATGATCGACAGCCCCAACGTCATTGCCTTCCGTCCGCGGCAGAACCAGGCCGCCCTGCGCCGTCCGCGCATCCTGATCCGGGCCGCCCGCGAGGGCCAGGCCGGCTGGCGGCGCGACCGCGATCTGCCGCGCCTGCTGCGCAGTGACCACTGCCCGCTGCCGGGCGCCTGTCTGTCGCGCCTGCGCGCGGAAGAGGCGATGCTGGAAGAGGCTCGGCAGGAAAAATCCGCCGAATACGACGTTCAGCGCCATGTCCTGCTGATGGTCGCGATCCTGGCCGAAATGCGCGCCGCGGTCCAGGCCGTGCCGGTGCCCGACCTTGCCGCAGCCGCGATCAATGCCGTGGCGATCAGCGTCCGCGGAACAGTGAGCCGAGCACACCCCTGACCAGCGCCTGCCCGGACTTGGTTCCCAGCTGCCGGGCAAGGCTTTTCCCGAAGGTCTCCAGAACCGTGTCGCTGCGCGAGCTTCGGCTGCGCGATCCGGTTCGCGACGATTCTTTCGCGCTCGGCTCGTAGCGGCGGCCGCGGCTGCCCTGGGCCTGTTTCATGTCGAAGAGATCGTCATCCGGGGTTGGCGACGCGCCGGTCCTGGCTTCGGCGCCGGCACGCGCGGCCTGTTCCGCGCGATCGGACAGAATCTCTTGCGCCGATTGGCGATCAAGGGGGGTGTCGTATTTCGCACCCAGTCCCGAAGCGGCCAAGGACGCGGCGCGTTCGGATTCGGAAATCGTGCCGAGCCGGCTGAACGGCGGGCGGATCAGCGTGCGTTGAACAACGCCCGGCACCCCCTTGCTTTCCAGCAGCGAGGTTACCGCCTCGCCGGTGCCGACATTCCGGATCGCCTCGGCCGTATCGAAGTCGGGATTGGCGCGGTAGTTTTCGGCCGCCAGGCGCAGCGCCTTCTGGTCCTTGGCCGTAAAGGCGCGCAGCGCGTGCTGGATGCGATTGCCCAATTGGCCCAGAACATCCTCGGGGATGTCGGTCGGGCTTTGGCTGATGAACCAGATGCTGACGCCTTTCGAGCGGATCAGCCGGGCCACGCGCTCGACCTTGTCGATCAAGGCCTTGGGTGCATCATCGAACAGCAGATG
>DBFD01000001.1 GCA_002294185.1 Paracoccus sp. UBA889
ATCCTCGGCCCCCATCTCGCGGCCAGCATCGGCGATGACCCTGGCCTCTCCGGCGATCTCGCGCGCGACCGCGACGGCGAAATCGGTCTCGCGCGGATCGTTCACCGTGGCCGGATAGCCCTGCTGATAGTCCAGCGTCACCGAAACGTCATAGGCCGCGCCCTGACCATCGCAGATCTGCGCCATACGGCGGCGCACCATGTCGCGGACATGCGGCTCGAAGCTGCGCACGGTTCCGCAGATCCAGGCGCCGTCGGGCACGACGTTATCCGCGCTGCCGGTATGAATCTGCGTCACCGACAGCGCCAGGTCGTCCAGCGCGTAATGGTTGCGGCTTGAAATCGTCTGGATCGCGCTGACGATGGCCACAGCCGCGACGACCGGATCGGCGGTCAGATGCGGCATCGCACCATGGCCGCCCTGTCCCTTCACATGGATGTCGAAGCGGTCCACCGCGGCCATGATCGGGCCCGGCGTGGTCTGGAAGCTGCCGGTTTCCTGTCCGGGGCTGTTATGCATCGCAAAGACGCGGCTGATCCCGAAGCGATCCATCATGCCCTCGCGGACCATGGCGTCGCCGCCGCCGCCATCCTCTTCGGCCGGCTGAAAGATCAGCGCCACCCGGCCGCCGAAATTGCGGGTCTCGGCCAGATATTTCGCCGCCCCCAGCAGCATCGTCGTATGGCCGTCATGGCCACAGGCATGCATCCGCCCGGCGACCTGCGAGGCGTGGGGCAAGCCGGTCGTCTCATCCATCGGCAGCGCGTCCATGTCGGCGCGCAATCCGATGGTCGGCCCGTCGCCCCGGCCTTCGATGATGGCCACGATGCCGCTCCGGCCGATGCCCTCGTGGATCTGGTCCACGCCGAATTCGCGCAGTCGCGCGGCCACGAAAGCGGCGGTCATGTGGCAGTCGAAGCCCAGTTCGGGATGCTGATGAAGGTGGCGGCGCCACGCGGTCATCTGGTCTGCGAAATCGGCGATGCGGTTCAGCACGGGCATGTGGACTTGCGCCTTTCTCTGTGGCAGTCGGGGCATCTGCACCGCTCGGACCGGGAAAAGCAATGGCCGATACCAGTTCCTCCTCGCGACGTCGCGATCCCCAGGCCGAGATCCTGCGCCTGCTGCGGATCATGGCCGCGCTGCGCGATCCCGAAACCGGATGCCCCTGGGATATCCAGCAGGATTTCGCCTCGATCGCGCCCTATACGATCGAAGAGGCGCACGAGGTCGAGGATGCGATCCAGCGCGAGGCCTGGGACGAATTGCCGGGCGAACTGGGCGACCTGCTGCTGCAGGTCGTCTTTCACGCCCGGATGGCGGAAGAGGCGGGATTGTTCGATTTCGCCGATTGCGCGGCCGCCATCTCGGACAAGCTGGTGTTCCGCCATCCGCATGTCTTCGGCGACGAATCCCGCGACAAGTCGGCCGAACAGCAGGTCCAGGACTGGGAGGCGATCAAGGCCGCCGAGCGGGCCGGCAAGGCCGAAGGCGGGACGCTGGACGGCGTAGCCCTGGGGTTGCCGGCGCTGACCCGCGCGATCAAGTTGCAGAACCGGGCCGCGCGGGTGGGTTTCGACTGGCCCGGTCCGGGCGACGTTCTGGCCAAGATCGCCGAGGAGACCGCCGAACTGGTCGAGGCGCAAGAGTTGTCGGACCCGGGGGCGATGGAGGAAGAATTCGGCGATCTTCTGTTCGTCATGGCCAATCTGGCGCGGCATCTGAAGATCGACCCCGAACGGACCCTGCGCCGCGCCAATGCGAAATTCACCCGCCGTTTCCGCGCCATCGAGGCCGCCCTGGCCGCCGAGGGCCGCCGCCCCGAGGACAGCGATCTGGCCGAGATGGACCGGCTCTGGAACCGCGCCAAGCTTGCCGAGAAGTCTGGCCGCGTGATTGGCGGCTGATCTTTTCGCGATCGGCTCTGCCGCCGCGCGAAGATGGGGAACGGCGGGAACGGGGATCGCCCGAAAGCCGTCAGATGAAAATGCGCGACGCGCCGCTTCTGCCCTTGGCGGAAACGGCGCGTGAGCCGTCGGGCATCGCAAGCCCCGGCTAGGGGTAGGTGACCTCGGCAGGCATTTCATGTGCCCAGGGCGGATTCGCGCCGGCGCGCGAGACGGTGATCGCGGCGGCCTGCGCGCCAAGGCTCAGCGCGCCGCGGATCTGGCCGGGGCCGATCGATGCCAGGCCCTGCTTCGTCAGCACACCCTGGCGGCGCAGGCTGGCCAGAACGCCCGCGTTGAAAGTGTCGCCCGCGCCGATCGTGTCGGCGACATTGGTGCGCACGGCCGGGGCACTGACGGTCTCGCCGGCCCAGAAAGCGCGCGCCCCCGAAGCGCCGCCGGTTTGCAGCACGATGCCGGTTCCGCCTCGCAGAACCTCGCGCGCGGCATCTTCGGACGAAAGGCCGGGATGAAGCCATTCCAGATCATCCGAGGACAATTTCACGATATCGGCGAGGGGCAGCAGGCGGGACAGGCGATCGCGAAAGGCAGCCGCATCCTGGATGAAGAACGGGCGGATATTCGGGTCGATCATCACCGGCAGATCGTGGTGATTGGCCGCCACCAGCGCCTCGATCGCGGCGCCGCAGGGATCGGGAACAAGGCTGATCCCGCCCACGAAGATCGCCTCGATATCGGCGGGCAGGGCGGGAATGTCTTCGGGCGCCAGCATCCGGCCGGCGGAACCCTCGTCGTAGAAGGCGTAATGCGCATCGCCGCCGATCAGCGTGACCAGCGCCAGCGTCGTCAGCCGGTCGGTGCGCGGGCACAGATCGACATTGACCCCGGCCTCCAGCAGCGGACGCAGCAGCACCTCGCCGAAGGGATCGCGGCTGATCGGCCACAGATAGGCGGTGGGTTCACCCAGACGGCCAAGCGCGACCGTGGTGTTATAGACCGCCCCGCCCGCCAGCGGGCGGAAATTGCCGTTCTCGGGCACCATGTCGATCAGCGATTCGCCCGCGCACAGGATCATTCCAGCCCCCTCACCATCCCGGTATGACAATCCGTCCGCACCCCGGCCGAACTACACATAACCGCCTGCCTGACCGAGATACAGGAAAACCGCCAGAGCAACCAGAGCGGCAAGAATCGCGGCCGCGATCTTCCAGACCGACCAGGGCCGCTGACCCATCACCCGCCCGGACTGGCCGTTGACCACGAAGCGGAAGCTGCGGCCGTTATAGCGATAGGCGGCGGCCCAGACCGGCAGCAGGATATGCTTGAAGGTCTCGGCCGCGTAATCGGTCTGGATCCGGTCGACGCGCTGTTCATCGCCACCGATATCGCGGCGGGCGTCGTTCAGGATGACCCCTGCCATGTCCTGGCGCGCGATGGCATGGCCGTCCGCCAGCGGGATCGTATAGCCCTCGGCCTCGAAACCGGCCAGATATTCGGGGCTGTAGGGACGCAGATGCGACAGATCCCAGGGCGTCATCCCGTCCGAGAAACGGCGCGGAAGCGAGGCGGAGGCCAGCACCAGAACATCGTTGAAGCGCCGCGTCACGCGGCCCCCAACCGGGCGCCAGCGGATGCGGCGGACCTGACGGGGCACGCGCTGCTGGCGGCCGTCAATCTCTTGAGTGACATGGATCGTTTCGTAATAGGCGTCGCCGCGCTGGCCGGAATAGGCCGAAACGGTATCGGCGTCGAATGTCCAGAAGGGCTGATAGACGCCCCGCATCCGGCGACCGCGCCGGGCATAGGCGGTCAGACCGGAGGGCGCGAACCACAGCCCGCCCAGCCAGTCCTCCATCGCCTTGCGCGCCTGTGTCTCGGTCAGCGCGAAGGGCAGGACGCCCTGCGGCTTGATCCTGCGGCTGGTGCCGGTATCGGTGACCACCGGCGTGGCGCAGAAGGGGCAGACGGCGGCATGGCTGTCGCCCGAGATCTCGAACCGGGCGCCGCAATTGGGACAGGACAGGGTGCGCACGTCTTGCGCGATGGCGGAATCCGCGTCCAGTCGCAGACCCCGATCCAGCGGCACTTCCTGAAGATCGGGGGATTTGTGCGCCGCGTCCCATTGCAGCGCGCGGCCGGTTTCGGGATTGGCGAGGATCGCGGCCTCGGCCTCGGCCCCGCCTTTCGACTGGCGCGCCGGCGCGCGCGCGGCGCCGCCACCGATGCGCTGTTCGTAGCCGCAATAATCGCAGACAAGCACCTGCTGTCCGGGACGGAATCGCAGGCTGGCGCCGCAATTTTCGCAGGGATAGCGATATTCGGTCTGCGGGGTCGGCATCGGCGCCCGGATCAGCCCGGCAACGGCGGCGGCATCATGGTAAAGAGCTGTGCCAGTTCAGGCACCTCGTCGGCGGGCAGCCAGCCGTCCTGACCGGGCGTCCAGACCAGCGTGTCGCGGCCGAACCGGCCTTCCGAGACCAGCCGGCCCAGATGGCCGCGCCCATAGGGGCCCTGCGCCTGCCCGCCCTCGGCGATGTGCCAGACCGTTTCGACCTGCCTGTCGGGCAGGGGCGGCGGCACGGCGGCGGCGGCGGGTTGCGGCGCGGGCTGCGGCTGCGGCCCCCAAGGGCCGGGCCGGGCCATGCCCATGCCCATCGCGGCCCCCATCGCCGCGCCCATTCCCGCCCCCGCGCCGCCCGGATTGCGGCTGGCGTTCAGCATCGCCTCGGAGGCCGCATATTGGCCGAACCGGTCCAGATCGCCGATGATCCCCATCGAGGTGCGCTTGTCCAGCATCGCTTCGACCGCCTCGGGCAGGCTGATATTCTCGATGTAGAATTCCGGGATCGACAGGCCGTAGGCGGTGATCACCGGTTCGATCGCGCGGGCAACCATCTTGCCCAACTGGCCGGTATTGGCCGCCAGATCCAGCACCGGGATCCCTGATCCCGCGATCATGCGCGAAAACTCCTGCGCGATCACGTTGCGGATCTGAAAGCTGATCTCGTCACGGGTGAATTCGCCGTCCGTGCCGACGATTTCGGACATGAAGCGCGCAGGCTGGGTCACGCGCATGGAATAGGTGCCGAAGGCGCGCAGCCGGACCGGGCCGAATTCCGGGTCGCGGGCGATGACCGGGTTCCGTGTGCCCCATTTCAGATCGTTGAAGCGGGTCGTGTTGACGAAATAGATCTCGGACTTGAAGGGGCTGCGGAAGCCATGGTCCCAGTGCTGAAGCCGCGTCAGCACCGGCATGTTGTTGGTTTCCAGCAGATAAAGCCCGGGTCCGAAGACATCCGCAAGCTGGCCTTCATGCACGAAGACGGCGGACTGCCCCTCGCGGACGGTCAGCTTCGCGCCGTATTTGATCGCCTTGCCGACGGTCGGAAAGCGATAGACCATGGTGTCGCGGCTGTCGTCGGTCCATTCGATGATCTCAATGAATTCGCCGCCGAGGATGTCGAAAAGCGCCATCATATGCCTCCTGGCGGCGCTGCGCCGCTGTCAATCATGGGCCAAAGCGCCTGTTCCGCGCAAGCGCGGCACCGCCCTGTCAGGCGCTTTCGCCAAGCAATTCACCGGCGATCCGGCGGACGATGGGGGCGGCTTCGGCCTCGGTCATGCCGGGCCTGAGCCGGCGGTCATAGAGAATCTGCAACAGCAATTCGTCGTGTCGGGTCAGCAGCGCGAATTCCTCGTCGTCGTTGAAGATCGAGGGCCGCGCATCGGGGCTGTCATTGGACAGGCCCATGCCCTGCGCCAGTTCCTCGTGGAGGCAGGAATCGCGCAGAAGCGGCGGCAATTCAGCGCGGATCAGCACAACGGCGCGGGAATAATCGGCGGCCGCGCCCTGGGCATAGGCGAAAGCGGTGCAGAAATTGTCGTCATCCAGATTTTCGATGATCCGGATATCCCGTTCGGGAATGCCGGGCACCAGACGCGCCAGGCGCGGGCCGATGCGGCGACGCTCGTCGTCGCTGAGCACGAGGACGATGAAATTGCCGCCGCTGGCCGTCAGCCGCACCGGATGGCCGCTGATACGGGACAGTCGCGCGGCATAGCGGCCGATCTCGGTGCGATACAGGCTGCGGGTCGCAGCATCGGCCGAGGCACCGAATTCGACCTGCATCGCCACCGGTTCCTGCCATCGCCGCAGCGGCGCGATGCGGGCGCTGGCCACCAGGTTGCCGCCATCGCGGCTGTATTCGTCACGTAGCGCGATCGCAAGAAAATCGCGGGTCAGGCTTTCGGCGTCGATCGGCGCGTCTTGCGGGATGCGGTCGCGGCGCAGCCGGCCCTGGGACAGCAGCCGCGCCTCGGTCTCGGCGTAGGCCAGGCGCTGCTGCCGGCTGTTGCGGCCGCTGGTCTGGACGGCCTGACCCGCAGCCTCGTTCGCGGCGCGGTTCCGCTGGGCACGGGCCTTGCGCAGCCTTGCCTGATCGGCGCTTTCGGCGGCGTGATGAATGTTATCGGGCCTTGGCGGGGGCGGGGCCGGACCGATCGCCGGGCCCTTGGCGCAGGCGGCCAGGACCGCCAGCGCCACAAGGCCTGGCACGGGCCGCAGGCGCGGCAGGAGGCGGCCTGCATCAATCATGACCTTGGGCTCCGGGCCGGGGGCGCGGTCTCGTCGGAGCGCCGTGCCGCGCTGGCCTGCGACAGGGCATCGCGCAATTCGCCCTCCATCCGGGTCAGATCCTCTTCGGCGGCGGCCCGGCGGGCGCGGCCCTCGTCGGCGATGCGAAGACTGTCCTCGATGGTCGAGATCAGCTGGGCATTGGCGGTCTTGACCGCATCAATGTCGAAGACGCCGCGCTCGGTCTCGGTCCGGATCGCCGCGTTGGCGCTGCGCAGGTTTTCGGCATTGCGGGTCAGCAGGTCGTTGGTCAGGTCGCTGGCTTCCTTGACCGCGCGGGCGGCCTCGGCGCTGCGCTGGATGGTAACGGCCTGGGCAAGCTGGGTTTCCCAAAGCGGCACCGTGTTCACCAGGGTCGAGTTGATCTTGGTGACCAGCGACTTGTCGTTTTCCTGCACCAGCCGGATCGAGGGCAGGGACTGCATCGTCACCTGGCGGGTCAGTTTCAGATCGTGGACGCGGCGTTCCAGATCGTCGCGGATCGCACGCAGATCGCGCAATTCCTGCGCCTCCATCACCTGATCGGCCTCGCCCGCCGCGTTCATCTCGGCATCTTTGGCCGGGATCACCCGGCTGTCCAGTTCGCGCAGCTTTTCTTCGCCGGCCGCGATATACAGCGCCAATTCGTCATAGAATTTCAGCGTCCGGTCATAAAGCAGGTCCAGCCCCTTGATGTCTTTCAGCAAACGCTGCTCGTGCCCTTCCAGGTCCGAGGTCACGCGGTCGATCTGGGTCTGGACGTTTTCGTAGTTGGCCACGAATTTCGCGAAGGGCGCCGAACGGCCCAGCAGCTTTTCCCACCACGACCGGGACCGCCGCACATCCAGTTCCGAGGTCGAGAATCCACGGATCGTGGTCACGATCTCGCGCAGGCTTTCCCCGGCCGGACCCACATCCTTGTTGCGCACATCCGACAGCATGTTCTGGCTGATTTCCTGAAGACCCGATTGCGCGGTGGTGCCAAAGCGCACGATGGAACCGGAATCGGTCAGATCGATCTCGTCCATGCGTTTGCGGATCTCGGCCGAGGTCTGCGCATCGGCCTGTTCGAGGCCGACGGGTTCGGCGCCGGGTTCGGGCAGCATGACCGAGGTCACGTCCTCGATATCCTTGCGGGCGGCCTCGGCGCGGCGGCGCGTGTCTTCGGTCATCGGCAGATCCTTTCGTGATGCTGCAGGCGGCGATGTCTGTTGCGGCGCAGCATACGGGCTTTGCGTCGCGGTTCAACAAAGCAGGGGCGCGAAAGGTTCGCCGGATTCCGGGGTGCTGTTGCCTGGCGGACACAATCGCGCGCAGATCCGGCGCTGAACCTGCGCCGCGACCGCGTTCCCGGCCGTGTGGCGCCGCGGCGGCGTTTGCAGGACCGGGCCTTCGCCGGCGGAATTTCCATCGGATTCCGCGCCGCCGGTCCAGACCGGGGCCGGCGGCGCAGGGTGGTTCAGGCAGCCTGTTTCTGCTGGCCGAATCGGCCATAGAAGGTCTGGTCCTTGGCGGCCATGTCGCGCAACAGTGCGGGGCAGGCGAACCGCGCGCCATGGCGTTCGGCCAGATCCTCGCAGATCTCGACCGCGCGGGCCGCACCCAGCATGTCGAGCCAGCCGAAGGGCCCGCCCGTCCAGGGCGCGAAGCCCCAGCCCAGGATCGCGCCGACATCGCCTTCGCGGATATCCTCCAGCACGCCATCCTCCAGCGCGCGGACGGCCTCCAGCGTCTGGGCGAACATCAGCCGGTGCTGCACATCGGTCAGGCCGGGCTGCTCATCGGCGCGCGGGTATCGCGCCGCCAGACCGTCCCACAGGCCCTGCCGCTTGCCCGTGTCGTCATAGGCGTAGAAACCCGCATTCGACTTGCGCCCCAGCCGGCCCTCATCGGCCATCCGGAACAGCACCTCGTCCACCGCCGCATCGGGATAGGCGTCGCCCATCGCGGCGCGGGTGGCCTTGGCGATCTTGACGCCCAGATCGATCGAGGTCTCATCGACCAGTTGCAGCGGTCCCAGCGGCATTCCCATCATCTTGGCGGCGTTTTCCACCAGGACCGGGTTCACGCCCTCGGCCACCATGCGGATGCCCTCGTTGATATAGGGGATGATGCAGCGGTTGGCATAGAAGAAGCGGGCATCGTTGACGACGATCGGCGTCTTGCGGATCTGGCGCACGAAATCCAGCGCCTTGGCGACGGCACGCGGGCCGGTGGCGCGGCCCTTGATGATCTCGACCAGCATCATCTTGTCCACGGGGCTGAAGAAATGGATGCCGATGAACTGTTCGGGCCGGGCGCTGGCTTTCGCCAGATCGCTGATCGGCAGGGTCGAGGTGTTGGTGGCGAAAATCGCGTCCTTGCCGATCACGGCCTCGGCCTTCTTCGTGACCTCGGCCTTGATCTGCGGATCCTCGAACACGGCCTCCACGATCAGGTCGCAGCCGTCCAGCGCCGCGTAATCCGTGGTGGCGTTGATCCGGGCCAGCACCTCGGACTTCTTCTCCTCGGTCGCCTTCTTGCGGCTGATCGCCTTGTCCAGCAGCCCCTCGGAATAGGATTTGCCCCTGTCGGCGGCGTCCTGTTTCGCGTCGATGAGGACGACCTCGATCCCGGCCATGGCGCTGACATGGGCGATGCCCGCGCCCATCATGCCGGCGCCGAGAATGCCGACCTTCGCGACCTTCTGATCGGGCTGATCGGGACGGTTCGCACCCTTTTCCAGTGCTTCCTTGTTGATGAACAGGCTGCGGATCATGGCGCCGCTGCTGGGATTCATCAGCACGTTCGTAAACCAGCGCGCCTCGATTCGCAGTGCCTGGTCAAAGGGCACCATTGCCCCCTCATAGACCGCCGACAACAACGCCCTGGCGGCCGGATAGACCCCCATGGTCCTGCCATGCACCATGGCCGAGGCGCCGACGAAGGTCATGAAGCCGGCCGGGTGGAACGGCTCGCCGCCGGGCATCTTGTAACCCTTCTGGTCCCAGGGCTTGACCAGATCGGCGTCGCTGGCACGCAGAACCCAGTCCTTCGCGGCGGCAACGGGGTCGTCCACCACCTCGTCGATCAGGCCGGCGGCCCGGGCTTTCCCGGGATCGCAAAGCTTGCCTTCCAGCAGGAAGGGCGCGGCGGCCATCGCCCCCAGCCTGCGCGCCAGCCGGGTCGTGCCGCCACCGCCGGGAAAGATGCCGACCATGATCTCGGGCAGGCCGATCTTGGCGCGGGCGTTGTCGGCCGCGAAGATGCGATGGGTTGCCAGCGGCAGTTCCAACCCGATTCCAAGTGCCGTGCCGGGCAGGGCGGCGGCGATGGGTTTGCCGCCCTTGAGCGACTTCGGATCCATGCCCGCCCGTTCGATCTTGCGCAGCAGGTGATGCAGTTTCATCACCCCGTCAAAGACGCCCTGCGCGCCGCCCTGTTCCTTCATCCCGGCGATGACGTTCAGATCCATCCCGGCCGCGAAATCCTGCTTGCCCGAGGTGATGACGATGCCCTTGACGGCCTCGTCCGCCAGCGCCTCGTCGATCAGCGCGTCCAGTTCCGCCGCGCCGTCCATCGACAGCACGTTCATCGACTTTCCGGGCACGTCCCAGGTAACGATTGCGACGCCGTCGGCGCCTTTCTCCATGGTGAAATCGGTCATGTCCTTCGCCCTCACACGCGCTCGATGATGGTGGCCGCGCCCATGCCGGACGCGATGCACAGGGTTGCCAGACCCAGGGTCTTGTCCTGTCGTTCCAGTTCGTCCAGAAGGGTGCCGATGATGATCGCTCCGGTCGCGCCCAGCGGGTGGCCCATGGCAATGGCGCCGCCGTTGACGTTCACCCTGTCGGGGCTGATCTGGAACGCCTGCATGAAGCGCAGGACAACGGCCGAGAAGGCCTCGTTCACCTCGAACAGGTCGATATCGCCGATCGACAGGCCGCTGTCGCGCAGGATCTTTTCGGTCACCGGCACCGGCCCGGTCAGCATGATCGTGGGATCGGTGCCGACCTTGGCGGTGGCACGAATGCGGGCGCGGGGTTTCAGGCCCCATGCCTTGCCGAAATCCTCGTTTCCGATCAGCACCGCGGCGGCGCCGTCCACGATGCCGCTGCTGTTTCCGGCATGGTGAATATGCTCGATATGATCCAGATGCGGATATTTCAGCATCGCCACCCGGTCGAAGCCGGGCATCGTCTCGCCCATGTCCTTGAAACTGGGTTTCAGCCTGGCCAGATCCTCGGCCTTGGTCCCGGGCCGCATGTATTCGTCGCGATCCAGGATGGTCAGCCCGTTCTGATCCAGAACCGGCACGATCGAGCGGTCGAACCGGCCCTCCTCCCACGCTCGTGACGCGCGGCGCTGGCTTTCGGCGGCCAGTGCGTCGGCATCCTCGCGGGTAAAGCCGTATTCGGTGGCGATGATATCGGCACTGATGCCTTGCGGGACGAAATAGCTTTTCATGGCCAGGCCGGGATCGACCGCGATGGCGGCACCATCGCTGCCCATGCCCACGCGGCCCATCATTTCCACGCCACCGGCGAGATACCCGCTGCCCGCGCCGCCGCGGATCTGGTTGGCGGCCAGGTTCACCGCCTCCATGCCGCTGGCGCAGAAGCGATTGATCGACAGGCCGGGGATGGATTCGTCCAGATCCGAGGCCAGAACGACGCTTCGGGCCAGACAGCCCCCCTGCTCCTTGACCTGCGTGACATTGCCCCAGATCAGGTCCTCGACCGCGTGGCCTTCCAGGTTGTTGCGCTGCTTGACGGCGTTCAGCAGCCGCGCGGACAAGGCCAGCGAGGTGACCTCGTGCAGGCTGCCATCGGCTCGACCCTTGCCGCGCGGGGTGCGGGCGGCATCATAGATGAATGCGTCGGTCATGTATCCTCCTTGGGCGCCCGGTCCGAAGGGTTTCCGGGCATCAGGTCATAGGGGCTTTTCCAGCCGGGCAGGGCGGAGATGCCGTCCAGCCAGCGGTCGATATTTGGCCAGTCGCCGCGCACGAAGCCAAAAGGCTCGGGGTAGAACAGATAGCCGCAGCAGGCGAAATCGGCGATGGTCGGGGTGTCATCAGCGACCCAGGCACGGTCGGACAGATGATCGTTCAGGATCGTCAGGGCGGCGTTCAGACGCCCCCTCAGCCAGTCGATGCCGCCCTGAGGGCGCTTCTCGGCTGGCAGGAAATTCATCAGGAACCGCAACGGTCCGGCCTGCGCCGACAGCTTGTGGTTGTCGAACATCAACCAGCGCAAGGTTTCGTTGCGGTCGCTGCCCATGAACCGCCCGGTTTTCTCGGCGACATGCATCTGGATCACGGCCGATTGCGTCAGCGTCAGGTCGCCCTCGCGAAAGACCGGCACCTCGCCCATCTTGTTGAGGGCGCGGAATTCCGGGCCGCGCGTCTCGCCATTGAAGAAATCGACGTAGACGGGTCGCCAGCCATAGCCCGCCAGTTCCATCGTCAGCGCCGCCTTGTAGGCATTGCCCGATTCGCCAAAGCACCAGAGTATTGCCGTCATCATTCCTCCTTCACCGCGGGGGCTTCGCGCCCCCGCACCCCCGCGGGGTATTTCCACAACGAAGAAGGGCACCGATTAACCCTTCTTCAACCCTGCCCTGCTAGATCCCCGATTGCGGTACAGGCTGGGGAGCCGATGACCGCCAACGGAGAAGCCGCCCCGGTTTCTGGGCCGATAACGCCTGATCCGCCGGAAGGGGGAAGAGGCCGGGGCGCACCTTCCGGTGCACATTCATTGTGCATCTTCGTTGCACAAATACCCATGCGGCCTCTCTGCCCTGAGTGCCGGATCAGAAGGCTTCCGCATCCAGTGCCATGACGGGATCGGCACCCGACTGGATACGCGCCAGATGCGTTGCCGTCATCGGCAATTGCCGCTGCATGTAATAGCGTCCGGTGGCCAGCTTGGTGGTCGCGAAGGACGCATCGCCGCCGGCCGCCAAAGCCGCGTGGGCCGCGACCGCCATCTGCGCCCACATGAAGCCAAGCGCGACATGGCCGAGCAGGTGCATGAAGTCATAGCTGCCCGCCAGCGCGTCGTCAGGGTTCTTCATGCCGCGTTCCATGAAGAACATTGCGGCCGTCTGAAGATCCTTCGAGGCGGCTTTCAGCGGCGCAATGAAATCATCCGCAAGGGGGCCTTCGGCATGGTCCTTGCAGAAGGATTTTATCATCTCGAAGAAGCCCGTGATCGGCTTGCCGCCCGCGGCCGCCAGCTTGCGACCCACCAGATCCAGTGCCTGCACGCCGTTGGCGCCTTCGTAGATCATCGTGATCCGGGCGTCGCGGACGAACTGGCTCATGCCATGTTCCTCGATATAGCCGTGGCCGCCGTAGATCTGCTGCGCCAGAACCGTCGTCTCGAACCCCTTGTCGGTCAGAAAGCCCTTGATGACCGGGGTCAGCAGCGAGATCAGCCCTTCGGCTTCCGCGTCGCCCTGATGGGCCTTGTCGATCAGATGTGCCCCCCACAGCGACAGCATTCGCGCGCCTTCCAGAAAGCTTTTCTGGTCCATCAGGCTGCGACGGATATCAGGATGCACGATCAGCGGATCGGCCGGGCCCGAGGGGTTTTTTGCCCCTGTCACGGCCCGGCCCTGCAGCCGGTCCTTTGCATAATCCACCGCGCTTTGATAGGCGGCGACTGCGCTGGCATAGCCTTGCAGGCCTACGCCCATCCGCGCCTCGTTCATCATCGTGAACATGGCCCGCATTCCCTTGTGCAGATCGCCCAGCAGCCAGCCTTTGGCACCGTCGTAATTCATCACGCAGGTGGCGTTGCCGTGAATGCCCATCTTTTCTTCGAGATTGCCGACCGAGACGCCGTTGCGATCGCCCAGCGAGCCGTCCTCGTTGACGAGGAACTTGGGCACGATGAACAGCGAGATGCCCCTGGTGCCCTCGCCGCCGCCCGGCGCCTTGGCCAGCACCAGATGGATCACGTTCTCGGCCATGTCGTGATCGCCGGCCGAGATGAAGATCTTCTGCCCGGTGATCAGATAGCTGCCGTCATCCTGCGGTTCGGCCCTGGTGCGCAGCAAGCCCAGGTCGGTGCCGCAATGCGGCTCGGTCAGGTTCATCGTGCCGGTCCAGTCGCAGCTGACCATCCTGGGCAGCCAGGTCTGCTTCTGTTCATCGGTGCCATGGGCGTGGATGGCGGAATAGGCGCCGTGGGTCAGGCCCTGATACATGTTGAAGGCCATGTTGGCGCTGACGAACAATTCGCCCGTGGCCAGGCCCAGGACATAGGGCATCCCCTGACCGCCATATTCGGGGTCGCAATCCAGCGCGGTCCAGCCGCCTTCCTTCATCTGCTCGAAAGCCGCCTTGAACCCGTCCGGGGTGCGCACCACGCCGTTTTCCAGCCGGCAGCCCTGCCGGTCGCCAACCATGTTCAGCGGCGCCAGAACCTCGGTCGACAGCTTGCCCGCCGCGTCCAGCACGGCCTCGGTGAAATCGCGATCCAGCTCGTCATGGCCGGGCAGGCCGGATTGCTGGATTTTCAGCACGTCGTGCAGACCGAATTGCAGGTCGCGGACGGGGGGGGTGTAGATCGGCATGGCTCTATCCTCTCGAGGTGTCGCGCGGGGCAGCGGCCAGCCGGTCTTCCGCATCCGCCAGTTGCTGCCTGAGATCGGCGATCGCCTCGCTCAGTTCGGCATACTGGGTTTCCATGTCCGACAGGCGTTCGCGCGCGATCCCGATGGTCGCGGCGATCTGCGTCCTGTTGGCTCCGCCCGGCTGGTACAGCTCCAGAAGCTGGCGGATCTGTTCCAGGCTGAAACCGAACCGCTTGCCGCGCAGGATCAGCGTCAGCCGCGCGCGATCCCTGCGATCATACAGCCGGTGCTGGCCGCGACGTTCGGGAAAGATCAGTTCGCGCGCCTCGTAAAAGCGCAGCGTGCGCGGGGTGACGCCGAACGCCTCGCACATCTGGCGGATCGTCATCAGCTTTTCGGACATGGGGTGCGGTTCCTCCTCGTTCACCGGCTGCCCTTCTGTGGCCACCGATAGCGCGAAGTTGACGCGAACGTAAAGATGGAACGCCGCGTCACTTCATGGTCTTCAGTTCGGCAGCGGCCGTTTCGCGCAATTCCGCCAGATCCTGCCGCGCCGCCTGAAGGTCGGCAATCTGGCGGTCCAGCACCCCCAGCTGCCGGTCGGCCAGATCCAGCCAGACCTCGTATTGCTGGCGCGAGCCCTTCTGTTCGTAGATCAGCAGCCATTGCCGGATGTCTTCCAGCGAGAATCCGAAACGCCGCCCGCGCAGGATCAGCGTCATCCGCGCGATCTCGCGCGCGCCATAGAATCGCGCCCGGCCTTCCTTTCGGGGGCTCAGCAGTTCGATATATTCGTAATAGCGCAGGGTGCGGGGCGTCACGTCGAAACGGGCGCACATGTCCTTGAAAGAGATTGTCTGCTCCTCGGCCATCCCGATCTCCCTGCCGCTGGCTCAAAGGCTAGCGTTTCGGCGCGCGCATCTCAACCGGAACGCGCATTCGGCCGGGCAGGGGTTGAGCAGCCGGGGCGGGCGCGGGTAAGCCTTGCGCGGGGCCAGGTGGCAGGAGAACGCGATGACGGACGAATCGGGCGGCTTGGACAGCGGCGATCGGGCACGGATCGCGCAGCAATTCATCGACAGCATTCCCCACGCGCGGGCCCTGGGAATGCGCGTCGACGATCTGGGCGAGGGGCGGGCCACCATCAGCATGCCCTGGTCCGAACATCTGGTCGGCGATCCGCGGACGGGGATCGTTCATGGCGGGGTCGTCTCGGCGCTGATGGACACCTGCTGCGGCGCGGCGGTGATGTCGCATCCCTCAAGCCCGCGATCCACCGCGACCATCGATCTGCGCATCGACTACATGCGCGGGGCGGCGCCGGGACAGCGGATCACCGCGCGGGCGGAATGCTATCACATGACCCGCAGCGTCGCCTTTCTTCGCGCGGTGGCGCTGGACGAGGACGGCGACAACCCGGTCGCCACCGCCGCCGGCACCTTCACCGCGGAAAGGCAGGCGCGATGATGGACCGCAACGAACCGCTGGACCAGATCAAGACGCGCCGCGATTCGGCGCTGCGGGCGCTGGCGACGGGGGTGCCCTACATGACATGGCTGGGCATCCGCTTTGATCGCAGGGGCGACGAGCTGACCGCGATCCTGCCCTTCGATGACAAGCTGATCGGCAACCCCGCGCTGCCCGCGATCCATGGCGGCGTGACGGCCGCCTTTCTGGAGGTGACCGCGATCATCGAATTGTCATGGTCCGCGATGTGGGAGGATCTGGAATCCGGCCGCATCGCGCCGGATGCGGCGGTTCCCGACAGCCTGCCGCGCCTGCCCAAGACGATCGGCTTCACGGTGGATTACCTGCGATCGGGCCTGCCACGCGATGCCTATGCCCGCGCCCGTGTGGTACGGTCGGGCCGGCGCTATGCCAGCGTCCATGTCGAGGCCTGGCAGGATAACCGCGCCCGCCTTATGGCACAGGCGACCGGCCATTTCCTGATGCCGCAGCCCTGAGCGATGGCCGCGCCCGAGATCGGCCCGCTGAGTCATCGGCGGGTGCTGAACATCGCCTTGCCGATCGTGCTGTCGAACGCGACCGTGCCGCTCTTGGGGCTGGTCGATACCGGCGTCGTGGGCCAGCTTGGTCAAGCCGAACCCATCGGCGCGGTTGGCATCGGCGCGGTCATCCTGACCTCGATCTACTGGGTCTTCGGCTTCTTGCGGATGGGCACCTCGGGGCTTGTCGCGCAAAGCCACGGCGCGGGCGACGGCGCGCAGGTCGGCGCCCATCTGCTGCGTGCGCTGACCATCGCCGGTGCGGTCGGGCTGGCGATGATACTGGCTCGGGCGCCGCTCTTCTGGGCCGCCTTCCGCCTGGCCCCGGCCTCGGCCGAGGTCGAGGCGCTGGCCCGTGATTATCTGACGATCCGCATCTGGGGCGCGCCCGCGACCATCGCGCTTTACGCACTGACCGGCTGGCTGATCGCGATCGAGCGCACGCGCGCCGTGCTGGCCTTGCAGGTCTTGCAGAACGGGCTGAACGTGATGCTGGATCTGTGGTTCGTGCTGGGCCTGGGACTGGGCGTCGCGGGGGTCGCCTGGGCCACGCTGATCTCGGAATGGGGTGGGGTGGTTCTGGGGCTGTATTTCGCCCGCCACGCCCTGCGCGCTGCGGCCGGCGCGGCGCGGCGGCTGACCACGCTGTTTGCCCGCGACAAGCTGAACCGGCTTTTGCGCGTGAACGTCGACATCATGATCCGGTCCGTGCTGTTGCAGGCCAGCTTCACCTCGTTCCTGTTTCTGGGCGCGGCGCAAGGGGATGTGACGCTGGCGGCCAATCAGGTGCTGGTGCAGTTCCTGTCGCTGACCGCCTTCGCGCTGGACGGTTTCGCCTTTGCGGCCGAAAGCCTGGTGGGACAGGCGGTGGGGGCGCGGCGGCCCGACCGGTTGCGCCGCGCCGCGATCCTGACCTCGCAATGGGGGATCGGCGGGGCGCTGGTTCTGGGTCTTGCCTTCTGGGTCGCGGGCGGCGCGATCATCGATCTGCTGACGACGGCGCCGGCGGTCCGGACCGAGGCGCGCCTTTACCTGTTCTGGATGGGCGCCGCACCGCTGATCGGCATTGCAAGCTGGATGTTCGACGGCATCTTCATCGGCGCGACGATGACCCGCGACATGCGCATCGCGATGATCCAGTCCGTGGCGCTGTATGGGCTGGCCGTCGTCACGCTGCCGCCGATCTTCGGCAATCACGGACTGTGGGCGGCGCTGATGATCCTGAATGCGGCGCGCGGGATCACCATGGCCCTGCGCTATCCCCGCGCCGAGGCGGCCGCCGCCTGAACAGGGCTTCGCGCCCTTTCGTGCGGCTTCCTGCCCGGATCGCCGTCATGGCGCCCCAAGGAATGCCGGGTCTCGTCGGGACATCGACCTGGGCCCTTCGGTCATCGCCCGCCGCGTGCCGGGCCTTGTCCCTGCATCGGTCGGCAAGGCGCCCGCAACGCAAATGCAGCCTGCAATGTCGCCTGTCCTGCGGCGCCCGGCGGCGGGATCCTACTTGCCCTCTTCCAGGATTTGCCGGCGCGCCTCGAGCGTCAGCTCGGCCATCTTCGCGCGGATCGTCGCGCTGTCGGCCTTGCCCTCCAGGTCGGATGCGACCTTGCGATAGACATCCTCTTCGCCCGGTTCCTCGAAATCCGAGGTCACGACCGTCATCGCATAGGTCCGCGCATCCTCGCCGGTCTTGCCCAGAACACCGGCGGCCCATTCGCCCAGCAGCCGGTTTCGCCGCGCCTCGGCCCGGAATTGCAGATCCGCGTCATGCGCGAATTTCGATTCATATCCACGCTCGCGGTCGTCAAAGGTGGTCATCTCGTGGCCTCCTGCTATCGGTCCGTCCCGTTATCCCTGCTGGAAGGCCGCGCTGCAAGCCTTCGTATTGCCCCCGAGGACGGTTCTGCGATAAGCCGCAGGACGAGCGACAGGCGAAAGGACGGCCCCAGATGGCACCGCGGCGCAAGAAAGTCTATGAAGGCAAGGCCAAGATCCTTTACGAAGGCACCGAGCCGGGCACGCTGGTCCAGTATTTCAAGGACGACGCCACCGCCTTCAACGCCCAGAAGCGCGCCACCATCGAGGGCAAGGGCGTGCTGAACAACCGTCTGTCTGAATTCTTCATGAACGGGTTGACCAATATCGGTGTGCCAAACCACTTCATCCGCCGCATCAACATGCGCGAGCAGCTGATCCGCCAGGTCGAGATCGTGCCGCTGGAGGTGATCGTGCGCAATTTCGCCGCGGGCTCGCTGTCCAAGCGGCTGGGCCTGGAAGAGGGCACCCTGCTGCCGCGCCCGATCGTCGAATACAGCTTCAAGAACGACGAACTGGGCGATCCGATGGTTTCCGAGGAATATATCATCGCTTTCGGCTGGGCCACGCAACAGGATCTGGACGACATCGTCAGCCTGGCCCTGCGGGTGAACGATTTCCTGTCTGGGGTCTTCTACGGCGTCGGCATCAAGCTGATCGATTTCAAGATCGAGATCGGCCGGGTCTGGGACAACGATTTCATGCGCCTGATCGTCGCCGACGAGATCAGCCCCGATTCGTGCCGCCTGTGGGACGTGAAAACCGGGCAGAAACTGGACAAGGACGTGTTCCGCCGCGATCTGGGCAATCTGACCGATGCCTATACCGAGGTCGCCCGCCGGCTGGGCCTGATGCCGGCCAACACGACCAGCCTGAAGCCGACCGCGATCAATTGAAGGACAAAGCGATGAAAGCCCGCGTTACCATCATGCTGAAGGACGGCGTTCTGGACCCGCAGGGCGAGGCGATCCGCCACGCGCTTGGCGGGCTGGGCCATCGCGGGGTCGGCAGCGTTCGTCAGGGCAAGCTGATCGAACTGGATCTGGACGCCGCCGATCCCGATACCGCCCGCGCCGAGGTGGCGCGGATGTGCGAGGGTTTGCTGGCAAACACGGTGATCGAGAAATATTCGATCGAGATCGCCTGACGTTGCGGCACTTGCCGCTTTCCCTGCCGGACGCGCGTGAGACCCGTTGCAAAACCGGCCCGATTGTCGCCCAATGCGCGGATCATGACTGACAAGACGCCCGACATGACCCAGGACCAGCCGGTGATCCGCATCACCGATCTGCACAAGGCCTATGGCCAGCTCGAGGTGCTGAAGGGCGTCTCGATGAGCGCGCCGCGCGGGCATGTGCTCAGCCTCATCGGTTCGTCCGGCTCGGGCAAGTCCACGCTGCTGCGCTGCTGCAATCTTCTGGAAAACAGCCAGCAGGGCGAGATCGTCTTTGACGGCGAGGCGGTGCGCTGGAAGGGCCAGGGCCCGCATCGCGCGCCGGCCGACCGGGCGCAGGTCACGCGGTTCCGAACCAACCTGTCGATGGTCTTCCAGCAGTTCAACCTGTGGTCGCACATGACGGTGCTGCAAAACGTCATGGAGGCACCGCTTACGGTGCTTGGCCAGCCTCGCACCGAGGTCGAGCGTCGCGCCCGCGATCTGCTGGACAAGGTCGGCATCGGCGACAAGTGCGATGCCTGGCCGGCGCAGCTGTCGGGCGGTCAGCAACAGCGCGCCGCCATAGCCCGTGCCTTGTGCATGCAGCCGCGCGCGCTGCTGTTCGACGAGCCGACCAGCGCGCTGGATCCGGAATTGCAGCAGGAAGTCGTCAAGGTGATCAAGGATCTTGCGGCGGAACACCGCACGATGATCCTTGTCACCCACGACATGCGGCTGGCCGCCGATGTCAGCGACCATGTCGTTTTCCTGCATCAGGGCGTGATCTGCGAGGAAGGACCGCCGGACCGGCTGTTCAACGATCCGCAGACCCAGCGGTTGCGCCAGTTCCTCAGCGCGACGATGGCCGCCTAAGGTTCACCAGACTCGGAATTCACAAGAGACGACCAACAGGAGAGAAAAATGAAAAAACTGATCCTTGCCGCCGCCGCCCTCGCGCTGACCGCGGGCATGGGCATGGCCCAGACGATCCGCATGGGCACCGAGGGCGCCTATCCTCCGTATAACTTCATCAACGATGCGGGCGAGGTCGATGGCTTCGAACGCGAACTGGGCGATGAATTGTGCAAACGCGCCAAGCTGGATTGCACCTGGGTCACGAATGATTGGGATTCGATCATTCCGAACCTCGTTTCGGGCAATTACGACACGATCATGGCCGGGATGAGCATCACCCCCGAGCGCGAGCAGGTGATCGCCTTCAGCCAGAACTATACGCCGCCCGCCGATAGCGCCTATGCGGCGCTGTCTGCGGATGCCGACATCGAAGCCGGCGTGATCGCCGCGCAGACCGGCACGATCCAGGCCGCCCATGTGGCCGAAACCGGTGCGACGCTGCTGGAATTCGCGACCGGAGACGAAACCATCGCCGCCGTCAAGAACGGCGAGGCCGACGCCGTCTTCGCCGACAAGGATTTCCTGGCACCCTCGGTCGCGGAATCGAATGGCGAACTGGTCTGGGCCGGCGAAGCGGTCGCGCTTGGCGGCGGTATCGGCATCGGGATGCGTCAATCCGATACCGATCTGAAGAAGACGTTCGACACCGCCATCCAGTCGATGAAGGATGATGGCAGCCTGAACGAGATGATCGTGAAATGGTTTGGCGAAGACGCCAAGGTTTTCGAATGATCTGAAAAGGTTGGCCGCGTCTTTTCGGTCGCGGCCGCAATCCGATGTTCGCCCAGTGCGCCGATCCGAAAGCCCTTGAAGGGCTGAGCTGGCTGATGTGTTACCTCACATCGGGCAAGCATCTGCTGTTCTATGCCAGTTTCGGCACGGTGCTGCTGTTGCTGGCGGTGACCGCGCCGCTGGCACTGCTGTTCGGCTTTGGCGGCGCGATGGCCTCGCGTTCGCGGATCGCGCCCCTGCGCTGGTTCGGCAAGATCTACACCGCGATGGTGCGGGGCGTCCCCGACATCATCTTCTTTCTGTTCGTGCCCATCGCGCTGGATCAGGGGATCGAGTTCCTGCGCAGCAGGGCCCTGTGCGACAACCCTGTCTCGCCCTGGCAGGGCAACGAGTTCAACGTCTGCGCGGCGGCCAAGATGCCGCTGTCGACGAGCCCGGAATGGGTTCATGAAGGATATGGCTTCACGCTGGCGGTGGTCGCCTTCTCGGTTGTATTCGGCGCCTTTGCGGCCAATGTCCTCTATGGCGCGATGAATGCGGTCCCGCGCGCGCAGCTGGAAACCGCCGAGGCCTATGGAATGAGCCAGCGGCAGGTGAACCGCCGCGTCCTGATTCCGCAGATGTGGACCTATGCGCTGCCCGGGCTTTCCAATCTGTGGATGATCCTGATCAAGGCGACGCCGCTGCTGTTCCTGCTGGGAATCCAGGATATCGTCTATTGGGCGCGGGATCTGGGCGGTGCCAAGACGCAGGCTTTCAGCTATCCCCATCCCGACTGGCGGCTCTATTATTTTCTGGCCATCCTGGTCTTCTACCTGCTGATGACCTGGGTCTCTGAACGGGTGCTGGCTCGGCTGACCCGGCGGCTTTCGGCCGGGCAGGCGACGATGGGCGGCGAGGCGTTGCGCCAGGCGGGGCCGGCATGATCCCCTGTGCCGAGGACATCGGCAATTACGCCCTGCGTTCGGTCGGCATCGGCGAGCGGCTGTTGCCGCGCAGCGATTTCACCCTCTGCAACCAGGTCACGCTGATCGGATCGGGCATGATCTGGAATCTCTATTTCGCGGCCATGGCGTTGTTCTTCGGCTTCTTTCTGGCCAATGCGCTGGCTGTCGCCAAGGCCAGCCGCAGTCCCTGGGCGCGCAAGCCGGCGGAAGGCTTTGTCTTCCTGTTCCGCGGCAGCCCGCTGTTCATCCAGTTCTTCCTTGCCTACCAGGCGCTGGTGATGCTGCCACGGGCGGGAATCGAGGTTATGGGCTTCACGGTCGCGACAAGCTGGCTGACAAAGGCTTGGGCGGGGGCGCTGCTGGTGCTGATCCTGAACACCTCGGCCTATTCGGCGCAGATCTTTCACGGCGCGCTGATGTCGGTGCCCAAGGGCGATCTGGAGGCCGCCGATGCCTATGGCCTGACCGGCTGGGCCAAGTTCCGCCGGGTAACGTGGCCCACGATGATGCGGCTGGCATGGCCGTCCTATACCAACGAGGCAATCTTTCTGTTCCAGGCGACGGCGCTGGTCTTCTTTTCCGGCTTTCCGGCTTTCCAGCAGCGCGGGGATGCGCTTTATTACGCCAGCTATTTCGCCGACAAGACCTTCAACCCCTTTGTCGCCTATCCCATCGCGGCCGGATATTTCATCCTTGCCACGCTGGTCCTGATCGGCCTCTTCGGGGTCGCCAACAGGCGGCTGAACCGCCATCTGCCCGGCGCCACCCGCGGTTTGAAATACCGCCCGCAACTGCTGAGATGATCCCGATGGAATGGCTGCGACAACATCCCGACGTCAAGACCATCCGCGTCGCCGCCGCCGACCTGAACGGCGTCGCGCGCGGCAAGCGGGTGGCGGCGCGTTTCGTCGACAAGCTGGTGGACGAGGGCACGAAATTTCCGTTCTCGGTGATGAACCTGGATATCTGGGGCGAGGATATCGAAGACAGCCCGCTGGTCTTCGAGGCCGGCGATCCCGACGGTCTGCTGCTGCCGACCGAACGCGGCTTTCTGCCGATGCCCTGGCTGGACGCGCCGACCGCGTTGCTGCCGCTGTGGATGTTCCATCCCGACGGGCGGCCCTATGACGGCGATCCGCGTCAGGCCCTGGCCCGCGTCGTGGACCGCTACAAGGCCGCCGGCCTCGTTCCCGTCGTGGCGACCGAGCTGGAATTTTTCCTGATCGACGATTCCGGCCGCACCCTGCGCGTGCCGCCCAGCCCGCGCTCGGGCAAGCGCCGTACCGGGGGCGAGGTGCTGAGCCTGCGCGCCCTGGATGCCTTCGACCAGTTCTTCACCACGCTCTACGATGCCTGCGAATCGATGGACATCCCGGTCGATACTTCGATTTCCGAGGCCGGACCGGGACAGTTCGAGATCAACCTGATGCACCAGGCCGATCCGCTGAAGGCCGCCGACGACACATGGCTGTTCAAGATGCTGGTCAAGGGCGTGGCGCGGTCCTACGGGTTCGCGGCCAGTTTCATGGCCAAACCCTATGACGCCTGGCCGGGCAACGGGATGCACATGCATTTTTCGGTGCTCGCGAAGGATGGCCGGAACATCTTCGACAATGGCGGCGACGAGGGCACGGAAGCCCTGCGCCATGCCGTTGCGGGCTGTCTGCGTGCCATGCCGGGATCGACGCTGCTATTCGCGCCGCACGAGAATTCCTATGACCGGCTGGTGCCCAACGCCCATGCACCGACCGGGATCGGCTGGTCCTATGAAAACCGGACGGCGGCGATCCGCATTCCGTCTTCGGGCCCCAAGGCCCGGCGGATCGAACATCGCGTCGCGGGTGGCGATGTGAACCCCTATCTGACGGTCGCGGCGATCCTTGGCGCGGCACTGAACGGGATCGAGGACAGGCTTCAGGCCCCCGCGCCCTTCAAGGGCAATGCCTATGATCAGCAACTGGCCCAGCTTCCGGTTGATTGGGGCGAGGCGATCGATGCCTTCGATACCTGCCCCGAGATTCGTCGGATCTTTCCTGAACATCTGATCGACAATTATCTGCGCACCAAGCGGCAGGAATTGCACTACATGGCCGAATTGTCCGATGAGGAAACGGTCGAACTGTATCTCGACACGGTCTGATGGCCGACGGGCGCGGACCGTTTGGCACGGTCCCGCGGCCGCCGGGCTGCATCGCCGTCGGCCGGGAGGGCGCCGGATCATCACCTCAGGTTGAAAACCGTTGCCCGCCCCGGCTGTTAGCGTCACCAGCGTTGCCAGTCCCGGCGCCTATGCTATTCAACCGCCAGCACAAAGGAGTTTTTCGATGCAGATGACCGACACGGTGCGCCGGATCCTGGCCCATTACGAGGGCGAGACGCCGGGGGTGAAAGCGCAACTGGCGCGGATGCTGATGACCGGCAGGCTGGCGGGCACCGGCAAGATGATCATCCTGCCCGTCGATCAGGGTTTCGAACACGGGCCGGCGCGGTCATTCGCGCCCAACCCTGCCGCCTATGATCCGCATTACCATTATCAGTTGGCCATCGACGCGGGGCTGAATGCCTATGCCGCGCCGCTGGGCATGATCGAGGCCGGGGCGGACAGCTTCGCGGGCCAGATCCCGACCATCCTGAAGGTCAACAGCGCCAACAGCCTGATGTCCGACACGGCCGGCAAGAACCAGGCGGTCACGGCCTCGGTCGACGACGCGCTACGGCTGGGCTGCGCGGCGATCGGCTTCACGATCTATCCGGGCAGCGACATGGCGCTGGACATGTTCGAAGAGATCGTCGCGATGCGCAAGGAAGCCGCAGCCAAGGGTGTTGCCACCGTGATCTGGTCGTATCCGCGCGGCGAGGCGATCACCAAGGACGGCGAGACCGCCATCGACATCGCCGCCTATGCCGCCCAGATCGCGGCGCTGATCGGCGCGCATGTGATCAAGATCAAGCTGTCCACCGATCACCTGATGCTGCCCGAAGCCAAGAAGGTCTACGAGGACAAGAAGATCGATATCGCGACGCAGGCGAAGCGTGTCGAGCACTGCATGCAGGCGGCCTTCGCGGGGCGCCGGATCGTGGTCTTTTCGGGCGGCGCCGCCAAGGGCGCGGATGCGGTCTATGACGATGCCCGCGCGATCCGCGACGGCGGCGGCAATGGCAGCATTATCGGCCGTAACAGCTTTCAGCGTTCGCGCGAGGATGCGCTGGAAATGCTGGGCAAGCTGGTGGACATCTACAAGGGCGCCTGAGGGCCGCGACATTGCGCCTGCGGGCGCGCGGGGAGGGGGCGCTCGCGCCCCCTCTTGCGTTGCGGGCAACGCAATTCACCCCCCGAGGGTATTTGTCCAACGAAGACGTCGGAAACGCGCCGATTTGAGGCGGATTGCGGTGTTGCGACGCGCGCGACCCGGCGATAATCGGGGCGTTGAAGCGAGGTTTTCCATGGCCGACGATCCTCTTGTCATCTTCACGCCGTCGGGCAGGCGGGGTCGGGTGCCGGTGGGCACGCCGGTGCTGGAAGCCGCGCGGCGGCTGGGTGTCGATCTGGATTCGGTCTGCGGCGGACGTGGCATATGTTCCAAATGTCAGGTCGAGCCGGGCCATGGGGCGTTTCCCAAACACGGCGTGACCGTGGCCTGTGACGCGCTGTCGCCGTTCAACGCGGTCGAGGAACGTTATGACCGCATCCGCGGGCTGAAACCGGGGCGGCGGCTGGGCTGTCAGGCGCGGATCCAGTCGGATCTGGTGATCGACGTGCCGCCAGAAAGTCAGTTGCACAGGCAGGTGATCCGCAAATCCGCAGCCGAACGGGTGATGGCGATGGATCCCGCCGTGCGGCCCTTCTATGTCGAGGTGGCCGAGCCCGATCTGGATGATCCGACCGGGGATTTCCAGCGCCTGTCGGCGGCCCTGGCCTCGGCCTGGGGGATCGAGGGGCTGCGGGCGGATCTGCCCGTTCTGGCGCGGATCCAGCAGGTTCTGCGAAAGGCGGGGTGGAAGGTCACGGCGGTGGTGCGCGATGACGGGCAGCGGGCACCGCTGCTGGTCGATCTGTGGCCCGGTCTGTCCGAGTCGCCGCTTTGCGGGGTGGCGGTCGATCTGGGATCGACCACCATTGCGGGGCATCTGGTGGCGCTGGATGACGGTCGGGTGCTGGCCTCGTCGGGTCTGATGAACCCGCAGATCCGCTTTGGCGAGGATCTGATGAGTCGGGTCAGCTATGCGATGATGAATGCGGGCGGCGCGGCCGAGATGACGCGCGCGGTCCGCGAAGGTCTGGGCCATCTGATCGGGACGCTGGCGGCGGAGGCCGGGATCGAGGCGGCGCGTATCGTGGATGCCGTCATCGTCTGCAATCCGGTCATGCATCACCTGATGCTGGGGATCGACCCGGTCGAACTGGGACAGGCGCCCTTCGCGCCCGCGACCTCGGACGCGCTGACGGTCGCGGCGGCGGAACTGGGTCTGGGCATTGCCCCGGCCGCCCGCGCCTATGTGCTGCCGATCATCGCCGGCCATGTCGGCGCGGATGCGGCGGCGGTGGTGCTGTCGGAACAGCCGCAGAAATCCCGGAACCCGGTCCTGATCGTCGATGTGGGCACCAATGCCGAGATCGTTCTGGGCGATTGCAGGCGGGTGCTGGCCTGTTCCTCGCCCACCGGCCCGGCCTTCGAGGGCGCCCAGATCAGCAGCGGTCAGCGCGCCGCCCCCGGCGCGATCGAGCGGGTGCGGATCGACCCCGTGACCAAGGAGCCGCGTTTTCGCGTCATCGGCGTCGAGCCGTGGTCCGACCAGCCGGACTTTGCCGAGGCCGTCAGGGGCGTCGGCATTACCGGCATCTGCGGGTCTGGCATCATCGAGGCGGTGGCCGAGATGCGGATGGCCGGGATCGTCGATCCGGGCGGATTGATCGGATCGGCCGAACAGGTCGGCACGTCGCGCTGCATCGCGCAGGGTCGCACCCATTCCTATCTGCTTCATGACGGCAGCGCCGAGAACGGCGCTGTGATCGCCGTGACCCAGGGGGATATCCGCGCGATCCAGCTGGCGAAATCGGCGCTTTACGCCGGGGCGCGGCTGTTGATGGACGAATTCGGCATCGACCGGCTGGACCGGGTTGTGCTGGCGGGGGCCTTCGGGGCGCATATCTCGCCCCTGCACGCGCTGGTTCTGGGGATGATCCCCGATTGTGCGCCCGAAAGGGTGACGAGCGCCGGGAACGCCGCCGGGACGGGCGCGCGGATCGCGCTGTGTTCGCGCGCGGCCCGTGCCGAGATCGAGGCCGAGGTGCGCCGCATCACGCGCGTCGAAACCGCAATCGCGCCGCGCTTTCAGGAACATTTCGTGGCCGCCAACGCGATTCCCCATGCCAGCGATCCGTTCCCCGAACTGTCCCGCGTGGTCAGCCTTCCTGCGCCCTCCTTCAATGCCGGTGACGGCGGCCGCCCGCGCCGGCGGCGCCGATAGCCGATCGCACGGATCGACCTTGTGCGGATGTCACTGGACTGACAGCAAGCAGCGCGCAACAGCGTCGCCGCCGGCGGCGATGCCGGGGAGGCCGGCCCCCAACCGCGCGCGGTTGGGGGCCCCGACCCGCTTGCTGGATGGCGCCGCGCCCATGGCCCGGCCAGACCGCATAAGGCGGCCGAAGATTGCCCCCGCGCGCGCCCTCGGCTATACCGTCACTCGACAAGATGTTGAGGAACCAGCGTGGCCGACACACCAGAAGACGATCTGCCCGAAACCCCTGACAATGGTGACGAAAACGGCGCGCCTGAACGGGTGGTAATGGCTCATGACGGCCCCGTCATCGACATTTCGGCCGAGATGCGCACGTCCTATCTCGATTACGCGATGTCGGTCATCGTCAGCCGCGCCATCCCGGATTTGCGCGACGGCCTGAAACCGGTCCACCGCCGCATCCTTTATGCGATGAACGAAAGCGGCAATACCGCCGACAAGCCCTATCGCAAATCCGCCCGCCCCGTCGGCGACGTGATGGGCAAATATCACCCCCATGGCGACGCCGCGATCTATGACGCACTGGTGCGGATGGCGCAGGATTTCTCGATGTCGCTGCCGCTTCTGGACGGGCAGGGCAACTTCGGCTCGATGGACGGCGATCCGCCCGCCGCCATGCGCTATACCGAAGTGCGCATGGACAAGCCGGCGAATTTCCTGCTGGCCGATATCGACAAGGATACCGTCGATTTCCAGGACAATTACGATGGCAAGGATCACGAGCCGACGGTGTTGCCGGCGCGGTTTCCGAACATGCTGGTCAACGGTGCAGGCGGCATCGCGGTCGGCATGGCGACCAATATCCCGCCGCATAATCTGGGCGAGGTGGTGGACGCCACACTGGCCCTGATCGAGGATCCCGATCTGCCGACCGAGCGGATCATGGAAATCATTCCCGGCCCCGACTTCCCGACCGGCGCGATGATCCTGGGCCGGTCGGGTGCGCGCAAGGCCTATCTGGAGGGGCGCGGCAGCGTCATCATCCGCGCCAAGACCCATATCGAGGAGCCGCGCAAGGACCGTTTCGCCATCGTCATCGACGAGATCCCCTATCAGGTCAACAAGTCCAGCATGATCGAGCGGATCGCGGAACTGGCCAAGGAAAAGCGGATCGAGGGCATCGCCAGCGTGCAGGACGAATCCGACCGGCAGGGTGTCCGCGTCGTGGTCGAGCTGAAACGTGACGCGACGACCGATGTGGTGCTGAATCAGCTGTTCCGGTTCACCCAGATGCAGACCAGTTTCGGCTGCAACATGCTGGCGCTGAACGGGGGCAAGCCGGAGCAGCTGCCTCTGCGGGATTTTCTTACTTATTTCATAAGTTTCCGCGAAGAGGTTGTGGCTCGTCGCACGGCCCATGAATTGCGCAAGGCGCGTGAACGCAGCCATGTCCTGTGCGGCCTGGCGGTCGCCGTCAGCAATGTCGATGAGGTCGTGGCCACGATCCGCAGCAGCGTCGATGCGGCCGAGGCGCGTCAGCGGCTGATGGAACGGCGCTGGCCCGCCCATGACATTGTCGAATACCTGCGTCTGATCGACGATCCGCTGCATCCGGTGAACGAGGACGGCACCTATAACCTGTCCGAAACCCAGGCCCGCGCGATCCTGGATTTGCGCCTGCAACGCCTGACCCAGATCGGCGTCAAGGAGGTCACGGACGAGTTGCAATCCCTGGCCGAGTCGATCCGTGACTATCTGGCGATCCTTGCTTCGCGCGAACGGATCATGGCCATCATCAGCGACGAATTGCGCGAGGTGAAACAGCTCTTCGCCGTGCCCCGCCGCACCGAGATCACCGAATGGTCCGGTGACATGATGGACGAGGACCTGATCGAGCGCGAGGACATGGTCGTCACCATCACCTCGGGCGGCTATATCAAGCGCACGGCGCTGGCCGAGTTCCGCAGCCAGCGTCGCGGCGGCAAGGGCCTGTCGGGCATGGCCACCAAGGAAGATGACGTGGTGACGACGCTGTTTGTTGCCAATACCCATACCGAGCTGCTGTTCTTCACCACGGACGGCATGGTCTACCGACTGAAGACATGGCGCCTTCCGCTGGGCGGACGGACCGCGAAGGGCAAGGCGATCGTCAACATCCTGCCGATCGAGCCGGGCGTGTCCATCGCCGCGCTGATGCCCGTCGATGCACCCGAGACGGAATGGGAGGCATATCAGGCCGTTTTCGCCACGTCGCAGGGCGATGTGCGCCGCAACGCCCTGTCGGACTTCACCAATGTCAAGTCGAACGGCAAGATCGCCATGAAGCTGCCCGAAGGCGTCAGCCTGATCGGCGTGCGGATGGCCACGGTCGAGGATGACGTGATGCTGGTGACGGCGCAGGGCAGGGCGATCCGCTTTCCGACCACCGCAGTCCGGGTCTTCAAGGGCCGCGATTCGACCGGCGTGCGCGGCATCCGTCTGGCAGATGGCGACAGCGTTGTCAGCATGTCGGTGATCCGCCATTTCGAGGCCGATCCGGCCGAGCGCGCGGCCTATCTGAAGATGCGTCGCGCGGTCGCCGGGGCGCTGGATGACGGAGCCGAGGCCGACGAGGACGAAGAAGCCGTGGCCGAGGGCAGCATCACCCAGGAACGCTATGCCCGAATGTCGGCGGCCGAGGATCTGATCCTGACGATCACCGCCAGGGGCGCGGGCAAGATCAGCTCCAGCCATGGATATCCGGTGCGCGGGCGCGGTGGCCAGGGCGTGATGGCGATGGACCGGGCCATGCGCGGCGGCCCGCTGGTCGCCAGCTTTCCGGTCGAGATGGACGACCAGATCATGCTGGCGACCTCGACCGGGCAGTCGATCCGCGTGCCGGTCGAGGGGATCAGCTTCCGTTCGCGCAGCGCCGGCGGCGTCAAGGTGTTCAATACAGCCAATGGCGAGGTCGTGGTTTCGGTCGCGCGAATCGCGGAACAGGGCGACACGGAAGAGGGCGACACGGACGAGACGGAGGGTTAGAATAGCCCCCGGCTTTCCGCGACAGGGCGAGGCAGGGATTGGACCACAATTCACGCGAACAGATCCTGCGGGATCGATTGCAGACGGGCTTTCTGGGCATCATCGCCTTCGGCCTGCTGCTGTTCATGCTGGTTCAGGCGCGCTTCATCCTGATCTCTCTGGCCATCGCCATCATCCTGTTCTCGCTGACGACGGATGCGATCATGGGCATTTCGTCGCGGCTGAAGGTGCCGAAATGGCTGGGCACGACGCTGGCGCTGATCGGCATCACCCTGGCCCTGCTGTGGATATCGACCACCATCGTCGCGCAGGTGAACGAGGTCGTGCTGACCGCCATCGCCTATGCCGAACAGGCGCAGGCCGCGCTGCCCAGCCTGACCCAGCGGCTTGGTCCCGACGTGCAGGAACGGGTGCTGACGGCGATCTCGAATTTCAACATCACCGGCTGGATCCGTTCGCTGGCCGGGCAGGCGTCGGGGATCCTGTCGGGCAGCGTCCTGGTGATCCTGTTCGTGGGCTTCATGTTCGCGGAACAGGTCTGGTTCCCGGTCAAGGTCGAGCGCCTGACCGGCGATGCCGCGCAGGCCAGGCAGGTCACGCGGATCATCTCGTCGATCATGCACCGGGTGAACCGCTATCTGGTCGTCAAGACCGGGGTCAGCGCGGTGACGGCGGTGATCGTCTGGATGATCTTCAAGCTGGCCGGGCTGGAACTGGCCGTCGCGGTGGCCATCCTGACCTTCATCCTGAATTTCATCCCCTCGGTCGGCTCGATCATCGCGACGGTGATCACAACGCTGCTGGCCTTCGTCCTGACCGGCGACATCTCGGTGACGGGGATCGTCGCGCTTGGCTGCACGATCACGCAATTCGTCATCGGCAATGTGCTGGATCCGATGCTTCTGGGCCAGACGCTGCGGCTGTCCAGCTTTGGCATCATTCTCAGTCTTGCCTTCTGGGGCGCGGTCTGGGGCATTCCGGGCATGTTCCTGGCGGTGCCGATCATGGTGGCCCTGATGATCGTCTGTGCCCACATCCCCTGGCTGCGCCCGGTGGCCGTGCTGCTGTCGCGCGAGGGCCTGCCTGACGATGGCAGCAGCGACGAGGACGACGACGCCCCCGCCTCGATCGCCGCCTGAGCGGCAAACCCCCGTCGCTTGCGCCTGACTGTTGCTGCAACACCGCCGGCTTTGCTATCTTCCCCGCAACAAAGACCGAAAGAACCGCGATCAGCGGGAAGGGGACAGGCAGATGACAGTTTCGACCTGGACGCCAAGGGCGGTGCGCCGTCTGGCCGGGATGCTGATGTTGCTTGCGGGCTGTTCGGGCGGCGCAGGCGGTTCGAACGCGGTGCTTCGCCGCTCGGATCTCGATTGCATGATGCGGGCGATGTATTTCGAATCCAACCGCTCCAGCCGCGATGGCATGGTGGCGGTGGGCAGCGTGGTGATGAACCGCGTGCGCTCGGACAGGTTTCCCGACAGCGTCTGCGGCGTCGTGGCGCAGAGGAACCAGTTCGCGCCCGGCGTCATGAGCCGGAAGATGAACGATCGCTCGGTTCCGATGGTGCGCGAGGCCGCCCGGTCCGTCCTTCGCGGCGAACGGCATCCGCTGGTCCAGAACGCGAAGTTCTTTCACACTGCGGGCTACCGCTTTCCCTACGACAACATGCACTACGTTCTGGTGACGGGCGGAAACGCCTTCTACGAAAAACGCAAGAATTATCTGGTCACGCGCCCGTCGCCTCCGCGGCCGATCGAGGGATTGACCGGGCGCTGAGGCCGGCCCGCAGGGCCGGACCCGCCGGCTCAGCGATCGCCGTCGCCCTGATCGCCATCGCCCGGCAAATCGCGCGCGGTTTCCGTCCTTGCCTTGCCGACGCGCGGATCGGGGGCGCCGGGCGCCGTGCCGGGCGCTGCCGAAGGGGCCGGGCCGCCGGTATCGGCCGCGCCCGGCAGGGCCTCGGGATTGCGCAGCCAGATGTCGCGCTGCGCGAAGGGAATCTCGATCCCTTCCTCGGCAAAGCGGCGCACGACCTCGTGCAGCAGTTCCGAGGTCACGCCCAGCCCGGTGCCGACATCGGCCAGGATCGCGCGAATCTCGAAATCCAGCGAATCGGGGCCCAGGTTGCGGAACAGGATCGCCGGCGCCGGATCAAGGGCCACCAGCGGGTGATCCTCGACGATCTCTTGCAGGATCTTCTCGACCTTGCGGGTGTCGCTGCCATAGGCCACGCCGACCGGAATGATGATGCGGCCGATCTTGTTGTGGCGGGTCCAGTTCGTCACCGGCTGGCTGATCAGGTCGCTGTTGGGAACGATCACCTCGGTCTTGTCGAAGGTTTCCACCTGGGTCGCCCGGACCGAGATCTTCTTGACGATCCCCTGCTGCCCGCCGGCGCTGATCCAGTCGCCGACACTGACCGGGCGCTCGATCAGCAGAATGATGCCCGAGACGAAATTCGACACGATGTTCTGAAGGCCGAAACCGATCCCGACCGACAGCGCACCTGCGACGATGGCCAGCGATGACAGGTCGATCCCCGCCGAGGTGATCGCCAGCACAGCGGCCAGGAAGATCCCCAGATAACCAAGACCGGAGACGACCGCGTTCTGCCCGCCTGTATCCAGCCTGGTCTTGGGAAGGATCGAGTTGCGGAACGCGCCCTGCACCGCGCGGGTGATGAAATAGCCGATGGCGAAGACGATAAGGAAGGTCAGGACGGTGCCGGGCGACAGGGTGACGCCGCCGAAGCTGAAGCCGCTTTCGATCCGGGTCCAGTATTCAAGAAGGTCGGTGCCCTTGGCCCCCCAGATCACCAGGAAGACCGGGATCGACAGGATGACCAGGCCAAAGCCGATCAGCAGCGGCGCCAGCCCTTCGCGCGCGCCCTCTTCGCCGCGCTTCAACATGTTGAACAGGTCGGCGATGAAGTCCTGAAGGATGATCAGCACGCCAATCAGCGCCAGGCTCAGCGACCAGGGCCAGATCAGCAGATTGGCAAAATTCACGAAGCCGATCGCGCCCAGAAGGATCGCGACGATCACGATGATGCGCGTCAGCGCCCCGGCCCAGGACAGGATCCGGTAGCGATAGACCAGATCGCCCGCATCCGGCCGCCGGGTCAGGCGGCGCAGGATGTTGCCCAGCCGGAACAGGGCCAGGCCCGCCAGGACGATCAGCGCGAAGTTGAAGACCGAGGCCCCGCCCTCGGCAAGGTCCAGGGGAACCCGGTCGCGATTTTCCGTGACCGAGCTGTAAAGGCCCGAGCGCGGCAGGATCGCGGCGGCAAGGACGTGGTGGACCGCGAAGACGGTAGCCAGGAAATCGACCATGTGGCGGGCTGTGTCGCGGGCGCGGTCGGCAAGCTTGATCGTGTCATAGGCGATGGCATGCTGCGGAAACAATTGCCGCGACAGCCAGCCGCCGCTGAACAGGATCACCGCCGCCGCCGGAACGGCCTCGAGGATGGGCAGGGTCCACGGGCCGGGCAGACCGGTCGCCTTGACCGCGCCGATGGCCAGATAGGTGCCGATCATCGGCACCAGGATCTGTCCCAGCGAGGTGATGAAGACCACCACCGCCCGCGAATATTCCGACGCGCGCGCCGACAGGCGCGAGGGCAGCATCCCGACCCATGGCCGACCGAAGATCAGGATCACCAGCGCCGCGACCAGATAGGCCGCGACACTGGGCAGGCGTGGCTTGAGGTCGGACCAGGTGCGGCCCGCCTCGTTCGCCGGTCCGGCCTCGCTCAGCAATCCTTCGAACAATGCCACGGCGTTCTCTGCGGCCAGCGTCCAGTTCGCGGGGACAAGCGGCGAGGGTGACAATCTTGCCAGTTCCTGCGCCTTCCTCTTGTCGCGGATGGTGTCGATGCTCTGGATGATGGCGTTCGCGCGGCTGGCGGCCTCGACCGCCTTCTGTCGCGGCGCCTGAAGCTTGGCCAGCTCGTCGTTCAGTTCCGTCCGGCGCGCGGCGATGTCGCTGGGCTCGGTCTCGCCGTCCTTCGGCGGGGCGCCAAGAGCCTCGATCTGCTGTTTGACGGCTGTGATCCTGTCGCCGTTGACGTTCTGCGCCTGCTGGAAGGTCCGCCGCCAGTCGAAGACCTGTTGCCGGATCGCGGTCAGCCGTTCAAGGTTGCTGCTGCCGTCCGCGACCACCGTTTCCGCCTGCTGGGCAACCTGTTCCCACTTGCCGAAATCGGGTTTGGGAACGTCCTGCGCCGCAAGCGGAGATGCAACAAGGATGAGGACCGTCAGCAGGACGGCCAGAAACGCGCGTGCCATGGAATGTCAGCCTTCGAATACTTCCGGAAGGTCGGGTGCCTCGCGGGTCAGCCAGTCGGGCACCGGCAAGTCCTTCGCCCGCAGGAATTCCGGGTTGAACAGCTTGGTCTGATAGCGATTGCCGTAGTCGCAAAGGACGGTCACGATGGTCTGCCCCGGCCCCATTTCGCGCGCCATCCGGATCGCGCCCGCGACGTTGATCCCCGAGGATCCGCCAAGGCACAGGCCTTCCTCTTTCAGCAGGTCGAAAACGACGGGCAGCGCCTCGGCGTCGGGGATCCGGTAGGCGTAGTCGGGCGTGAATCCTTCCAGATTCCGGGTGATGCGGCCCTGTCCGATGCCTTCGGTGATGGAACTGCCCGGGCTGTCGAATTCGCCGGTCGTATAGAAGGAATAGAGCGCCGCCCCCTCGGGATCGGCCAGCCCCATCCGGACGCCGCGCGGTTGCAGCGCCATGGCGACGCCCGCCAGCGTCCCGCCCGAGCCCACCGCGCAGATGAAGCCATCGACCTTGCCGTCAGTCTGGTCCCAGATTTCCGGGCCGGTCGTTTCCAGATGTGCCTGACGGTTGGCCGTGTTGTCGAACTGGTTGGCCCAGATCGCGCCGTTTGCTTCTGTCCTGGCCAGTGCCTCTGCCAGGCGGCCGGAATAGCGGACGTAGTTGTTCGGATTCTTGTAGGGGGCGGCGGGAACCTCGACCAGGATGGCGCCGGCCAGCCGCAGCATATCCTTCTTTTCCTGGGATTGCGTCTCGGGGATCACGATGACCGAGCGGAATCCCATCGACGCGCCCACCAGCGCAAGCCCGATCCCGGTATTGCCGGCCGTGCCCTCGACGATGGTGCCGCCGGGCTTCAGATCGCCGCGCGCCATGGCATCCTTGATGATATACAGCGCTGCCCGGTCCTTGACCGACTGGCCGGGATTCATGAATTCGGCCTTGCCCAGAATGGTGCAGCCGGTTTCCTCGCTGGCCCGGCGCAGCCGGATCAGAGGTGTCTTGCCGATCGCGTCGGCGAGATCAGAGCAGATGCGCATGGCGACCGGCCTCCATCCGGACAATATATCGCGGGTCGGGATTACCTACACATGGCGCGGCGGGCGGGGCAACCCCGTGATGTCAGGCGAACCCGATCACGATCGGGACAGTTCCGCCAGCAATCCGTCCCTGCGGGCATCCAGCCACAAGGCCAGCATCGCCAGCGGCCCGTTGCTGACCTGTCCTGACAGAACCATCCGCAGCAGCGCCTGCCGGTCCAGCAGATGGCCCCTGATATCCTCGGCCTCTCCGTCCAGCCCGTGCACGCCTTCCGTGCCGTCGGGCAGGTCGGCGATGCCGAGATAGAGATACAGGAATTCTGTCACCGCGCCGGGGCTGGGATAGTGATGGATCGCCGGAACAAGACGGATCAGGCGCAGGTCGGCCTCTTCCAGGGTCTCGCGGCGGGCCGCGTCCTCGGGGCTTTCGCCGGCATCGACACGGCCGGCGACGGCCTCCAGCAACCACGGCTGCGGATCCTGGCGCAGGGCAGGGGCGACACGGAACTGCTCGATCGCCAGCACCCGGTCGCGGACGGGATCCCAGGGCAGCACGACCACCGCATCGCCCATGATGAAGCCCTCACGGCTGGCATTGCGGGTGAAGCCGCCGTCGTGGCGGCGATGTGACACGGTCATGGTCTCGACCGCGAAATAGCCGGCATAGGGCTGACGATGATCCGACAGGCGCAGGTCGCCGGGTCCGCGCCGTGCCACGACATCCGCGCCCGAGACCGGCCCCGATCGCGCGCGTATCCGGCTTTCGGCCCAGATCGCGATCATCGGCAGGCGCGCCCGCAGCCGTCCTGACTCGATCCCTTGTGGCGATTGCAGAACCAGGCGCGCGATCTCTGCCACCAGGGCCGCGCGCGCCGGGTTCGGCCGCCACTCGTCTTCTGATGCCGGGCCGCGACCGACCCCCAGCAGGGATCGGCCCCCATGGGCCAGCGGTTCCAGCCCCATGACCGCGGCATAGCGATCCAGCGCATCATTCCGCGCCACCCGCACCGCCGCGATCCGACCGGGCGCGCCCTGATAATGCGGCCAATGCTCCGCGTCGATCCCCGCCCTTGGGCCGCCGGACAGTCGGCCCTGGATGGTTTCCGCCTTGCCGCCAAGGCCAAGCGCCTGCATCACGGCCGTCTGGGCCAACGGGCCGACCAGCAGGACATCACCGCTCACAACTGGCGTCCCCGCATCTGTCCGGCGGCCGTCAGGCCCAGCTCATAGGATGTCTTGCGGAACACCGCGTCAAAGCCCGCGAACATCAGCCCCGACAGGGCCTTGCCCCCGGCCGATCCGGCAAAGACGATATAGCGGTCCAGATCCGCATCGCTCAGGGGCGAATAGGCCAGCAGCAGATAGCTTTCCATCCACTCCGTCGTCTGCGCCCGGATTTCCTCCTCCTGCCGCCAGGTGTCCCGCAGCATCCGCTCGGCGTTCATCGGCATGTCGAACCCTTCGCCCTCGGCGAAGCCTTCGGAAAAGGCCATCGCGGCATTCATGCCGCCCGCGACATTCGGCCCGATCAGCTGGGCCTCGTCGATCAGCCGCCGGATCCGTGCCACGCGCGGATCGTCGCGGGCTGCGGCCGCCGACAGGGCTTCGCGGGCGGCGGCCTCGGCATCGGCATCCAGCATCGTCCGCCGGGCCGAGTTTTCCAGCCCGACCAGCCTTCGCCCCAGATCGCTGCGATAGAAGGTCAGCGCATCTTCTATCCGTCCTCGATCGGCGTTTTCCCTCGCGGCCTCCAGCCCCTCGCGGAACAGGCTCTCGAGCCGATCCGGATCGTGAATCCGGGCCACCTGATCCAGCCATCCGCCGGTGCCGCCCCGCTTGAACAGGTCCGCCTGCATATCCTCGGCCTCGGCCACCGCCTCGTCGCGCAGGATCGGCATCAGCGATTCCAGATCCATGGTGTTCCACAGCCTTTCGGTCAGCGGCGCGGCCGGGCCACCATGGGATTCGGACTGGATAATGGTCACCGGCCGGGCCTGCGCCAGGGCCGGAAACACCAGCACCAGCGCGATTGCCAAGGATCGAAGCATGTCGCCACCTTTCGCGAGAGGAACGGGATTTTTTCGGCCAAACCCTCTTGCACTTCAACCCCCACCCCTCTAAATCCGCGCCTCACCACCCAAAAGCGCGGAGAGGTGCCGGAGTGGTCGAACGGGGCGGTCTCGAAAACCGTTGAGCCTGCAAGGGTTCCGTGGGTTCGAATCCCACCCTCTCCGCCACTTGCCC